>CALUIZ010000017.1 GCA_944320815.1 uncultured Phocaeicola sp. | reverse complement strand
AAAATGGCTAAAGAAGTTGCTGGACTAATCAAATTACAGATTAAAGGAGGCGCTGCAAATCCATCTCCTCCCGTTGGTCCCGCTTTGGGTTCCAAGGGTATCAATATCATGGAGTTTTGCAAGCAATTCAATGCCAGAACCCAGGACAAGGCAGGTAAAGTATTGCCTGTAATCATTACCTACTACACAGACAAGTCTTTTGATTTTGTAATCAAGACTCCTCCTGTAGCTATTCAGTTGCTTGAGGCAGCCAAGATTAAGAGCGGTTCTGCTGAACCTAATCGTAAGAAAGTCGCTGAACTTACTTGGGATCAGATTCGTGCGATTGCTCAGGACAAGTTGGTTGACTTGAACTGCTTTACTATCGAATCTGCTATGTCAATGGTGGCAGGTACGGCTAGAAGTATGGGTATCGCTGTAAAAGGTGACTTCCCGGGTAATAATTAATTAACTTCAATTGACAATGGGTAAACTGACAAAAAATCAAAAGTTGGCTGCAGGTAAGATTGAAGCAGGGAAAGCATACTCTCTTAAAGAAGCTGCCGAACTGGTAAAGGAAATCACTTATACCAAGTTTGACGCTTCATTAGATATTGACGTACGTTTAGGTGTAGACCCTCGTAAGGCTAACCAGATGGTAAGAGGCGTTGTAGCCCTTCCTCATGGGACAGGAAAGCAGGTACGTGTGCTTGTTTTGTGTACACCTGACGCTGAAGCTGCTGCGAAGGAAGCTGGTGCTGACTATGTTGGTCTTGACGAATATATTGAAAAGATCAAAGGTGGATGGACAGACGTGGATGTAATTATTACGATGCCGTCTATCATGGGTAAGATCGGTGCTTTGGGTCGTATCCTCGGTCCCCGTGGACTGATGCCGAACCCCAAAAGTGGTACTGTGACTATGGATGTAGCTAAGGCTGTGAAGGAAGTTAAGCAGGGTAAGATTGACTTTAAGGTTGACAAGAGCGGTATCGTTCATGCTTCTATCGGCAAAGTGTCTTTCGCTGCTGACCAAATCCGTGATAATGCAAAGGAGTTTATCGCTACCATTATCAAACTGAAACCAAGTGCAGCTAAGGGTACTTATATCAAGAGCATTTATCTTTCAAGTACTATGAGCAAGGGTATCAAGATTGACCCTAAGACTGTAGACGAAATTTAATAGGACAGGAGGAAATCATGAGAAAGGAAGATAAGACTATTGTTATCGGTCAGTTGGCTGATACCGTGAAGCAATATGGACACTTTTATGTGATTGATACAACCGCGATGAATGCGGCTGCGACAAGTGAGCTCCGTAGAAAATGCTTCAACACAGGTATCAAGCTGGTGGTGGTGAAGAATACTTTGCTTCACAAGGCGTTGATGAGTCTGGACGTTGATTATTCACCGTTGTTTGATTCTTTGAAAGGCACTACTGCTGTAATGTTCTGTGAAACAGCAAATGCTCCGGCAAAACTGTTGAAGGAATATAAGGATGGTGTCCCTTCTTTGAAGGCTGCTTATGCAGAGGAAAGTTTCTATGTAGGTGCGGATCAGCTGGAGGCTCTCGCAACAATCAAGAGCAAGAACGAGGTTATCGCAGAAATTGTGGCATTGCTGCAGTCTCCTGCAAAGAACGTCATTTCGGCTCTTCAATCAGGTGGCAACACCATTCACGGAGTTCTTCAGACTTTGGCAGAGCGTGGAGAATAATGGTTCTGCGCTGTGCATAAATAAGAAGAACCGAACAACTTTAATAATTCAAAACAGTAACAAACAATTAAATTCATACAAAAATGGCAGATTTGAAAGCTTTTGCAGAACAATTGGTTAACTTGACAGTAAAGGAAGTTAATGAGCTTGCAACTATCCTGAAAGAAGAATATGGTATTGAACCTGCTGCTGCAGCTGTAGCTGTTGCTGCTGGTCCTGCTGCTGCCGGTGCAGCCGCTGTTGAAGAAAAGACTTCATTCGATGTAGTGCTGAAAAGCGCAGGTGCCGCTAAATTGCAGGTAGTTAAGGCAGTGAAAGAAGCTTGTGGTCTTGGCTTGAAAGAAGCTAAAGACTTGGTTGATGGTGCTCCCAGCACTTTGAAGGAAGGTTTGGCTAAGGATGAAGCTGAATCTCTGAAGAAAACTCTGGAAGAAGCTGGAGCTGAAATCGAACTTAAATAAGATTGTCCTGTAAATCAGGTATCTCGGTTAGGAATCCTCGTGCATGAGGATTCTTAACCTTTTTGCGTCTATATTAAGTTCGCCAGATGAAAGTGATTTTTTCAACTGGCATCAAATTCATTAAAACTCCATACAGATGTCTTCAGAAACTCAAAATCAACGAATTAATTTTGCTTCCGTCAAGAATCCGATGGACTATCCGGATTTTCTGGAAGTGCAGTTAAAGTCTTTCCATGACTTTTTTCAGTTAGATACTCCCCCCGAGAAACGAAAGAACGATGGACTATATAAGGTTTTTGCGGAGAATTTTCCGATAGCCGATACACGTAATAACTTTGTGCTCGAGTTCCTTGATTACTATATTGATCCGCCTCATTATACAATTGACGATTGTCTGGAGCGTGGACTCACTTATAGTGTTCCCTTGAAAGCGAAACTGAAGCTTTATTGTACAGACCCCGATCATGAAGATTTTGATACGGTCATTCAGGATGTGTATCTGGGACCGATTCCTTATATGACTCCGAAAGGCACTTTTGTAATCAATGGTGCGGAGCGTGTGGTTGTTTCTCAGTTGCACCGTTCGCCGGGTGTGTTCTTCGGACAGAGCATTCATGCAAACGGGACGAAATTGTATTCTGCGCGTATCATTCCTTTTAAAGGTTCGTGGATTGAGTTCGCTACGGATATCAACAATGTGATGTATGCGTACATCGACCGCAAGAAAAAATTGCCGGTAACGACGTTGCTCAGGGCTGTAGGGTTTGAGAATGATAAAGATATTCTTGAAATCTTTAACCTGGCCGAAGATGTGAAGGTGACCAAGACGAACCTGAAGAAGATTGTTGGCCGCAAGTTGGCTGCACGTGTGCTGAAAACATGGACTGAAGATTTCGTTGATGAGGATACGGGTGAGGTGGTTTCCATCGAACGTAATGAGGTTGTGATTGACCGTGAAACGGTCATTGAACCTGAACACATCGATTTGATTCTTGAATCAGGAGTTCAGAATATCCTCCTTCATAATGAGGAGGCCAATTCGTCGGATTATTCTATTATTTTCAATACTCTCCAGAAAGACCCGAGTAATTCTGAGAAGGAGGCCGTGCTGTATATTTATCGTCAGTTGCGTAATGCGGATCCTGCCGATGATGCCAGTGCACGTGAAGTTATCAATAACTTGTTCTTCTCTGAGAAACGTTATGACTTGGGCGACGTAGGCCGTTATCGTATCAACAAGAAGTTGAATCTCGATACTCCTATGGATGTCAGAGTATTGACTAAACAAGATATTATCGAGATCATCAAATATCTGATTGAGTTGATCAACTCAAAGGCGGATGTGGATGATATCGACCATTTGAGCAACCGTCGTGTGCGTACTGTCGGCGAACAGCTGTCAAACCAGTTTGCCATCGGTCTGGCTCGTATGTCCCGTACTATTCGTGAGCGTATGAATGTGCGCGACAATGAAGTGTTTACTCCGATTGATTTGATTAACGCGAAGACCATTTCTTCTGTAATCAATTCTTTCTTCGGAACAAACGCATTGTCTCAGTTCATGGACCAGACAAACCCGCTGGCTGAAATTACTCACAAGCGTCGTTTGTCTGCCTTGGGACCTGGCGGTTTGTCTCGTGACCGTGCCGGATTTGAGGTGCGTGACGTACACTATACTCATTATGGACGTCTGTGCCCGATTGAGACTCCGGAAGGTCCGAATATCGGTCTGATTTCTTCTCTGTGTGTCTATGCGAAGATTAATGACCTTGGATTTATTGTTACTCCTTACCGTAAGGTGAAGGATGGTGTTGTGGACTTGTCGCCGGAAGGCATTGAATATTTGTCGGCAGAAGAAGAGGAAGATAAGATTATTGCACAGGGTAATGCGCCGTTGAATGATGACGGAACGTTCGTGCGCAATAAAGTGAAGTCACGCCGTGATGCGGATTATCCAGTGGTTGCACCTGATCAGGTTGACCTGATGGATGTGTCTCCGCAGCAGATTGCTTCTATCGCGGCTTCTTTGATTCCTTTCCTTGAGCATGACGATGCGAACCGTGCATTGATGGGATCAAACATGATGCGCCAGGCTGTTCCTCTGTTGCGGACTGAAGCTCCGATTGTTGGTACGGGCATTGAAAAGCAGCTTTGTGAGGATTCCCGTACGCAGATTGCGGCCGAGGGTGACGGTGTGGTTGATTTTGTGGATGCAACGACAATCCGTATCTTGTACGACCGTACGGAGGATGAGGAGTTTGTCAGCTTCGAACCGGCTCTGAAGGAATATCGCATCCCGAAATTCCGGAAGACGAACCAGAGCATGACAATCGACTTGCGTCCGATCTGTGACAAGGGGCAGCGTGTGAAGAAGGGTGACATCCTGACTGAAGGTTATTCAACGGCAAACGGTGAACTGGCTTTGGGAAAGAATCTGCTCGTTGCCTACATGCCGTGGAAAGGATATAACTATGAGGATGCTATCGTGCTGAACGAACGTATGGTTCGTGAAGACATCCTGACTTCCGTTCATGTGGACGAATATATTCTGGAAGTCCGTGAAACGAAACGCGGTATGGAGGAATTGACTTCTGACATTCCGAACGTGAGTGAAGAAGCGACGAAGGATTTGGATGAGAACGGTATCATCCGTGTCGGTGCGCGTGTGGAACCGGGTGACATCCTTATCGGTAAGATTACACCGAAAGGTGAATCAGACCCCTCTCCTGAAGAAAAGCTGCTCCGTGCTATCTTCGGTGACAAGGCGGGGGATGTGAAGGACGCTTCCTTGAAGGCTTCGCCGTCATTGCGCGGTGTGGTTATCGACAAGAGACTGTATTCTCGTGTGATCAAGACTCGCAGTGAGAAGAATGCAGACAAGGCGATCCTTCCGAAATTGAATGAAGAATTTGAAGAAAAGGCTGCTGCACTGAAAGAAATCCTTATTAACAAGCTGTTGGTTCTGACATCTGATAAGGTTTCTCAGGGAGTGAAGGACTATCTTGGCACGGAAGTCATTGCCAAAGGGGCCAAGTTTACCAAACATGATCTGGCTCCGTTGGACTATACCGTCATTCAGTTGAGCAAGTGGACAAATGATGCTCATAAGAATGACATGATCCGCGACCTGGTGATGAACTATCTGAAGAAATATAAGGAACTTGATGCGGAATTGAAGCGTAAGAAGTTTGCGTTGACAATCGGTGATGAGCTTCCTTCAGGTATCATTCAGATGGCGAAAGTTTACATTGCCAAGAAGCGTAAGATTGGTGTCGGTGACAAGATGGCCGGTCGTCATGGAAACAAGGGTATTGTTTCGCGTGTTGTCCGTCAGGAAGACATGCCGTTCTTGGCTGACGGAACTCCGGTGGATATTGTTCTGAATCCGTTGGGTGTGCCTTCGCGTATGAATATTGGTCAGATATTTGAAGCGGTGCTTGGCCGTGCCGGTAAAGAGTTGGGCGTGAAATTTGCGACTCCAATTTTTGACGGAGCTACGCTGGATGATCTGGACAAATGGACAGACAAGGCAGGACTGCCCCGTTATTGTAAAACGTATTTGTATGATGGTGGAACAGGCGAGCAATTTGACCAGGCGGCTACGGTCGGCGTGACTTATATGTTGAAGTTGGGCCATATGGTTGAAGACAAGATGCATGCACGTTCTATCGGCCCGTACTCGCTGATTACTCAGCAGCCGCTTGGTGGTAAGGCACAGTTCGGTGGTCAGCGTTTCGGAGAAATGGAGGTTTGGGCAATTGAAGCATTTGGTGCCGCCCATATCCTGCAGGAAATCCTGACTATCAAGTCGGATGATGTGGTAGGACGTTCCAAGGCATATGAAGCCATTGTCAAAGGTGAGCCGATGCCTACTCCGGGCATTCCTGAATCTCTGAATGTGCTGTTGCATGAACTGAGAGGTTTGTGTCTGAGCATTACGCTGGAATAAAATTCTTGGTGAAGAACGGGGATTTTCCCTGTTCTTCATGATTAATTCTTCATTTTATATAAAATACAAAGTATGGCTTTTAGAAAAGATACTAAGATAAAAAGTAATTTTTCAAAGATTACTATCGGTCTGGCCTCACCGGAGGAGATTCTGGAAAACTCGTATGGTGAAGTGCTGAAGCCGGAAACAATCAATTACCGTACCTACAAGCCGGAACGTGACGGTTTGTTCTGCGAACGTATCTTCGGTCCGGTGAAGGACTATGAGTGCCATTGCGGCAAATACAAGCGTATCCGTTATAAAGGCATTGTGTGCGACCGATGCGGTGTGGAGGTGACAGAGAAAAAGGTTCGTCGTGAACGGAGCGGTCATATCCAGCTGGTGGTGCCGGTAGCTCATATCTGGTATTTCCGTTCTTTGCCGAACAAGATCGGATATCTTCTTGGCTTGCCTACGAAAAAGCTTGATGCAATCATTTATTACGAACGTTATGTGGTAATCCAGCCGGGTGTGAAGGCAGAGGATGGAATCAGCAAGTATGATTTGTTGTCGGAGGAAGAATATCTGGACCTTCTGGATACGCTTCCCAAGGACAATCAGTATCTGGAAGACACCGACCCGAACAAGTTTATTGCAAAAATGGGTGCGGAAGCAATTTATGATTTGCTGGTCGGGCTGGATTTGGACGCGTTGTCGTACGAACTGCGTCATAAGGCAAACAACGATTCCTCGCAGCAGCGCAAGAATGAAGCGTTGAAGCGTCTGCAGGTCGTTGAATCGTTCCGTGCTTCACGCGGACGTAACAAACCTGAATGGATGATTGTGCGTATCGTGCCGGTCATTCCGCCTGAACTTCGTCCGCTGGTTCCGTTGGACGGAGGCCGTTTCGCCACTTCTGACTTGAACGATTTGTATCGTCGCGTTATCATCCGTAACAATCGTTTGAAACGTCTGATTGAAATCAAGGCTCCGGAAGTGATTCTGCGCAACGAGAAACGTATGTTGCAGGAGGCGGTTGACTCTCTGTTCGACAACTCACGCAAGTCGAGTGCGGTAAAGACTGACGCAAACCGTCCTTTGAAATCTCTGTCAGACAGCTTGAAAGGTAAGCAGGGACGTTTCCGCCAGAACTTGCTGGGTAAACGTGTTGACTATTCGGCACGTTCGGTTATCGTCGTAGGCCCTGAACTGAAGATGGGCGAGTGCGGTATTCCGAAGCTGATGGCTGCTGAATTGTATAAGCCGTTCATCATCCGCAAGCTGATTGAACGTGGCATTGTAAAGACTGTGAAGTCAGCCAAAAAAATTGTAGACCGCAAGGAAGCTGTAATATGGGATATACTTGAACATGTGATGAAGGGACATCCGGTTCTGTTGAACCGTGCGCCGACATTGCACCGTCTGGGTATTCAGGCATTCCAGCCCAAGATGATTGAGGGTAAGGCTATCCAGTTGCATCCGTTGGCATGTACGGCCTTCAACGCGGACTTCGACGGTGACCAGATGGCCGTCCACTTGCCGTTGAGCAATGAGGCTGTTCTTGAGGCTCAATTGTTGATGTTGCAGTCGCATAATATTCTGAACCCGGCGAATGGTGCTCCTATTACGGTGCCTGCACAGGATATGGTTCTGGGATTGTATTACATTACCAAACTCCGTAAGGGCGCGAAAGGTGAAGGCTTGATTTTCTACGGGCCGGAAGAGGCGATGATTGCCTATAATGAGGGTAGAGTGGACATTCATGCGATTATAAGCGTGGTGGCGAATGATTTGGATGAGAACGGCAACATCGTAAAGAAATTGATTAAGGAAACTTCAGTAGGACGTGTAATCGTCAATGAACTGGTTCCGGATGAATGTGGTTATTTGAATACAATCATATCGAAGAAGTCCTTGCGTGACATCATCAGTGATGTGATCAAGAAGGTAGGTGTGGCCCGTGCCTGTGAGTTCCTGGATGGTATCAAGAATCTGGGATACCAGAAGGCATTCGAGGGCGGTCTGTCATTCAACCTTGGCGACATCATCATTCCTAAGGAAAAGGAAGATTTGATCAAGCGCGGAAATGAAGAGATTGAACAGATTATGATGAACTATAACATGGGTTTCATTACGGATAACGAACGTTACAACCAGGTTATCGATACATGGACTCATGTGAACAGCGATTTGTCGGACATTCTGTACAAGACCATCAAGAATGATGACCAGGGATTCAATTCTGTGTTCATGATGCTGGATTCGGGTGCCCGTGGTTCTAAGGAGCAGATCCGCCAGTTGTCTGGTATGCGTGGTTTGATGGCCAAGCCTCAGAAGGCAGGTGCGGAAGGTGCCCAGATTATTGAGAACCCGATTCTTTCTAACTTTAAGGAAGGTCTGTCTGTGCTTGAGTACTTTATCTCTACTCACGGTGCACGTAAAGGTCTTGCCGATACAGCTTTGAAGACAGCCGATGCCGGTTACCTGACTCGTCGTCTTGTCGATGTTTCTCACGATGTGATTATTAATGAGGAGGATTGCGGCACGTTGCGTGGTCTGGTATGTACGGCTCTGAAAAATAACGATGAAGTCATCGCAACATTGTATGAACGTATCCTCGGACGTGTGTCCGTTCATGATATCATTCATCCGACAACAGGCAAGCTGATTGTCGCTGCGGGTGAAGAAATCACAGAAGCCATCGCTGAAGAGATTGAAAAGTCTCCGATAGAAAGTGTAGAGATCCGTTCAGTGTTGACGTGTGAATCCAAGAAGGGTGTCTGTGCGAAGTGTTATGGCCGCAATCTGGCGACCAGCCGGATGGTTCAGAAGGGAGAGGCTGTTGGTGTCATTGCTGCACAGTCAATCGGTGAACCGGGTACTCAGCTGACTCTGCGTACATTCCATGCCGGAGGTATTGCCGGAAACATGGCTGCCAATGCGACGATTGTGGCGAAAAACGATTCACGGCTGGAATTTGAAGAACTGCGTACGGTGGATGCTGTGGAAGAAACAGGCGAGCCGGTAAAGATTGTAGTAGGACGTTTGGCCGAGGTGCGTTTCGTGGATGTCAATACGGGTATCATTCTGTCGACACATAATGTGCCGTACGGATCGAAACTGTATGCGTCGGACGGTGAAGTGGTTGAGAAGGGCAAACTGATTGCCAAGTGGGACCCGTTCAATGCCGTAATCGTGACAGAAGCTTCCGGTAAGATTGATTTTGAAGCTGTCATTGAGAACGTGACCTATAAGGTTGAGTCGGATGAAGCTACTGGCTTACGTGAGATTATCATTACTGAATCCAAGGATAAGTCGAAGATTCCATCATTGCATATCCTTGATGAGAACGGCAATACTATCCGCACATACAACCTGCCGGTAGGCGGTCATGTGGTAGTTGAAGACAAGCAGATGGTGAAGGCGGGTGATATTCTCGTCAAGATACCTCGCGCTGTGGGTAAGGCGGGTGATATTACCGGTGGTCTGCCTCGTGTGACAGAATTGTTCGAGGCGCGTAATCCGTCCAATCCGGCTATCGTTTCTGAAATTGACGGTGAGGTGACGATGGGCAAGATCAAACGTGGTAACCGTGAAATCATTGTGACATCCAAGACCGGTGATGTGAAGAAGTATCTGGTTGCATTGTCAAAACAGATTCTTGTGCAGGAAAACGACTATGTCCGTGCCGGTACGCCTTTGTCTGACGGAGCTATTACTCCTGCCGACATTCTGGCCATCAAAGGTCCTACAGCCGTTCAGGAATATATCGTGAACGAAATCCAGGATGTATATCGTCTGCAGGGTGTGAAGATCAACGACAAGCATTTTGAGATTATCGTACGTCAGATGATGCGTAAGGTTCAGATTGATGAACCGGGTGACACGCGCTTCCTTGAGCAGCAGATTGTGGACCGCATCGAGTTCAACGAAGAAAATGACCGCATCTGGGGCAAGAAAGTGGTTGTGGATGCCGGTGATTCCCAGAACTTGCAGCCGGGACAGATTGTTACAGCCCGCAAGCTTCGTGATGAGAACAGTATGCTGAAGCGTCGTGACCTGAAACTGGTGGAAGTGCGTGATGCCGTTCCTGCCACATCTACCCAGATTCTGCAGGGTATTACACGTGCCGCATTGCAGACATCAAGCTTTATGTCTGCCGCTTCATTCCAGGAAACGACAAAAGTGCTGAACGAAGCCGCTATCAATGGAAAGGTGGACAAGCTGGAAGGTATGAAGGAAAATGTGATTTGTGGTCATTTGATTCCTGCCGGAACAGGACAGCGTGAGTTCGACAAGATTGTGGTAGGTTCTAAAGAAGAGTATGACCGCATCATGGCGAACAAGAAGAACATTTTGGACTATAGCGAAGTTGAATAATTTCGACTGTGATACAGAGTATTGGGAGAGGATTGCCGAAAGGCAGTCCTCTTTTTTATGTCTGGAGAACCATTTCCGCAAGATAATCACGATGAGGGTTTGGAAAGTTCGGCCGAAATTCTTACTTTTGGAGTGACTGCTTTAGAATTACGTTAATTTTTATAAGAAAGAATCATGATCAACAGATTTGTATTGAACGAAGTTTCTTACTTCGGTCCGGGGGCACGTGAAGTTTTGCCTCAGGAAGTGAAGCGTTTGGGTCTGACCAAGGCATTTGTTGCCACAGACAAAGACCTGATTAAATTTGGAGTGGCTGACAAGGTGCTGAAGGTGCTTGAACAGGCTGGCATTCCTTATGTCGTGTTCAGTGAAATCAAGCCTAATCCGACCGTTTCCAATGTGAAGGCCGGTGTGAAGGCGTTTGCCGAGTCAGGGGCAGATTTCATTCTTGCCATCGGAGGAGGTTCTTCCATAGACACATCCAAGGCTATCGGAATTATTACCAACAATCCGGAGTTCAGTGATGTAGTTTCTTTGGAAGGGGTGGCTCCTACCAGAAAAAAATCAGTGCCCATCATTGCTCTGCCGACTACGGCCGGAACTGCAGCGGAAGTAACCATTAATTATGTCATTACAGATGAAGAGAATGAGAAGAAGATGGTTTGCGTGGATCCGAACGATATCCCGGCCATTGCCATCGTGGATGCAGAACTGATGTACACTCTTCCTAAGAGTCTGACGGCATCTACAGGTCTGGACGCTCTTACTCATGCCATTGAAGGACTGATAACTAAAGGGGCATGGGAAATGAGTGACATGTTCGAGATAAAGGCCATTGAGATGATTTCCCGTTATCTGGAAACTGCTGTGTTTGAACCTACCAATGCGGAAGCCCGCAATGGCATGGCTGTAGCCCAATACATTGCAGGTATGGCATTCTCCAATGTGGGGTTGGGTGTGGTTCATGGGATGGCTCATCCGCTCGGTGCCATTTTCGACATTCCTCATGGGGTGGCCAATGCGCTGCTGCTGCCTACTATCATGGAGTTCAATGCCCCCGCAGCACTTGGAAAATATGTTGAGATTGCCAAGGCGATGGGAGTGTACAAAGAAGGCATGAGCAAGGAAGAGGCCGCTCAGGCTGCTGTGGATGCGGTTAAGGCTCTTTCTGTCAAGGTCGGTATTCCCCAGCACCTGTCGGAGCTTGGCATCAAAGAAGAGGACCTGCCCAAGCTGGCAGCTTCTGCTATCAAAGACGTATGTACTCCGGGAAATCCGCGCGAGGTGACCGAAGAAATCATTCTCGACTTGTATAAGAAGGTCTTGTAAACTTTAAGGTTTCAGTTTGAAAGGCATAGACAGCGCATGAGTCGCTTCGTCTATGCCTTTTTCTTTTTCTGAAGTCATTTCCCCAGCTCCTGCAACATCCGTTTCAGCACTACCGTCGCTGAGATTTCACGGTTGGCCGCTTCCGGTATGACCAGTGAGGTCGGAGCCTCGATTACGTTGTCTGTCACAATCATGTTGCGGCGTACCGGGAGGCAGTGCATGAAGAAAGCATTGTCCGTTACCGCCATATGCGCCTCGTCTACGGTCCAGCTCATGTCCTTGCTCAACACCTTTCCGTAATCGGCAGGATTGGTGACACCCGGGCATGCCCAGTTCTTTGCATAAATGAAGTCTGCCCCTTCAAAAGCCTTCATCTGGTCGTATTCCACTTTGGCTCCGCGCACGAACTTCGGATCGAGTTCGTATCCGTGAGGATGAGTGATGACGAAATCCACATCGGCCTCATTCATGAAGTCGGCAAATGAATTGGGTACGGCCTGCGGAAGCGCGCGCGGATGGGGAGCCCACGTCAGGACAACCTTCGGACGTTCTTTCTTCTTGTATTCTTCGATAGTAATCAGGTCGGCGAAGGCCTGGAGCGGATGTCCTGTAGCAGCTTCCATGGAGAAAACCGGTTTTCCGGAGTATTGGATGAACTGGTTCAGAATTTTCTCCGTATAGTCGTCTTCACGGCTCTCGAAGCGCGCGAACGAACGCACGCCGATGATGTCGCAATAGGATGCCATCACTGGAATCGCTTCCAGCAGATGTTCGCTCTTGTCGCCGTCCATCATGACACCCCGTTCCGTCTCCAGTTTCCATGCGCCCTGGTTCACATCAAGCACAATTACATCCATTCCCAGATTGCGGGCCGCCTTCTGGGTACTCAGACGAGTGCGCAGACTGTTGTTGAAGAAAATCAGCAGACAAGTCTTGTGTCTGCCCAACGCTTCATATTTGTACCGGTCTTTCTTTATCTCAAACGCTTCCGCAAGTGCGGTTTTCAGGTCTCCTAAATCGAAGACATTCGTGTAAGTTCTCATGTTTGGCAATTAATAATTAACAGTTAATGATTAAAAACGAATTGTTTTCATTCTTAATTTCTCATTCTTCATTTATTATGCTCTTGTCTGTCCGTTTCCTTCTATGAGCCACTTGTAGGTAGTCATTTCGCGCAGTCCCATCGGTCCGCGCGCATGAAGCTTCTGGGTGCTGATGCCGATTTCCGCTCCCAGACCGAATTGTGCTCCGTCTGTGAATGAGGTCGGCGCGTTTACATAGACGCAGGCCGCATCCACGGCGCGCAGGAAATAGTCAGCCGCAGCCTTGTTTTCCGTGACGATGCATTCGCTGTGTTTCGAGCCGTACTCATAGATGTGTGAAACGGCCTTTTCCACATCATCTACGGTCTTTATGGCCATTTTGTAGTCGAGAAATTCAGTTCCAAAGCTATGTTCGTCCGCATGCTCCAGCAGTTCGGGCGGGTAGTTTCCGTCCAATGCTTCCCATGCAGGCTGGTCGGCATAGATGATTACGTTGCTTTTCTGGAGCGGTCCGCACAGGGAGGGAAGATCATGCAGACGGTCCTTGTGTATCAGCAGACTGTCGAGTGCGTTGCATACGCTGACCCTCCGGGTCTTTGCATTGTGAATGATGGCTGCTCCTTTTTCTATGTCTCCGTCCTTGTCAAAATAAGTGTGGCAGATTCCGGCTCCTGTCTCGATGACCGGCACAGTGGATTCATGACGGACGAAACGGATGAGTTCTCCGCTTCCACGGGGAATAATCAGGTCGACATAACCCTCTGCGTGGAGCAGGGCAGAAGTCGCTTCGCGGGTGGACGGAAGCAGGGTCACTACAGCCGGATTGATGCCAAAGCTCTGCAACACCCTATGAATCAGTCCCACGATTGCGCGGTTGGAACAGTCGGCATCGCTTCCGCCTTTCAGGATACAGGCGTTTCCGCTTTTGAAACAGAGCGAGAACACGTCGAAGCTCACGTTCGGCCGGGCTTCATAAATCACTCCGATCACTCCGAACGGCACACTGACTTTCTGCAGATGAAGTCCGTTGGGACGAGTCCTTTCTTCAAGCGTGATGCCCAAGGGCGAAGGCAGGGAAGCCACATTGCGTATGTCCGATGCGATGCCTTCCAGACGTGCCTCATTCAGCTTCAGTCGGTCGTATTTTGGATTTTTCGGGTCCATCCGTGCCAGATCGAGCCGGTTGGCCTCCAGCAGTTCCGGCATGGCCTTCTCGGTTTCATCTGCAAGTGCCGACAGGATACGGTTCACTTCATCAGCCTTCATCATGCCCAGCTTGCGTGAGGCAAGCCGTACGGATTGAAAGATTTCATTCAGTTCCATTTTCCTTTTCATTTTATTCCGTTCTGTCGCAAAAATACAATATTTAGGAACAACTTTCTATTTTTCAGGAACAAAAAATGTGTGCAGAAAAGGATTTCTTCTTGCCTGTTTGAAATATCCTTTTATTTCAGACAGAATACCCTGTTGCCTTGGCGGGAATGTCCCGTTGTTTTCGGGGAAGCATGCGGTTTCTTTCCTGGCGGGGCAAGTGGTTTGTCTTTTATAAAAAATCTTTCCTAAAGTTTGATTGTCTCGTCGTGATTCCCTATTTTTGTAGCGATGGGAAGGGCGGAAGCGTCTGCGTCCCATCATTTTGTGGGAAAAATATTGTGAGAAGCGTCATGCTTCATTCTTGTTTCTGAAAACCTGAGAAATTTTCAAAACGTACAAGGATGGACGTTGGCGGTTCCCACGCTGTATAGCGTGGGTCTGCTGTCTATTACCATTGTACGTTGGGTTTTCTCAGGACCTTCAGAAACGTGGAATAGCACGCAGTTCCACGCTTCCTTTTTGTTAACTGATATTGCCTTGGGGAACTGAAAGACACGATTTAGTTGAAAATGAATAAGCAATTGGTTGTTATAGAAAAGTGGTTGTTCATTTTATTTTTGATATATGGATGTATGGCTTGCGGTTCACAAGGTGGAGGCGTTGATACACCTTCAGGGACAGAGACTCCTCTACTTGTTCAATCTCAACCAATCAAAAATGTAAATGTATATCTTGAAAATTCGGGCAGTATGGACGGGTATGTCAAAGGGAATACCGGATTTGAACAATCTATCTATGCTTACTTGACCGAGTTGCAAATCAGCAAGATTGTTGATTCATTGAATCTGAATTATGTGAATAGCCGGATGATACCTCTTGGAAATGATGTAGAAAAGTTCATACATAATATCGAACCGATAGATTTCAGGAAACATGGAGGGAATTTAGGTACATCGGATATTGCCATTGTGTTGGATTCGGTGTTAAGCCGGCACAAAAAGAATGATGTTTCTATTTTTATATCCGACTGCATTGTGTCTCCGGGAAACAAGTATGCTTCATCTCCTCAGAGTTTGGATAATTATCTGCTTGAACAACGCACGAAGATAAAGAAATCGTTTGTGCAGTCGTTGGAACAGGCGAAAGGGGATTTGGCTGTTGTCATTTGCCACTTGACTTCGTTATTTGATGGCAGGTTTTATAACAAATTCGACCATCCTACATATTATAAAGGAAATCGTCCGTTTTATGTATGGTTGATAGGAAGCACTGCACATGTAAAGCAACTTTTAGACAAAGTGACTTTGGAGACATTGAAAGGGAATGGTGCGGAGTTGGAGAATGTATATACCTTGCTGGCTTCAGCTAAGAAAATAGATTATGGCGTTTTGCTTACGCCCCGTTTAGGGCATTTTGACTTTGATCGAACAAATCCAAAGACTGCAATCCGTAATATCCGGAAAGAAAATAAAGGCCAACAAGGAGGAACGTTTATGTTTTCTGTAGGTGCGAATCTGAATCAATTGCCGTTGGATAAAAGCTATGTATTGAACAAGGCTAATTATGAAGTCAATAACAAAGATTATGTTTTGTCTGTAAAAGAACAGAAAGGCGGACGCTTTTCTCATGTCTTTGGCTTATCGTCAAAGATAGCTTCACGAGGGAATATTACCATTACCCTAAAGAATCAATTTCCCCAGTGGGTGGTAGACAAGACGGATTTCTTAGGGGATGATTTGGAAAAGGACGGAACTACAGACAAAACATACGGATTAAGGTATCTGATAGAAGGTGTTTACGATGCCTTTACTTCCCGTCAGAAAGATTATGCGGAATTTAAAATAACAATAAACTAAAAATAGCTATGGGAGAATTTTTTGAATTGCTTTTGGGCAATATGTATTGCTGGTTTAAGTCGTTCTATTCGGATTTCTTGTCACAGTACTTGTGGGGATATAATCCGGCATCGGGTGCGTATGATTTGGAATTGAGATATAATTCGATAGGACTTTATACGCTGGTTATTTCTTTTGTGATAATGGCATTGTATTATTATGTGATTGACCATCCTCGGTTTTGCAAATGGTGGAGCTGGTTGATTATGGCATTGCTTAATAGTGTAATTGCTCTGTTTGTAGGGTATTATTGTGTGCTGTCGGATTATAACGCCGGAATAATTCCTGATGAACTGATGTATTTACGGGATGAGAACGGAGAAGTGGTTCAGACCTTGATTTCGATTCCAAGCGAATGCTGGAGTTTTGGGATAAGCAATATGATTATGGCATTCATTTTCTTTTTGGTGTTCTCTTTCTTGTTCCATTGGTGGAGCCGTGTGGCGAAATATTCTCCTTTTATTAAATTCTAAACAGAGTACGTATGAAAACATATATCTTTTGCATTGGAGGTACAGGGACGCGTGTGATGAAGTCGCTTGCTATGTTGCTGGCTACGGGAGTGGAGATACACACCGATGAAATTGTTCCGATATTTATCGACCCGGATGCATCGGCGGCAGATTTGACCCGTACCATTTCTTTCTTGCGGGAATATAAGTATATGAACGAGCAACTTCATTTTTCCGATGATATGAAAAATTGTTTCTTTAAGACGAAAATAAGCGAGGGGATTCCTAATTACCGTTTGGAGTTGTCGAATACCCGGAATGACCGTTTCCGCAAGTATATGGGATTCGATTCGTTAGATATAGCCAATCAGGCATTGGCTTATATGCTGTTTTCGGAAAAGAACTTAGATTCGGATATGGAAGTCGGTTTTAAAGGAAATCCCAATATCGGAAGCGTAGTTTTGAATCAGTTTGCGCAATCGGATGCTTTTAATGATTTCACCAATAGTTTCCGTCCGGGAGACCGCATTTTTATAGTCAGTTCTATTTTTGGAGGTACAGGTGCCAGCGGTTTTCCTTTGTTGTTGAAGAATCTGCGTGGAATAGACATGAGGTTGCCCAATGCAGGGAATATTAAAGATGCGGCTATTGGTGCGATTACCGTTTTGCCTTATTTTAATTTGGCTCAAAGTCAAGATGGAGCGGATGACATAGACAGTTCTACTTTCATTTCTAAAGCGAAAGCGGCTTTAGAGTATTATAATAAGAATATCAGCGGCAACAATTCTTTGAATACTTTTTATTACTTAGCCGATGATATTTACGATATGTATGAATACAGTGAAGGAGGTACGACGCAAAAAAATAAGGCGCATATCATCGAATTGTTAGCGGCATTGGCTGTCGTGGATTTTTGTTGCATGGATGATGATATGCTTCAGTCCTCAAAAGGAAGAGCATTGAATCCAGTTTATAAGGAATTTGGTGCAGCATCGAATGATGAAGATATGATATTTTCCAGCTTCTATGATGACACGCGGGATATTATCCAGCGTCCGTTGACCGAGTTTACATTGTTCTGTAAATTCTTGAACGAGCATTTATCTTCGTCTAAATCTCATCCATGGGCAAAAGGGAAACGTCCTTTTGACGGCAACTTCTTCAATGGGAATTTCTTTAAAAGTCATTTGGTAAAAGTCATAAATGAGTATGGGCAATGGTTGAGTGAAATGGCTTCCAATCATAGGGGATTCTCTCCTTTCCATTTGGAAGAGATGAACAAGGATGTATTTGGTTTTGTAAAAGGAGTGAAACCGGGAAAGGTGATGAATTATCGGAGCAATTACGATTTGTTTGATTATTACCTTTGTGATATAGAACCAAAGGTTTCTAATAATCTAAGTGCGGAAGAGCGTTTTATAGAATTATTCTATCGGACAGTAAATAAATTGGTGGCGGATAAAAAAATAGCATAATTATGGGAAAAGTATTCAGACTGCATACAGGTGACGATAATTTGGTAGGCTGGGGTGACTCTTCGGCTTATGGAAATACAGCGATTCGGGAAATTAAAGACCCCAATGGCGCAACAAGCAAGAAAGAGATAACTTCCATTCCTTCTCCGTTTGCACGGATGGATTTGGTAAAGACTGCATTCAAAGTGATTACCGAAAGCAAAGAGTTGGACGGTGATTCCATTCATCACAAATTGGTTTCGGATTGTTTTGATGTAGGGGAGATATTCTTCAATATAGACAAGTTCCGGGATAAGGTGCGCATTATTGTATGGGATAAAAAGAAAGATTTACAAGTGCTGCTTGATTCAGATAACGAAAGGCACCGTTTGTTTGGAGAGACATTACGCCTTTATTTGGAACAAGATGCAGATGCTTTCAATTTTAAGGACTTGGAACGGATTTATCTGTTGGATTATACAGGGCCGGACAAACCGGGACAAGTGAACATCATAGGGGCGACTTCTCCGGCTACTTTTTTCTTTACTTCTGCCAATGATTTGTCATACGTGTCGAAACATTTGAGCTTTGGGAAAGACCGGCCGTTTGATGAAGAGTTTCAACCTTTGTATAAACGGGATTTTGATTACCAGATGTATTGGTATTGTCTGCAAAAAAGTATGCCCAATTTTGCTAATTTGTATCCGGAAATCAATACTTACCTGAATTTGAACTATGCTAAGTTAAGCAATTCGCACAAAGAAAAAATCAGTGCTTTGGACAAGGAAGCGTATGATGCTTATTACGAAGATTTATCCGTAACATCGGATGCAAATCTTGTAGAGGTATTGGGCTTTCATCTCAAGAAGAGAAAGAACATTACGAATGTGGAAAGCGATTTCCAAATTCATTCTTCCGTTTGTAAGGATGCAAAACAGCCTTTGGTGCTTCCTGTAGATATGTACACCAAGCGTTTGCGTTATACGACTGATGTTTGGAACAAAGATACGAAAGTACCTTATAACGATAGCCGTCCTCTTGCAGAACGTTCTTTGCCGGATGACGGAACGAAATATCCTTATCTGACAATCGGTGATTTCTTGGAGGACTATATCTTGTGGGATGAAAATACGTTTAATCAAGAGGATTTCTTCAATGGCGGTACGGATGTAGAGGGGTGTTATTTGTTGCCTCTTCGTAAGGAATTCTTTTCTTACTTTACGGTTGATGAATTGCAAGGAACAATGCCTGACGGAAAAAGGATGTTTGAGTTGGTTCGCAATGCGGGCGGTGTGAAAGCTATTCTAAGAGTTCCGATTCAAAAGAATGAGTATATCACTTATGAGCGTTTATACTTTACGGATGCAATGGCAGAGCCTCAAAACAATAAAGGTGGGATTATTAAACGGACGTTTGGTGTTGCTTTGTTTCCTTTAGTGAAGTTTGTAGGAAATGAAAATCCTCGTTACCGTATTGCATTGGTAAGAGAAAATGGAGGTAAAGAAAAAGTTTCTTTGGAATTTTATCAAGGTAGTCAGCTCATTTCTGTTAAAGGAAAGGCAGACAGAAATGTGGTTGATTCTAATTATGCATTCAATGAAACTTATATCCTTGATTCGAATTTTGATTCTTTGTTTGTTGCTTATGAAGGAAGTGGCAGAGGTTGTATCGTACCGGTGTGGAAAAAGAAAAGTGGTAATAACAAGCAATTTACTTTTGCTATAGATTTTGGAACTACGAATACCTATATAGAATATTCGGAAAATGGATCTGAATCTAAACCATTTTGTGTAAGTGAGAAAGATATACAATTATGTAAATTAAATGATTTGATGGATTCTGTATCTTCTGTCAGGGTGTTGCGTCACGATTATTTACCGGATGTTATAGGGGATTCATTCAAGTTTCCTATACGTACTGTTTTGTCTGAAGGGAATACGACTAATTGGAACAAATCTGTTTTCTCAATGGCAAATACAAATATTCCGTTTGTCTATGAAAAAGAACGTATTTCAGATTATAATACGATAACGAGCGATTTGAAATGGTCGAATGAACCTCACATCCAGGAAAAAGTAAAACATTATCTGGACGCTTTGTTTTTGATATTGCGTAATAAGGTTTTATTGAATGGAGGAAATTTGGAACGGACGAAAATTATATGGTTCTATCCTGCAAGTATGACAGAGGGTCGGTATAATAATTTTTTGAATATATGGAAAGAATTATATCGGCAAAACTTTGGAGATACAGTAGATAATATCATTCCTATGTCTGAGTCGTTGGCACCTTATTATTTCTATAAAAAGAAGAAAGGGGCAACTACAGATGTTGTTTCTATTGATATAGGTGGAGGGACAACTGATGTCTTGATTGTAAACGACGGTAAAGAAGAATTGTTGACCTCTTTCCGCTTTGCGGCAAACAGCATTTGGGGAGATGGGTATGCTTTTGATTCCGACAGCAATGGATTTGCTAATCGCTTTAAGGATGAAATATTGAATAAGTTGTCTGAAAATGGTTTGGATGAACTTTGTAAAGTGATGCAGAAATTGTATGAGCAAAAGAAAACTGTTGATATCATTTCTTTTTTCTTTTCTTTGGCTACCAACAAGAATGTATTGTCAAAAGGGATAAAAATAGACTTTAATAATATGTTGGCGCAAGATGGACGTAGCAAGTATGTGTTCATTCTTTTTTATGTTGCTATTATTTATCATATAGCCAATATCATGAAAGTTAAAGGTATGACTATGCCGAGACATATTACGTTTAGTGGTACGGGATCGAAAGTGCTGACTGTCCTTACCCCTAATAATACAACATTGGAAAAATTTACCAAGCTGATATTTGAAGCTGTATACGGACAGCCTTACAGTGAAGATGGATTAACCATAGTTCGTGAACTGGAGAACCCGAAAGAAGCGACTTGTAAGGGCGGATTACTAAATGCGCAGTCACAAGATTATTCGGACATAATGGATTTGAAACAAACACTGTTAGGAGATGCGTCTAATACTTTTGTTTCGGGTGGATTGAGGTATGAAGACGTTGGAGAAAACCTTGAAAAGGATATACAAGACGAAGTTAAAAAGGCCATTCAACTATATTTCGATCTGAACAAGAAATTCTCGTATACAGAGAAGTTTGAAGCAGAACGTTCTCAATGGGAGACGGTTCAGAAATATTGCCAGAAAGATATTAAAACTTATTTGAAAAACGGCATTAAGAATAAAATATCTGAAATGGAAAGAATGGGAGCGGAACCTAAAGTGGAAGAGACATTTTTCTTTTATCCGTTTATTGGTATCCTTAATATGATTGCTCAAGAGGTTTATAAATGAGATGTTAATGAAAAGAGTTATTATATGTTTTTGTTTGATAGTATGCTGTATAGGGATAACGGCATACAGTAGGGATTTGCGGCAAAGTGTACAACTTGATTCTGTTGTTTTTGATTCTTTGGCGCACAAAAGTTCTGTTATTGGAAAAATGCAAAAGCAGATTGCTGATATGGAAGTCAATAAACAAAACACAGGCAATTTGAAGGAGGAATATATGAAAAAAAGTGAGGTAGTAAATTACATCGGGAAAATCGGTTTATGGATAATAGGTGGTATCATTCTTTGTTTATCTATATTGACAATCGGGATGTTTGCTATTTATAAGAGGCTGTCTGCACGTATAAATAAGATGCGGAAAGAATCAGAAAGCTATCGTTATAAAGCCGATGAGAAAAACTCTGATATGGTTGTACAGTTAGTAAATAAAAAGATCAAGCCTATAAAAGCGGAGATAAAAGAAGATATACTGAAGGAATTAAAAATGAATAATGCGCCTGCACCTGATGTGGAGCATGAAAAAGATGTTTTATCCGATGCAGATAATAATGTAGTAAAAGAGGATTTTAAGATTGTTTATGCAAAACCGATGCAAAATGGCTGCTTGAAAGAAACACCAGAGTCAGCTGGTCCGTTGTATATTATTCGTTGTCATTTGAATGACATGAAAGGAGAATTTAAAGTTTATGAAGGTCAGGAGCAGATGCAAAGAGCAATAAAGAATAAAGAGGATTGTTTGGATCTTTTTTGTATTGCAGAAGGTGGTTCAGCAGAAGCTTCTGCTATTAGGACTTTAAGTTTTGGTGAAGTCGAACGGAAAGAAAACGGCATTTGGAGTGTGGTTAAGAAGGCTAAAATCGGATTTGTAAAATAAAAGATAGTTTATGGCGGGACACGATTACTTGATTATTGTAGCAGTTGCTGTGATTGTAGTCATTCAATTATATATATGGATTCGTAGTAAGAATTTAATCAAAGAGTACATAACAGTTTTTAAGGGCATTCAATTTGTTGCATCGAAAGCATACGTCTCATTGTCGGACATATCGGATAATGTGGTAAAAGATTTGTCGAATTACAATGAACCTTCAGAAGATGTGGATGATGAAGTTGAGATTACTTATATAAGTGGAACAGAACCTATTACCCATCCTCTCCTTGTTCAGATAATTAATGCAATCAATTCCTATTTGTTGAAAAACAAAGGGGCAACGGGAGATTTTCTGTTGATAAAAGATATTGTAGAACGCTATTGTGACACAAAACGTGAAGAATTTGAAATCCAACTACCCATGCCGTTGTATATGGGATTGATGGGGACAATGTTGGGTATTATATTCGGCATTGGTTATATTGCAATAGTGAGTGGCTTTTCAGCTTTTATAGATAATCCAAGCAGTTCTATAGGTGCGTTAATGGGTGGAGTGGCTATTGCCATGATTGCCAGTCTGATAGGCATTGTTCTGACTACATGCGGATCTTGGTCGGCAAAGACTGCTTCCTCACAGGTGGAGGATGATAAAAATGAATTTTATACTTGGATTCAAACGGAACTGCTTCCGGTATTAGGTGGGACAGAGAATAGCTTGATGAGGCTTCAGGAGAATTTGTTGAAGTTTAACCGTTCATTCTCCACGAATACGACGAAGTTGGATAAGGCATTGCAACGGGTAGAAACGTCTTATGAGAACCAAATCGAACTGATGCAGACCATTCAGCAATTGGATATTGAGAAAATGGCAACAGCCAATGTCTCTGTATTGTGTGAATTGCAGGCTTGTACACCTCAATTGGAGCAGTTAGGGCAGTATCTGCACAATGTGAATGAATATATTGGTCATGTTAATACGTTAAATGATAATATCAATTCACAAATGGAACGTACGCAATTGATTGAGCAGATGGGGACTTTCTTTGAGCAGGAAGTGAAGGATATTGACCAACGTAAGGCGGCAATCAGCCAAGCAGTAGGTATGGTGGATGACAGGTTGCAGCAAACATTGCATTCTTTGCGAGAAAATGCGGAAAGGAGTATGCAAGATATGAATCAAGTTCTTATCCAGAAACAAAATATTTTTAATAGAGCTTTGGATGAGCAACAGGAAATTTTTAGAAGGAAAATTCAGGAAAATAGCAATGTCTTGGATGAATTGAGAAAATTGGATGTGGTCGCATCGGCTATAAATGAACAGAGTGGGAAATTAGATTCAGAACTAGAAAGTTTGAATGCCTTGAAAGCGGATATTACACAAATGGGGGATAATCAAAGTAAAAAGATGGATGAATTGATTGCTGCCATTCAAAATATGTCTGTAGAGGTGTCGATGCCTGATGCTTCAACTAAAACTCCATCGTTCAAACTGCCGAAGCCAATAAAATACATGTTGATGACATTTGTGGGATTGGGTATCATTGTGTTTTTGGTGGTGCTGCTTTTAATCTTTATGATAGTTGTTTTGGATGGAGGAAAAACAATTTTAAGATAGTATGGGTAAGCGATCATTCTTTTGGGCGAGTTACGCAGACTTGATGTCAAGCCTGTTTTTTATTATGCTTGTATTGTTTGTGTTGACGGTTGTTATGCTTCAAAAACAGATGAAGGAAATTGAGGAGATGAAAGAGGCGACAGAAGCGGAAATGAACAAAATAAAGGAAATACAGAATGCAATACGCAATATTGATTCTACTTACTTTGCTTATAATGCGGAACATAAAAAGCATATATTGAAAATAGATGTGGGATTCCAGACGAATAGTGCGGAAATTACTGACATAGGAATAGATACAAGGTATCAGTTATTAAATGCAGGAAAAGCTATCAATCGCTTTATTGAGGAAGCATGCAAGAAATATAATGCTCAGTATTTGTTGATAATAGAAGGACAGGCTTCTAAGGATAATTTTATCCGAAATAATGAATTGAGCTATGAACGTGCATTGGCTTTGGTGAATTATTGGAAAAGGAATGGAGTCTATTTTAATCCGGAACAATGTGAAGTAATAGTGTCGGGGAGCGGGCAAGACGGGACTTTACGTATCCAGCCGGATGTAGCTGGTAATGTGAAGAACCAACGTTTTTTGATTCATATCTTACCGAAGCCTGGAGTGATAAAATGAGGAAATAATTATGAATCGATTTTGTAATATAGGATTATTGGTAGGGTTTTCGTTACTTGCTTCTTGTACAATGACAGGAAGAAACGAAGGGCAAAGAAATGTGCGGAATCCTTATGTGGAGGGACGTGAACCAGCAAAAAGAGAAGTTCGTACTGTAAAGCAATCGGAGCCACGTAGGGAATCGCCTGTAGAGCATAATACAGAAAATATGATACCCGCAACTGAAATATTTAAACGATATGATTCAGCAGTATTCATGGTTTTTACAACAGACGGATATAATGCTTATCAAGGTTCTGGTTTCTTTATCAGTAAAGACGGATTGGCGGTCAGCAATTATCACGTATTCAAAGGGACAGGAGTAGGATATGAAATCATCAAGTTGTCGGACGGAAGACAATATAAAATAGAGAAGGTATTGGCAAAAAGTGAGGCGGATGATTATATCTTATTTAGAGTAAAGGGGCAATTCAATTATATACCGGTATCCCACCGGAAACGTGAAGTGGGAGAGAGGGTTTATACGATAGGTAGTCCCAAGGGATTGGAAAATACGTTTTCTTCAGGTGAAATTTCTCAAATAAGAAACGACAATTTCATTCAGATAAGTTGTCCGATAGATCATGGAAGTAGTGGTGGAGCCTTAATAAACAGATATGGAGAAGCGATTGGAATCACAACGGGCGGACGTGATGATTCCGGTGCGAATCTTAATTTTGCAAAAGATATTTGTGTAGTACCTTATCAATGAAACGCCTCAAACTGATTTTAATAATCGCATTGCTGCTGTGTTTGGCTCCCATGCCTTACGGGTATTATATGCTGGTTCGTTTCTTTGCGACGGTAATGTTCGGGCTTATGGCATACCAATATTGTCGGGAAAAGAATGAAAATCTGATGATAGTTTTCGGAGCGTTGGCCGTATTGTTCCAGCCGATAATAAAGATCCCGTTAGGGCATGCGGTATGGAATGTAGTGGATGTGGCGGTAGCGATAGGGCTGATAATTTTGCTTTTGAAAGAAAACAGGTGATAGCTTGCCATTTAAAATGTTATTTTTGCAGTTGTATAATACAATCTAATGGAAGACTTTTTGAAAGACAAATTCAAAGGCACTCTGTTCGGCCAGGCTATAGGTGACGCTTTAGGACTGGGAACGGAGTTTATGACTAAGGCCGAGGTCAGAAAATGTTACCCTGACGGTTTGGCGGACTATTCACAAATCGTGCAGGATTGCCATCGTGGACGTTGGCAGAAGGGTGATTGGACGGACGATACGGACATGATGATGTGTATCGTTCAGACTATAATCAATGATGGGGAGTTGCGCCCGTTGTCAGTGGCACGCAATTTTAAGGAATGGTTTCGGCGCGGCCCTATGGGAATCGGCAGGCATATCTGTAATGTGTTGAGCATCGGTGATTATACGGAGAAGCCTGAAGTAGTGGCCAAGAAAGTTTGGGAGATGTCGGGCAAGAAAAGTGCAGCCAACGGCGGTGTGATGCGCACCTCGGTTATCGGGTTGCTGGGTGAAGATGTGGAGAAACATGCGGCGGACGTTTGCCGACTTACACATGCCGACCCCAGATGTGTGGGTTCATGCGCAATCGTCTCTCTGATGGTGCATTCGTTGGTTTATGAGGATGAAATCCTGCCGATAGAAACGTTGGTGGAGGTTGGCAGTCGGTATGACAAATGGATAGAACCTTATTTGCGGATGGCACAGGAGGATTCGTTGGATGCTCTGGAACTGGACGATGAAAGCACGATGGGATATACGTTGAAGACGATGGCGGCCGGATTGTGGAGCCTGTATCATTGCGGCAGTTTTGAAGAAGGCTTGCTGGCCGTGGTCAATGCCGGGGGTGATGCGGATACGAATGGAGCCGTTGCCGGAAGTCTTTTGGGGGCCAGGTTCGGCTATGAGAACATTCCTGTGCGTTTCATTGAGGGGTTGGCAAGAAAAAATGTCTTGGACGAGAAGACCGAATCTTTGTTTGCGGTTTTGTGTAACTGAGTCAATATCATTGCTTTTGCGTGTGGCGAAACAATTAAAGTAAACTTAGGATGGTCGGTTTGGTCTTCCAGACAATACATTTATGCGTTTCCGTTCGCTTCTGATTCACGGGAACTTTTCAAGATAGGGGTGAATTTCAGCCTGGAAATATGGAATGCTGGTAAGTGGAAAGTGGTGACCGTTGAAAAAACTCAGCTTTGAAATATGATTATTTGAAAAGTTTTTTTATCTTTGGAAATAAGAAGCAGGGGATATGCCCTGCTTGATTTCTTAAATTTTCGGATTATGAGAGCGAATGATTATGACTCTTTGGTTGAGGTTTTCAGAGGGGATCTCTGGGAAGCCGAATTGGTGAAAGGCTTGCTGGCTTCTGCCGGTGTGGATGCCATATTGAAGGATGAAACGGCGTCGGTGGTCACTTCTCCTTATTCTGGGACGGCAGGCAATGTGCTGGTGATGGTGAATAAGGAAGAAGAGGTTTATGCCAAGAAGGTTGTCGCTGAAAGGAAGCCGTAGATACTGCCGTGGATGTGAACTTATGTCTCTGCAGCTATTGTCGGTGACGATAGCTGTAGAAATATATTTGATAAAATACGCTAAAATATAGCGGAGGTTTGCGCCACCTTTCGTATTTTAGTTTGCAAAAAGACTGAAATATGAAAAGGATGTGTTTTTTGCATGTGGGAATGGCTCTTGTGGCCGCTTTGGTGGCCGTCTCGTTGCTGGCCGGATTTACCGGAGAGAAAAGAGATGAAGGCATGTCGCCTGTGGCCTACAGTTGTATAGAGGTGCCCGACAGCATGATGTTCTGCGGAACAAAAATAGATTTGACACGGTATGACCGGCGCGAACGTATGGACCGTGAACTGATGGCCTTCACTTATATGCACAGCACTTCTTTGCAGATTATCAAGCGGGCCAACCGTTATTTTCCTATTGTAGTTCCTATTTTAAAAGAGTATGGTGTGCCAGAAGACTTTAAATATCTGATGGCAATTGAGAGCAATGTCAATCCGCTGGCGCGTTCGGTCGCTGGTGCGGCGGGACTATGGCAGTTCATGCCCGCAACAGCAAAGGAGTTTGGCCTTGAGGTGAATGGTCATGTGGATGAGCGTTATCATGTGGAGAAGGCCACGAGGGCAGCATGCAAGTATCTGAAACAGGCCTATGTGAAATTCGGCAACTGGGAAACGGTGGCGGCTTCGTATAATGCGGGGCAGGCGAGAATTGCCCGCCAGCAGGATAGGCAATATACGGAGAATGCGCTTGATTTGTATCTGGTGGAGGAGACTGCACGCTATGTGTATCGGATATTGGCGGTGAAAATCATGCTTTCCGATCCGAAGAAGTTTGGCTTCAGGCTGCGGTCGAGCGACCTGTATCCTCCTATTCCCTATCATACGGTGAAAGTGACGGGCAGCATTGAGGACCTGCCCAGATTTGCCAAATCCCAAGGAATCAGCTTTAGTCTGTTGAAAAGTATGAACCCGTGGCTGAGGGACTTTTCTTTGCCCAATCATGGAAAGAAGGAATATGTTATCCGCATTCCCGATAAGGAGGAAATGTATTATAATCCACGGGTGGTGGTGCCTTATGACAGAAATTGGGTGGTTGATTGACGAAAAAATACATCATATGACGGAATAAAGCTTTTATCTTTGCGGTACTTTAATTTTAATCTTAATAAATCCATGAAAAAACAATTGGTTCTAGGCATCTTTGGCGCTTGTCTGCTTTCGGCAAACGCACAGAGTTTCAAAGAGTGGCAGGATCCGGAAATCAACGCGGTGAACCGTGCACCCATGCACGCGAATTTCTTTGCGTATGAAAATCAGGATATGGCCGAGAAAGCGGTGAAGGAAAATTCAAAGAATTACATGAGTCTGAACGGGACCTGGAAGTTCTTCTGGGTGGCCGATGCGGATTCACGTCCCACTGACTTCTGGAAGGTGGGGTTCAATGACAAAGGCTGGGACAATCTGCAGGTGCCGGGAGTATGGGAACTCAACGGCTACGGCGATCCGATTTATGTGAATACGGGTTATGCGTGGAGAAACCAGTACAAGAGCAATCCTCCGCATGTACCGACTGAAAAGAACCATGTAGGCTCATATCGTCGGGAAATCATGGTTCCGGCCGACTGGAAGGGAAAAGACATTGTGGCTCATTTCGGTGCGGTAAGTTCAAACATGTATCTGTGGGTGAACGGGAAGTATGTGGGATATAGTGAAGACAGCAAACTGGAGGCTGAATTTGACCTGACCCCTTATCTGAAGCCGGGGCAGAAGAATTTGATTGCTTTTCAGGTGTTCCGCTGGTGTGACGGCTCTTATCTGGAGGATCAGGACTTTTTCCGTTATACCGGTGTGGCACGTGACTGTTATCTTTACACCCGCAATAAAAAACGCGTTGATGACATTCGCGTAACTCCTGATTTGGACAGCCAATACAAGGATGGAACGCTTGCTGTCAATCTGAATTTGAAAGGAAATGTGAGCGTCGACCTGGAGTTGCTGGACGCTCAGGACAAAACGGTGGCAACTGCTTCTGTAAAGGGTTCCAACAAAGTGTCGGTGGACATGAATGTGGAGAATCCTCATAAGTGGACGGCAGAGACTCCTTATCTTTATACTCTGCGAGCTACTGTCAAGGACGGGAGCAAGACAAACGAGGTGATTCCCCTGAAAGTGGGATTCCGCAAGATAGAGCTGAAAGGTTCGCAGATTCTGGTTAACGGACAGCCTGTGCTGTTTAAGGGCGCAAACCGTCATGAAATGGATCCTGACGGGGGGTATTATGTGTCACGTGAACGCATGATTCAGGACATTCAGATTATGAAGCAGTTCAACATCAATGCCGTGCGTACATGTCATTATCCGGATGATAATTTCTGGTATGACCTGTGTGATGAATACGGACTTTATATGGTGGCCGAAGCCAATATCGAATCTCACGGGATGGGGTATGGCGATGAGACTCTGGCCAAAAATGCTTCCTACAAAAAGGCTCATATGGAGCGCAACCAGCGTAACGTACAGCGTAACTTCAACCATCCGAGCATTATCTTCTGGTCGTTAGGCAACGAGGCTGGATACGGACCTAACTTTGAAGCTGCATACGATTGGGTCAAGGCAGAGGACCCCAGTCGTGCGGTGCAGTATGAGCAGGCTCACCAGACTGGAAAAACTGATATTTTCTGTCCGATGTATTATGGTTATGAGGGATGTATCAAATATTGTGAGGATGACAGCAAGACTAGACCGCTGATTCAGTGTGAATATGCTCATGCGATGGGTAATTCCCAAGGTGGATTCAAGGAGTACTGGGATTTGGTGCGTAAATATCCGAAATATCAGGGTGGATTCATCTGGGACTTTGTTGACCAGTCATGTCGCTGGACGGGAAAGGACGGAGTGATGATCTATGCTTATGGAGGTGATTTCAACCGTTTTGATGCGAGTGACAACAACTTCTGTGACAACGGACTGATCAGTCCTGACCGCAAGCCGAATCCACATATGTATGAAGTGGGCTATTATTATCAGAACATCTGGACTACTCCGGGCGACTTGTCGAAGGGCGAGGTGAAGGTGTATAATGAAAACTTCTTCCGCGACCTTTCTGCCTATGCGATGGAATGGGAAGTGTTGAAGGATGGAATGGCTGTCCGCAGCGGACGTATTGAGAATCTGAATGTGGCTCCGCGTCAGACTGCTACTGTAAAGCTGGACATGGGTGAGACCGACGGAGAAGGTGAATGGCTCCTCAATGTGAGATACATTCAGAAGAACCGTGAAAGTCTGGTTCCGGCTGGTCATGTGGTGGCAAAGGACCAGTTGGTTCTGTCTCCTTATAAAGCTCCTTCCATGGACCTGTTGAATGTGGAAAAGAGCAATCTGGCGGTTGTGGCTCCGCAGGTGAATGATGACAACTATAACTGCATTGAAGTGAATGGCGAGAATTTCAATGTCCAGTTCAACAAGGCCAGCGGTTATATGGACCATTATGCAGTGAACGGCGTTGAAATGATTAAGGAAGGAGAGGCACTGACCCCGAACTTCTGGCGCGCTCCGACAGACAATGACTTCGGTGCCAACCTGCAGAACAGATTCCGTGCATGGCTCAATCCGGGGCTGAACCTGGAGTCCTTGAAGCATGAAAGTGTAAACGATCAGGTGATTGTGTCCGCTGAATATACGATGAAAGGCATCTCTGACGCTACCAAGCTGTATCTGACATACGTCATCAACAATCAGGGTGCTGTGAAGGTCACTCAGAAAATGGTGGCCGACAAGAATGCGAAAGTGTCTCCGATGTTCCGTTTCGGTATGCAGCTTGTCATGCCGAAGTCGTTTGAAAAGATTTCGTATTATGGACGCGGGTCGGTTGAGAACTACAGCGACCGTAACCATTGTACAGACCTCGGCATCTGGAACCAGAATGTGACGGACCAGTTCTATGCATACATCCGTCCGCAGGAGAATGGAAACAAGACGGATATCCGTTGGTGGAAACAGATGAATGACGCAGGTAATGGATTGGAATTTGTTTCTGAAGCTCCGTTCTCTGCTTCTGCTCTGCACTATACTATCAGTTCGCTTGATTCCGGACCGTACAAGCGTCAGGAGCATTCGAACGAGGTGAAGCCGGCAGATATTACCAATGTGTTGATTGACAAGGCACAGATGGGGCTTGGCTGTGTGAACAGTTGGGGAGCATGGCCGCTCAAGGAGTATCAGTTGCCTTATGGTGACTATGAATTCACGTTCATCATGACTCCGATTCAAAGTAATATCAGCATTCTGTAAGCAGAATGTTCTGATGGAGATATAAGAAAGAGGGTGCGCCGCTTCATTGCCGGCGCACCCTTTCTTTCATTCTGATAGCGGGAGTCATATGGCCTGGGGCAAGAGGATATTGAAAGACACATCGCAATATGTCAACGCATGAAGCTGCTGTTGCCAGGCGGCGCATATGGTAGTGCGAGAGCCTAGAAAACGAAAGTAGGAAGAAAACCGTTTCGTTTTCCTCCTACCCAATTCGTCTGTTCTCAGTTGTCTGTATAGGGGAGTTCCCCACGGTGACTTTCCAGAATCATTTCCCTGATTTCTTCATTGAATGCATCCTGCTTCATCAGATTCTCCAGAGTGATATGCATCCGCCATCTCCAGTAATTGTGAGGATTTGCCGGCACGTTGATCCGTTCGGCTTCGATGTTCGGATTGCGCAGTTTTTCGTCTATGCTGGTCCAGTCCTGCCATGTGAGTATACACAGCATGGACGGGCTGTACAGATGTTCGTAGACGATGTCTTTGCAAAGCCATCCCGGAGCATGTTTGGGCACTTCTCCCCACCGGCGCATTTCAAGATGGTAGAAGCGTTCTGTCACTTCGGGCGACTCTTCCCACCACCCGCGCAGCGTGGACATGTCATGCGTCCCGATGGTGCATACCGAGCTGTAGGGATATTCGTCTACGTGTCCGAACTCATGCAGCGGGACCTTCGGCATGCGCTGGATTTCCAGTGACAGAATCTGAAGCTGTTTCATCACCCAGGGCACACAGTCGGGCACCATGCCCAAGTCTTCACCGCAAGCCAGCATCGGAGTCGATTGGATGAGAATCGGAAGTTTCTTCATCGCTTCATTGTACCAGAATTCATTATGCCGTTGGTAATAATAATGATTGTAGAGATGATTGAACGCCTCCTGGTCTTTTTCGTTCAGTTGCTTGAAGACGAAGTCGTTCTGTACCGAAATTCTAGGGTGATACATGTCCGCATTCTTCCGGTCGGGCACGAACAACACATCGCTGATGAGCGAATAGAGCTTTTCCTTCATCTGAATGCTCTCTTCGTCTGTCTTGTCCTTGAAATAGGCTTCCACCTTCCGCTGCGTATCAAACTTCGGACGCATGGCATAGCGGTCGTGATGGAGGTGCTGGACGAAGGTGTTGCGTACCATATCACTTTGCTCTCCGAAGACCGTGTTCAGAATATAGTCATTGATGAACGGCTGAGTCATAAGCTCCTTGTCAAACTCCAGACCGAAGCTCTTGATTTCATCGGTGCTCATGGGGAGGGCCGGAATGAACTGCCCCAGAAGTCCGTGCACCGAATGGATGGGTATCTCCCAGATGCGGAAAAAGCCCAGGATATGATCGATGCGGTAAGCGGTGAAGTATTCCGCCATCTTTGAGAAACGTTTTCTCCACCATAAGTAATTGTCTTTCTCCATATCCTCCCAATTGTATGTAGGGAACCCCCAGTTCTGTCCGTTTGCGGAGAAAGCGTCAGGCGGTGCTCCCGCCTGTCCGTTCATGTGGAAGTAGTGCGGCTCGGTCCATGCCTCCACACTTGTCCGGCTGATGCCGATAGGAATGTCTCCTTTCAGAATCACTCCGTTGCTTCGTGCGTATTGGGCCGCTTCCAGCAATTGCTTGTGGAGCTGGTACTGCACATAATAATGGAAGGCAATTTGCTGATAGCTTTCACTCTCGGGAGCGCATAGCAGGGATATTTCCTTTTTGTCATAAGCAGCATGTTCCGGCCATTGTGTAAATTCGGCTGTCCCGTATGTGTCACGAAGGAAACAGAAGGCTGCATAGGGCATCAGCCATTCTTCATTGCGGGAAAAGAAGTCCTTGAAACTGTCGGAGGCGAGTGTTTCTTCTCTTTCCTGTTCATAAACGATTTTCAGATATTTACGTTTCAGTTTGTTCACCGCTTCATAGTCCACCTGCGGGAGGGCATTTATTCGTTTGCGCGCCTCTTCAAGCCTCTCGGCCGTTTCCTTGTCGCTGATAGGGGGAAGCTGGCGCAGGTCGGCATACATCGGATGGAAGGCATAGATGGAGATGCTTTTGTAGGGATAAGAGTCGAGCCAGGTTCCCGACATCGTCGTGTCATTGATAGGCAGAATCTGCACGGCTTTCTGTCCCGTACTTGCCGCCCAGGCAATCATAGTCTTGAGGTCTCCGAAATCACCGACACCGAAGCTTCCTTCCGAGCGGAGCGAAAAGACCGGGATGGCGCATCCGGCGATGCGGGGAGCCGGAAGCGCAAAGAACACTTCCGCTTCGTCCGTTATATAAGTTTCTCCCCGTTGGAGCGGCAGAGTGTGGAATGCACGGTTAGGCCCGACTTCCCATTCTGTTACGGCACCCGTCTTGATGCTGATGGCCACAAATTTATATTCAAACGGCATGTCCAGCGTGGAGGCATCCAGTGTAATCTGCCAGACATTAGGCTGTGTCTCACACATCCGGATGGGGCGGCAGTATTCCCAGTTGCCCAGGGCGGCACAGCTTCCGATGAGGCCGAGTGCCTGTTCCTTTGAACTTAATCCGGGACAGAGCGCACGGAAGGTGACGCAGTTTCCCACTTTGTCGGGGAGCGGGGTGGGATGACATGGCTGTGGTTCCACACTGTTGAATGCGGAACTGTAGCGGAAAGCTTCGGCAGGAAGGTCCCTCCAACTGTCATTTATGGTGTAATGTGTCTGTTGTACGTTCCCCAGATAGAACGAGTGGGGAATCATTCCGAACTCTTTACGTATAATCATTCCATCACGCACTACGCAGTAGCGGTAAGTGACAAGCCTGTTTTTCCCGGATACAGTGTGATAGCATTCACCCCGCCATTCCACGCCGTCGCGTGTAGACAGTTCAACTATGTTATGTTTGTCTTCGTTCAGGATGACGCAGAGGCTTTCCCCCCATGTGGTCCGGTACTGAATGCGGAAAGTCAGTTTCATATTTTTCAAGTATTGCAAAATTGGTTCTGTAAATTTGGATTGTTCAAAAATAATGAATTTAACTGACAATCCTTTTTTATGTGCGACAAAATGTGGAGGGGATGCCCGATAATTTTTTTGTGAAAGTGTCGTTCCCCATTTTTCTTGCGTATAAATGGACTTCCGGAGATGGAATAAAAAAATCCGGAGGCGGACCTCCGGATTTTCCCTCGTTGCAAGACGTGAGGGGATTCAAACAATTAAGTGAATATAAAAACTTCTTATGCGTCGATGTTCGCATAAGTGGCATTTCTTTCTATGAACTCCCGGCGCGGAGCCACATCATCACCCATCAGCATTGAGAATATATAGTCAGCGTCGGCCGCATTCTCGATGTGTACCTGCTTCAGGATGCGGGTCTCCGGATTCATGGTCGTTTCCCACAATTGTTCCGGATTCATCTCTCCCAAACCTTTGTAGCGTTGGGTGTGGATACCCTGTTCGCTTCCTTCCCCATATTTCTGGATGAAAGCCTGACGGGCCTCGTCTGTATAGCAATATTCGCTTATCTTTCCTTTCGTGCACTTGTAGAGGGGAGGAGTGGCGATATAGAGATGCCCTCCCTGAATCACCTCCGGCATATAGCGGTAGAAGAGTGTCATGATCAGCGTGTCGATGTGAGAACCATCGACATCGGCATCGGTCATGATGATTACCTTGTTGTAGCGGAGCTTTTCGATATTCGCCTTCTTGCTGTTGTCTTCTCCGTCCACCCCGAAGCGGACACCGAGTGCCTGTATGATGTTGTTCACTTCATCGCTCTCGAATGCTTTGTGCCACATGGCTTTTTCCACGTTGAGGATTTTACCTCTCAGCGGGAGGATGGCCTGGAACTGGCGGCTGCGGCCCTGTTTTGCCGAACCTCCTGCAGAGTCACCCTCGACGAGGAACAGTTCGCATTCTTCAGGATTGCGGCTGGAGCAGTCGGCAAGTTTTCCCGGCAGGCCGCCTCCTCCCATCGGGCTTTTGCGCTGCACCGATTCGCGCGCTTTGCGTGCGGCAATGCGTGCCGTCGCCGCGAGAATCACCTTGTCGACGATGGTCTTGGCCTCTTTCGGATGTTCTTCCAGATAGTTGGTCAGGGCTTCACCCACGGCCTGGTTGACGGCACCGCTCACTTCGTTGTTTCCGAGCTTCGTCTTCGTCTGTCCTTCGAACTGAGGTTCCGCAACCTTTACCGAGATTACGGCAATCAGACCTTCGCGGAAGTCTTCTCCGGAAATCTCCACTTTGGCCTTTTCCAGTGCCTTGCTCTCTTCGGCATATTTTTTCAGCACACGGGTAAGTGCCGTGCGGAATCCGGCTTCGTGCGTACCCCCTTCAATCGTGTTGATGTTGTTCACGTAGGAGTGGAGGTTTTCACGGAATCCAGTGTTATACATGATTGCACATTCGATGGGCACGCCTTGTTTCTCAGTGTTCAGGTAAATGACGTCATCGATGAGCGGTGTGTTGTTTGAGTTCAGGTAGCGCACGAACTCCTTCACACCTTCTTCCGAGTGGAACATGTCGTGCTTGTACGATCCGTCCTCTTCCTTCACGCGCTTGTCGGTCAGTGTGATGGTGATGCCTTTGTTCAAGTAGGCGAGTTCGCGCATACGCGCTTCAAGGATGTTGTATTTATATTCTGTGGTGGTGAATATGCTTCCGTCCGGCCAGAACGTCTGCCGTGTGCCGGTGATGTCGGTTGTGCCCACTTCCTTTACCGGATAAAGCGGCTTTCCGCAAGCATATTCCTGCTGGTAGACCTTCCCGTTGCGGAACACGTTGGTCGTCATATGGGTAGAAAGCGCGTTCACGCACGACACTCCCACGCCGTGCAGACCTCCAGACACTTTATAGGAACCTTTGTCGAACTTTCCTCCGGCATGGAGTACGGTCATTACGACTTCGAGTGCCGATTTCTTTTCTTTCTGGTGAAAGTCGACCGGAATACCGCGTCCGTTGTCCTGTACGGTAATCGAATTGTCTTCGTTGATGGTCACTTCTATGTGTGTGCAATATCCGGCGAGGGCTTCGTCGATGGAGTTGTCGACCACCTCATAAACCAGATGGTGCAGTCCTTTCTCGCTGATGTCGCCGATATACATGGCGGGACGCTTGCGTACGGCCTCCAGCCCTTCCAGAACCTGGATACTGCTGGCCGAATAGTTGCTCCCGCTGTTGTTCATCTGTTCTTCGCTCATTGTTAATTAGGTCTATGTTTTAGCGTCCAAAGTTACGCAAAATCTGCGGAATAACCTTGAAAAGAGCAGGTTTTCATGGGGAGAAATCAGGAATCCGCGGAATCCGCAAGACAAGGGAAGGCATTCTCCGGGTTGTCGTCCGGAAAATGCCCAAACACAAAAAGGCCGGATTTGACAATCCAGCCTAAATATCTTTTTGATGACAGCGCGTCAAGCCAGTTTGCTGATGTGCTTGGCCAGCTTGGACTTCAAGTTTGCTGCTTTGTTTCTGTGGATAAGATGGCGCACTGCCAGCTTGTCCAATATTTTCTGTACGCTCGGATACATTGCTACAGCTTCTGCCTTGTCTGTAGTTGCACGAAGTTTTCTTACAGCATTACGCATGGTTTTGGCATAATATCTGTTGTGCAGTCTTCTCTTTTCAGCCTGTCTGATTCTTTTGATAGATGATTTGTGATTTGCCATCTCGACTAATCTTTAAATATGTTCTTGATTTTGTTTGTTTTATGTAGCCCATGGGAGAATCGAACTCCCCTTTCAAGAATGAAAATCTTGCGTCCTAACCGATAGACGAATGGGCCATCCTCTCTTTTCAGAAGGTTTTCTGAAAGCACGAGGGTATATGCCTCTCGTTTGCGGATGCAAAGGTAGGAAGATTTTTGTTTCCTCCAAAATATTTGGTGATTTTTTTTGTGTGTTGTGGAATATCAGGCTTTTCGGGAGAGGGCAGCCGCTTGTTTTTGAGGGGGTTCCCGCTTGTTCTTGCGGAAACAGGCTTTTACTTTTTGGAGAATCTTCAGGATTTGCATAAATTTGCCTTCGTTATGTTGCAGAAGTCCCATGGTGTCGTGCTGTATGTGGTGAAATACAGCGACAGGTCAAATATCGTACATGTGTACACGGAACAGAACGGGCAGATGTCTTTTCTCGTACCAGCCGTGCGCCGTTCGCGCAGGTCCTCTGCCGGTGCCGTGCTGTTTCAGCCGTTTTCTCTGATTGGATTTGAAACGGATGTCCGTCCGAGCACCGGACTGCATCCCATCAGGGAGGTGGAGATGTGGTATCCGCTTGTCAGCCTTCCCTTTCATCCGTATAAGGCAGGGATGGCGATGTTTCTGGCCGAGTTTCTCTATCGTGTGTTGCAGGAGGAGGGAGGCAATGAACCGCTGTTCAACTACGTGGTCAGCTCTATACGCTGGCTTGATGCTTGTGAGAAAGACTTTTCAAATTTTCATCTGGTATTTCTGATTCGTCTGTCCCGGTTCCTGGGATTCTACCCGAATCTGGAGCATTATGTCCCCGGCGCGTTTTTCGATATGCTGAATGCCTGTTTTGTGGCGGCACGGCCCTCGCACGGACAGTTTTTGTCGGCGGAAGAATCTTCGCGCATCCTCAAGCTGATGCGGATGAATTATGACACGATGCACCTGTTTGCGATGAACCGGGCGGAGCGGAACCGTTGTCTGGAGGTGATAGTCGGGTATTACCGCCTCCATCTTCCGGCATTTCCGGAGCTGAAATCCCTTTCTGTACTGCGGGAACTTTTCATATAGAGATTCATAAAAAAAGCCGCGAACCGCGGAAGTCTTTCCGTGCGGTTCGCGGCTTCTTGCGGGAACTTTCGGGTTGTCGGCCGGACACCTTTGTTTTCCTTATCCGAGAAGCTCTTTCACCTTGGCTGAGATGGCGCGGCCTTCTGCCAGTCCGGCAAGCTCTTTAGTGGCCACTCCCATAACTTTGCCCATATCTTTCCCGCTTGTCGCTCCAGTGCGGGCGATGATGTCTTTAAGTCTGTTCTCCAGTTCCTCTGCTGAAAGCTGCTTCGGAAGATATGCTTCAATGACGCGGACCTGGGCCAGTTCTCCTTCGGCCAATTCAGGTCTGCCCGCCTGCATGTAGCTTTCAGCCGAATCCTTTCCCTGTTTTACCAGCTTCTGCATCAGTTTCAGAGCTGTTTCATCGCTGAGAGTGTCGTTGGCTCCGGGAGCGGTTTTCGCTTCCAGAAATACTTTCTTCACATTGCGCAAGGTTTCCAGTCTTACCTTGTCTTTGGCTTTCATCGCCTCTTTGATGTCATTGCTGATTTGATCGAATAAGTCCATAATGTCGTTTTATGAGAATTTTATTTTTTTGATTCCGGAATTGGAAGAATCCTCTCCGGTGCTATTTTCTGTCGTCATGTTTCTTCCCTCTTCATTCGCTTTCGACTGTATGCTTTCCAGCTCAGTGCGTGTGCGTTTGTAAGTGGGAGTCGTCTCTACCGCGCTGATGATGTCATCATTGTCCAGTTCCTCCTGGTTGAAAATATATGTGTTGTAGTGCTTCCGCTTTGCATTCCCTTTCAGCATGTTGTCGTAAAATCCGTTCCGGCGTTCTTCTTTCCGTTGCTCTTCCTCTTCCAGTGCTTCCAGGCGTTTCTGCTCTTCAATACTGTGCTTTTGAGCCACGATTTCCATACCCGGCACGTCTTTGATGCCGAATCCTGTGGCCAGAATTGTGAATTTGATTCTGTTCTCCAGCTTCTCGTCCGTATAGAGTCCCCATTTGGTTTCTACATCTCTTCCAAAACGGCTCATGAACTCATGGATTTCGTCCATTTCGTTCATCATAAGCTCACTGTTCGGATTGTAAGTAATGACAAACAATACCTTTTTTGAGTTGAATATGTCATTGTTGTTCAGCAACGGAGAGTTGAGCGCATCGGCAATCGCCTGACTGACACGGTTTTCTCCTTCTCCATATCCGGTACTCATTATAGCCACTCCACCGTCCTTGAGAACCGTCTTCACATCGTTGAAGTCAAGGTTGATGTCTCCTTCCAGCGTAATGATTTCGGCGATACTTTTTGCAGCGATAGAAAGAGTGTCATCCGCTTTCCCGAACGCGTTCTTTACGCTCAGGTCTGCATACACTTCCCGCAGTCGCTCATTGTTGATGACCAACAAGGCATCTACGTTTTTACTCATCTCTTCCACACCGTCCAGGGCCTGGTCTATCTTTTTGTATCCTTCAAACACAAATGGGATGGTGACGATACCGACAGTAAGGATTCCCATCTCTTTGGCTGTTTTTGCAATGATAGGAGCGGCACCCGTACCGGTTCCTCCTCCCATACCTGCCGTGATGAATGCCATACGGCATCCGTCGTTCAGCATGTTCTTGATTTCATCCAGACTTTCTTCGGCAGCAGCACGTCCTTTTTTTGGTTTGTTTCCGGCCCCCAGCCCTTCACTTCCCAGTTGGAGCTTGTGAAGTACCGGTGATTTTCCCAGAATTTGCTTATCGGTGTTGCACACGACAAACGTTACATCGTGAATGCCTTCACGATACATGTGGTTGACGGCGTTTCCACCGCCGCCACCGACACCGATAACCTTTATTATATGTGGAAAGTCCTTTTCAAAATCGAAAGGAACTATTTTTTCATCTTCCATAAGTTATATGTTTTAAAAATGAATATGTATTTGTTTTAGTCTTTCATAGACTCATCGATGGCGTTTGTTATCTTTTTCGCAAACTTGCCTAGCCAACTGTCTTCTTTCTTCTGTTGGCTTATTTCGTTTTCGAGATTGTCTATTTCTTCCATCTTCTCAGGAATGTTCATTAGTCTGGCTTTTTCTATTTCCTTCAATGCCTTTTTATATTCATTTCTTTGAGACAGGTTCTTCGCTTCGGTCAGATAACCGTCGCATTCGTCAATCCGCCTTTGGACCCGTTCTTTTTCTTGCCGTTCTTTCTCTTCTTGAATCCTTTTGATTCGGTTCTGCTTGTCAATTTCTTCCTGCTTTATCTTTTCGGCATCCTCTTCCTGCTTCTGTTCTTCGAGGTCATTGATGAAGTCCAGTTGGGAATTTCTTTTAGGGTCAACCCGGCAACAGTTTTCCTTCCCTTCCACAAGCAAACCTATCAGGGTGCTGCAAGTGCCGTCTTTAGGAAGAGTAAGACCATTTAGAGCGACTTCAGAGCCTTTGGCCAGACGGACTTTCTCAATCTTGGTTATTTGGCGGAACGCTTCGTCCATATTAGGCATGTTGGCAGCTCCCCCCGTGAGGACGATTCCGGCCAGCAAGTCATCACCATAGTGAGACAACTTTATTTGATTCTGCACATTCTTGATGATTTCATTTACCCGCGCCTCCACAATCTTTTCCAAATCCTGTGCCTTGAGGGTTATTTTTCCGTCGAGACTATACTCTTCATTGGCATCTTCATCGTCTGCAGGCTCTGTGTAGGCACAGGCGAAGCGGAGTTTCAGTTGTTCTGCATCCTCCATGTCAATTCTTATGCTGCAGATATCTTTCGTGATGTTGTTTCCGCCCAATGGAATTACGGCCACATGGCGGAGAATATTGTTCTTGTAGATGGAAACCGTGGTTGTTTCTGCTCCGAGATCAACGAGTGCGCATCCCGAACGTTTTTCATTGTCGGTCAGTACGGCATCGGCTGTGGCAAGCGGCGCAAGCAGGTAATCGGCCACTTCACATTTGGACTGTCTGAAGCACTGCTTGATTTTGTCTTTCAGTGAACGGCGCGCAATGATGTTCAGAAAGTGTCCTTCGATGCTTTCTGCAGAGATGCCTACCGGATTGGACGTGAAGTCTTTCCCCACTCTGTATTCCTGCGGTTGTACGGCCAGTATTTCTTTGTCGGGCAGTGCCATTTCACGGTTTGTCTTCATCAGAGAATCAACGAGTGCCTGTGAGATTTTCGTTTCTTCGCTGAATTGTCTGGACACATAGTTCTCTACACTGTACATCGACTGTCCTCCTATTCCTACATAAGCTTTTTTGATGGAAGCTCCTGTCTGTTCTTCCAGCTTGTGCAGGATTGAGGTGAGGCATTGCTCTGTCTTGTTTGAATTGTAGATGACTCCCTTCTTGATGCAGTCAGACGAATGTTCACTGGCATAAGCGAGAATCTGGATGCTTCCATCGTTGTTCTTTCTTCCTGCCACACCGGTAATGTCGGTCGACCCCAATTCTATTGCCACTATAAAATCTGTCACGGTCATATCTCTTATTTTTCTTTTTTTGTTCCGATAATCTGGTTCTTGAACTCTATGCTGATGCGCTGGTATTTGTTCCATCCAACCTGGTTCAGCGCCTCTTTATAAAACGTTTGCAATTTACTGAATTTTTCGTCATAATCTTCTGCTTTTCCTAAAAAAAGAATATGGTTGCCCACTCGCGGCACTATTTCCAGCTCTTTTTGTGCCGTCACATGGATTTGCTCCACCTGTGCGCTCCAGAACGGACTGGACTGTAGGTATTTCCCCAGTTCATACAGTTCTTTTTGGGCGAATTTCCTGTCGATGTGACCGGTTGCGACGGCCACATGTACCGGTTGGTTTATTTGGGACATGATTCCACCCTTGTTGTCCACGTAGTAATTGTCGCCGTTGTCGCTCATTATCCGCAGAAGCGGGATGCGCTGCCGGATGTCAATCTTCACTTTGTTTCCTGAAGTCAGATAACATTGTGCTTCGCTGACAAAAGGGTGGTGCGCGATTGTTTCTTCCAGTTTCCGGACATTCACGGTTCCCGTCGGTTTTCCAGTCGGAAGCAGACGTTTTGACTTGAGCAGTGTTTCTATGTCTTTCTGGGATATGAAATTGTAGTTGACGCTGTCTGTTATGGTCAGCTCCATCCCTTTACAGGTTTCTTCCGCCGGTTTCCGGTTGAAAACGGTGACTGCCACAACGATGTAGCAGGAAACCAGAATCAGTACGCAGAATATGAGAATCCGTTTTATCATCTGTCCTTTAATAATTCATAGATTTGTGGAACATAGTTGTCAATGTCGCCTGCGCCCAGAGTGATGAGCACTTCTATCTTTTTCTCCTTCAGCAGGTCCAGGAGCTCTTCCTTGTGGCACAAGCTTTTCTCCATATCCGTCCGGAGATTGTCGTAAATCAGTTTGCTGCTGACACCCGGTATCGGAAGTTCACGGGCCGGATAGATGTCCAGCAGTATCACTTCATCCAGCAGTGACAGACTGTCCGCGAAATCCTTGTAGAAGTCGCGTGTCCGGGTATAGAGATGAGGCTGGAAGACTGCCGTGATTTTTCTGTCCGGATAAAGTGTCCGGACAGACGTGACGCTCTGTCTGATTTCGGCCGGATGATGCGCATAGTCGCTCAGGAAAACGACCCTGTCGTTTTTTATCTTGAAGTCGAACCGTCTGTCCACGCCCTTGAATCCGGGCATGGCCGTCTTGATTTCTTCAGGCGAGGCTCCCGCAATCTGTGCCAGTGCCATGGCTGCCACTCCGTTCTCAATGTTTACATAGACGGGCACCCCGAGGCGGATGTCCCGGATGTTTCCCAGCGGAGAAACATAGTCGAAGATGATTTCTCCATTGCCGATGCGGATGTTCTCCGCATGGAAGTCTCCTTCTGTGGCAGAATAGGTGTAGACCGTCACTCCGGGCTGCACGTCAGGAATCAGGTCGAGCCCTTTCTTCACGATCAGGAAACCTTCGGGCCGGATCAGAGACGTGTATTTGCGGAAACTTTCAAGATACGCTTCATGCGTGCCGTATATGTCCAGATGGTCGGAGTCGGTGGCTGTGATTACTGTCGCATACGGTGTGAGCCAGTGAAAGGAACGGTCGAACTCGTCGGCCTCGATGACTACATATTCGCTCTTCTCGGAAAGAAGCAGGTTGGTGCCGTAGTTTTTGGAGATTCCTCCCAGAAAAGCGTTGCATCCCACGTGTGAGTGGTCCATCAGATAAGCGGCCATGGTGGAAGTTGTCGTCTTTCCATGAGTGCCTGCCACACAGATACCTTTCTCTGTGCGTGTGAGCATTCCGAGCACTTGTGCGCGTTTGTGGATTTCAAACCCATTTTCCTGAAAGTAGCGCAGTTCCCGGTGTTCTGCCGGAATGGCCGGCGTGTACACTACAAGTGTCGTGTCCGGACACTTGAAGCTGTCCGGAATCAATTCCACATTTTCTTCGTAATGGATGTCGGCCCCTTCTTCCTGCAGTTTGTGCGTCAGTTCACTCGGGGTCTTGTCATATCCGGCCACTTTTTTCCCTTTCGACAGGAAATAGCGCACGAGTGCACTCATCCCGATGCCTCCTGCACCGATAAAGTAAACGGCCTTTACAGTGTTAATGTCCATGGTTCTCCTTGTATTTTAGTGCCAGCTTGCAGACTTCATTGGCAATGACATTTGCCGAATCTTTGAAGGCCAGCTTCGTTATGTTTGTACTGAGCTTTTTTAGGGTGTCCGGTTCTTTTACGGTTCTTATGGCGGTGTCAATCAGTTTCTCGCCCGCCTCACTGTCTTTTATGTAGAGTGCAGCCTCTCTGTTGACCAGTGCCAATGCGTTCTTTGTCTGATGGTCTTCCGCCACGTTCGGTGAAGGCACCAGAATCACAGGCTTTCCCAGCAGGCAGAACTCGGAGATGGAGCCTGCTCCTGCACGGCTGATGACGAGGTCGGCCGCGCTGTATGCCGCCGCCATGTCAGAAATGAAGTCGGTGGTATGGAGCATAGGCATCTCGCCACTTTCCTTTACGGCCGCTTTGGCTTCTTCGATATAGATTTTTCCTGTCTGCCATATGAACTGTACACCCGACTGCCTGATTTTGTTCAGATTCTGCATCACACAGTTGTTGATGGTGCGTGCTCCGAGGCTTCCTCCCACAACCAGTATCGTCTTTTTCTTCGGGTCGAGCCCGAAAGAGCGCACCGCCTCGTCTTTGCTGACTTTCCCGTCGAGCAGACTCTGGCGCACCGGATTGCCTGTCAGTATGATTTTGTCTTTGTCGAAGAAGCGTTCCATCCCTTCATAGGCCACGCAGATCTTTTTTGCGTTTCTGGCCAACAACTTGTTGGTGACACCGGCATATGAGTTCTGTTCCTGAATCAGTGTCGGGATTCCCATCTGGCCCGCCATTTTCAGGGTCGGTCCGCTCGCGTATCCGCCCACTCCTACCGCAGCATGCGGCTTGAAGTCCCGGATGATTTTCTTCGCCATCCTCTGACTGCGGAAAAGTTTGACAAGCACGCTGATGTTCTTCAGCAGATGTCTGCGGTCGAATCCGGCCACCGGAAGTCCGATGATTCTGTAACCGGCCGCCGGGACACGTTGCATCTCCATACGTCCCAATGCGCCCACAAACAATATTTCTGCATCGGGGTGCTGTTCCTTGATTGCGTTGGCGATTGAGATGGCCGGGAAAATATGACCTCCCGTCCCTCCTCCGCTGACTATAATGCGTAAGTTGTCATTCTTCATGTCTTTCCTGTTTTTTTGAACTACAAAGTTATAAAAAGAACGTTGAATGCCGGCAGCCGTCGGCCAGGTTTCGGGTCAGCTCCGGTTGCCCCGGCATTTTGTGATGAACTACCCGTTGTTCCGGCATGAATACCCTTGTGTTTCATTGCTGGTATCAGGGTGTTTCTGGCATGTGAAGACTCAGCCTTCCTGCACCTGTTCTGCGGGCAATGTGGCTTTGTCCTGAGGAACGCTTGTCGTGCCTTCCTGCAATGAGGCTTGTACCTCCTGTTTCTGGAGTGCCTCCTGTTCTTTCACATATCGGCTTATGCTCAGGATGATACCGATATAGACGCAGTTGACCAGAGTGGAGGTTCCTCCCTTGCTGATGAGCGGAAGAGGCTGTCCGGTGACGGGCATGATGCCTACTGCCACCAGCATGTTGAACAGGGCCTGAGTTGCCAGAAGAATCCCGATTCCCATAATCAGGAAGATATAGTAAGGCTTGTCGCATTTGTTTGCTATTCTTCCTATTCGTATCAGAAGCAGGATATAGAGCAGGGCCACGAAAGCTCCTCCCACCAGCCCCATCTCTTCGATGATGATGGCATAGATGAAGTCGGAAAATGCCTGCGACAGAAAGTCGCGCTGCACGCTGTTGCCGGGTCCTTTCCCGAGCAGGTTGCTTGTGGCGATGGCAATGTTCGCGTGGGCTACCTGTGCATTGTTGTCCATGTCGAACTGTGCGGCCGGGACTTCTTTTTTGTTCGCGAAATCGGCAATCCTCTCTTTCCAGGTGATGGGGCGTTCTATTCCGATTGCTTTCCATGCCGCTGACGGCATAAGCCATATCGTGCTGACCGCTAGTATGATTCCGACAATGCCGATGCCTGTCAGCTTGGCCATCTGTCTGAACGGGATGTGTCCGACAAACATCATCAGGTAGACCGAAAGGGCCAGCAGGACAGCCGTCGACAGGTTTTCCGTGACAATCAGTGCACATGTCACCATCGTCACCCCAAAGATGAACCTGAACGCACGCTTGTCGGTGCCGTTCTCCGAATACATCTTCCCCAATATGAACGCAACACTGATGATGGTACCCATTTTCCCCAGTTCCGAAGGCTGGAACTGGATGAAGCCCAGGTCAATCCACCGCTTCGCTCCGTTGGTGGCGATGCCCATTATCAGTACGATGATAAGCATAATCCATGAAATAGGGAGCAGCACGACGAACGTCTTGAACCACCTGCAGGGGATGTTGTGAACAATCCAGACCACAAACGCTCCCACCAGAAGGATGGTCAGGTGATTGGTTATCGGTCCCCAATGGTCTCCGCTCTTGAAGGACAGGCTGCTTGACGCACTGAACACTTCAATGACGGAAATCAGGCACAGGAACAGGAAAATGATCCATATGGCCTTGTCTCCCTTGAAAAAGTTTCTTAGCAGGTCCATTTTCTTCTATTATAAGTTTCTTACACATTCTTTGAACTGGTCACCTCTGTCTTCATAACTTTTAAACAAGTCGAAGCTGGCGCAGCAAGGACTCAGTAGCACCGTTTCTCCCGGCTGTGCCATTCTGTAGGCTGCGTCCACCGCATCTTTCATGCTTTGCACGTCGGCTGTCGGAAGTCCGAATCCGTCGAAGAACGCATGAAGCTTCTCGTTGTGCAGCCCAAGGAAAATCAGTCCCGTACATTTTTCCTTCACCAGTCCGGCTATTTCGTTGTAGTCATTGCCTTTGTCCTTTCCGCCGAGTATCAGAATCGTCTTCGTTCTCATGCTCTGAAGCGCATACCAGCATGAATTGACGTTTGTAGCCTTGGAGTCGTTGATGTAGTCCACTCCTCTGACACGGGCCACTTTTTCCAGCCGGTGTTCCACGCCCTTGAAGTCTTTCAACGCTTCACGGATACACTCTTTCCGGATGCCGGCAATGTTGGCGGAAATACCCGCCGCCATCGAATTGAACAGATTGTGTGTGCCTGTCAGTGCCAGCTCTTCCTGCTCCATATTGAATGCGATGGGACGCGTAAAGCACACTTTGTTCTCTTCCGAGAATGCGGCCAGCCCGTTTTCTTTCTTTTCGGCGAACGGGAAATAACGCCCGTGTATGCCATATTTGTGAAGCTCTTTCTGGATGATGGGGTCATCGTTCCAGAATACGAACGCATCGTCATCGGTCTGGTTCTGTATGATGCGGAACTTGGCATCCACATAGTTCTGCATCTGATAGTTGTAACGGTCCAGATGGTCGGGGGTTATGTTCATCAGCACGGCTATGTTTGCATGGAACTTATACATGTTGTCCAGCTGGAAGCTGCTCAGTTCGATGACGTAATAGTCGAAGTCACATTCGGCCACCTGATAGGCCAGGCTTTGTCCGATATTTCCCGCCAGCCCAACATTCAGTCCCGCCTTCTTGAAGATATGATAGATGAGTGAGGTTGTGGTGGTCTTTCCATTGCTGCCTGTGATACAGATCATCTTGGCATCCGTATATCGTCCTGCAAATTCGATTTCCGATATGATGGGGGTTCCCTGGGCCTTCAGTTTCAGAATCATCGGCGCGTCATTGGGGATTCCCGGACTCTTGATCACTTCGTCCGCGTTGAGAATCAGCTCTTCCGTATGCCGGCCTTCTTCCCACTGGATTCCTCTTTCGTCCAGCATCTGTTTGTATTTGTCTTTAATCAGTGACATGTCTGAAACGAACGTGTCAAATCCTTTCTTCTGAGCCAGAACTGCGGCTCCTGTGCCGCTTTCTCCTGCTCCTAAAATGACAATCCTTGCCATAATCCTTTACCTTATCTTTAAAGTTATAATAGTAATAGCAGCTAATACGATGGTCACAATCCAAAAACGGACCGTAATCTTTGATTCATGAAAAACGCTTGACGGGCGTGTGAACATATAGGTGCAGTTCGGGTCGAGCTGTGCCGCCGTGGTGCGGAAATGGTCGTGAATCGGCGTGCGTTTGAATATGCGCCGTCTGATACCTTTTTTCTTCCCCGACTGAAAGTATCTGACCTGCAGAATTACAGACAGGTTCTCCACCAGAAATACTCCGCAGAGAATCGGAATCAGCAGTTCCTTATGGATAATGATGGCAAATACGGCAATGATACCTCCGATGGTGAGGCTTCCCGTATCTCCCATGAACACCTGAGCGGGAAATGCATTGTACCACAGAAATCCGATCAGTGCTCCGATGAAAGCGCAGATGAAGATAACCAGCTCTTCACTTCCCGGAATATACATGATATTCAGATATTGTGCATATTCGATGTGGCTGGATACGTATGCAAGTATACCCAGCGTCACTCCCATGATGGCGGAGTTTCCGGCTGCCATTCCGTCCATGCCGTCGTTCAGATTGGCTCCGTTTGATACGGCCGTCACAACGAATATGGTAATCAGGACGAAGACAATCCATCCTGCAGCCTGAGCGTGTTCCCCTAAAAATCCCACGAAATCCGCATAGTCCAGATTGTTGTTCTTGAAAAAGGGGATTGTCGTTTTGGTCGACTTCTCGTCCTGATTCTTATGGACCACGTCAACCACTCTTCCGTCTTGCTGGATTTCTATGTTTTCGCGTATCACCACATCTGGGCTCAGGTAGAGAGTCAGTCCCACAATCAGTCCCAATCCTACCTGTCCGATAATCTTGAACTTCCCGTGCAGCCCCTCTTTGTCTTTCTGGAACACTTTGATATAGTCGTCCAGAAAGCCCAATGTGCCAAGCCATACCGTAGTGATCAGCATCAGAATCATATAGATGTTATGCAGCTTTCCTAGCAGCAGGCATGGAATCAGTATCGCTACGATGATGATGACACCTCCCATGGTAGGGACTCCCACCTTCTTGACGTTGAAAGGATCGATGGAAGCATCACGCTGCGTTTCCGTAATCTGCTTCTTTTTCAGCAGTCTGATAAAGTACTCTCCGAAAATGGCGGAGATGAGCAGAGCCAGGATAATCGCCATCAATGAACGGAACGATACATATCCGAACATGCGTGCTCCCGGAAAATTAATCTGCTCCAGGTATTGAAATAAGTAGTATAGCATAATTCAAGTCTTCCGTTTCTTTTTGTTTAACGTTCATTCCTAAAAATCTCTTCCAGTACCTCTTTGTCGTCGAAATGATGCTTCACTCCTCTGATCTCCTGATAGTTCTCATGTCCTTTTCCGGCCACGAGGATCACATCGCCGGCTTGCGCCAGCATGCATGCGGTACGGATGGCCTCCTTACGGTCCGCTATGCTGACTGTTCTGGTCATGTCGTCTTTCCCCAATCCACCCAACATATCGTTGATGATGTCTTGCGGTTCTTCAAACCGTGGATTGTCGGACGTGATGATAATCTTGTCGCTGCTTCTGGCCGCTTCTTTGGCCATCAGCGGCCGCTTTCCCTTGTCTCTGTTGCCTCCGGCCCCTACAACGGTAATCACCTTTCCTCTGCCTTTCAGCACCTCATGGATAGTGTCAAGCACATTGGCCAGTGCATCAGGCGTGTGGGCATAATCCACAATGGCAGTGTATCCTTTGGGAGAGCGCAATGCCTCAAACCTGCCGGACACAGGGCGGAGCGTACTTAATACCAGAAGAATGTCATCCGGACGTTTCCCTAACATGCAGGCCGCTCCATAGACAGCCAGCAGATTGGACGCATTGAAGCGTCCGATGAACTGCACGTTCACCTCCAGGTTGTTGATGTCCATGAGCATACCTTCAAACCCGTCTTCCAGCACTTTCCCTTTAAATTCGCATAATGTGCGGAGCGAATAGACTGCTGTCTTGGCTTTCGTGTTCTGCACCATCACCATCCCGTTCCTGTCGTCTGCATTTGTCAGGGCGAAAGCCGTTTTGGGCAGTCCGTCGAAAAAAGCCTTTTTAGCCTTCAGGTAATTTTCGAAGGTTTTGTGATAATCCAGATGGTCACGCGTGATATTTGTGAAAATTCCTCCGGCAAATTTAAGTCCTCCGATACGCTTCTGTGCGATTGAATGGGAGCTTACTTCCATAAACGCATATTTACAGCCTTCGTCCGCCATGCGTCCCAACAATTTGTTCAGAGTGATGGGATCGGGGGTCGTGTGGTCGGTTGGGACAGGCTCTCCATCAATATAATTGCATACGGTTGAAATGAGCCCGACCTTATACCCGAACTTGCGGAACATGTTATATAATAAGGTGGCGACGGTTGTCTTTCCGTTCGTCCCTGTCACTCCAACCAGATCAAGCTTGGAAGTCGGATCACCATAGAATGTCGTGGCCAGTTTCCCCACAGCGTCTTCCGTATCGTTCACCTGTATATATGTCACTTTTTCATCCAGACATTCGGGGAGTGTCTCGCAGACAACCGCTGCTGCACCATTCCCGACTGCCTTGGCTATGTAGGAATGTCCGTCCGTTTGTGTTCCTTTTACCGCGACAAACATGTCGCCCGGCTTTATCTGGCGCGAGTCGATCTGTATGCCTGTAATGTCCTTTATCTCTTCGCCTTCAGTATGACGTATGTTGACTGCTTTCAGAATCTCTTTCAGTTCCATTTTCATTTAATTTTTAAGTGTCAGAGTAATGGTTTGTCCTTTATGGAGGTACGCTCCGGGAGTGATGCTCTGTGCGGTTACCTTTCCGAAGCCTGAGAGTCTGACGCGCAGCCCCTGACTTTCGAGCAGATATACCGCATCTTTCGCTCCCATACCTTTTACATTCGGGACGAGCCGTTTGTTTAGTTTCGTCTGTTTCAGGTCCACATAATTGGTTGTGTTGACAGCTTTCCCCCATACCGGTTCATGCCCGTACGGGACAGATTTGCCGTTGCTGTTCACATCAAGCGTCTGCAGCACCAGAGCTGCCTCGCAGATGTCTCCGTTTTTGATGTCAGGAATCAGAACCGCCGTCGAGTCTTTGGCATGAGCCAGATCCCTGTATAAGTGTTTGGCATATATGCGTTCCGCGATGCGGCTGAACACGCTTCCTGCCTGTATTCCTCCCGACGGATTTCCGTCCGGATTCTCTATTGAGACGATACAGCTGTATTTGGGCGTTTCGGAGGGGAAGAATCCGCAGAAGCTTACCAGATATCTGGTCTTTCCGCTTTTGTATCCTTTTGCGCCTTGGGAAATCTGTGCGGTGCCCGTTTTTCCCGACACGTTGAACTGCTTGCTTCCTGCCTGTTTGGCCAGCCCCTCGGACACCACTTTTTGCAGCATGGTCCTGATTTGCGACAAGGTTCTGTCGGAGCAGATTTTCGGGTTCACGATTTCCGTGGGAAATTCTTCAATCACATCTCCGTCCTTGGCAATGGCCTTCACGAATTTCGGCTTCACCATCACCCCGTCGTTGGCGATGGCGTTGTAGAAATTCAGGATATAGATAGGCGGGAACATCGTTTCGTAGCCGATGCTCATCCACGGAAGCGAGGTCTTGGCAAAATAGCTCCGTTCCTTCGGTCCGCGTATGCGAGGGCTTGCTTCCCCTACAAAGCCGAGATTCAGCGGCTTGTCGATGCTCATCCTCCGCAGTCCGTCGACAAACTTCTGGGGGTTGCTCCCGTAGAATTTGTCGATGATGCTGGACACGCCCACGTTCGACGAGTATTCGAGAATATGCGTCACGTCCAGTTTCCCGTATCCTCCGTGATGCCAGTTCCAGTCTCTCATGTTGCTGCCGTGCATGTTGACTATTCCGTTGCCAGTGTCCACTACATAGTCGGGGGTAATATATCCGTCCTCTAGTGCCACCATGATGGAAGCAGTCTTGAAAGTCGACCCCGGTTCCATCAGGTTGCTGACAGCTTCGTTGCGCATTTCGTAGTAGTTCCCGTCGCCTGCCTTCCGCATGTTCACGTTTGCCTTCACCTCTCCGGTGGCCACCTCCATGACGATTGCCACTCCCGCATCCGCGCCCAGATTCTTCAGTTGGTCAACCAGTGCCTTTTCCGCGATGTCCTGCATGTCCACATCAATGGTCGTGATGATGTCACTTCCGTTGACCGGCTGCACGTCAATGATGTCCAGAAACTTGTTGCGCACCTTCTTGCGGTGCACGATGCCGTTGCGTCCTTTCAGGATAGAGTCGTAGGTCAGCTCAATGCCGTTCTTTGCTCCGAGTGACATGTCGGGATACATGTCGCCCAACGTGCGTGCCGCCAGAGAACCGAACGGCTTCTTGCGCTGGTTGTATGCCAGTTCGTGAAATCCGCCCTTGAACTTGTTCAGATTGAATACGGGCAGCTTCTTCACCTCCTTGTATTCGATGTAGGAGATTCTTCTCGGATAAAGCTGGTAATTCTGGCTCCTTTTCTTTCTTCCGTTCAGAATATGTCGCCGGAATTCCCGTGCGCTCTTGTCGGGAAATATCTGGTGCAGCCCTTCGCATATTTCAGTCAGATGGTTCATCAGCGTCGTGTCGTTTCCGGCATTCTTGCAGGCGACGAAATCCATGTAAATCTTATATTCGGGCAGACTGCTGGCCATCAGCTTGCCGTCTGCGGAGATAATGTTTCCCCTTGTGGGAGTGATTTCCACATTCTCCTTGACATAGCGTTTGGCCACGTCCTCCCAGTACTTCTTTTCGGCGGACATGATGATTGCAGCCTTGGCTATGATGGCAATGACGAGAACCGCCATGATGAAGACGATTCCCGTGTAGCGTCGTATGATATTTTTTTGTCCTGGCATCATTCTTCAGTCTCTTCTTTGATTAGATATGGAGGGGTGGTGGCCGTTTCGAGCGGTGTCCCCTCGGAGGAAATATATTCTTCTATGCGCGACTGTCTGCTCCGTTCTGTCAGTTCGGACGAAATGGTCAGCGCGTCATATTTTATGTCGGTCAGTTCTTTCTTCAGCTTGTCGATTTCAATCAGTTCCTGCTGGCTTGAATAGCGGTTGTCGATGTACAGGATGACGAGCAGCACGACCAGTATGATCATGCCGGTCTGACGCCGCATGAGACGGACAAGAAGTTCGCCTCCCAGCACTCCTTTCCATGTAATCCGGCTTTCCTGCCGCTGTACGTTCTCCTGGGTTGGTTCTGTGTTCATATCTTTTCTGCAATTCTGAGTTTGGCACTTCTGGAGCGGGGGTTACGCGCGGTTTCCTCCTCCGTCGGCATGATTACTTTGTTGTTGACCAGTCGGTAAGGGATGTGGCGGTTTCCGAAAAAGTCCTGCTCCGCCTTTCCTTCCGCATTGCCTGTCTTCATCACATTCTTCACTATGCGGTCTTCAACCGAATGGTAGGTGATGACCACCAGCCGTCCTCCCGGTCTCAGGGCTTCCGTGGCGGCGTAAAGCATCTCTTTCAGTGCCTCCATTTCCTGGTTCACTTCAATCCGCAGAGCCTGGAACACTCTGGCGAGGTCTTTCTTTTCCCTTTCCTTGCCAAGCAGCGGTCTGACAATCTCAAGGAAATCTCCGATGGTCGTTATCGCCTTTCGTGAACGCGCCTTGGCGAGTGCGAACGCAAGCCTGTAGCTGTTCTTGAGTTCTCCGTAAAGGAAAAATATGTCGGCAAGTTTCTCTTCCTCGTAAGTGTTCACGATGTCGGCGGCGGTGACACCTGCCCGTTTGTTCATTCGCATGTCCAGATTTCCGTCGAAGCGGAAGGAAAAGCCGCGTTCCGAATCGTCAAAGTGGTGCGACGACACACCCAGATCGGCTAGTATGGCATCCACTTTCTCCACATCGTGATAGCGGAGAAAATTGTGCAGATAACGGAAGTTGCTCCGCACAAACGTGAACCGCGGGTCATCAATGACATTCTTTTCCGCGTCAGCGTCCTGGTCGAAGCTGAACAGGCGGCTTCCTTCCCCCATGTTCCTGAGGATTTCCCTTGAATGCCCTCCTCCTCCGAATGTGACATCTACATAAATGCCTCCCGGATGGAGGCACATTCCCTCGATACTTTCGTGCAGGAGTACGGGTATATGGTAAGTCGGTTCCGAGTCGTTCATTGTAGTTGTATTTTATCTGTTTTCACCTTATATTATAATTGAGCTGTAAAATTAGATATTTCTATACAATCGGACACCATTTTTTTGTAAGAAATTTTTCAGAAGTTATCAACAGCCGCCCCGTGGAATCCGTAGGGCATTTCTGCCTGAAAAATTCCCCGTTGCTTCGGATGAAGTTCCCCGGTATTCAAGTCGGGATTCCCTGATATTCTGCGGCGCGTTTCAGGGTGTTTTGTGTGTCGTTCTGTCGGGACAGGCGGAACGGGGAAGGGGAAAATGAATTTTTTTATGCGGCGGGACTGCATTTTCTGTAAGAATTTGTCTGATTTTTCAAAAGATGAGTTACATTTGCAGAGTAAATGAGAAAATATGGCTGAAAAATCAATGTTTCTGATTGATATTGATAAGGTGGTGAAAGACAAGGCCGGCAAAAAGGCCGACCGTGTCCCGCGCTTTCTCATATCATATTTGAAACGGATTGTCCATCAGGATGAAATCAACGCTTTCCTTATGAGCGTTTCGGACAAGACGGGAGTGGACTTTCTTGAAGCTTGTGTGGAATATCTGGACATCAGGCTTGAAGTGGAAGGAATGGAAAATCTTCCGTCGGAAGGGCTGTGTACATTTGTTTCCAACCATCCGCTGGGAGGGCAGGACGGAATCGCGCTCGGATATATTTTGGGGAAACATTACGGCGGGCGCATAAAGTATCTGGTCAATGACTTGCTGATGAACCTTCACGGGCTTGCGCCGCTCTGCATACCGATAAACAAGACCGGGTCGCAGTCGCGCGATTTTCCGAAGATGGTGGAGGCGGGTTTCCGTTCAGATTCGCATATCATCATGTTCCCGGCGGGAATCTGCTCACGGCGGCAACACGGGATAATCAAGGACTTGCCATGGAAAAAGGCATTCGTGACGAAAAGCGTGGAAACGCGGAGAGATGTGGTGCCCATTCATTTTGAGGGAAGAAACTCCAATTTCTTTTACAATCTGGCCAACGCATGCAAGTTTCTGGGGATAAAGTTCAACATAGCGATGCTGTATCTGGCGGATGAGATGTACAAGAACCGTCACAAGACCTTCCGGGTGACTATCGGGAAGCCGATACCTTGGCAGACATTCGACAAATCGAAGACTCCGTCGGAATGGGCCGACTATGTGCGCGAACTGGTTTATAAACTTTAAAAGTGGATTACGAGATTATTAGAATATATGGAAGAAATTATTGCGCCGATTGACAGAAAGGTTCTGAAGTCGGAACTGACGGAAGACAGACGATTGAGGTTCACGAACAAGAGCAACAATGAAATCTATGTCGTTACGTGGAAAAATGCGCCGAACGTGCTGAAGGAAATAGGCCGTCTGCGTGAAATCGCTTTCCGCGCGGCAGGAGGAGGCACGGGGAAGCCGATGGACCTTGATGAATATGACCTCATGGAAAATCCTTATTATCAGTTGATTGTCTGGAATCCCGAATCGGAAGAGATTCTTGGAGGTTACCGTTATCTTCCGGGCGATGAGGTGGAATTTGACGAGAAGGGGGAACCGATATTGGCCACCGCACACATGTTCAAGTTCTCCGACAGGTTCCTGAAGGAATATCTTCCGGCCACAATCGAGCTGGGACGTTCGTTTGTCACGCTCGAGTATCAGTCTACAAGGGCTGGATCGAAAGGTTTGTTCGCACTCGACAATCTGTGGGACGGTTTGGGTGCGCTTACCGTGGTGATGCCCCAGGTGAAATATCTGTTTGGCAAGATGACGATGTACCCGAGCTACAACCGCTTCGGACGTGACATGATTCTGTATTTCCTGCGGAAACATTTCGGCGACAAGGAAAAGCTGATCATTCCCGAACATCCGCTTCAGATAGAGACCGACCCGGAGGTGCTGGAAAAGCTGTTCTGCCACGATACGTTCAAGGATGACTATAAGGTGCTCAACACGGAAATCAGAAAGCTGGGATACAATATTCCGCCATTGGTGAATGCTTATATGGGCCTTTCTCCTACAATGCGTATGTTCGGCACGGCCATAAACGACGGTTTCGGGGATGTGGAGGAAACCGGTATCCTGATAGCTGTCGACGAGATTCTGGAGGAAAAGCGTGTCCGCCATATTGAATCTTTCATAAAAGAGCATCCGGAGGCTCTGGACATCACCTCGTCTGTAAATCCGATAGTGAACAGAATAAAGAAGATGTAACATATTTTTTGTCCGACTGATTCAGGCAGTCTTCTCCTTTTTCCCCCGGAGAAGACTGCCTGAATGCGTTATGTGCTGCGGCAAAGCTTCGTGCGGCAGTTCTCAGAATGAAGAATCTTTCTGATTCGTCATTTTATCCTTTCTGGCATTTCCGTTTCACCGAAGAAATGTTATCTTTGCAATTATTAATTTATTGATAAAATCTTCGCTATGAAACGAAAGAAAATTATTAAATGGGTGTTCCCCTTGTGCCTTATGGGACTGATGGCCCCTGTGTCCGCACAGGTGGTGAAGAACGAGCGGCTGTTCTCGTTCGAGGATGGAGTGCCCGCACAGTTGCAGGTTGACGCTTCTTCACTGGCCATCTCTGATGCACATTACAAGGACGGTACACATTCGCTCCGGTGGACTTATCAGCCGGGGGCGGTGCTGACTCTGAAGAAAGACTTGAAGTTTGAAGAGAAAGACCCTACGGGAAAAGACACCTATCTGTCGGCCTTCATCGTGTGGATATATAATGAGAAGGCGGCCGACAAGAAAATCACTTTCCAGTTTCTGAAGGACGGGAAGGTGTGCACTTCTTTCCCGTTCGGAATCAATTTCACCGGATGGCGTGCCGCATGGGTGTGCTATGAGAGGGACATGGAAGGCAAACCGGAACTGGGGATGAATGAGCTCCGCATACAGGCTCCGGATGTGGCCGGCGAACTGTTCATCGACCATCTGATTACGGCGGTCAAGGTGGACGCACGCCAGCAGGCTCCGGACGTGCAGGTGCCCTTTGTGCATAAAGGGGTTACGAACCACTGGCTCGTCATTTATCCGCATTCGTTGTGGACTACCGACCTTCCCCTGAATCCTGTTTCGGAGAAAGAGAAGGCCGACATGCACCTGATGGAGAAGCGTTTCCGCGAACTGATTTATACTCCGGGCAAGGTGTCCCAGAAGCAGATTGACAAGATAAGGAAACGGTATGATGCGTATCGTATCACTTATAAGGACGGAAAGGTGAGCGGCCTGCCTATCTTTATGGTGCGTCAGTCGGAGGCCTACGAACGGATGATTCCGAACTGGGACAAGGACATGTTCACCAAACTAGGCATGGAGATGAAGGCCTATTTCGACCTGATGAAGGACATCGCGAACGCTTACAACAATGCGGAAGAACCGGAACTCAAGAAAGAGATGCGTGACAAGTTCATGGCGATGTATGACCATATCACCGACCAGGGGGTTGCTTATGGAAGCTGCTGGGGGAATATCCACCACTACGGTTATAGTGTGCGGAATCTCTATCTTTCGTATTTCCTGATGAAGGATGTGCTGCGTGAAGAGGGGTGTCTGGCGGAGGCTGAGGCTACCATGCGCTGGTATGCCATCACGAACGAGGTTTATCCGAAGCCTGAGGGGAACGGAATCGACATGGACTCGTTCAACACCCAGACTTCAGGACGTATCGCAAGCATTCTGATGATGGAAGACACTCCGGAAAAGTTGCGTTACTTGCGTGCCTTCTCCCGCTGGATTGATTACGGATGCCGTCCGGCTCCCGGTTTGGCCGGCTCGTTCAAGAGTGATGGAGCGGCTTTCCATCATTGCAACAATTATCCGGCTTATGCGGTCGGAGGTCTGGACGGGGCGACCAACATGATTTATCTGATGAGCGGCACTACGTTTGCCGTATCTGAACTGGCTCATCAGACCGTGAAGGATGTGCTTTTGGCCATGCGCTTCTATTGCAACCGTACGCAGTTCCCGCTGTCGATGTCCGGACGTCATCCCAATGGAAAGGGGAAACTGATTCCTGTGCAGTATGGCATGATGGCTATCTCCGGTACGCCCGACGGCAGACGGGAATATGATGCCGACATGGCGGCTGCCTATCTTCGTCTGGTGGAGGCACCGGAAGTGAAGAGTGCGGACGAACCGGATTATCTCCCGAAGAAACTGACCGGACTTGAAAAGAAAATCAAGCGTGAGCTGACCGGAGAAGGATTCAAGCCGGAAGGTGACCCGCAGGGAAACCTCGCTTTGGGATATGGATGTGTCTCCGTGCAGAGAAGAAGCAATTGGGCGGCGGTTGTCAGAGGTTCTTCCCGCTATCTCTGGAGTGCGGAACATTATCTTGATGCCAATTTCTACGGACGTTATCTGGGTTATGGAAGTATGCAGATATTGACTTCACGTCCGGACCAGTATGTCACTTTCGCCACGAGCGGATGGCAGGAGAACGGGTTCGACTGGAACCGTATACCGGGTGTCACTTCCATTCATCTGCCTTTCGACCTGTTGCGCGCGAAGGTGCTGAATGTGGATACGGATTCCGGATTTGAGGAGATGCTTTATTCGGATGAGGCTTTTGCCGGAGGACTCTCGCAGGAGCGTGAAAACGGGAACTTCGGAATGGTGCTGCATGAGCATGACAAGTATAACGGCTCGCATCGTGCCCGCATATCTTATCATTTCTTCGGCGACAGGATTGTCGCTTTAGGGTCTGACATAGAAAACCAGAACAAGGACTATCCGACCGAGACTACTGTATTTCAGTTGGCGGCCATTACTCCCGGGGAGAAGTCTTATTGGGAACAATATGCAAGTGACGGAAAGACTTTCCTTGCACCGAACGGGGAGGGATACTATGTGAAAGGGGACACGAAGTTCGAGAAAAATTTCCCGCAGACAACGGTCGGGGAACGGAGCGTGAAACCGACTTCCGGTGACTGGGTGTCTTTGGTCTTCGATCATGGAAAAGCGCCGGAAGGTGCTGCTTATGAGTATGCCGTGCTTCCTCAAACCGACAAGTCAACTCTGGAGGCATTCGCGAAGAACCCTGCATATAAGGTGCTTCAACGCAACCGGAATGCGCATATTGTGTTCTCTGAACCGGAAAAGCTTACCTCGTATGTGTTGTTTGAAACTCCTTCAGGTGAATTGCCGGGCGAATGGATTGAGAAGACGGATACATGTTGCCTTGCGATGGTGAAGGAACTTGAAGGTGAGCAGATTCTTCTTACTGTGGCGCAACCGGACCTGGCTTTATACCGCGGACCCAGCGATGAGGCTTTTGACCATGAAGGGAAGCGTATAGAGCGGAGCATCTATTCACGTCCATGGAAGTTCAATGAAAGCCAGGAAATCCCCGTTACCGTGACCTTGAACGGAAGGTGGACACTGTCGGAGAGTGCGTTGCCGAATGTGAAGGTCATTTCAAGCGATAAGAAGCATACAGTGCTGCAATTCGTATGTCGTGAAGGACGAAGCTATGATGTCAGGCTGATGAAAGAATGATTCCTGACAATATAAAGAAAGGGAGCCGCAACGCGCGACTCCCTTTCTTCTGTAAAATAGATTCTGGAAGATTTATTCCACTTCTCCCAGTTGATTCCCGTATTCCATTTCTCCCTGTACTACAAAGTAGACAGCTTCCGGGTCAAATGGACCCATTCCGTCTTTCGTTGACTCTTTCATGATGTAGTCCACAATTTCATCCTGATCAATGTTGATATATCCTTCTTCATCGGGCTGGGTGTCCAGGCATCCGCTGGTGGTGTAATAATCAACGATTACGTCAAGGATGTAATTAAGGTCATCATCCGAAAATGCGTCTTTCATTTCCTGAGGCAGATAGCTCTTGATGAACTCGATGGTTTTTTCATCGTCCTCGTCTTCCAACAAAAAATCGTCGTCCATTCCCATAATTATATCGTTTTAAATGAGATTTCAGGTGTTCTCAGAGAAGTGCCTCAATTTTGGCCTGCAGAGCCGACTTGGTAGTGGCTCCCACTTGTTTGTCGACAACTTCTCCATTTTTGATGAACAGTACGGTCGGAATGTTACGAACTCCAAAGCGTGCAGGAAGCTCATCATTTTCATCCACATCGCATTTCCCGATGTTCACTTTGTCCTTGTAGGCTTCGACCAGCTCTTCAATGTAAGGAGCGATTTGGCGGCAGGGACCGCACCATGTAGCCCAGAAATCGAGTACGACGGGTTTCCCTTCGGCTACGATAGCTTCAAAATTGTCATCTTTAATGTTCAATGCCATAGTTGTATGTTTTTAAGAGAAAATTCTGTACAAATATAGACTAATTTATTTTATACTCCAACTGCGGTTGTTCTTTTAAATAATTGATTAAATCTTTTTGTACGGATACCTTTATTGAGTGTGAACTCAGGTTGAGATACATTTGTCCATTTTCATCATGTATCAGGAAGCAGAGTTCAGCTTTTCCCGGATTAGCCTTCACCTTGGATGAGAATTCCGTAATCATCTGTTCGTCGATAACTGACAGAGGGACACTGACCGTTATTTTGTTGATGGCATTCTCTTTTACGTCTGAGAGTAATTCTATCGTATTTATTTTTACCTCCCATTCGTCCTGACGCCATTGTTTCGGCTGGCATTTCCCTCGCATGAACAGGAACATTCCCTCTGCAAAGTAGTTCTTTTTCTCTACCCATTCATTGCCGAAAAAGGCAAATTCGGCGGAACCGGAATAGTCCTCCATTTTGGCGATGCCATAGGGCTTTCCTGTTTTGGTGTAACCTTCGCGCACCCCCGTTACGATGCCTCCAAGTATGAGGTCGTGGTTTTGCAGTGGTGAAAGGTCGTTAAGGTCAGTCATGTGGACATTGCATACGTTCTCGAGTATTACGGCAAACTCATCCAGCGGGTGAGCGGAAAGATAGATGCCCACCAGTTCACGTTCCTTGTTCAGACGTTCCAGGTCTGTCCATGACGGAGCATGTGTGATTTCCGGTGTGGCTACCTCTATTTCGAACGCGTCACCGAAGAGTGAGTTGGTGGCAGCCGATTTGTCTGCCTGATATTTCGCTCCATAGCGTACCAATGTTTCCACAAAAGTCTCTTCTTTGGAGTTCTTCAGGAAGAAATCTTCACGCCTGATTTCCGTAAAACTGTCGAACCCTCCTGCGAGAGCCAGATTTTCAATGTTTTTCCGGTTGCATGCGGAGAGATTGACACGCTGTACGAAGTCGAAGATTCCTTTGAACGGGCCGTTCTTTTTCCTTTCTTCAAGTATGCTCTGTACAGCCGATTCTCCCACTCCCTTCACGGCTCCTAGTCCGAACCGGATGTCTCCGTGGTGGTTGACTGAGAATTTCAGATTACTTTCATTCACGTCAGGGCCGAGTACATGGATGCCTGTAGCTTTGCATTCGTCCATCAGTTTGGTGATTTCAGTGATGTTCGAGATGTTGCGGCTCATGGTGGCTGCCATGTATTCCGAAGGATAGTTGGCTTTCAGATAAGCCGTCTGGTAGGCCACCCACGAATAGCAGGTAGCATGCGACTTATTGAATGCATAGGAAGCGAACTTCTCCCAGTCTGTCCATATCTTCTCGAGCACCTTCGGGTCGTGTCCGTTCTTTTTCCCCCCTTCGATGAATTTCGGTTTCATATGGTCCAGCTTGTCGCGCAGCTTCTTTCCCATGGCTTTGCGGAGTGCGTCCGATTCCCCACGGGTGAAGTCGGCCAGCAGACGTGAAAGAAGCATCACCTGCTCCTGGTAGACTGTAATCCCATAGGTGTCCTTCAGATATTTCTCCATGATGGGAATATCGTATTCGATAGGCTTTCGTCCATGTTTGCGGTCGATGAAATCAGGGATGTAATCCATCGGCCCCGGCCGGTAGAGAGCATTCATGGCGATGAGGTCCTCGAACGTGGAAGGCTGGAGCTCACGCAGATACTTCTGCATTCCGGCCGATTCGAACTGGAATGTTCCGATGGTCCGTCCGTCACTGTACAGCTTGTAGGTGGCGGGGTCGTCAATCGGGATTTCATCGATGTTCAGTTCGATGCCTTTGCTTTGGCGGATATTCTCGATAGCTTCCTTGATGATGGACAATGTTTTGAGTCCCAGAAAGTCCATCTTGATAAGTCCCGTATCTTCAATCACGGAACCTTCGTATTGGGTGACGAGCATTTTTTCGCCCGTTTCCTTATCGTCTGCCGTGCTTACAGGCACCCAGTCGGTGATGTCATCCCTGCAGATAATGGTGCCGCAGGCATGTACACCCGTATTGCGCACGTTGCCTTCAAGCATCTTGGCATATTTGATTGTGTCGCGCAGAACCGGATTGGAAGACGTTTCCGCCTCCTGAAGTTCCGGAACGTAGGCGATGGCATTGGCAAGGTTCAGTTTCTTGTCGGGAATCTTGTCCGGGACAAGTTTGCACAGCCGGTCCGATTCAGACAACGGAAGCTTCTGCACCCGTGCCACGTCCTTGATGGCAAGTTTGGTGGCCATTGTGCCGTAAGTGATGATGTGCGCCACCTTCTCTTGTCCGTATTTTTCCGTTACCCAATTTAACACCCGTCCGCGTCCGTCATCATCGAAATCCACATCGATATCAGGCAGTGAGATACGGTCGGGATTAAGGAAACGTTCGAAAAGTAGGTCATATTTTATCGGGTCTATCTGTGTGATTCCCAGACAGTAGGCCACTGCAGAACCGGCTGCGGAACCACGTCCGGGACCCACGGAAACGTCAAGCTGGTTGCGCGCCGCATTAATGAAGTCTTGCACAATAAGGAAGTAGCCCGGGAATCCCATGGTTTTCATGATATACAGTTCAAACTTGAGCCGTTCCTTGATTTCATCGTTCATGTCAGTTCCATAGCGCCGCACCGCGCCGTCGTATGCCAGCTTTGCCAGATAGTCTGCCTCCAGTTTGATACGATACAGCTTGTCGTAGCCTCCCAGACGTTCGATTTTGGCTTTTGCCGCTGCCTCGTCCATCACCACATTCCCGTTTTCATCGCGTGTGAACTCGTTGAACAAGTCTTCTTCAGTAAACTTCTTCCGGTATTCCTCTTCTGTTCCGAATTCTTCAGGAATGGAGAAAGTGGGCATTATCGGCGCGTGGTCGATGGAATAGAATTCCACCTTGTCGCACACTTCCGTAGTGTTGGCCAGCGCTTCCGGAATGTCTGCAAAGATTTCATTCATTTCCTCGCGCGTCTTCATCCACTCTTGTTTGGAATAGAGCATACGGTTGGGGTCGTCCAGGTCCTTTCCCGTACTTAGGCAGATGAGACGGTCGTGCGCCTCGGCGTTTTCTTCATCCACAAAGTGCACGTCGTTGGTACATACCAGTTTGATATGATATTTCCTTGCGTATTCAATCAGCTTTTCGTTCACCGTCTGCTGGAGTTTGTAGGTCTCGTGGTTGGCACGGGGTACGGTGGCTTTGTGCCGCTGCAGTTCCAGATAATAGTCATCGCCGAACAAGTTCTTGTACCAGCGGATAGCTTCTTCCGCTTCTTCAAACTGGCCGGCAGTTATCTTTTTGGGCACTTCCCCACCCAGACAGGCCGAACAGACAATCAATCCTTCATGATATTTTTCCAGTTCGGATCGGTCAGTACGCGGACGCATGTAGAACCCTTTGGTCCATGCTTTCGACACCAGTTTGATGAGATTGTGGTATCCCTTCAGATTTTTGGCCAGCACTACCAGATGGTAGCCGCTCTGGTCCTGCTTCCCGTCTTTGTCCTCCATACTCCGGCGCGCCACATACATCTCACATCCGAATATAGGCTTGAAGAGCTTTTTCTGCGCCTCTTCGATCTGCCGTCTGCAGGAAGCGATTTCCGCCTGCGGGTCTTCCACTTTCTCCTTGCCGCTTTCCAATGCGGAAATGCGTTTCTTCAGATCCTTTATTTCGCCGTTCGTTCCTCCGTTCTTTTTGTTTACATAGTTGAAGAACTCCTTGATGCCGAACATGTCTCCATGGTCGGTTATGGCAATTCCGCGCATTCCGTTCGCTATGGCCTTGTCTACCAGCCGGGGAATGGATGCCTGTCCGTCGAGTATTGAATATTGGGTATGTACGTGTAGATGAACAAAATCTTGCATGGCTCTGTCTTTTGAAAGCAGACAAAGATACTTATCTTTTGGTGAACGGACAAATGCAGGATAGTAAAAATGATTATGCCTTTGTTATGTGGTGTCTATGATAACATAAAATTCGTTTAATTATTTTTCCATATACCAGTTGAAACAATGGAGTCATAACCTCTACTATGCTTGAAATCATTGAAATCTTCGCAATCCGTAGCAGGAAATTCCAACAAAATTTCATCATATAAAGTTGATAAAACTTTATCTCCTAACTCTTTTGCAAAAGAACCTCTGAGTGCTTTGTCATACCAACATATCAAATCTTTCTCTGTTATTATGCTTTGAATTTTAGATTTCCAGCCTATCTGTGTTAAAAGTGAAACTATCAGTTTTTCTTCAGAATCTTTGCATACAATAACTATTCTGTCAGAGGACACTGATGATACTATATTTTCTGCAAGTTCCTCAGTCAAGGATAAATGTTTTATCTGAATAGCCATACCAAAATTAGCCCACATGTCCAATCCTCTATCTGCAGCATTGGTAACACCTACGCGGTTTATTTTGGCATTAACTGTGACTTTTGATCGCTCTTTAGATAATCCAATCACACGTTCTGCAAAATCTGAAAATTCTTCTAATAATTTTTGTTTAGCCACATCCGCCTCAACTGTAACTGTAATTTTAAGAGATTCCACTAGAGCTGAAAACAAGGAATAGACTACAATTTCATATATCTTGTCCACACTTCGTCTCAATCCCGGCTCATTCCAGAAAAGATTGATAATATAAATGTATTCGTCCCTTAGATATGATTTTATCTAATGCCTGCTTTGCTTCCAAAATAGTCATAATCCTCAAATAAATAAAGTTCTTTATGTTTTACAGCTTTTTTCTGTTCATTGAGTGCTTTAATCATTTCCCCTGCAATAGCATGTATGACAGGAACAGATACAGAGTTTCCAGCAACTTTTCGTGCTTGTGAATATGGAATATTTATAATAAACGAGTCAGGAAATCCCTGCAGCCGTAACATTTCGCGTGAAGTTAAACGTCTTTCTCCGTTGACAACTAAATAATTATAACTTCCCCCAGCTCTTAATGCACAAGAATATGGCAATGGAGATATATTCCCTCCAATATTCTCATGCCAAATGGAAGGTTTTGGAGGAATGGTTTTAAGAGCAGAGAAGCGTTTTTTCTTCATTGCTTCTGACAGAAAATATGAAGTTGGGACATCCTCATCTTTTTCCAGAATCTCGGATAAGGGTTTAAAATACCCCAAAGGTTTTGGAAAATCAAACTGTATAGAATTTCTAAATCCCACAATATAGATTCTTTCTCTCTTTTGAGGAACGCCAAAATCCAATGAATTAAAGACTTTATGATATACCGTATATCCCAACTTGTTCAACCTGTCTAAAATTACAGCAAAAGTATTTCCATTATCATGGGTTGTGAGTCGTTTTACATTTTCCAATAAAAATGCTTCAGGTTGTTTTGCCTTAAGTATTGCTTCAATATTAAAAAACAATGTCCCTCTTGTATCAGCAAATCCTAAACCTTTACCTGCGATACTAAAAGGCTGACATGGAAACCCTGCCAACAAAATATCATGGTCAGGAATGTCTTTTGGATCTATATCATTAATGTCCCCAAACGGCTTCTCATGGAAATTCGCTTCATACATTTTCTGGGCATATTTATCCCATTCTGAAGAAAATACATTTCTGCATCCATATGCTTCGAAGCCTAAGCGGATACCTCCTATACCAGCAAATAAATCTATAGTTCTATATATTTTGCCCATATTTTAAGATTTTTTCATTTACAATGTTAAGTATATCTTGCACATTGCTTTCACCACTGACCATCTCATAGACCTTATCCGCGAGCCATAATTTAATCAGTTCTTTTTCGTCAGTGTTCAACACATAAGCAATTGCTTCAACCTGTTCTCTTCTTGCTTTCCTTTCACCCTTCTCTATTTTGCAATAGGTTGCAGTATCAATATTTAATGCCGCAGCCAGTTGTCGCTGTGGCATCTGATTTTGAATACGAAGTTCTTTAATGCGTTCTGAAAACATAAACTTACTCTTTCACGTCTTGACATTTCTTGGCAAATTTACGATTGTTATTTGAATCATATGCTATGTTTCATTACCTTTTCTTTTTCCGTGAAAATGATTATTTTTAAGTTACCACACTTGAAATAATTATGTACTCAATGGATTTGGAAGAAACGCAGTAGCAAGTTATCAAGAAAATCTTAGATGTGCAAGAAAGGAAACTGGAATGTTGATAATCAGATGCTTGTATGCATGCTATCGGGGGGTTCTCTTTTGGTTGGATTTAATGGCAGAAGTTTCTGTCTCATTGCTGTTTTTCTTTTTTAAAGTTTCGAAATAGAAGGACAGCACTCCTGGGCCTACTGCAAGTAACATCAGGGCTCCACAGAACAACACAAACCAGTCGTCTGAATACAGCATGGCATAACCGAAATATAATATCATGATTATGCTGAATGAGGAGCTTCGTGGATTGATGGAGTTGTAGATGATTCTCCATTTCTGATTTTGGGAGTGTTCCTTGTGAAATAGGAGACAAATCATGATGAGCAAATCAATGACTGCAATCATTGTGATGATTATAGAGAATGTGTCCAGGATCCAGTCGCTTCCTTCCCATACTCCTATACTCATAAAAGTCAGGATAATGAGGTCATAAAGAAAATGCCATAATTTTACAAGAATATTATGTTTTTTGTCCATGTGTGTTTATTTTATGCGGTAACAATGCTCGTGTTTTGGCGTTATTTGACAAATTTACGATTTCTATTTGAATCATATGCAACAACTCATTGCCTTTTTATGTGGCCTTTCTCTTTTATTTTAAGATAAATATGAAGGAATATGTAACAACATATCAATGAAACAATGAGGATGGCATATGTCGTTGAAATCCAGTCGCTTGTTTTGAACCCTACATAGGCGAAGTACAGCAGAACAATAATGCTGAAGAAAATGTTTCGTGGGTTTATGGCATTATAAAACCATTTTTCCTTTTTTTGTTCTTGGTTTTTCCTGAAAAGCTGTGCATAAGCTATTTTAAGCAAATCAGTTATTACAATCAATAATATGAATACAGAGAAAGAACATGAAATCCAGTCTTCTTTATGCCAGCCCCATATGCTGAAATATAATAAGGCGGTCACATCAAAAAATATGTTCCATGCGTTTGCGCATTTTTGAGGCTCTACATTTTTCATGACTTTCTAGTTTTGAGGATTACACAATGCTGTTTTTCAGTTTGATGTAACAAAGCTAGACGATATGAGGCAGATAATGAATTGTTTGATAAATTCTTTACTATACAACCATGTGTTGATTTTCAGGAGTTTATGGATAAAGCCTATATGAATTGTTTATATCAATGTTATGATAATCCATTGATTTGTAGGGAAGTAGTTATGATAAGAAATTTTTGACCAGAATGTCATGCAGACTTCTTTCTTTCTGTTCAGAGAAACCTAGCTTTTGTTTGATTCTGCTTCGTTTCATCCAAACGGAGGAAGGCATGATGCCCAATAATATAGCCTCGTCATTTCCGTCGAATCCAAGTATGTGCAGACAGCAGTATTTCCACTCTTCTTCTGACAAATTGGGACATCTTTCAAAAAGAGCAAGACGGAAATCGGGATAAGTCTTGCAGATTTCTGCAGCAAGCTGCTTCCAGTACTTTTCAACAAGCAGCGGTTTGTTATTCCCAGGTTGTTTTTTCTTGAATAAAGATATGAGCTTCTTATAGATGGCTGAGGACTTTAAGCGTTGCTCCTGTAATTGTCTGTATCGTTCGGAAAGGAGAGTGAATTGTCGTTGCAAGTCGGTAATTTCATCCTTATTCCTTTGGGCGGTCTCCAATTTGTATTTGATGTCTGTCAGTTGTGCGGCTATTTCAGCTCGTTCATTATCCAGAGCAATCAACTGTTCTTTTTGCAATTGCATTTTTATATTTGTGTGTCTTTTGAAATAGATGAAAAACGTTCTTCCCGAGATGAGGAAGCCAAGACAAATGAAGAGGCCGAAAAGTAGTCGATGCCTGATGACTTTAAGTTCTTCGTTTTCTTTGCGTATTTGACTCTTGCCGTTCCAATGCTTTGTCTTGGACATATTGGAGGCATATTGGTTGGATGCCAGTGAGTCAAGTGTTTTATAACAGATTTCCCTGAAATGTAGTGCCCTTTTATAATCCCCCTCTGCTTTATAGATGATGGCATATATGTCATTTAAACGGAAATCCGCTGAGTCGTGCATAGCCAGTCTGCCGGCCAGTTCTTTTGCCTGCGTGAGCTTCCCGGCAGCCAAATAGGAATATGTCAGTCCGAAAGAGTCTTGGATGCCACCTTTTGTGTCGAGCGATATGGCCTTCTTGAAATATTTTTCCGACAGGTCGTAACGGCCTTCCAGATTGTAGATGTTGGCATATGCATTGGCCATACTGTAGTTTAATCGTTGTATGTTCAGCATCCTGGCGATGGAATCCGCCTGTTTCATGACATTTTCAGCGCATACGAACGAATCGGCAAATGCATATTCCATTGCCAGATTCTTCAGTGCGTAGGCTTGGCTTTTGTGGTTCTTGGCTTTAGTAAAAAAGGTGGTGGCCTCCGTGCGTTTTTTGATTGCCTCATTCGGTGCATTGCCTGAAGAGTACAGGTCTGCCATGTACGTGCAGATATATCCTGCCGTGTTGTTTTCTCTGTGTTTCTGTGCGAAGTCCAGTGCTTCCATGTAGATCTCCATAGCCTTGTCGTACTTGCCGTCTTCGGCGTATGCCCGTCCCAGATACAGCATGGCCAGTGCGCGTTCTTCCGGCTTCCCGTTCCGCTCCATCCATTTTACGGCCCGCTTCCACAGGTATGCGGGAATGGTGTCTGTGTGTGCGAATCCGGTGGCCTTTCCGCAGAGCATACACCAGTGCGCGAGGTGCCTGTCGTCCATTTCCTCCGGTCTGTGGATTTTCGTCAGCAGTCTGGAGGCGCTGTCCGGCTGTTCCTGTATCAGCCGTCCGGCAGCCTCCAGCAGGTCAGACTCATGCCTTGTTTCCCTGTTCGTACATCCGGTCAGGAGGAGCAGGGCGGCAAACAGACAGAACAGTGCTTTCATAACTTTTTTGTGCGTTGTTCCACAAAGTAAACGATTATTTGGCGGACGGCAAAATGTTTCCGTCAAAATGACCTGTTGCCGGAGGCCGGACAGCGGGCTGTTTGGGTTGAAATACCCTTTTATTAATTTAAACTTGAATTTGTTCCCGTTATTTCCGTTATTCCCTATATTTGTGGAGTGAAGATTTTGAAAACCATAAATGAAGAAGAACGATGAAAAGAACATTCTGGACAATTATGCTGTGCTGTTTGGTCTCGGTTGTGTGGGGAGCGACAGACTTCGTGTGGGAGCCGGGCCGCCGGATGACCGTAGCCTGTGAGGCGGGAGAGGCTTCTGTGGTGCATGTGGCGTTGGAACTGCTGGATCGTGACTGCAGGGCTGTCTTGGGACAGTCTTTCACTGTGGAGGATGATGAAGGTGACATTTATGTCGGCACTTGCGGAAAGAGTGCCCTGCTTGATAGAGTGGTGAAGCGGGAAAGGCTGGACCTGTCCATGCTGGAAACGCATCCGGAGGCTTTCATGCTTGTCGTCCTGCCGGATGGGAAACTGCTGGTGGCCGGGAGCGACAAGCGCGGGACGGCTTACGGCCTTGTCGAACTGACGCGTATGCTGGGGGTCTCTCCGTGGGAATGGTGGGCTGACGCTGCTCCTGAAAAGAAAAAGGAGTTCCGTATCGGAGCCGGGTTCAGAAAGACAGATTATCCGAAAGTGCCTTATCGGGGCATCTTCATTAACGATGAGGATTGGGGACTGACCCCGTGGAGCTATACGAACAATGAACCGTCGGACGTGAAAGGGCAGATCGGGCCCAAGACTCACGCGCGCATCTTTGAACTTCTTCTCCGTCTGCGGGCCAATACATTCTGGCCTGCCATGCACGAGTGTTCCGTGCCTTTCTTCTTTACGGAAGGTAACAAGGAGATGGCCGACAAGTACGGCATTTTTCTCGGCACGTCGCATTGTGAGCCGATGATGCGCAACACCAACGGCGAATGGCGCAGGGCCGGAAAAGGGGACTACAATTACCTGACCAACAGGGAGAATGTGCTTGCCTTCTGGGAGGAACGGGTGAAGCAGCTCAGGAATTCAGACGACATCTATACGTTGGGCATGCGCGGCATTCATGACGGGGCCATGCAGGGAGCCAGAACGGTGGATGAGCAGAAGAAAGTGATGGAAACGGTGATGGAGGACCAGCGGAAGATGCTGGAGCGGTACAAGGGCGACGTGACGCAGGTCCCTCAGGTGCTGATACCTTATAAGGAGGTGTTGGAGGTGTATGAGGCCGGTCTGGAGGTGCCGGACGACGTGACCTTGATGTGGTGTGACGACAACTACGGATATGTCACCCATTTCCCGACTCCGGAAGAGGCGGCCCGTCCGGGGGGAAACGGCATCTACTATCATGTGTCTTACTGGGGACGGCCTCACGACTACCTGTGGCTTTCCACAGCCAGCCCGTATCTCGTTTTCCAGCAGATGAAACAGGCTTACGACAGGGGAATCCGGAAAATGTGGATTTTGAATGTAGGCGACATCAAGCCGGCCGAATATCAGATTGAACTGTTTATGGATATGGCATGGGACATCAGCCGCGTGGCTGAAAGCGGGGTGACCGCTCATCTGAATGCGTTCCTGAGCCGTGAGTTCGGGCCGGTGGCAGCCTCCGATCTGTTGCCGTTGATGCGCGAGCACTATCGGCTGGCCTATATTCACAAGCCGGAGTTCATGGGAAATACACGGACGGAGGAGCGTGACCCGAAATATAAGGTGGTGAGTGACCTCCCTTGGAGCGAGGAGTATATCAGACAGCGGCTGGCTGATTATGGAAGGATAGAATCTGCGGCTGCGGCATGGGGCAGGATGCTTCCGGCAGGAAAGCGGAGCACGTACTATCAGTTGGTGCAGTATCCGGTTCAGGGTGCCGCTGAGATGAACAAGAAATGTCTGTATGCACAGCTTGCCCGCCATGGAAAGTGCGGGTGGGAACGCAGCGACGCCGCATTCGACAGTATCGCGGCCTTGACGGAAGTGTATAATGACAGAAAATGGAAGGGAATCATGAGCGGCAAACCCAGAAACCTGCCCGTGTTCGGCAGGATTCCACATACCGTGGCAGACTCTCCGATGAAGGAAGAACGGGCCTTTGTCTGCAGATGGAACGGGATGGAAGCGGTGGCAGGAGTTCCTGTCTTCTGTGAGGGACTGGGATATGAAGGGATGGCTGCGGGGATTGAGAAAGGCAAGTCGCTTTCCTTTGATTTTGACTGTAGTGCGGATTCTGTCGAAGTGGAGCTTCGGATGTTGCCGAATCATCCTGTGGTCGGGGGCGATCTTCGCGTCCGTATTGAGGTGGACGGGCAGCCGTCGGATATTTTCTCTTACCGTACCGTCGGGCGGAGTGAAGAATGGAAAATGAACGTGCTCTATAATCAGGCCGTGCGGAAAAGGGCGTTTCCTGTAAATCCGGGCCGGAAAACTCATCGCGTGACGGTTACGGCACTGGATGAGGGAGTGGTGCTCGACCAGATATACGTGTATGACAAATAAACGAGAGGTGTGCCGAAACAAAAATTGGCTTTTGTTTCGGCACACCCCCCTCACAGTTCTGGCAGGAGCCTACAGCTTATAGTTCCATTGCTCCAGAGCGAACGACCAGTTCTTTTCCACCAGTTCCACCGTTTCCGGCTTGTACTGGTATTTGTTTTTCTTGTAGCCCTTCTTCTTGTTCACGTAGGCTTC
>CALUIZ010000016.1 GCA_944320815.1 uncultured Phocaeicola sp. | reverse complement strand
AAGGATCTGGAGAACGCCCTGCTCCCCCGGTTCTCGCACTTCGGCTACAACAAGAAGATAAAGGAGATACTCAAGTACGTGGGCATCGACCGCAAGGTCATAGTCCTCGATCCCAAGACGAGGGAGGACGTGGCAAGACCCCTGTACGAGGTGGCATCTACCCACACGGCACGCAAGACCTTCATCGGCAACCTCTGCAGACAGGTCAAGGATCCGAACCTGATAGCCTCCATGTCGGGACATTCGGAGGGAAGCCGGGCCTTTGCCCGGTACCGCAAGATTGACGACGAGATGAAGAAGGAACTGGTAAATCTTCTGGACTGACAATTTCCCTTTTCCACTTATCCTTTTATATCAACCTGTAATAATACAATATGAATATGGACGAGCAGAAATTGACATACGAACAGTTCAAGGCGGACATCCTCCAGTGGAAAGACGCGCACAGGGAAGAATACACCCGCTTCGCGAAAATGATGGCGGACGGGAACGAGATGCAGTACCTTGCCGTATGCCGGGCCATATTCAGGCAGCTGCCCGGCATCAAAACGGAATGGCAGATGTCATGGTGTGACGACAGCACGGACGGCTTTAGGAATATCAGCCTTCATTTCAAGGAGAATGCGGTGCCGGGACAGATTGTGGAACTTTACAGAAAACAGAGGGAAGAGGATGCGGCCCCTCCTCCGTCCTCCTTCTGGGGCAGGATGAGATACATTTTCAGACAGAGCCTGAGAAAACATTACGTGACCTTGTCCGCCCCTCTTGTATTGAGCTGGCTGTATTACGGCAAGAGCTTCGAGGCGATGGTGGACATGGTCAGCAGGCAGGCGGAGCATCCCAAGGCAGGAAACGCCGAGCGGATGGGCTGCTCCATTGTCGTCAGACAGATTATCGAGGTGTCCATAAAGAACGGCTTCCGTACGCAGGAGGACTGGGACAGACACTTCTCCATGAAAGGCGCGATTGAGAAAGGCGGCATCGGAGAATGGGCACTGCAGTCCGTAAAGGATGAGATGGGCGGCGGTGATACCGAAAACAACCCGGTGGAAGCGGCAGACTCCGGCAACGGCACGACACCGCAGACACAACGGACAGCAGGAAAGAAAAAGATACAGGAGCGGCCGCTCGCGGATTACCTCAAGTGCGGAAACAGGGAGGCAGTCATACAATGTATCCGCCGTTTCGTTTCCATAAACACGAGTGCCGTCCAACAGGCACTCCCGTTCTATGTGCTGAAAGACCTGCGGCTGGTGGTCGGAATGCACGCCGCGAAGGAGTACAGCGTGGGGATGGCATTGCAGTTCCCCGACCTTCCCTCGCTGAAAAGCGAGAGTGCCATACGGCAGGCGGTCGGCTTCCTGAAGGCGGCAAAGCATGTCATCAAGGACGGGAAAGACCAGATGGCACCTCTTATCGAGAGTGACGAGAACCGGGAACTGTACCGGACACTGGCAGCGGAAATCAGAGAAATCGCTGCCGATGATGAAGCGGAAACTGCGGCCGGATAGGGCAAAACGAGCCGTTTTACATGGTCATGCAGACTTGAATTGTCATGACAATTTAAGACAAAGCATTATATATCAATCCGTTTCAATTCGCATATACTTTTGCACCGTCAATCCTTTTCCCGAGGGTCGGCGGTGCTTCTCTTTTATAAGCCATCGGAAGGGAGGCGTCAGGGAACTTTTGAAGATGGTCATCACAAACTTCAAAACTGATATTTATGATTACCATAGAAAGTCTGGTCGAGCAGGGTGCGAACGTGAAACTGGAAGTTTCGCCAGCCGACCTTAAGATGTTTGCCGAGTCCATCGTGCAGCGCACGATGGCGGCCCGGCAGGAAGAACTGGATGCGGAGATGCGGCGTGCGACGGAAGAGACATGGCTCAATACAAGACAGGTGCGCGAGCTGTTGAACGTGTGCGAGGGGACGCTCAACCTGTGGGCGAAGCGCGGCTACCTCGTCCCCGTCAAGGTGGGCAACAAGAACATGTATGCCAGATCGGATGTCCGCCGTGTGCAGACGGGAGGCAAGTCCGAGAGTGTGACATCCTATTGCAAGAAGAAAAATGGCTGACATGACAAACACCCGACTTGAACTGTGCAACATGATCCGCATGGAGGCTGAGCATGTCAGTGATACCGGATTCCCTCTGGATGTCTTTCCGCAGGCCGTGCAGTCCGTCATACTCGACATGGACAGGTACGAGAACTACAAGACGGAGTTCATCGCGACGGCCATGCTGTCGGCGGTATCGGCCGCATTGGGCGGCACCTACCGCATCCGCATCAAAGGCGAGTGGCAGAGCAATGCCGCCCTCTACATCATCCTCGTGGGCAGGCCGGGGCTGGGCAAGACACCGCCGCTGGAGGCGGCATACCGCCCCATACGGAAGCACGACTACGCCCTGTTCAAGGCGTATGAGTCGGAACTGGAGGCATGGAAAGCCGCCGGGGAGAGCGGCAGGAAGCCCGTGCTGCGGCGCACGGTCGTGTCCGACTTCACTCCGGAATCGCTCCTGCTGACACACAACAACAATCCCCGCAGCGTGGTCATCCTGGTGGACGAGATAATGGGCATGTTCAACTCCGCCAACCGCTACACCAACGGGCAGCTCATAGAGCAGCTGCTCACGGCATGGAGCGGCGGAGCATTGGATGTGACAAGGGTCGGCAGCACGGTACCGGTGCATATTGAACAGCCGTGCATCAACATCGTCGGGACCACACAGACCAAGCGCATACACGAACTGCTGACGAAAGGCTTCGAGGAGAACGGGCTGCTTGACCGCATCCTGTTCGTGCTGCCCAAGTCCCGTGAAGTACCAAAATGGACCGATTGGGATGATGGCGGGGAGGACAGGGCTTCCATGGCGGCGGCACGCTGGGAGCAGATACTTGGCAAGGTACTCGCCCTTGACTATGACACGGGAGAGGAAGAAAGGAGGCCCCATGTGCTGTCCATGGACAGGGAGGCAAGGGAATATTTCTTCTCTTGGTGGAACAGGAAAGTGGAACGCATCAACCGGATAGAGGACGACGCCCAAGTGGAGAGTCGCGAGATGAAGCATCCGGCGCAAGTGGCACGGCTGGCCCTGCTCATGCAGGTGTTGCGGTATGCCATCGACGAGAGCCACCTGCAGTCTGTGGATACGGCATCGGTAAAGGCCGCCATCCGGCTGAACGGCTACTTCGAGGACTCGTACCGCCGCATCCGCTCATTCGTGGCGGAGGACATGTGCGAGGATCCGCCCAAGGTGCTGCTGTCGCTGTTGCCGGACACGTTCGACACGAAAACTGCCATCGCCATTGGGAAGGAATTGCAGAATGTCAGCGAGCGCACGGTGATGAACTACCTCAAGGAGCTGTGCCGGAGCAGGCTGCTGCGGAAGTCCAAGGCCGGACATTACGAGAAAGTCATATATGATAAATCTGGAAAATCTGATGACAGCGACAATGAACCGTCAAACCCGGACTGCAACGGATGACCCCTTGTTGCAGCCTGCAGTCTTTGCAGTTTTGCAGTTTCAGGATTCTAAAAACAGGTATTTCCTGCAAGACTGCAAGAACTGCAAACTGCAAATGACGGTTTTCATTTGCAGGAATCAACAAAAGAGAGCATCATGACCGAATACAGATTCCATCTACAGAAATACCGTCCGGGCAGCAAGACCGCCTGTCCGAAGTGCGGCAGAAAATCCTGCTTCACCCGTTATATCGACGAGGCAGGAGAGATTTCCTTCCCTGACAGCGTAGGCATGTGCGACCATATCAAAAGCTGCGGATACCACTACACCCCGAAAGAATACTTCCGGGACAATCCGGCTGTCAAAGAAAGATTGAATGGGCAGGAAAGGTTTGGCGGCACACCAATGGCTGTAAGACCGCCAGCAAGAGCATTGCCGGAACAGGAACCACGGATTTCCTTTCTTCCCTCCGATTGGGTAGAGCAGTCCATGCGCAGGTACGACATCAACCCTTTGTACCGATACTTTACCAAAGTGATGGGCAAGGAGAATGTGGACATGTTATTCAGCCTATACAGGGTCGGTACCTCAAAGATGTGGGGCGGAGCCACCGTATTCTGGCAGACAGACCGGGACGGTAATGTGCGTGCGGGCAAGATAATGGGCTACGATGCCGTAACCGGACACCGTATCAAGGAACCTTTTAACCAAGTCAGCTGGGTACATTCCGCGAGGAAGGTGCAGGATTTCAGGATGAAGCAATGCCTGTTCGGAGAGCATCTGCTGTCGGACAGTTCCGCTGCCATGTCCGCCAAACCTGTAGCCATTGTCGAGAGCGAGAAGACGGCACTGGTCACCGCCTATTTCATACCCGACTTCATCTGGCTTGCCACCGGAGGGATACACGGGTGCTTCAACAGCGAGGCCATTCAGGTATTGGACGGTCGGGAGGTGATTCTTTTCCCCGACCTTAAGGCAACGAAGGAATGGCGGCAGCGGCTGCCCATGCTGAAACCCGTATGCAGGCGTGCCACATGTTCCGACCTGCTGGAAAGGATAGCGGCCAATGAACAGCGCAGTCAGGGACTGGACATTGCCGACTTCCTGCTGATGGAGGACACGCCGCAGATAATCCTTGTGAGGATGATAGAACGCAACCCCATGTTGCAGACCTTCATCGACACCTTCGGGCTCGAACTGGTGGATGCCGGGAGGACGGAATGACGGAAAGGTATCGGACAGCTTGCTGTCCCATGGAAAAAGGGTTGTAAAATCCCGTAGCCTATTAGGGCATTTTCACCGCCTCCGTTCTGCGTCCGGCAGTCAAAAAGCCCATATGCCGAGGGATGTCTCTCCGACTTCAAATATATGCCTCCGGCAATAGGACGGGATTTTACAACAGAAATTATAATCATAAAACGAACGGATATGAGCAATACACAATATGCAGTCTGCCACCTGCAGCGTGGCAGCGGCAATGACAGCGGAATGTCATGCCATATAGAAAGGAAGGATTCCAAGGGGAAGAAATATGTCCCGGCAAATGCCGATGCAGGCAGGACACCTCTAAACAGGGAACTGGTCAAGTTTCCCGATGGCGTGTCCAACCGTACCGAGGCGATACAGCACCGCATCGACACCGCCGGACTACGCCGCAAGGTCGGCAAGAACCAGACAAAAGCCATCCGTGTCATCCTGACCGGGACACATGAGCAGATGATGAAGATTGCCAACGACGGCAGACTGGACAGTTGGATTGATGCCAATCTTAAATGGCTAAGGGATACTTTCGGAAATGAGAACCTTGTATCGTGCGTGCTGCACATGGACGAGAAGACCCCGCACCTGCACGCCACTGTCGTTCCCATTGTAACCGGGGAGCGCGTCCGCAGGAAGCGGGAGGGTGAGAAGAAGTATGAAACGAAATCCGGTTCCCGTCTGTCTGCGGACGATGTGATGCGACGTACGCGGCTGCACGAATACCAGAACAGCTACGCTGCGGCCATGAAACCGTTCGGGTTGCAGCGTGGCATCGTCGGCTCCACGGCAAAGCACCAAGTCAACTCGGATTATTACAGGCAGCAGCTCATCCGGTACGAGGAGGACATAGCCAAGCTGCAGGCCGATGTGGAGAAGGCCCAGGAGGGCAGGAACACTATACTCTCGTGGTTCGGCAAGGGAGACCTTGCCAAAGCGAAAAAGGAACTCTCGGACAAGGACGAAGAGATTGCCGGGCTCAACAAACGGCTCAAGGAGCTTCAGACAGAAAAGGCTCGGTTGCAGGAGCTGCATAAGTCGGAAATCGGGAAACTGCGGGACGGCTACCAGAAAGAGATAGAGGCAGCTATCCGCAGGGCTGAAACCGCCGAGCAGCAGTCAAAAGAGAAAGATGCCGTCATAGAAAGGCAGAGGAAGCAGATAGACCAACTTGACCGCAAGGCAAACCCTCAGCGTTACAGCCTCTCATCCGGTGCCGAACTTGTCCGCATCAATGTATCCAACTATAGGAATCCGTCACTCCACATCTGGACACGGGTCGGAGAGGAACTCTTTGAGGACACCAAATTCCAGATAGACTATGATGTGGCCCAAAAGCATTTCAGCGGCCAGATCACGGACGAGGAGTTTGTCAATGCCGTGTTCGAGCCGCAGGAACAGGTAAATGGAAAACAGGCTGAACTATTGGGGGCAGCTTTCACTCTTGCCGCCGGTGGACCGGCAGATGTTCATGTCGGCACCGGCTCCGGTGGCTCATCCTCTGACCTGCCTTGGGGCGAACAGAAAAATAGGCAAGGTAACAGAAAACGATAAGATTTATTGGGGAAACCACAGAAAATATTGAAACATTATCAGACACTTTTAATGTCTGGTCATATTAAAAGTGTACCTTTGTAATCAAATAGAAAGAAGAGTATGAGTATTCAAGTAAATGATACATTAGCGGATAGCTTCCGTGGATATGCAAAATTACTTCGTCATATCAAGCAGAGAGTTTTACTTGCGCAACAGCGTGCGATTTATGCCGCCAATGAGGAAATGCTGCGGATGTACTGGGACATTGGCGGGTTATTGCAACAAAGTCAGGATGCCGACGGATGGGGCAAGAAGACTTTGCAGCGGCTGGCGGTAGATATGAAGAATGACTATCCTGAAATAAAAGGCTTCTCCGTGCGTAATATGCAGTGCATGATGCAGTTCTTCAATGAATACAATCAGGAACTGACGATGGTGAAAGATGCTACTTCTTCAAGTACGCAATCAACGATTGCGCAACCGGACAAAGACTCAAAGCCAATTACGCAATCAGTGATTGCGCAATTAGACAAGTATAATTTCACTCTTCCCATAAGGCATCTGAATTGGACGCATAATCTGATACTGATGCAACAGGTAAAGGATATACGGGCAAGGTATTGGTACATGGTGCAATGTATTATATCCCACTGGAATACCCGTTATTTACAGGAGGCCATAAAGCTTGACCATTACGGCAAACATGGGGCTTTGGCAAACAATTTCACCGAAACACTGCCTGCACTGGAAGCGAGCGATGTAAAGGCAATGCTCAAAGACCCGTACATATTCGATATGCTGACTTTCACGGACCAGTATAATGAACACGATGTGGAGATTGGTCTGGTCAGCCATGTGGAAAAGTTTCTCATTGAAATGGGTGCAGGTTTCGCCTTTATGGGACGACAGTACCATATAGAAGTATCCGGGGATGATTATTACATTGATATTCTGATGTACAATACTTTCCTGCACCGCTATTTGGTGATTGAACTGAAAGACACAGAGTTTATGCCTGAATATATCGGCAAACTCAATTTTTACTGCTCCGCCGTGGATGACATACTATGCCGTGAGGGTGATAACCGCACTATCGGCCTTTTGCTCTGCAAGACCAAAGACCGTATCAAGGCCGAATATGCCTTGCGTGATATTCAGAAACCGATAGGAATTTCCGATTACGAATTAGGACAGGCTTTGCCGAAAGATTTCCGGGGTAGCCTGCCTACGATTGAGGAAATAGAGAAGGAACTGGAGGAAATGGAATAATTCCGTTTAAATGCACGATAAAAAAGAGTTGTCCATAGTTGAGTATGCTATGAACAACTCTTTTGTGCCAATTTACCTTTCTAATTGATGTATCATCGTCCTGATAGCATAAAAGACAGATGTAGGATGACTTCTTGCCGCAGATAGGGCTGTTGACAGACTTGAAGCGGAAACCGTCCTTCTACCGTCTTTGGACAGCAGAAATCCTCCCCGAAATAAGACGGATTGCCAGTGTGCCTGTATAAGCGATTTTTCAAGAAGGGCATCAAAAAGCACAGCCACATAGCGAATGTTGTTTACCCTGATACGAAAGTCTTTTTTGCAGGCAAAAAGAGCCTCCATATCCTCTACGCTGACTGTAGGAACACAAAACAGATGGTAGGTATTGGCACAATCTGTAATACCAGCCATCTGTTCTTTAGTAAGACGACATCCGAAAGAAAGAGGCATGTAGATGCCTATTTTGACATCTAAAGCCTGAAATTCAGATGTGTCATACAATTTCTTCAATTTCAGACAGTCCTCTAACAAGAAAACGTCTGCCTTGAATACATGCCTGACATACTCGGCATACTCGACCAAAAGCGTTCTGACAACATGAAGATTCATTTCGTGACAGTTGCGGCAGACCACATTGTCGCAGTCTATATACCGATGGCTGTTGATGAAATCATCCGCAAAGCGGCGATAGAGTTTAGCATTTTTAATGACATCACAAAGAAAAGTTTCTCTCGCTGAAGCGAGCAATGTAAAAAGTTCATTCCACACATCCTGCTCGGCAGTGATGTGCTGATGATGCAAATCTCTTCCAAAAAGAGAGAATACAGTTTTCTGATCTGTTCATTCTGAAATTAATTAAATTGTTATGTTGTTGTGATTGTTTCCTTTTTCAGATTTTCTGACAATTATAATGCTGACCTCATACAGCATCCAAATGGGCAATGCCACCAATGAAAGAGTGAATATGTCCGATGTCGGGGTGATGATGGCGGAGATTATCAGGATAACGATGACTGAATGCTTGCGGAAACGCCTCATGAATCCGGCGGACAATATGCCAAGTTTGCCCAACAGCCAGCACAATACGGGAAGTTCAAACACGATGCCCATTAGAATACACATCATCATCAATGTTCCCATATAGGACTGGAGCGTTATCATATTAGCGACATCGCTGCAGACCTGATAGGTCCCCAAGAAACGGAATGACAAAGGGAATATCAGGAAATAACTGAGCAATACCCCAAGAATGAACATCGCATACCCGCCGCCCACCACACGCAAGGAGTATTTCTTCTCATTTTCATACAGTGCAGGAGATATGAAATGAAACAGCAGATACAATGTATAGGGAGATGAAAGCAAAAATCCGATATAGACGGATGTTTTCATGTGGATGACAAACTGTTCCGCCAGTCCGGTATTGATTAACTGTACGGAAAAGGCCGGATTGCCTGTTCCGGTAGTCCACTCCGCAATATGGCTGAACAGGCGGTAGGTGATGAATGTGTCGCTTTTGGGGGCAAGGATGACCGAGAACATTTCCTCCTTGAACAGAAATGCCACGATGCCGCACAGCACGGTCGTAACGGCAATCTTTATCAGGGAAGCCCTCAATACATCCAAATGCTCCCAAAATGACATTTCACCGATTTGAGTTTTCTCTACCGCCTGTTCCATATTTTCATTTTACCGGACTTTCATCCCTTATGTCAAGGTCGTTTTCCACGCCTTTCACGCCTTCCTTGAAACTGCGCACTCCTTTGCCCAGCCCTTTCATCAGTTCGGGTATCTTCTTGCCCCCGAAAAACAGCAGGACTATCAGTACGATGAAGATTATCTCTTGTGTTCCTATTCCAAACATCATTATTCAAGATTAAAACGGTTGAACATTTTTCTATAAACTCTTGCCCAATTCGTATGCCTGACGGCTGTACTGCGTATTCTGCACGGCTCCGGCAGGCCACATTCCGGGGGCAATGACCATGCCCCTGTCTTTCCAGCCCAGATAATTCAGCAGGGTCTTGTAATGGGACACTATCGGTTCCGCTTCCTTCGGGTCTGTATCGGCATACGCCATGATGAAAGCCGCTTGTTTGGCAGCCCCTTTTATGAATTGGGATGCCATGTGATTGGTGTTCCCGTTCAAACGCGGACTTCCTGTCAATACAACGATTTTCATACTTTTAGTTTTTTCTGCTGTCACTCCTGCCAAGCCTATTCCTGAAAGCAAAGTCGCTCCGACGGCGAGCCCGGCAGTCTTTATGAATTTTCTTCTGTTCATATATCACCCTTTTATTAGTCCCTATTCCAATTTGTTGTAATATTCATCTGTAACAGGCTCCAACCATTCGTTGGATGTGTTTTCTCCCGGAACTTCAAAGGCGAGATGTGCGAACCAACTGTCCGCCGCCGCTCCATGCCAGTGCTTCACATTCGCCGGGATGTGGATGACATCACCCGGAAGCATTTGCACGGCAGGCTTGCCTTCCTCCTGATACCAACCCTTGCCGGCTACGCAGACCAGCATCTGCCCGCCGCCTTTCGTGGCATGGTGAATGTGCCAGTTATTGCGGCAACCCGGCTCGAAAGTGACATTGCTGAACGGTATCTGTTCCTTGGATATGGGAGCCAGATAGCTGTTGCCGATGAAATACTTGGCGTAAGCGGTGTTCGGCTCGCCTATTGGGAGTATCATCTGTTGTTGGAAGCGTTCCTTTTCAGTAGCCGCATCGTCATCCGCCCAGACTTCCTTTGCCACACGGAAGCCTGCCCATGCGTTTGGCCATCCAGCATAGAAAGCGGCCTGTGTCAGTAATGCCGCTATTTCCTTGCGCGTAATGCCGTGCTTCTTGCCCATTTCAAGGTGCGAGCGGAAAGAGGAATCAACCAGCCCTTTGCCGAGAAGGATAGAGATAGTCACCATACTGTGGTCGTGGAGCGAAAGTGTGGAATCGTTCCAGACCGCTTTTCCGAAAAGGACATCATCGTTAAGCTCCGCAAACTTCGGAGCGAATTCGCCGAGAACAGTGCGCCCGGCGGTTTGGGTTATTTTACTCTGAGCCATAAGTGTTATGTTGTTAAATGCCATAATCACGGCGGTTAATACTAAGATTGTCTTTTTCATATATTTTCCAATTTGGGGATTATTCTGATGTTGCATAGATACAGCGGAACAAGATACGACGAGATACACACATCCCCAATGTTTGTACCCATTTTACAGAAAATCAATCCAAATCCTTTTCCCGCAACCAATCGTACATCAGTTCCGCCACCTCCACGTTGTTCAAATCCGACATCGGGAAGTGCGTGTTTCCGTGCAGCCCGGTTTCAGGTAGGTGGATGACCGTCACATCTCCGCCCAAGTCGTTGAGCATCTTTGCCCATTGGCGCATCAGGTGCAGGCGGCGTGTCCACTCGTATAGTTCGGGACGCTCGTCCGTTTCGGGCAGGTTATCGCCATAATACACTACGATGGGGATTTTTGTATATTCCATAAATACATCCATCGGCACTTCTATGCCTTCCGTTTTCTTGGAGAGGGTCAGCACTTTGCCTTCTTCCGGCACTTGTCCTTCGGGAAAAGGGATGCCGCCGCCCGGTTCATACGCAACGATGCCTTTGATGTTCTTCGTTTTGAGCAGCGTCTGCCAACCTACGGGTCCGCCCTGTGAATGGGTGACGAATACGGCGGGACCGATTTTGTCGAACAAGGCGGCGTAGGCATCGGAATAGACCTCGAAATCAATAGTGCCGATGGTGGGTGTCATCTGTCGGAAATACTGGTTGAGGGCTTCCGGGTCACGGCTGAACTGCACACCTTCGAAGTAATCGAGCCAGATACCCACGCGGAAGCGGTTGAACCACAGCTCTTCGTCGAAGGCCGGAGAAATGGTTGCGGTTTCCGTGCTCCGTCCGGCATTGCCTCTTCGAGGTTGGTCAACGAGATAAACAGGAAATCCTTTGCGCAGGAAGATGTTTTGGAAACCCTCCCGTCCGTCGGGCGTGGTTTCCCACGTCTTGCTGAACTGCCCCACGCCGTGGGCGAATACCAACGGATATTTCCGGGCATCCACGGGCTTCTGATAGAACACGTAGGCGTGGTCGCCGTGGTAGGTATGCCCCAAAGAGTCTTTCAGCACTGTGCCGCCCACGGCAAAACTGCCCTGCTCGGCTATCATAAGGACGTTACTGCCTTTCCCACTGCATCCAGCAAGCAGCAATATGAGACTGATTATCAAAACCGATTTCATCGTATTACGCTTTTATTTCTGTACTTTGGATTCCTGCAAGGCATCATACCGACTGCCTACAACTGGAATGGCAGACACAGCCGTTTCTATTTCCTGCATCTCTTCCGGCGTGAACGCAATCTCCGTAGCACGGAGGTTCTCTTCCAAGTGCGCCAGCTTTGTGGTACCGGGGATGGGAACGATGAACTCACCCTTGTGCATCAGCCAAGCGAGGGCGATTTGCGCAGGAGTGTAGCCGCGTGTCCGTCCAAATTGGTTCAGCACCTCCACGATGCGCAGGTTATGGCGAATGGCATCGGGCTGGAAGCGTGGCAAGGTCTGGCGGTTGTCGTTGGGGCTGAACTTCGTGTGTTCGTTAATCAGTCCTCCGAGAAATCCCCGGTTGATGGGGCTGTAAGGCACGAAGCCGATGCCCAGTTCCTTGCATAGCGGAAGAACGCTTTCCTCCACCGTGCGGTGCATCAGGTGGTATTCGCTTTGGATGGCGGTAATGGGGCAAATGGCATGGGCGCGGCGGATGGTGTCGGCGTTCACCTCGCACAGTCCCCAGTGGAGTATCTTGCCCTCCTTGATAAGCCCGGCAATGGTTTCAGCCACCACTTCGATGGGCGTGTTGGGGTCGCCGCGGTGCTGATAGAACATATCCAGCTTTTCCACGCCGAGGCTGCGCAGGGAGTTCTCGCACACCTTGCGGATATTGGCGGGGCTGCTGTCTTCCTCGGTCTTCACCTGCACACCGTTCACATACTTATGCCCGAACTTGGAAGTTACGCACACTTTGTCCGTATAGCCTTTCAACGCCTTGCCCATCAGCACCTCGTTGGTGAAGGGACCGTAGCTCTCGGCGGTGTCAAAGAGGGTTACGCCCCGTTCTATGGCTTCGTGTACCAAGCGGATGCAGGCCGCTTCGTCGGGATGCTCGCTACGGTGATAGTTCAGGCCCATACAGCCGAAGCCCATCGCCGACACGGTGAAGGCGGCTTTGCCTTTGCCCAAAGTCCTTTGTTTGCGCACTGCTGCCATGCCAGCCGGGATGTCTTTGACAGATACGGATGATTTACCACTGACGGCTCTCTCTGCCGCCTGCACTTTCTCCAACGCCGGGGACACGCAGATTGCCGCTCCGGTCAGTGCCGCCGTTTTCAGGAAACCACGGCGGGACATTTCCATACGATTGTCGCTTTCTTTCTTCATGATTCTATGAATTAAAATGTTAATCTGCCAGTTCTATTAATATACGATAACTTCCATGTAGTTTCTTTATTTCCGACAACTTGCAGTCCACCTTACCTAAATTCACGTGTTCACCATATGATTCCGATTCTTCCTCGTGCCCCATCAGAATGGTGAACCATCCTCCGTCCGGCACAAAATTGATATCGCCATTCAGCCAACCGTAACGTTTTTCTTCGTCCTTGTACGGAAGACGTTGCCCTATCGTGCCACATAAATCGAAATCATAACGACTTACGCTGACCTGTAGCGGCAATTTGGCTACCAGAGCCTTTGCTGCCGATGTATTCCCCAATGTCGCGGGAATCACGACATCTCCGAAATGGATATTTACTTTCGTTCCTTTATTGATGACCCGTGTAGCGAGGTCTTTGTTTGTACGTTGTACCTGTGCATCATCTGATGCCAATTTCCTTTTCTGTGTCATAGTTTCTGTTTTATTATTCGTGATGCCGCCACAAGCCGACGCTGTGGTCACAAGGGAGCAAGTGGCAAGCAACAGGGTTATTGTCAATGTTATCTTTTTCATCTGCAAATTCTGATTAGTTCAAGTTTTTGGTAAAGAAGTCCGTCAGCTTATCAAACGGTATCTTGTCCGTCTGGTCGTACAAGTCCACGTGGTTGGCACCGGGCACGATGTACAGTTCCTTCGGCTCGTTCGCCTGCTTGTAGGCATCTTCGCTGAAATAGCGCGAATGGGCGTTTTCTCCGGCGATGAACAAGACCGGTCGGAGAGAAATCTCCTGAATCATCGCAAACGGATAGAAGTTCATCAATGCCGCCTGACTGGTGTAGCGTGTGCCGAGGTAACGGGGATGATAGCCGCGTTCCTTGTTGCGGTAGTAGCCGAAGAACTCCTTTTGCACGGGCGATGCGTTTTCCGGCAACTGCTCCGGCGTGCCGAAACGGATGAGCGGTTCCGTTCCTTCGGCTTCTTTCCAACGCTGCTGCGCCACATCGTCCAACAGTTTGCGCCTTTGCTCGTCCGTCATCGAGTCGCCCAATCCGTTACGGGTGGCACGCCCCATGTCGTACATGCTGACCGTTGCCAATGCCTTGATGCGGGGGTCGAGCGAGGCGGCACATACGGAGAAGCCGCCGCTTCCGCAGATGCCTATCACGCCGATGCGGTCACGGTCGATGAAAGGCTGGATGCCGAAATAATCCACCGATGCACTGAAATCCTCCACAAGTGCATCGGGCGACACCGTATACCGGGGCATTCCGCCGCTCTCTCCCTGATAGGAAGCATCGAAAGCCAACGCGACGAAGCCGCGCCGTGCCATTTCCTGTGCATACAGTCCGGCGCATTGCTCCTTGACCGCACCGAACGGATGCCCCACGATGATAGCCGCATATTGCTTTGCGTCGTCAAAGTCGGCTGGCAAATACATATCGGCAACCAGCGTGATGTCATAGCGGTTCTTATAGAATACCTTCCTGACCTCGATGTCCGGGTCAGCCTTGAAAGTCTTGGGCGGTTCCTGCGCTTCCGTCAGCACCATGTCGTTCTCGCAACGCTGCGCCATAGCCAATATCTCGTTTATCTGCCCGTCGGTCAGTCCGTTGGTCTTGGCGTGTCCGATGTGCGCCCGCAGTTCATTGTCCACCCCGTGACGCACGGCAAGGGCTGCGACCGTGGCAAGCTCGCGCGTCTGCCAGTCGAGGTTGTCGCGCCCGAAAATGTCGCCGAACAGGTGGGCTTTCAGATACTCGTCAATGGCAGGGGCGAACTTCAATACCGCCCCTTGCGCATCCCTGCCGAACAGTTTATGTTGGTTGGCGGCACCGAACTCCACGCTGTTCTCTTCAGGCAACGGAGAGGGCAGCTTGCCTTCCTCGTCGTTGATACCCTTGCCCTTGCGTTCTTCCAGCACGGTCATCAGCGTGCCGAGCGCACTCATACTGCGCGGAAAGCCGCAATAGGCATAGAGCTGCACGAGTATTTCCTTCGTCTCATTCACCGTCAGCCCTGCATCCAGTCCGGCGGACAGGGCTGTTTTCAAGTTCTCTTGGTCACCTTGCGAGGTATACATGCTGATAGCGGCCACCTGCTGCTGTTTTTCATCCAACAGACTTTCATTCTGCTGTGCTTTCATTTCCGTTATCATACAAAACAGGATTAGAAAGATACTTGTCAATGATTTGAATGTCCTCATATTGCCTATCTTTAATTTTCTGTTGCAAAGTTACCGGACATTCCCTTTGGCGGCCGTACCTGAACCACTGATAGAACAACCAATTTCGTAGGTACGGAGGCATATCTGCGAAATTGGTAGGAAAAACGAGGGTACAGATACTTCTTTCACACGGCACAATACCTAATTCTGCAGAGAAATTCCTACATTTGTAAATGTAAAAACAGATTGGATATGAATGAGATAATGAAAATAGATTCCGTACAGACCTACAATGATTACTTCGGCGTGGAAACGCGCCATCCGTTGGTCAGCGTGGTGAACGGACGCGAAGCAAAGCCCTTACGCTTCGGGCGAAAGTTATACGGGATTTATACGGTATTGCTGAAAGATGCCGATTGCGGGAACTTGAAATATGGACGCAGTATGTACGACTACCAGCGGGGCACGATGCTTTTCATCGCTCCCGGTCAGGTGATGGGGTCGGAAGATGACGGCAAGCTGCATCAACCGGAAGGATGGGCGCTCAGTTTCCACCCGGAGTTCCTGCGCAGGACGCCGCTTGCCGGACTGATGAAGGAGTATTCCTATTTCTCGTACAACGCCAACGAAGCCCTCCACCTCTCGGAACAGGAGCGGCGAACGGTCATTGATTGTCTGGTCAAAATCAAGGAGGAACTGCAATACCCGGTGGATAAGCACAGCAAGTCCCTCATTGCCGACAACATCAAGCTGCTGCTCGACTATTGCGAGCGTTTCTACGACCGCCAGTTCATCACTCGCGAAAACCTGAACAGCGACATCCTTGCCCGCTTCGAGACCCTGCTGAATGCGTATTTCCATTCCGGCAAACCTGCCACGGAAGGACTGCCCACCGTGCAATACTGTGCGGACAAGCTCTGCCTCTCGCCCAACTATCTGAGTGACTTGCTAAAAAAGGAAACAGGAGAATCTGCTTTGAAGCATATCCAGCAAAAGACATTGGAGATGGCGAAAGAGCGTGTGTTCAATACGAGAAAGTCTGTAAGCGAGATTGCTTACGAACTCGGTTTTCAATACCCACAGCATTTCAGCCGCTGGTTCAAGAAGCAGACGGGGAGCACTCCGAATGAGTATCGCTTAACTAATTGATTAATGCTATAAATGTCTCTATCAAACCGACCGGGATTTCTCCTGAAGAAAATGACTGCGAAGAACAAATGTTTGTAGGAAGCGGGAACTTTTCGGTATCAAATTACATATAGTATTGAACGCACAATCTGATAATCAAAAAGATATATGATGTTCTTCGGTTCAAGCGTGGAACTGCAATGCCACGTCTTCGAGTGTAGGCCCTGAGAAAACCTATGTATGACGATATGGTAATAGCAGCCCACGCTATAGCGTGAGAACCACTATGCCTTCTTGTCATACGATTGTTCAGTTTCTCAGGCTTTACACTCGCAAGAAAAGCACAACGCTTCTTTTTTATTAACATGTCTTAGACGGAGTCTATCTCTGTCTAAATACAAAGATAGAGGATTTTATCGAGAAAATCCCTAATCTTGTAGTGTTTTTATTTGCTTTTGGAATGAAATTTTAGAGGATTCTTGCGGGGGCGGCAGAGGGCAGGGTCGTTCCGCTGTTTTTGCATAATTACATCATAAATATGGATTTAATTCATGGGTGGAGACTTTTCTATAGAATCTTTTTTCTGTCCATTACCGGATGTTTGTGCAAGGCAGTTCCATTTCACCGAAATGCAGCATGGCGTTGAATAATCTTACTTTCTTATATTGCCCCACCATTTTTGCTGGGATGTCTCGTTCTATTAAAAAGCCTCTGTCCAATAGTTCGGCTCGATGTGTGCCTGCCAACAGCGGACGGGCAGGAGTATACCAATGCTTTCCGTCCCAAAGGGCAATATTGGCTATGGAAGTGTCTGTCAGCAGTCCGTTGCGTGTAATCAGTACGTCATCGGCATCTCCTCGTTGAGCGAAAAGGGTTTCCAGTGCCGAACGGTCGGCGTACTTGTAGCTGTAATCTGTAGAATTGCCTTCTACCAACTTTAGCGTATTGACAGGACGTATCTGATAAGCTAAATATTTTACGTTGAGCAGGTCTTGCCCATATGTCACACGACAACGTATGCGTCCGCTCCCGCCATAATCTACCGGATGGATGTATTCCGCCAATTGTAGTTCCGGCAAGGGGCCGAAAAAATAGTTTCTGGTAGCGTTCATTCGTTGTTGGTGGCGCAGCAGATTCAAAATCCGCCCGTCTTCGATGCAGATAGTTTCAATAAATCGGCACATATATTTTCTGTTTCATTTCTTCATATTCACTGCGGGCATCACTTTGAAATGTAATTCCACCTCCGCTCTTGAAGAGCATCGTCCCGTTGTCCGTCTGTTCAAGAAAGCGAATCATCACGGCACTGTCCAAGTCGTTCCCGTCGAAATATCCCATAACTCCCGTATAAAAATCTCGGCGGTAGTTTTCCGCCTGCCGGATGATGTCGACTGTTTTCCTTTTAGGTGCCCCTGAAATGGAACCTGCAGGAAGCATCCCGAAGAACAGGTCGCCCAGTCGCTGCCTGTAGTCTGGTGCTAACCGTCCGCGAATTTCCGAACTCATCTGCCACAAGGCTCCTCGATGGGTCACCAGCTTGTCCAGATACATGAAGCGCGTCACTGTCACTTCGGTCGCAAACCGGCTCAGGTCGTTGCGTATCAAATCAGTAATTGTGGCATGTTCCGCCTTTTCCTTAGGGTCGTTCAGCAGGCGTTCCGTGGCCTTGGGCAGACTGGCGTCGATAGTTCCTTTCATGGGATAGGAGTAGATGAAACCGTTGTGGATACGGACAAAAGTTTCGGGCGAGAAGACCACAAACCAATCTTTCATCCATAACTTATAGCTTGCTTCTGCGTATTCGAATATCTGCAGCAGAGAAAGATTCGTCTTTACGGGCGTGGCATTGGTTAGATTCGTCAGATACGAATTTCCAGAGAGTATGTTGCGCTTCACGAGCTTCACGATATCGAATGATTTTTGGTATGTGTCGAACGATTCAGGGAATGTTTCCCATTCTATTATTTTCGGTATCTGCGTCAGCTTCTGTTTGTTTTTGTGAGAGACGTTCGGAAATATGAACTGCAATTCGCTCAAAGGTAACTTGTCTGTCTTTTCCACGAGACAATGAACGGCATCGAAGTCGGCAAGAAAGAAAAAAGGTATTTGTGCTTTGCCCCATTCGTTCATTCGCTTTATTGCTTGTTCTTTGTCTGTGAATAATTGTTTCATACTCATTGTATTATAGTTTGTGTCAATGATTGGTTAGTGTGTCCTTTGTGCTTTGCCTAAAACAGCGGGATGTCCGGACTGAAGTGAGCCGTTGTTTTTCTGCCGTTTCGCGGTCAGTGTCAGATCAGTTCCGTCAGATCCCTCATTACACTCACATGCGGATAGGCCTTCAGTTCCTCTTCTGTGGTCATCCCGTGCAATACTCCGGCAAAATCGATGCCGGCATTCCGTGCCGTTTCCGCATCCACCGTACTGTCACCTATATATAAGGTAGAGGATTTCCCGGCATTCAACCTTTCGAGTGCCAGAAACACCCCTTCCGGTGAAGGCTTGGCTGTCTTTACGTCTTCTCCTCCCACGACGAGGGCAATCACGTCTTGAGGAATGGCATGACTCATCAGTTCCATAATCCGGTAACGGTATTTGGTGGAAATGATTCCGATTTGCGCACCCTTCTCTTTCAGGGCCTGCAATACGGCCGCCGTTTCCGGAAACAGGCGAGTGTTGACGGTCATGAAGCGGTCGGCCTCCTTCACATATTCCTTCCGGTACTCCTCCAGCGTTTCCGCATCCTGTATGCCGGTGAGTATGGAGAAAGATTCCACCAGTGTCTTTCCGATGGTGCGCTTTATCTGTCCGTCGGATATTCCTGTATGATGGTGCCGTTCGAGTACGTTGCGGAAGCAGATGACGATGCCTCTGGACGAATCGGCCAGTGTGTAGTCGAAGTCGAAAAGATAAGTCTGGTATTGTTTCATTGCATATGGAGTTTTTATTGTTTTTTTCGGCGGCAAAGGTACGTGAAATTGGGGACATGCCAATGATGCGGAAGGGAAAATGCCTCATAGCAGGATTTCATGGGAAAATGGGAAAATGCGGCAGCCGGAAAAATAATTGCATTCCGGTTAGGTAATATGTGCCTGTGAGTCGTATCTTCATTAAAAAAACGTGGAATTTATGAAGAAATTGCTGTTATTTCTGGCCATGGCGGCTTGTGTAACCTCGGTGGGCGCAAAGACAGAGGTAAGTCTGGAGTTGACTTCCCCGGATGGCACACACCATGTGGCGTTTTACGGGAAGAAATCCGATTCGGGTTCGAATATGTTGTGTTATCGGGTGGACTATGATGGGAAGGCTGTGGTGAATGAGTCACGTGCCGGACTGCAACTGGACAACCGGGTGTGGGAGATGGCCATCGGAATGCGGACATTGCCACAGCCGGAACTCTGGATGGACAATATGGAGGTGGATTCTGTTTCTTACACATCAAGCGACACCACATGGAAACCGCTTTACGGTGAGCGGAGTGAGGTGCGTGACCATTATAATGGAGGGACGTTGTATCTCTCTAGAAAGGACGGGTCGAATTATCGTCTGAATGTGGAGGTCCGTGCATACAATGAGGGGATTGCTTTCCGTTATTTCTTCCCCGAACATCCGCAGGCTCTTTTCCATAAGGTGACGGGCGACCTGACGGAGTACACTTTTCCGGAAGGCACAATGGCTTGGGCGGAGCAGTGGGCGCAGGCTCATTTCGAGTATCTGGACGTGAATGCCATAAAGAAGCCTGTGGAGAGGGCACTGACGCTGGAACTTCCTAACGGGATGTGGGCGGCTCTGGCCGATGCGGACGTGGACGACTGGTGTCTTACCAAGTTTCTTGCCTCTCCGGAAAAGCGGAATACGCTGACTTCCGTGATGTACAGTCCTGTGGATCTGGTGACTTATTATGCTACTCCATGGAAAATCGTGATGGCGGCCGACAAACCGGGCGACTTGCTGGAGCATAACTTTATTATTGAGAATCTGAATCCTCCTTGTGAGGTCGCTGACGCGGCTTCATGGGTCAAGCCGGGAAAAATCATGCGTGAGACCACATTGACGAATGAAGGTGCTTTCAAGACAATCGATTTCTGTGCGGCACACAACATTCCTTATATGCTGTTCGACTGGAAATGGTATGAACCGTGCACTTCACACGACGGGGATGCGACGAAAGTCATTCCCCGGTTGGATATGCCCCGGATCGTGGCCTATGGAAAAGAGAAGGGGGTGGGCGTATGGCTCTATGTCAACCAGCATGCGCTTCAGAAGCAGATGCGTGAACTTTTTCCTTTGCTTCGCCAGTGGGGTGTTGTGGGGGTGAAGTCGGGATTCGTGCAGTATGCCAGCCATCGTTGGGCTGTATGGCTGCATGATATGGTACGCCTTGCCGCCGAAAACAAGCTGATGATGAACATACATGATGAGTTCCGCCCTTCGGGATTCAGCCGTACTTATCCGAATCTGCTTACTCAGGAGGGTATATTGGGCAACGAGGAGTTTCCGGATGCCACGCACAGCACCATTCTTCCGTTCACACGGATGATTAACGGGGCGGCCGACTATACTATCTGTTATTACGACAAGCGTCTGAAGAATACGCATGCGCACCAGCTTGCGGCATCGGTGGTGTTCTACAGTCCGTTGACAACGCTTTTCTGGTACGACAAGCCGGACCGCTATCAGGGTGAGCCCGAAGTGGAATGGTTTGAGAATCTGCAGACGGTATTCGACGAGTCGCATGTGATTGACGGGACACCGGGAAAGAATGTGACCATCGCTCGCCGGCATGGAAGCGAATGGTTTGTCGGAATGCTTACCAACAACGACGGCTCGGACGAAACGTTGGATTTGTCATTTCTTGATAAAGACAAGACGTATTTGGCATATATCTATACGGACGGGGGAGAGGAAGTGAAGACCGCTACTCATGTGAAGTGTTCTTATATGCAGGTGAGGGCGGGCGATGTCATGAAATTCGCACTGAAGCCCAGAGGAGGTGCGGCAATCCGTTTCGTCCCGGTGGATGCACAGATTATGAAGAAATATAAAAAATATAAAGGTCAGACATTATAATAGGTAAAAAGATGGTGAAAGGATTGTTTTTGTGTAGTATGGCAATCTGTCTCTGCGCGCAGAGCATGCATGGCCAGTACAAATCGGAAGTCTGGGTGGCGGACAATGGAGACGGGACGTATAAGAATCCGGTGCTTCATGCGGATTATTCAGACCCTGATGTATGTGGGGTGGACGGAGACTTCTTTATGACTGCCTCCAGTTTCAACTGTGCGCCCGGGCTTCCGATTCTTCATTCCACAGACCTGGTGAACTGGCGCATCGTGAACTATGCGCTGAAGCGGGTTGAGCCGGTGGAATTTTACAATAAGGCGCAGCATGGAAAAGGTGTGTGGGCTCCTTCCATCCGTTTTCATGAAGGCATTTATTATATTTATTGGGGCGATCCGGATTTCGGAATCTTTATGGTGAAGGCGGAGAATCCGTTCGGGGAATGGGAGAAACCTGTACTGGTGAAGGCCGGAAAAGGAATGATTGACCCCTGTCCGCTTTGGGATGACGACGGGAAGCTGTATCTGGCTCATGCGTGGGCTGGAAGTCGCGCAAAGTTCAACAGTGTGCTGACTGTGTTCGAGTTGAATAAGGAAGGGACTGCCCCCGTATCCGATCCTGTGCTGGTCTTCGATGGGAATGACGGGGTGAACCATACCATTGAGGGGGCGAAATTCTACAAGCGGAACGGGTATTATTATATTTTCGCTCCGGCCGGAGGTGTGGTGACGGGTTGGCAGTTGGTGCTTCGTTCCAAGAATGTGTACGGACCTTACGAACCTAAGATTGTGATGGCGCAGGGGAATACTGACATTAACGGCCCGCATCAGGGCGGATGGGTGGATACTTCCGGGGGTGAATCGTGGTTCCTGCATTTCCAGGACAAGGGCGCATACGGAAGAGTGCTTCATCTGAATCCGATGGAATGGGTGAACGACTGGCCCGTTATCGGGAATGATCCGGATGGCGACGGATGTGGGGAGCCGGTGGCCGTCCATCGCAAGCCCGTGGTCAGTAAAAGTTCTCCGGTGGAGGCTCCGGCTGAAAGCGATGAATTTAACACCCGTCATTTGGGGCTGCAGTGGGAGTGGCACGCAAATTATCAGGATATGTTTGGCTTTACCTCCGATCTGGGCTACATGCGTCTTTATGGTCATGTTTTGTCGGAGGATTTCAAGAATTTCTGGGAGGTGCCTAATCTGTTGCTGCAGAAATTCCCTGCCGAAGAGTTTACTGCAACCGCCAAGTTGAAAGTCTCCGCAAAAGATGATGGGCAGCAGTCCGGTCTGATTGTGATGGGCTGGGACTATGCATGTCTTGGTGTGGAGAAGCAGGGGGAGACGTTTGTTCTTAAACAGACTATATGCAAAGATGCCGAACAGGGGAATCCGGAAAAATCGGATGTCATTGCGGTTCTTGAGCCAAGCGGGAAGTTTGAGGCTGGTCTGAAGCCGAATTATGAACGTGAAATCTATTTGCGTGTCAGGGTCGGCAAGGGGGCAGTATGCCGTTTCAGCTATAGTCTGGACGGAAAGAACTTTACAGATGCAGGTGATGAGTTCAAGGCCCGCCAGGGAAAATGGATTGGTGCGAAAGTTGGTTTGTTCAGTGTGGCTCCTTATGGAAAGGAGCGCGGATGGTTGGATGCCGACTGGTTTCATGTGGAAAAATAAAGGATAAAGTAAATATATGATGAAAGCAAAAAATGTATTGTGGGGTATAGGGCTGGCGGCATTGTCAGCCTGTACCGGAGGAAAGACATTGCAGCCGTTCGAGCGGATTGATGTGGATAAGGAGCTGGCTTATTGCGATGTGCAGGTGCATCGTGCATTGGACAGCCTGGGCAGAGGCGATTCCGTTGACTATACGATGGAACCGAGAAACATTTATGCGGGGGAAACCGTATGGAATTGCCGGAAGGCGACAAAAGAGGAATGGATCGCCGGATTCTGGCCTGGTGTGCTTTGGTATGATTATGAGGCTACCGGAAATGATTCCATCCGCAAGGAAGCTGAGAAGTTTACCGCATCACTGAAATTCTTGTCGGAGATTCCGGCTTATGACCATGACCTTGGTTTTCTGGTGTTCTGCAGTTACGGAAACGGTTATCGGTTGACGCAGAATCCGGAATACAGGCAGGTGATTCTTGCAGCGGCTGATTCTCTGGCCACTCTGTTCAGTCCTGTGGCAGGGACCATCCTGTCGTGGCCGCGCAATGTGGAGATGTATGGCGGACACAATACCATCATGGACAATATGCTGAACCTGGAGATGCTTTTCTGGGCTGCCCGCAACGGGGGTGACAAGAGGCTTTATGATATTGCCGTGTCTCATGCCGACAAAACGATGCAGAATCAGTTTCGTCCGGATTATACTTCCTATCATGTGGCGGTATATGACACTTTGACCGGAGAATGCATCAAACGCTGTACGCATCAGGGGTATGCCGACAGCACTATGTGGGCGCGTGGTCAGGCTTGGGCTATTTACGGATATACGATGGTGTACCGTGAAACGAAAGATTCAAAATATTTGGATTTTGCCAGGAAAGTGACGGATGTTTATCTGGAGCGTCTGCCTGAAGACTATGTGCCATATTGGGATTTCAGTGCACCGGGCATACCCGACGCTCCGAAGGATGCTTCTGCAGCCTGTGTGGTGGCTTCCGCTTTGATTGAACTGGCCGGATATTGTGAGGGTGAGTCGCAGCAGAAATACATTGATGCGGCCGAGAGAATGCTTGCCAGCCTGAGTTCCGACAGATACCAGTCGCGCGGACAGAATGTGGCTTTCCTGATGCATTCTACCGGACACTGGCCTGCCAAGTCGGAGATTGATGCGTCAATCATCTACGCTGATTATTATTACATTGAAGCATTGCTGAGATTGAAGGCTTATCGCGACAGGCAATAACTTGTCGTTGGCGGTCCAAATAATCGGACACAAGGCTACACAGACCGAACCTCATGTTCTTGTGTAGCCTTGTGTCCGATTATGCATTTTGTATCCGGGGTGTAATTCATTTCAAGTCGACTACCGTGATTCCTGCACCTCCGAATTGCACATGCTCGTCCTGAAAGTGGGCCACTCCCGGTACGGTAGAAAGATATTGCCGGATGAGTGTGCGCAGAATGCCTGTTCCGGTACCATGCAGAATCCTTACACGGCTGGCTCCTACCTGAATGGCATCATCAATGAAATAGGTGATGGCCTGTACCGCCTCGTCACCTCTCATGCCCCGTACGTCAATATCCTGTTTGAACCGCAGCTTTTTCTGGTGCATCCGTTCCTGCGTTTCATTGCTGACAAATGTGGTGCTCACTGGCGCGGTTTGTTTGGGAGCTTCTGCATGTTCCAGACGTTCGGTCCTGACATTCGTTTTCATCAGTCCGAACATGACTACCGTATTCTTAGGGCTTGTTTCCAGCACTTGTCCTATACTGGTCTGTCCCTTGATTCGTACATAATCTCCAGACACTATGGGTTTCACTTTCGGCATTTCCGGCTGGGGAGCGGCAGTGTTCTGCTTCTGGTCCTTTCTGTTCTTTTTGCGTTCCTGCTTTTGCCGGAGCTGTTCCATCTTGCGTGCGATTTTTTCTTCCGCCGCCGCTTTTTCGGCTTCTTCCATCTGTCGGCGGAAGTCGGCAAGCTCCTGGCGTGCTTCTCTGGTACGTTCCTTCTCTGCCTGCGATTCTTTGATGGCGCGGATAGTATTTTCAATCTTCGCATTCGATTCCTGAAGCAGATGCTCTGCTTCTTCTTTTGCCTTTTTCAGAATCTCTTTCCTGCTGCGCTCCAGTTCTTCTATTTCCCGTTCGTATTTTTCGATGACGGTATCCATCTGTTTCTCACGCTGATGAATCTTCTGCCGCTTGGTTTCCCAATACCGTTTGTCGCGCACAATGTCCTGCAAGTATTTGTCGCTTTGTATGTATTCGCTTCCCACAATTTCAGATGCATCGGCGATTACCTCTTCCGGCAGACCGATTTTCCGGGCGATTTCCACTGCGAATGAACTTCCGGGATTGCCAATCTGCAACTGGAACAGAGGACGCATCTCATGACGGTCATAAAGCATCGCTCCGTTTATCACACCTTCATGGTCTTCGGCAAAATGTTTCAGATTCTGATAGTGCGTGGTGATTACTCCGAAAGTTTCTTTCCCGTTCAGCCGTTTCAGCACCGCTTCAGCAATGGCCCCGCCTATCTGCGGTTCCGTTCCTCCGCCGAATTCATCAATCAGAATCAGACTCCGGTGGTTACAGTATTTCAGCATCATTTTCATGTTGGTCAGATGCGAGGAATAGGTACTGAGGTCATCTTCTATGCTCTGTTCGTCGCCGATGTCGATGAATATATGGCTGAAGATGCCGGCATGGCTGCTTTCGTCCATGGATACCGGGAGTCCGCACTGCAGCATGTACTGGAGCAGTCCGACGGTTTTCAGGCAGACTGATTTTCCCCCGGCATTGGGACCGGATATCAGCAGGATGCGGCGGGAAGCGTTCAGTTCAATGTCCAGAGGGATGACCTTTTTTCCATGTCTTTCCAGCGACATTTTCAACAGAGGATGTACGGCTCCGCTCCAGTCCACCATCTGCTTGTCTTCGAAGGCAGGCTTGATGCCTCCGATTTCGATTCCGAACAGTGCCTTGGCGCGGATGAAGTCGATTTCGGCGAGGAACTCATACGACTGGAGAATGGCAGGAATCTGGGGGCGTATCTGTGCGGAAAACTCCGTAAGGATACGGATGATTTCTCTGCGCTCTTCGCCTTCCAGTTCACGGATGCGGTTGTTCGCCTCCACTACCTCCGCCGGTTCGATGAATACGGTTTTTCCGGTGGCCGATTCATCGTGTATGATACCTTTGATTCTTCTTTTCATTCCCGGCGCTACGGGGATGACAAGACGTCCGTCACGCATAGTTGGAGTGACATCCTTGTCGACATAGCCTTCAGCCTGCGCATTCCGCAGAATTGCGTTCAGATTACGGGAGATGCTTCCCGCCGTCGAGGCCAGTTCTCTTCGGATGCGCAGAAGTTCGGCCGAAGCGTTGTCCTTTATTTTCCCGAACTTGTCAAGAAGTCCGTTTATGCGGGCGATGATTTGCGGAAAGACGATGATGTCGCCGGCCAGTTCTTTAAGCGCGGGATAAGGCGATTTGCCGTTGTCCTGCATGTCATCTTCTTCGTTGGTTTGCTGCAGAAAGCGCACGATGTCACGGATGGTTTCCAGTGAGCGCCGGAGGTCGAACACTTCCTGTTCGTCCATATACAAGCCTTCCACCCGAATCCGTCTGAGCGAAGCGCGCACGTCGAAGAAATATTGGTCAGGGAAATCATTCTCTTCCTGTGTGATTTGTATAAATTCTGCGGTCTGCTCCTGCAGGCGGCTGATTTCTTCAAAATTGTCTGAAAATGCCATTCCGTCCACTCTTTCTTCCCCCAATGTGCTGAGGCATTTTGTCTTGAGCAGCTCACGAATCTGGCTGAATCCTATTTTCTGTTCAAAGTTTTGCGGATATATCATGTGTAAAGATATCTGTTCGTTTGGAAAATCGGTTGCAAATTTACGACAATGAGGAAGAATAATCAAAACAATAAAGACAGAAAATGCCGGGAATCGCATCTCCCGGCATTTTCTGTCTTTATTGTTCTCAGGCACTTTGCAGAGCCTGTTTTTTTCTGTTGATTAGTCTTCCTGCATCTTGACGATTGTCACACGGCTCAGGTTAGCTGCATCGTAGAACATGTAGTCAACACCACCCTTGTGATCCATGATCAGCTGGTCCTTGTCTACACCGAATTCGTTGACCAGTGTGTTGTATACAGTCTCAGCACGTTTCTGGCTCAACTTCTCGTTGTATTCCGCGCTTCCTGTCTGCTTGTCGCAATAACCGGTGATGATGAATTTCTTTCCCGGAGCTTTCTTGATCATTTCAGCATAGAACCCCACGTTCACGCGTTCCTTCTTTGTGAGGTTGTATTTGTCAATCTGGAAGAATACACCCATGTCTGAAACCAATGTTTCAGTCTTGGTGATTTCGCGCACTTCAGCAGGTTTGTTCTTTTCTGTTTCCAACTGGTCGCGCAGTGCCTGGTTCTCCTGGTTCATGGCGTTCAGCTGCTGTCTGATGCTTGCCATTTCGGCTTCGCTCACCCTGCATACGTCGAACCCGCGTTTCTTGAAGTGGTAAGTGGCTCCTACCAGCAGTCCGCTTGTGAAGTCCTGATCCCAGTCGCCTGTAGCCATCGTACCGTCCATGCCTTCATGGAACAGGTTGAAGCGGAGGTCAAGGTTCAGTGACCATGCTTCAGTCAGACGGAAGCGGTTGTCGATACCGAACGCAAATCCCACATTGCTTTTCTTCAAGTCGCCTGCCGCTCTTGCCAGACCGATACCGCCATAAGGAAGGATGCTGTATATGCGTTCCGGATTGTAGCCCTTGAACAGGTTGATGGGGTCAATCATGATTTCACCCGTAAGTGTCAAGAACGGGAATTTGGTCTTGTACACACCTTCTCTCTTGATTCCGTCCACATTCGGATTGTATTGGTCGAGCGTATAGCTTTTTGCCTGCATCCAGTTGAAGTTCGCTCTTACACCTACTATCGGGTTGATCCATTTTCCAGCCTGAAGGTTGAAAGTCGGGGCGATGCGCGAACCGTAGCTTCCTTCAATTCCGTGGTTGCCGTTGAAGGTCATGGCTCCTACGCCTGCGCCAATGAACCAATTGTCCCAGAATTTACCAAAGTGGTAGGCTTCCTTTTTTTCTGTTTCCTGATCAGTTGCTGCGGCGAACGCGGTTGTGCTTCCTGTCACCATCATCGCCAATAGCAATGCCATCCAATTTACTCTTTTCATTGTTTGTTACTTTTTAGTTTTTCTTGTTTGCCTTATCAAGGTATTTGCGCACAAAGGTAAGTGAAAGATTAGACATACAAAAGAAAAATTGTTAAAAAATCGCCCTTCCGTTCAAATTAGTTCCTTTTGTTCCAGAATGTTACTTTTTTTATGCGTCAGGGAAAAGACTCTCAGGGAAGCCTGCGGTAAACGGCGAGGAGAATACGCCGCAGCGGGCGCAATGCCATCCATGCCCTCCATTTTCTGAGTTCAGTCCGGGTGGTGCAGTCCACCTGTTTCCCGTTTTCTCTGATGATGCGGACCACTTTTCCCGAAACGGCAGTTTTTGGGCATTGTTCTGTGCCGCGCAGATTCCCGTCTCCCATCAGGATGACAGTGTCGTTTTCCGTTCTGATAAGCCGGTGGAGCACATAATGCCCGGGACCCGTCTCTGCCAGGACGATGTCGCCGATTTTCAGTTTCTCGGGCGGAACCAGTGTCACCCGGTCTTTCCCGCCTGTGATGAAGGGCAGCATGCTGTTTCCTTTTGTCCGCATGGTGACGGTCTTTCCTTCTGCGAGAAGGCGGCTGATTTCACCCAGCAGAATATCGTTGGCTATTATTCTTGTGTTCATTGTCAGTTCTGTGAATGTTGTGTGCAAAGTTATGACTTTTTTCCGGTATTCCGGACGGAAACGGATGTTGATGCATTTTTTGTCGCTTGTTGCGGAGGTGGAGAGAGCCACTTGAATATATGAAGTTTTGAAGGCGGTGCAGACCTGCCCGGAAAACATGCGGCTGTTTCGGCCCGGTCAGCCGCATGTTCTTTCCCGAATAACGGCTTATTTTTGACGGAATGAGCCTGTGGAATGAGTGCAGGGCGGGATTGCATCGCCGGAAAGCCTGAATGGGTAAATACATCCTCCGTTTTTTGCAATTTATGAAATACAGTTTTATCTTTGCATCATTGCACAACAGTAAAAAATGATGTTATGGAATGTCTTGACCCTAATGATAATTTCGTTTGCCGGAACAGGCCTCCGATGGCAATTCTGCGGATAGCGGACTGGATTATGGAGATTTCGTGCAGCCGGTCGTTTTTTGAGCGGAGCGTGAACTTCATCCCGTTCCTGTCGGACGGCGGATGTGGAGAGATGGTTCCGGACTGTCGGGTCATATTGGGAAAAGCGTTGCGGAAACCTTCGGGAGAACCTCTGCAGGTGGCTCATCCCGACAGGAGGGATATCCGTATATGGAAGGAAGAGGACGGAATCTTCGTTGAAATAGTATATGCTGATTGTGTGTGTTGCCTCCATGCCGATGCGGAGTGGAAAAATGTGGAGACGGACGTATGTGAAGAGGACACCCATGCGGTGCGGAAGATGAATGATGTGCTGATGCTCTCGTTTGCCTATAGTCTGGCTCACGCGGGGGGTGTGCTGATACATTCTTCGTGCGTGGGGCTGGACAACGGTCATGGAGCTGCGTTCATTGGCCGTTCAGGTATCGGCAAGAGCACCCATTCGCGTCTGTGGCTGGCGCATGTTCCCGGCACCCGTCTGATAAACGACGACCAGCCGGCGGTCCGTGTGCTGCCGGACGGTAGGGTATATGTGTACGGTACCCCATGGAGCGGGAAGACTCCCTGCTATAAGAACGACAAGGCGGAACTGAAAGGCATATTCTGCATGGAACAGGCCAGGGAGAATGTACTTTCACGTCTGGCATCGGTGGCGGCTTTCGGCAATCTTCTGAATTCCACTTCATTGATGCGCTGCGATCTGTCGAGCTACCGTTCCATTGTGCAGACGTTAAGTCTGATCGTTGAACGCGTGCCGGTTTACAGTCTGAAGAACCGTCCGGAGAAAGCGGCGGTGGATTTGAGTTATGGAGCGATAGAAGGAAGATGACGAGGTTCATTCGGTCGAATATGTGGAAGGTGGTGCGCTGGCTGCATCAGATCGTCCGTCCTTACAGGTGGGGAATCCTTGCGGGTGCAATGATTGATTTGTGGGGCATGGGATGCTCGCTGGTTTCCATTTATCTGTCGAAACATGCCATCGACATCGCCACGGGCACTGTGGAGGGGCATCTCTGGAGGACGGCCGGCGGTATGGTGGGCTGCATCGTGCTTTCGCTGGTGTCCGGCATGTGTGCCGGATGGATCAGTGAGCGCATACGGATGCGGATGACCATCGACTTGCAGATGCGTCTGAGCGACCGTCTGATGATGTCTGTATGGAAGGATTCGTCGCGGTGGCATACGGGCGACATTCTGACGCGTCTCGGTACGGACGTGTCGGAGGTGGTGGCGATGTTGGTCTATACGATTCCTTCTGTGGCGGTGACTTCTGTCAAACTGATGGCCTCATTCCTTTTTCTCTGTACGCTTGATTCCAGTCTGGCATGGATACTGCTCCTTACCACCCCTTTGCTGCTGCTGTCCAAAATATATTACAGGCGGATGCGTATGTTGAGCAAAGCCTATAAGGAGGTAGGCAGCCGCATCTTTTCATTGCTGCAGGAGAATGTCTCTTCGCGCATCCTGATTCGTTCGCTGGGCGCGTCGGGAGTGAGGAGAAGCAAGCTGGCTGCCGGACAGGAGGAGAGCTATTCGCTGGGAATGAGGCAGCTCCGGCTCAGTGTGTATTCCAAGAGTATTCTTCAGTTTGTGTTCAGCGGGGGATATTTCACGGCTTTTCTGTGGGGACTTTACCGCCTTTCTGTCCATGCAATCACGTTCGGTTCGATGATTGCCTTCGTACAGTTGGTGGGGCGTGTGCAGGGACCTGTGCTTCAGTTGATTTCCTTTGTTCCCGGACTGATTCGTGTGCGTGCTTCCATCGACCGTCTGGAGGAACTGGAGTCTTGTGAGATTTTTTCCCCGTCGGGGAAGGAGGTTTGTCCGCATCCTGATTCAGTCAGATATGCGAATGTACATTTTGCTTATGATTCGGCCGACTTGTATGCGGAGGGACTGAATCTGTCATTCTTTCCGGGTGAGCCGGTGGCCGTTGTAGGACCAACTGGAGCAGGGAAGACAACACTGATTCGGCTGCTGATGGGTCTTCTCCGTCCGACAGAGGGGGAGGTTCTTCTGCAGGATGGAACGGCGCATTCGCATGATGTGGCCACTTTGTCGCGGAAGAATTTCGTGTATGTACCTCAGGGGAACAGCCTGTTCAGCGGTACTATCCGTGACAACCTTCTGCTTGCCGCTCCTGAAGCGGATGAAAAAAGTCTGGAGAATGTGTTACGGATAGCATGTGCCGATTTCGTGTCCGGTCTTCCTCAGGGTATGGACACCCGCATAGGTGAGTCCGGTTATGGCCTTTCCGAAGGGCAGGCGCAGCGTCTGGCGGTGGCTCGTGCGCTGCTTCAGCCGGGAAAAGTCTGCATTTTTGATGAAGTGACTTCCGCATTGGATGCGGATACGGCTTCTCGTCTGATAGACAATCTCCTTCGCGAAGGGAAGGACAAAATACAGGTGTTTGTCACCCACGACAGAATGTTGATGGAGCGTTGCCGGAAGATTGTCCGTCTGGGCGGACCGAAAATTGAGATTATCGACCAAGGAAAAAATAACTAAAAATGATGACTATGAAAGCAATTTTGAAACCAGGGTATTTCGTGCAGGAAATAGCCGGAGAAAAGATTCTGATGGGAGGTGGAGCTGATGTGGACTTCTCAAAGATGATGGTACTGAATCATACTTCAGCATGGATAATAGAACTCCTTCAGGAGCAGGCTCTGACGGAAGAGGATGTGGCTCAGAAACTGACAGAACGTTTTGATGTGGATTATGCACAGGCTTTCGCTGATGTGCAGGATTTGTATCGTCAGCTGCTGGAACTTGGAGTGATTGTCATTGAATGACGTTGAGGTATTGAAAAATGCGGGCTGGCCAGATTGTTTCTCTGGACCAGCCCGCATTTTATTGAGGTTTGGGCAGAATGCCCTTTTATTTCTTCAGTGCCGCGATGCTTTCTTTCAGTGCGGCGATTTTAGTTTCTGCATCCGCCTGTTTCTTGCGTTCCATTTCAATCACATTGGCAGGTGCCTTGCTCACGAACTTCTCGTTGCCGAGCTTCTTCAGTACGCTTTGCAGGAATCCTTCCTGATATTTCAAATCCGCTTCCAGTTTCTTCAGTTCCTCTTCCACGTTAATCAGGTTGCCCAGCGGAACGGCATATTCTGTGGTGCCTACCATGAATGCGGCGGCTCCTTCTGATTTTATTTCCACTGTCTTGATTTCCGACAGGTTGCAGAGTTTCGCAATGACGGCGTTGAAGGCGCATACAGGGCTTTCACCTACAGATTCGAGCGTCAGAGCCTCTTTCTGTGCGATATTCTTCTGCAGACGGATGGTGCGGACACCACTGATCACCTCCTTCACTTTTTCAAAGCTGTCGATCAGTGTCTTGTTGTAGGCCGGTGCTGTGCCGAGAGTTTGTGTCATGATGCTCTCACCCGGCTTGCGGTCGTAGATATGTTGCCACAGCTCTTCGGTGATGAACGGCATGAACGGGTGGAGCAGCTTCAGTAGCGTTTCGAAGAAGCCCAGTGTCTTGTTGAAGGTCGTGCGGTCGATAGGTTGTCCGTAAGCCGGTTTCACCATTTCCAGATACCAGCTCGAGAACTCGTCCCAGAACAGTTTGTAGACCATCATCAACGCTTCACTCAGACGGTATTTGCCGAACAGATCGTTCACTTCTTCTGCGGTTTGGGCCAGCATCGCCTCGAACCAGTCAGTTGCCAGACGTGCATACTCCGGCTGTTCCATTTCGGCTACCTGCCAGCCTTTCACCAGACGGAACGCGTTCCAGATTTTGTTATTGAAGTTACGTCCCTGCTCACAGAGTGCTTCATCGAACAGAATATCATTTCCGGCAGGAGCGGCCAGCATCATACCCATGCGTACACCGTCCGCACCATATTTGTCAATCAGTTCCAGCGGGTCAGGTGAGTTGCCGAGCGATTTCGACATCTTGCGTCCGATTTTGTCACGCACGATTCCCGTGAAGTAGACATTCTTGAAAGGCATGTCGCCCATATATTCATATCCGGCCATAATCATGCGGGCTACCCAGAAGAAGATGATGTCCGGTCCCGTCACCAGGTCGCTGGTAGGATAATAGTAGTCGATTTCCTTGTTGTGCGGGTCAAGGATTCCGTTGAACAGCGAAATCGGCCAGAGCCATGAAGAGAACCATGTGTCGAGACAGTCTTCTTCCTGACGCAAATCCTCAACCTTCAGTTCCTGGTTGTCGGTCTTGGCCTTTGCCAGCTCAAGAGCCTGTTCCGGCGTTTCGGCCACCACGAAACCTCCTTGCGGCAGATAGTAGGCCGGGATGCGGTGTCCCCACCACAGTTGACGGCTGATGCACCAGTCCTTGATGTTCTCCAGCCAGTTGCGGTATGTATTTTTGTATTTCGGCGGATAGAATTTCAGATCGTCGTTCATGACCGGCGGCAGTGCCATGTCGGCAAAGTGCTGCATCTTCAGGAACCACTGCATAGACAGTTTCGGTTCGATGGGCACATTGGTACGTTCGGAGAAACCTACTTTATTAGTATAGGCTTCCACTTTCTCAAGCAGAGCTGCCGCATCGAGATCCTTTTCAATCTGTTCGCGTACAGCGAAACGGTCCATGCCCACGTAGAGGCCGGCGGCTTCGCTGATGGTTCCGTTGTCATTGAAGATGTCGATACTCTGCAGATTATGTTTTTCGCCCAACACATAGTCGTTTACGTCATGTGCCGGAGTCACTTTCAGGCATCCGGTTCCGAACTCGATGTCTACATAGTCATCTTCGATGACCGGAATCACGCGGTTCACCAGCGGAACGATTACTTTCTTGCCTTTCAGCCATTGGTTTTTCGGGTCGTTCGGGTTGATGCACATCGCCGTGTCGCCCATGATGGTTTCCGGACGGGTCGTCGCTACCACAGCATACCTTCCCTCCGCATCACCTTCTACCTTGTAACGGAGATAATACAGCTTGCTGTGTTCTTCCTTATATATTACTTCCTCGTCGCTCAACGCAGTCAGTGCTTTCGGGTCCCAGTTCACCATGCGCACACCGCGATAGATGAGACCTTTATTATATAGGTCTACAAACACGCGGATGACACTTTTGCTCCGCGTCTCGTCCATGGTGAATGCTGTGCGGTCCCAGTCGCATGACGCGCCCAGTCTGCGGAGCTGTTTCAGGATGATGCCTCCGTGTTCTTCCGTCCATGTCCACGCATGTTTCAGAAACTCCTCGCGTGTCAGGTCAGTCTTCTTGATTCCCTGCTGCGCCAACTTGTTCACCACCTTGGCTTCCGTAGCGATGGATGCATGGTCAGTGCCCGGCACCCAGCAGGCATTCTTGCCCATCATGCGTGCGCGGCGCACCAGAATATCCTGTATAGTATTGTTCAGCATGTGTCCCATGTGGAGCACTCCAGTGACGTTGGGGGGCGGGATGACAATGGTGTATGGTTCACGACCGTCAGGTTTTGAACTGAAAAGTTTGTTGTCCATCCAATACTGGTACCATTTCCCCTCCACATCGGCGGGATTGTATTTGCTTGCTAGTTCCATTGTAGTATTTCTTGTCTGATAATAGTTCATTAATCTGTAAACAGCCGCAAAATTAATAATTTAATTCGGAAACGAGAAAAGAATTAAAGAATTAGGAGTTAAAGAAGTTAGGAGCCGATAGCTGGCCAATATCTTTGTGAATACATCTACAAAAGTATTGACCCTAACTAATTTAATTCCGTCAACACGTTCTGATATTACTTCCTTATTTTGAATTCTTTCCTTATCGTACCCGATACGCTCAGCACCGGCAGGTAAATAAAGATACCGATTACCGACATCACCAGTCCGCCGATTGTTCCGGCAGCCAGAGGAAACCAAAACGGAGTCTTGTCGCCTATCATGAACGGTACGAAACCGAGGATGGTTGACATCACGGTCAGGAAAATCGGAATGATCTTCACATTCCATGCCTTGGTATAGGCCCTAAGCGGAGACAGTTTCGGAAAGTTTCTTCTTATGGCATTATATTCGTTGAGGATGTAGATGCTTGCGTTCACAGTAATACCGCAGAGCAGCACGAAGGAAGCAAAACCGCCCTGGTCGAAGTTCAGGCCGAACAGATAGAATGTGAGGAACACCCCGATATAGGATACCGGTATCACAAAGATGATGGCAAGCGGCTGGCTCAGCGAATTGAAGAGGATGGCCGATATGAAGAAGATGATGGAGATGACTATCAGCAGCAGCAAGTACTGGCTGTTGTCTTTCTTGCCCCAGCTCCAATAAGCATTGTCATTCTCCACGGTATATCCCATGGGCAGACGTTTCTTAATAAGCTCGATGTCCTTTTCAAGCAGTTTCCTTCCCTGTTCCGACGAACCGATATATTCATATTGCAGACAGAGACGGTACTGCTGGTTCTCCTTTGCCACCTGTTTTGGAGCCTGGCTTTTGGCAAGCACGGCAAGGTCAGACAGCTTGTACTGCTTTCCGTTCACCATGAACGGTATGGACATGAATGCCCATACGTCATAGTCACTGCTCTGTCTTGACGTAAGACGCAGATACTCCAGGCTGTTGTCGTATATGATGCTTCCGGCAAGCTGGTCACGCATGAATACCGGACGCAGCACGGCAAACAGGTCGTATGCAGTCAGGTTCTCTTCCGCCATCCTGCGCTTGTCGAACTCCAGATAGAACTCAGTATAGTCGTCCTTCCACCATGAGAACTCGGAATTTACTGTAACCTCCTTGATACGGCGGTGTGTAAGAAGCTGCTTTTTCATCTCTTCTGCCCAGTAGCCCAGTTCATCATAGTTGTAGCCGTACATCTTCACACGGAAACTTCCTGCCGATTCGCGCACATCGTTGCTGAACCCTTGGTCCTGTAGTCCGTAAACCGACCAGCTTCCGCCTCCTAAAGTAAGCGACTTGCTGATTACATTCGACTTCAGTATGTATGGGAATCCTGTATGGCTGTACTCCTTCCTGAAATATACCTGGATACTTGCTCTGCGGGCATTGTGCACAGAAGTCTGAAACTGGCGTATTTCCTTGAATTCACTCAGATAGGTCTCCATTTTCTTAATCAGCATGTTCATCTGTTCCAGCGTACTGCCGTTGGGCAATGTGGCATTGATATACAGCACCACCTCACTCTCGTCGCGGTTGAAGTAACTGCCGTTGTACACCTTCTCGGCGAACAGACGGAGGGAACCGCCCAAAGCCTTGTCCACTATAGGTTTTATGTCTTCCTTGTAGGTCGGATTGTCGAATACCTTGTTATACCATTCCGCCCACTTGCCTTTATTTTCTGCATCCTCTATCTTCTCCGGAAGCATGAACACCGGAAGCCCGAAACCGAGCACAAGCAGTGTGAAGGCTATGGTACGGTAGCGGCTGAGCAGTATTATCATGCCATGGTAGAAGCGGGTGAAATAAACCGCACCACGCTTTACCCACATACGCATACGGCGAGGTCTGCCCTCCGCGAGACCGATCTTCTCTATCATAGGCGGCACGAAGAAAAGTGCCACCAGCAGGGAAATACCCAGATTGATGATTACCACGGCTGCGAAGTCCTGAAGGTTCAGGCGTATCTTTTCGTCGAGGAAGAAAATGATTACCAGTGCACCGATGGTGGTCAGGGTGGCGGCAAGCACCGACATGAAGGCCTTCAGATTGTGCCGTCTCAGGATATGGTCGGTCATCACGATGATATTGTCAATCACCAGGTTCAGCGAGATGGTGATGCCGGCCAAAGAATAAAGCTGGATTTCCAGGCCGAAGGCATAATAAAGGATGGCTGCCACGGCTATGTTCACGGTCAGCCCCGTAACGATAAGGAACAGATAGCGCATATTACGTGTGATGGCGGCCACGAAAAGCAGCAGTATCAGCACGGTGATTCCCGTACGGAAATAGATGGTGTCGAGTTCCTTCGATATGTATTCGGTAGCATCGTATCCCGTATGTATCTCATATCCGGGAGGCATCACGGCTTCAGCCTCGGCTATGACTTTTCTGACCTCTTCGGCAAGTGCAAGCTGGTTGGCCGTTTCCGATGCGGTAATGGAAAGGTAAACTGAATTGAGTCCGTTGATACGGTAATATGATGTGGGATCCTGTTCGGTACGTGTCACCCTCACCAGACGGTCAAGCGGAATCATGCTTCCGTCCTCGGACCTTATGGCAATCTCCGACGGTACGAAACCGTCTGTGCTGCCTTCAGTGGTACGTACAAGCCTTATCCATTCCGAACCGCCGCTTTTCTCCACCTCACAGATACCCAGGAACTCACGTCCGTAACGTTCGGTGATGGCATCCAGAATATTCTGTACCGATATTCCGGTGCTTTCAAGCTGCACATTGTCATACTCTATCCTCCATTCCATCGGTGTGGCACCGCTGAGTTCAACCTTATACACTCCGTTCAGTGCCGAAAGCATGGGCTTTATGCGCTCTTCACCGTACTTCTGTATCACTATAGGAGTAGCGGGAGCATTCAGCGTATAGGTCATGAACGGGCGTGACGCATTATCATCACTTCTCTGGGTGGAGATGAGCGGGTAGCTCACTCCGTCGGGAAGCTGCGACCACAGCTGTCTGATGAGTGTGGACACCTCAAACCGTGTGGCATCTATATCCGTATGTCTGTCAAGCTCAATCCTTATATATCCACCCCCATTGTCGGAAGTAGAGGTGATATTCTTTATCCCGTTCACTCTCGACAGCATCCCCTCCAGCCGGCTGGTCACTTCCGCTTCAACCACCCTTGCGGAGTTGCCCGGCATGGAGAAGGAGACCGAAAGTCCCGGCATGTCACGCGAAGGCGACAGCTTCACCGGAAGCAGGGATACAAGCGCAATACCCACCAGCGACAGGCATACAAATGTAACTATCAGTGTAAACGACGACCACACAAGGGGACGTTCCTTCTTTTTATCTTTCATACTCATCCCGATGTCATCTCAACAGGTTGTCAAAATCAAAGCGGTCGGAGAGTGACATTCCCGACTCGAAGTCATACAGTGTGAGTTTGCGTATCTTGTAGTAGTTCAGCCAGTAGTTCTGCATGGCCTGTATATAGTTCTTCTGGGCCTCCTGCTGGCGGTTCAGTGCAAGCGTAAGACTGTTGATGTCGGCCTTGCCTATGATGAACCTCCTGCGTGTCTGGTCGTATGCCAGTTCGGCAAGGTCGAGAGCCTCTTCCGCACTGGCTATCATGTCCTGCTGCACGCTGAAATCGCTCACCGTCATCATTACATCTTCCTCCAGGCTGACTTCCTCCTGACGGGCGGCAATCTTCACCACATTAAGATTGTTTCTGGCCATATTGTATTTGCCCTTGCGCACACCCCAGTCCACAAGCGGTATCGAAACGGTAAACGACACAAGGTCTTGCTGCAGAAGGTTACGGTAGGCTGCACTGATATTGTCGGCCACCTGATTGAAACCCACACTCGCATTGAAGCTGGCATTGAAGCGCGACTCTTTCTTCGTGCGGTCCACCTCACGTTCCGCCTCCAATACGTTCTGCCTCTGCTCCAGATATGCAGGATTGTTCTCACGGGCAAGCACCATGGCACGGTCGGCAGGGATATCGATATAACGCGGACGGGCAGGCAATTCTATTTCAATATACGAATTTCTGTCCATATTGAGGAAAGTGGCAAGTGCCGACATGGCACGCTTGCGGGCAATCTCCGCATTCTTCAGCGTGTTGCGCGCGTTCACCCTGTCCAGTTTCAGAGTAAGCAGGTCGGCCTGAGAGATGGAAGCAATCTTCTGTCTCTGTTCGCCTATGGCATACAGGGTATCGGTGGTGGCCACATTGTCCAGTGCAAGCTTATAGTCGGCCTGGGCCATGGCAAGCGCGAAGAAATAGTTCACCGCCTCTTCCGATACGCTTTCGGCATTATACAGATACTGCTTCTTCACCTTCTCGAACTTCAGCGGCTCTATCCTCTTGTCCCATCTGAAGGCATTGAACCCCAGCAGGTTCTGCTGGTATCCTATACGGAATGGAATGGTAGAGAACTGCGTGGAATAGGTCTCACCGAAATTGCGCATATAGTCCAGTTGGGTATCCACATAGAACGTACCTCCAAGAAGGTCGAAGTTCTGTGCAAGACTGAGTCCGGCAGAAGCACTCAGCATCTGCTGCTCACGGTACACGTCGATATCCTGCTGCGAATCATAGCGGCGCGTGATGTTCCTGTAATACTGTGCCGGAGTCATGTTCAGCGTAAGGCTCGGCAGTCGCGCCGCCTTGTAGCTGCGATACTCCCAGTATCCCGAAAGATACATGTTCTGATAACGGAAAGCCGACAGCGAGCTGTCGTTGGCCATGGTTATGGTTTCCTTCAGGTCCAGTCTGAGAACACTCTGGGCCTGCACTCCCGCATCGCAAAGGATGAGCAGGAGAAGTATGCTATTTCTTATAAGTCTCATGTTTTCTATATATAAACCAGTAAATAAGAGGAATTACAAAAAGGCTGATTACGAGTCCCACCATCATGGTGCCTATCATGGCGACCGAAAGCGGGCGTTGCATTTCCGAGCCAAGGTCGGAAGTGAAAAGCAGCGGAACCATTGCGAACACCGTAGTCAGTGTGGTCATGATGATGGCCCTGAGCCTTCTGTGACCGGCCGTATGGATGGCATCCAGAAGCGGCATGCCCTCCTTGCGCAGCTCGTTGACGGAGTCAAGTTTCAGGATGGAGTCGTTCACCACGATACCGCAGGAAACTATTATACCGATAGCCGACATAAGGTTCATGGTATGTCCCGTAGCCCAAAGCAGCACCAGTCCGAAGGCTATATCCATAGGAATCTCAGCCAGTACGATAAGCGGCTGGAGGAAGCTTTCAAACTGTGCGCAGAGTATAAAGTACATTAGCAGCACAGATATAAGCAGGATGACGGTCAGTTCTCCCATCATTTTTTTGTTCGAGAAGAAACTTCCGCTGAACGACACATCCCAGCGGCTGTCACTGTCAACAGCCCTGCGTATGCCGTCCATTACCTGTGGTACATTCTCAACATCATGGAAATTTACAGGGATATACTCTCCGTTGCGTCCGGCGGTAATCTCCTTCAGGTCCTCGTCGGGAATTATACGTACAAGCTCACGCAAAGGGATATAGTTCCTTTCCATTGTGACAGCATCAGCCTTAGTTTCGACAAGCGTTTCTGCAAGAATACGGTTCACGCTCATTTCCCTTCCGGCTATACCGATAGGCAGATACTGCTGGTATGAGCGCAAGGTGGAAACCTGGTTGTCTCTCAGTGCGGTACGTAGTACTCTCACCACCTCATTGTAGTCCACATTATACAGAAGCAGACGGTTGCGGTCAATCTCCAGGTTTAGCTGGCTGCGGAAAGGAGTACCGTCAGGCATATATCCGGTTTCTCCGGCAATGGCCGCTTCTATTGCCCTGACGTCACTGGCGTCTGGAGTGGAAGTACGGTCAGAAGCGCGGAGCTGTGCCACAAGGTCTGGCTCTTCAGTTACGAAGAGCTTCTCGAATATGGTCATAGGTGGCGAGAAAGTTACCGTAGCAGCCGGATATTCCTTACGTATCATGCTGCCAAGAAGTTCTGTAAGCACCGATATGCCCGACGGTTCCGCTGTACGGAAATAAAGTTCAGCCTCGGCTGCGGAAAGTTCATTCTCGGTACCGAGCAGATAGTCCTGCATACCCACGTATGCCGTATGTTCCTCCACCAGCGAATCGGTCATGGCCAGTATGGCATTCACCCTGCGGTTGTTCTCATCCACGTGGATGTTCTCGTTCCATTCTATGTCCACCACCGTCTCGTTCTGGTCAATTTTCGGCATACGTTCTTTTTCAATCACCATGAACATCAGCACACACAGCGGAAGTGATACTACGGAAAGAACCATGGTAGTAACCTTGTGCGCAAAAACCCACTCAATACCGGCATCATAAAAACGTGTCAGCCATTCGTCCTTCAGGAGATGCTTGAAGTTGGCGGTAAACCAGTTGTGCTTCCTTATGCCCATACGGTAGAATAACACATACAGCACGGGCAGCAGCATGATACCTGTGAAATAGGACACCATTAGTCCCGAAGTGATTGAGAATGCCTCGTCCATGAAAATCGCTCCTGCAATACCGCTCATGAAGACCAGAGGCACAAATACCGCAATTGTGGTGAGTGACGAGCTCAGCATCGGAGTGATCATCTCCGAAGTTCCCGTCACTGCCGCACGTTTCAGCGAATAGCCCCTCTCACGGTACTGCGATACGTTTTCCGTCACTATGATGGCATTGTCTATCATCATACCTACCGCAAGAATCATTCCGGAAAGCGATATGACATTGAGCGAAATCTTGCATATATAGAAAAAGAAGAAGGTTATGACAACAGATGTTATCATGGTTATACCGATGACCAGCGGCGAGCGCACGTCACCTATGAAGAACACCGCCACTATGAATATGAGCAGGAATCCAAGTGTGAAGTTCTGCTGGAGGTTGGATATGGTGTAGTCAAGCAGCTCGGTCTGGTTGCGCGAAATGCTGAACTCAATGTCAGGATATATTCTTGTGAAATAGTCTGTAGTCTCCTTCAGTTCCTTGCGCAGCTTGTCCATGTTCTCCTCTCCCTGTTTGATGATGGCAAGAGTCACGGCACGTTTTCCTCCGGCAAGTGAGCGTCCCATCTCGTTACGGGTAACGGTCTGCACACCGCAGATGTCGCCGAGACGCATCACCAGTCCGTTGCGGTTGAAGTATATGTTCTCCACATCCTCCGGGGTGCGCAGTATTGAGGCGATGCGTATGTTGTATTCATAGTACCCGTCGCGCACAAGCATGCTTCCAGGCTCCACATTGTTGGCTGAGAGTATGGATTCCAGGTCGGCTATGCCCATGCCAAGGCTCTTCATCTTTCCCATATCCGGCACGATGCGCAGCATCTTCTGCGGTACACCGGTCATATCGGCCATTGCAACTTGGGGCAGCTGCTCGATACGGCGTTTCACCACATTCTCAGCTAAGGTACACATCTCGAGGAAGGCATCTCCGTCGGTCTCCTGATACGGGACCGCATCCTTCAGCGTCATGTTCAGGTAGAACACGGGGATGTCGGTGGCACTTGCTTTGATGGCCTTCGGACGCACCGCATCCCTTGGCAGGCTGTTCATTGCGGCATCAATCTTCTCGTTCACCTCTATGAAGGCGAGGTCGGTGTTCGTGCCGAAGTCGAACGACAGGCGGATGATGCCCGAACCGTCGCGTGTCTCGCTCCTCATCTCACTGAGTCCTGACACCTGCATGAGCTGCCTTCGCACGGGAGCCACCATCGTGTTCTCCAGCTCACGTGCGGAAGAGTTCTCGCCGCTCACCTGCACGGTTATCTGCGGGATGTCTATATCGGGAAGCAGCGATACGGGTAGCGAGAAATAGGTCACAAGTCCCACGATGAAGCAGGCAGTGAAAGCCATGAGTACCGCTATAGGTCTTTTAATCAGAAATCTTATCATAGTACGGAAATGTTTTAAGGCATCACTTTAACCGGAGTCTCATGTGCAAGGTTCACGTTTCCGGTCACGATAATCTGCGCCCCTTCTTCCATGCCGTCACCGGTTACAGTATATTCCGTCATGTTCTCCAGTCCGGTAGTCACATAGTTCCACATCGCTTTGCCGTCCTTCAGGGTAAATATCACCTGCTTGCCGGAACGCAGCACCACGGCAGTCTTGGGCACTACAAGCTGGTCGGGAACCGAGCGTTTCACACTTACACGCACGTTCATACCGGCGAACAGTCTCGCACCGCCGTTTACCCTGGCCCTTACACTTACCAGTCCGTTTTCATCCACAAGCGGATTTATCTCCGATACTGTACCGCTGCACGATCCGGCTGTTCCTGCAAACGGAGTTACATCTACCCGGTCACCCCTGTTTACAAGCGGCAGCTCACTTTCCAGCACCTTGAAGGCAATCTCCATCCCGCCGCTTCCTATCACGCGGCAGAAAGGTTTCGAACCGTCAGGACGGTTGAAGCTGCGCGATTCAAGATTGGCCACAACCCCGTCGAACGGTGCGGTTATCACCGCCTGTTCAAGTTCGTACTTTGCCAGCTCGCATGCGGCACGGCTCTGTCCGTAACCGCTTTTCACCTCTGCAAGGCTGACTATATCTTTGGGGATTTCCTGCATATGGTCCGGTGAATATCCCTGACCAATCAGCACATCCTTCATTTCCAGTTCCGACTGGCGCAGTGCTATCTCCGCCTTCTCCAGACTGTTCTTCAGGGTGAACAGGTCGAGTTCGGCTATCTTCTGTCCTTTCTTTACATGATCGCCGTTCTTCACATATATGTGCGCCACAGGCTCCGATGTCATCCGGAACGAAAGGTCGGCATACTGTGAGGCTGTCACCTTGCCGTTGCTCACTAGTTCGTGGCTGAACGCGGTCCTCTTCAGTGTCATGACCGTGACCTCGTTCACCTGTGAGGGCAAAACCGTTTCCACTCCTTCCTTTCCGGAAGTATCATCTTTTTTCTCGCTGCAACTGGCCAACATTCCGGCAGCAAGCAGCAGCACATATCTGTAGCGTGTTCTCATGTCCTGTAAATTTATTGTTTAAAGTAAATAAGTTTTTTCCATATAGCAAACCCAAATCATTTAAATGAAGTCAGAATTAAACCATTGTCTGTTATTCCTGTAGATAAATACCTGCTCTTCCTTTCCTTTGGTCTTGTTGCGTAACCATAGCAAAGCATTCTTCGGTGCAGAGAATGTAATGTTTCTGCCGGAGGCAGTCCTTGTTCCCAAAGATTTCCATCCGTTCACACCATCATTGTATAACAGCTCATATGCATCCCCCTTCCATACATAATTATCATCGGTTCTCGGTATGTAATACACTCTGTCTATCCGTGCCGGGCTGTTAAGCTCAAATACCAGCGGAGAAGAGATGGTATCGGTTTTACAATATAAATGCGACAATATATTACCGTCTACCACATTTTCAATATAAGGCAAATCCGTGACCGGGCTGAGCTTTATTTCCCTTTCCATTTTTGAGTCCTCATAAATTCGCAATTCCGCAATCTGTGTCAGTCCGACAGGAGGAACATACCTTACATATTTGACAGGTGTATGGCAGCGGCTTTCAAATATTCCGAAAGTATAATCAATGGTATCTCTTATTTCCGCTATCAGTCTGGAATTTGTAAAGTCACCATTTACATCACCTTCTATACGTGCCCCAATTTGAGAGTATCCCCAGGCTGCCACCCTTGGTATCAGTGCCATTTTCCGGCTGAGCACCACATTCTCAAGGTGTACTGTGTCTGGAACAAATTCCTCCACATGCCCGTCTCTGCAAAGCATGAACGGATACCCGGCGGGATGTATGCTGGAACCAAGACTTACAGACATATAGATGACAGAGGGCTCTATATTCTTAAAACAGACTCTATTGCCGCTTTTACGTATCCCTTCTCCTATAGTCTTCCATCCTCCGGTAGAGAATACGGCCAGTCCGACCAGTGTTTCCCCATTGACAGACAGATTGACCACCGCTTCATTGTTGTCAAAATATTCGGACGTAACATCTTTCCAATACTTTCCTTCCAGACCTCCGATATTCCAACCCGCCGCATCACAGATTTTCTCCCTTTCTTTCTGCAGGGCAAAACAGTAACGGAAAACCTTTCCTTTCTTCCGCCCGTCACTTTGGGTATTGTTGCGTAAAGGGTCAATTCCATCGTAGCCGAACTGTATATATTTTCCGGTGGTGTCGCGTACCACATTCCATTCGTGCGAATAGCGGTAATCGGGAGAGTAGGGCATAAAATCGGCGGCTACGGGTATGCCGCACGAACGCATGGCATACTGTATCAGGTCACTGTTCTCCCTGCAATAACCTATTCTTGTATGAAAAAGATGGTCTGCATCATGGTGTGGAACATTCCAGTCCACACAATAACTGCAGTCCTGTCTGACCAGCTCATCATTAATGATCTTACATGCCTCAAGCACATCGCTGCCTGTATACAGTGAATCCAGTAAACGGCCGTAATACGACCTGTACAGCGTGCGCCATTCCGACAGTCTCTCATTGCCTATACGATAGGGAAGTATAAGTTCACAGAAGTCTTCAAATGGAAGCGTGCGGTTCCACGGCCTTTCCTGCCATTCCCTGAATGCCATCTCTATATTGCGGATAAGATAGTCTGATGTTATCACCTTTGCATCATAAACCTTTTCAAGCGTACGATAGTCAAACCCACGCCACTTCTTGTCCGACTCACTCAATGTGCCAGCCTGTTGCCTGTCCAGAAGAGCATGAAGGGTATCCAGTTGCCATCCGTCGTATGCATACCATCGCGGCATATTCTCTATCAGGAAACATGCCGCACGGTATTTCAGACTGTTTCCTTTATAATATTCCAGCACCTTTTCCAACTCCGCTCTGTTCTTTCCGGCAAACTCCAGGGCATATTCCAGTCTGTCAGGTCTGTTCCCGCATCCTGACATCAGAAGCAGAATCACCACACCTTGAAGTATAAGACGTTTCAATTTTTTCATTTCTTCCTTAATCATATAAAGACATCATAAATCATTAACGAAGTATTCATTGATTTATTTTATTGCATGCTTTTTTCTTTTAAAATATTTTTCACCTCCTGCCGCATTTCCCTTATAGCTGTAGAATTCACTTTAGGTTCAGCATTAAGTACATATTCTGCCTCCCTGACAAGCTTTTCCCTGTCATGATACTCAGGCTCCGCATAAAGCTTTACCAGCAGATAGTGGGGATAGATACGCTCCGGCAATCTGCGGGTTGAACGTATCAGATACTTCTCCGCTTTCTCATACTCGCCGCTCTCCTGTGCGTTGCGTCCCAAAATATTTAATATCATCGGATCACCGCTCACTGTCATGGCCTTCAGCAGAACCTCTTCTGCCTCGCCGTAACTCCCGGATTTGTATAATGCCCTTCCGTACTCAAAACAGAAATCTTCATGCCAGGACATTTTATCATAAAGCTTTCCATATTCTTCGGCAGCCGCTTTGAATGCCCCGGAATGATATAGAACCCTGACAGGCATCCATTCGCGCACAGTCTGGGTGCGCATGGAGTACAGGCCATATATATTTACCGAAACTGTTAATCCGGCCACAACAACCAGCAGCAGGACCACTACGGCATTCAGTTTGCGCTTCATCATCACCAGACCCTCACCACAAAGCACTATTACCGCCAACAACCATACAGAAACAATAGCCGGGATATGGAGCGGATAGGAAAAGCAGGCAAATGCCATAAGTGATACAAGACATCCGCCCATTCCCGCAAGATGCTTACGGCTCCCGGCTATCTTCAACAACAAAAGCAATACAGTTACAAACAATACAGATACCCATATACCATATTCAACTGCAATCTGCAGATACTCGTTGAAGGCAAAGTCGGGTGTTCCGGCCACCCATGCCTCCGAGTCCGAATATTCACAATCTGTGAAGTATCTTTCCTGGGCATCACCGTAAATGGCGGAAAAGGTTCTTCCATTTTCTTCGCCCCACGGACTGCCGGCAATGGCTTGGGAAGTTATCTTTCCTATCAGCAAACGGCCGTCAGCCGAATCACGTTTCATGAAATACACCCCGGAAGCAAGCAGCGCACTGACTATAAGCATGCCCAATAAGGCATATCTGTATTTCGATACAAACGATTTTACTTTCACACGGTAAACCCTGAAAATCACATATCCGCACGAAACCAGGGAAGCAATCCATGCCGCACGGCTCATACCTGCCGGAAGGACACAGCATATCAGCAACAGCACAAAAAGCGAGAGATAATACTGAACGACCGAAAGACGGTCTTTCTTCCCGTTCAATACTAGCATGCGGTGCAGGGCTACCGGAAGGACCGCTGCCAGATAGCCTGAATATGGACCGGGATTATAGAATGTGCCCGTAAGGACAAAAAGCGAATGGTTTGACGGATATATACCTGCAATCTGCCCAAGGCCATGCAGTGCTTCCATTGCCCCGAATCCCATCAGCACCCATTCCACCGCTTTCGACACTATACGGACAGTCCGCTGTGGATTCACAATATATCCGGCAAGCCACAAGGGTAATGCAACAGTCATCACGGCAGAAAGCCACATCCATTGCGCTCCTTGCAGGTCGGATGGAATGCTTCCATCTGTCACCAGCACAGTCCTACCCGCAAGTCCTGCAAGCAGTACCCCTACAAACCACGGTATGACTCTGTATAACCATTTCCTTGGTTCAACATTCATATTATGCATAGTTCACTCAAAAAGTTCCATATTCTTTTCCTATTCAATCTTCTTCCATACCCTGTCCCAGCAAATATCACCCGTATAGCTGTCCTCCGAATTCCTGTTTCCTCAGCCCAATCAATCATCTTTTTCTTCCTTTTCTGTCAAACTTTTCTTTTACAGCTTAGACTTCTAATAATCGTCCAAACTTATCAAAGCATCTGTTGAAATAAAACCACTATTTATCAATAAAGGCCTAAGCGTTCAATTGATTTTAAATATTCAGAAGTTAACGAATAATCTTTCTTTAAAAGAAAATGCAAATCTTTAATTTGACCATTCTCATTAATTAGAAATACATAAGGAATACCAAGACTATCAGCAGGCATTATACTTAGTTTAGGTATATTACTTGATTTTGGAACTTTACCTTGTATTATTGAGATTTCATCTTTCAATCCACCATCAAAAGTATAAGATCCTAAAACGAATAAATCTTTTCCTTTTTTTTCTAAATCAGCATATAGTAATTGAATATTCTCTGCATAACAACTTAGGCAAATTCCATTATGCAAACGTAATATAAATGTATGTAAAGGAAGTTTATTTCTTATTGAATCAGTTATTAAAGCACCATTAGTAGATAAACTAATCATTTGCTTTTCTTTTAAGTCACTTAATTCAATATGTGTTTCCAATAGATTTGAATTTAAGTTCCAAAGTTTATCTTCAAATGATTTTCGTTGACTATAACTATAATAGGCTGTAATTAAAGGAATTATTATTAATATATAATATAGATATTTCTTCATAAATCTTTTATTTTATATTCAATTAAAATAGGATTTCCCTCATCCTCGCAATTCTCCATTACTTTATTCAGTCTTTCATAATGTTGATTTTTCTCTTGATGCTGAGTCTTTTGTAAATACTCTTTTAATTTATATGGCATAACATAAGTCAAGAAAGCATCTTTACTTTCCATATTATCCAAGAAAAACGAATGAGTTGATGAAAATGTAAGGTCATTCTTTAATGACGATAATTCATAAGCTTGTATTTGTGAAGTCCTGATATTTTTTATCCACAATGTTACTTTTCCTTTTTTTATAAATGGAACAATTACATGTGTATTATCAGTAATCATGCCATCAAAAAAGCCTAAATTATCTAATTCCTTTTTATAACTCTGATTATTTTCCATAAAATCAGACTCTTCTTCATTAGACAATTGTCCAGACGATAAATAAGATATTTTTTTGAATACTCCATTTCCTGAAGTATCATATGCCAATATATCATTCGAACGCCCCATAGGGAATAGAATATAGTTACCATATTTTACAAAAGAAATGTTTCTACATATTCGCAATGCTTGATTTCTTTTCAAAAGGCTTTTCATTTTCTGTCCTGAGTTATCCAACAAGTGAATCACATTTTCATTACCTAAAGCGAATATTAACATTTTATCATCAGTTAAACGTATTCCGGACGCATTTAAATCCAGAGGAACTGTTCTAATCCAATTCCCTTCCAGATCATATACTTGAATCTTATTTATAGTCAATATATATATTTCTTTATTATTTATATCAAAATCAGCCAGCATGGAATAGTCTTCAGGGCCAGCCCCTATCTTCCCAATATTATGTATAAAACGACCTTTTTCATCAAATAAAGCTAATGGTCTATTACGAGACTTCACATAAATAAATCCGTCACGTTTGATAATTTTTTCTATCTCACCCAATATAGAATGTTCAGATGTTTCAAGTGGTATAATATTAGAAATTGTCATGATTGAAGACATAAGTGTATTCTTCTTATTGACCACCTCAACTGAATCTGTAATAATAGATTCTTTTGTTTTAACTATATTTTTTCTGCTACATGCACTGACAAAAAACACGGTCAATACAAACAAAACTATTCTTCTCATATTTTACTTACCTTTAGAATAAGTAACAAAGAAATATTATAATTGGTAATACACCTCATATAATCTCTTTGTTACTAATTAAAATTCAATAATTAATCTTCTGGACATTCTCTTGTCACACTACCACAGGAGCATGAACTACCGTCACCATTTGTTAGGCAAGCCTCATAATCACCAGTACCCCATCCAGGGCAATCAATGACTTTCCAACGACATCCTGAATTATCACTCTCATCATGCGCAATTGATTCCAAGTGAACCAATAACAAACCCAGCTGATCGTTTGCTTTTTGTTCAGAATAAATGTTGTAGCCGCATATTGTAACAACAAAAACAAATAATAAGATCTTAATTCTCTTCATAATTTTAATTTATAATTATACCTTGTTAAACAATTAATTAAACACTAAAAAAACAACAAGTTAAGTCGGCAAGGATTAGCATTATAGGATTCAACAAGTGACCGATTTTCAACCCATATCTTCTTGGCTAATTTTTCAAGCAATCTGGTACATGATCAAACAAGAAATAAATGCTGAACTTGCCAAAGAACTCATTATTATAGCTACTTATAGGGCAGCGTGAAAATATTTATAAATAATGATTTTATAACTCATTATTGTTAATATAATACATTTGAGAAAATAAAACTTCTATTCTCGCAAATCTGATTCTATAGTTAAATTTGCATCGGTTACACCTCCTTTCTTCGATTGGATAGGTTTAACATGGAGTTGAACATCATATCCGCATCCTTTTTCCTATTCAATCTTCTTCCATATCCTGTTCCAGCAAATATCACCCGTATAGCTGTCCTCCGAATTCCATATCCTTGAAGCTACTCCCACGATGTACTCCTCCGGAAGCAGGCCCCAGTAACGTGAATCCTGTGAGTTCTCCCCACGGTCTCCCGCCACAAAATAATAGTTCTTTCGGAATTGGTAAGAATTTATCATACTGTCATTAAGTAGCACAGTATCTCCCTTCACCTGCATTTTTACTCCTTGTTCCCATTCAATGAGCTTGCGGTATAATACACTACCCGTACGGTCCATCTTCACCACATCCCCCTCGCCGGGAACAAACAGAGGTCCGAACTCCTTTATGTTCCAGTCCAGCAGGGAATCGTATGGAAAACACCTGTAAACACCCTCCGGAAAATCCTCAGGACGCATCAGTCCTATGCGCTTCTGTGAAGCAACGTTCCCCAAAGGCATATCCACACCGCTCACACGGAACATCCCTTTCCTTATGGAGACCGTATCTCCAGGTAGTCCGATGCACCGTTTGATATAATACTTCATTATATGCATTTCTATACGGCTCCAGTCGTTAGGATGTGGGAAATTGAACACCACTACATCGTTGTGCCTTATTTTCCTGAACCCCGGTAGGCGATAAATGTCCGTCTGCTCCAGATTGAGTGATTTGTTCAGGTTGAACAGACGTGCCCCAACGACCGGTTTCCACACCAGCACGTAATCTCCCTCCCTGAGTTCCGGCGACATGGAGTCACTGGGTATCCGGAAGGAAGCGAATACAAACACTTGTGCCAGAAGCCACAGCAAAAAAAGGCATACACTAGTGATTGCTAAATTCACTACTATATTAAAGTATCGTTTCATCCTCATGGATTGGAATTGTTCATATAGAATCAGGTTTTGTTTGACATCATACCAATAATTTTTATCCTACATTAATCTACCTTTATCTTTAGAAGTTTTCCTGGTTCTCCAAAGATTAAACAACCGTCTTTCAAGGCAACCAAAGCTCCTAAAGATTCCAGCGTATTCTTATCAACTTTAAATAATTTATGAGTTGAAAAATCGTCATATCTAAATTTCATCACAAAAAAATCATCTTTACAGAAAAAAGAAATAGCCAGATCTTTGCCCTCTGAAAGGATGTTTGTTGAATAAATTTTTCCTTCTTCTGCAATGCTGCGCATTAATTCCAGTGGATTATCTTTTTTTATATTCGAAAAATCAGGCCACAAACCGTGAAAATCCAGTTCACAAAACACCTCGGATTGTCCGTCATAACACTTATAAATTCTTGGTTCCACGGCAGGCAAATACAGGATAGTGTCATTCGAAATTTTTGCAAAAACATTATAGCTTGCGAATGTCACATTCTCTATCTCGTGAGGTATTGATAAGACTGCTTTCCTGGAATCCTTATCATAATATATCAGTTTATCCTTAACTGGCCCGTACGCAACATTACCACGGTCGTACCAAACGCCACTGGAGGTGGCAGTCTCACAAAAGAAATGATTGGCCTGAGCCTCGGCATCTTTCTTATATAAAAACGAAAGATTCTTGTTCAAATATATCAGCCGTGAGGTTGAATAGGTATCAAGTAATACAACTCCCGAAGGAACAATATTGAAATCTACAATTCCTACAAATTCATCCGGACCATTACCTCTTTTAGTGTATGAATTCACAAGTACACCTTCTGGGTTATACAAATAAAGACCGGGCTCCTTCCATGAATCAAGAATCAGTATCGAATCTCCCATCCATTCAATTTTTGTGATATTACCTGGAAAATGACTTGATGAAGAATCATTTAACATAAATATATCGATGGATGATGCCATTTCTTTCAACGGAAGAGCATCATCAAGATTTACCCTTATTGTACCGGGGCACAAATCTGAACTACTTTTTGTGCATGATAATGTCATTAACGACATCATCATAAGAGTAACACTATACTTTAATAACTTCATATCTATGAAAATTAATTTTAAATACTTGCCTAACAGTATACTCTACATAATAATATTAATCACTCTGTTGTAATGATATATTATCAAACAGAGTGATTAAATTTTATTCTATTTGAAAATTCCACGGTATTCCAGGACAACTTGCACCGCCATTAGGATCACATTTCCAATGGTTCGGAGAATATACAGTTACAACCCATTTTCCATTACCAATTTCATTATCTGCTAACGCTTCCACATTAGCCATAGCTAAATCTGACATTTCTATTTTCTGCTGCGAGGCATACACACTATAACCTGCCACCAAAGCGAAGGCTGATGCAAAAACTAATTTCATTATGTTCTTTTTCATATGTGGTTTATATTGATATTTATTAATCTATTCTTGTTTAGTCACACACGAAGCGACAAATCACCGATTTGTGACGCTCCAAAATTATCATTAACTTTGCATCTGTTACACCTCCTTTCTTCGATTGGACAGGTTTAACATGGAGTGGAACATGGTATTCATAGTTTACAGACACGTGATTCATGTTTCCGCTCTTTTTTATTTCTCACTTTCTGACTTTTCCTCCAAAATCCAATGTAACGGACTTCTCGGGGATATTGCCGTATACCGTTATGGTACGCCAGAAAGTGTATAAAAGTTTCTCAATTATTGCTAATTTATTAATGGACTCATGATAAGATTGAATTTATAAAGAATTTTTATTACAAAAGTACTTTTGTCGGATACGTGAATCTGCTTGTCATATCCCTGATGGTCGGCAATCAGCAAATAATTGTCCATTAAGGAGACTGGTCAATTTGTTTTCAATCTGCATTTCACTAAAACCGGATTTGAGAATTCTGTGATTTTCTTATCAGCTATCCACTTGCCCATCTTACCCCCATCACCTTCCTTTGGCTGCAAACCAATCAACTGTTCCGGACTTATTATGAAATAGAAATACCGGTTATCCAGACAGAAACTCATATTCCTGTTGTCTAAAGGCAAAGGGGTTGAAAAATTGAAATCGTCACAAAAAGACGAATACGAAATATCGGCTCCGCTTTCTTCTATGTGGAATGTCGTATATAGTTTTCCCTCTTTCATACATGCGACAGCCAGCATATCATCATTTGCCGAGAATGTCGGAATCTCAAAAACATAATTGTTTTTATTCGCCGATTCAACAAATTCCATTATATCCTGATATTTCGCCGCATAAAATTCTTCAGGAGCCTTATGCTTCCCGAAATCCAACACATAAAAGGTTTCCATGCCAGCTCCGGGAGTCATCCGGTAAATCTTGTTTGATGGTGAGGAATGGTATAACAGACAGCCTTTCTGCACGACCAGATTCGTCTCGTCCTCCACGAAAAAGTATCCTGACAAATGCCTGTCTATGGCGTCATATTCCTCTTCAACCGTATTCTTATCACTGTTAAAACGCACAACCTTACTGCTGCTGGCATCAGACAACAGATTGTTGTTATAAAGCCAATATGTGTGCTTGTCTGTTTTGGCAAACATAAATGACATGAATGGAAGGGATATGGAACGTTTGAAATTGCCGTCCATATCATATACCACTATTTTTTTCGCATTGTTATCGAGCAGCTCAACCTCATTGTCTGAAGTGTCAACGTTCGAGTCAAATACAGACGTATAACCTTCAGGACCGGCACCTAATTTTGATATTTTCAATTTGCCTCTCCCTGTTTCCGTATCGAATAGGAAAAACGATTTGTCAGACACAAAATACGCATTTCCATCGGATACTTTCAGATGGCTTATCCTTGAAAACAAAAAAGAATCGCTTGTCTCTAAAGGTACATACATGACTGTATCGAACAGGACTGACGCTAACAGCGGATTCTCACGCTCCAAATCCATAGATATCACATTTTCACCTTCAACTCTTGCCGATTTGTTCGATTTTGAAGAACAAGCCCCAAAGGACAGGCAAAGGACAATAGAACAAAAACAATATAAATTTCTCATCATATTTTATATTACTGCTTAGGCAAAGGGAAGCGAACCAGAACCGGGTCCGGATTATTTGAAAATGCATATATCGCCCTGTCATCTTTATCCACACAGAACCGGAATACAGGCAGATTCAAAATATATTTTTTACATGTCTTACTCCAATAATTTAAGATAATAGATAGGCAAGATATGTCTATCTAAGAAAAACTACAGAATTAATCATCACATCACTACGCTTCATATCCTGTCATTATGTTTATCATTATTTCAATACATATTTTACTATTATAGGGTTATCATCTTCTTTCATATGGTCAAGTTTTTCCAATTCATCCTCATCCAACAGCGATTTCTCAATATGTTTTTCCACTTCATAAGGGTGGATGATTGAATACAAATGATTTCCATCCAAATGCAAACAGAAATTAAGACACACAGGATGTTTATTAGAATGCAGTATTGATTTCTCAGATTTCCTGTCATATATTACGGTCTCTCTTGCTCCATTCCTAATCACATAAAAATATAGATAAGAATCATTCATCTGCTTTATCACAGGTATAGGAACATCAGACTGAAGGAGATAGTCATTTACCTTTTCCATAACGGCAAAGGATTTCTTCAGACTCTCTTCATCCGACTTCCGGTTTGACTGATATCCAAAACGTTTTTCCAAATCCTCTTTATGAACTTCATTCTCTCCCAATGAATAGGTCATATACTTGCTTAGCTTACAAGAATCTTCATCAATGCGATATATGTTATAGTCAAGACATACAGGTAGAAAATAAAGTTCACCATTCAACCGCACAAAAGGATTATGATTCATTGTAAGTGTACTGATAAAATCGGCGGTATAATCCTCCACAGAAATGATGCTTTGTCGGGAATAGTCACAGAAATACATTACAGCATCTTTCTCTCCAAGCAGAGTAGGCAATAAAATATAAGAGTCGTCACCCAAAGGATAAAAACGTGAGAATGTATGGATACTCTTCTCCTGCAAATCTCTTTTCCCAAGAAAATTAAAGGACAAATCATACGAGTATATACTACCGAACGGATTCAATATCTCTACACTTTTCGTATAAGGATTATAAACGGCATCAACCAGGATATTATATTGGTCAGGTCCATTTCCCCGGCACTTGCGGGAACTGGATATAAAACTCCCGTCTTTAGAAAACAGGTATACTGTTTGTTTCTTGTCAACTATCAGGTATCCGCCAAAATCATCATAAAACTCTATTTTATGATACTGGTCTATGAGATTCATACTGTCAGTTTCAAGGGGAACCACCTCTATTCTATCAATGAAATCGTCCATAGGCAAATCTTCATTTTCTGAATAATATACACTGGTTATATTCTCACGGGATTCCTTTTCTGTACAAGAAACGGTCAATACAAGAATCGTTAATATAAGGCCGGGAATATGCATTAAATATTTCATTTTATCAGATTTTATTGTTAGTTTCATTCTCATGCATTGAAGCTGTTCCTTGTATGACGAACTGTTTGTCAGTAATTTTATCATAAAACCCTTCAGGTTATGTTTATTATTTTGTGTTTAAAATCTTGAAAAATTAAATTTGAACCTTATCAATAAAGGGTTATCATCGTCTGATACCTTGTATTTTCCAATCAAATTTGAAATGTCATTGTCTTCAACAAATGATGCGGGATATAATATGCCGTAAAAAGAAGAATCATCCGAACCTATGACAACCACCGGAGCATCTACATTCTGATTGCCACAAAAGATGTCAAGTGTATCCTTTTTAACTGCTATGCAATATATATTTCTGTTTGGAGTGGCAGTAGTTGTATATAATACATCTTTCGTTTCATAAGCTGAGAGCAAACTCTTAAAATAAGGTTTATCATCGATACTTTCCCATTCACTCACAGTCTTAATGCCCTTGTCATAAGGAAATGCAAAACTTCCGAAATCAAAAGAATACTTTGTAGTAAGACTGTCACCCGTAATAGTCTCTATTGAATATTGTCCACAATCTGAAATTAAATTCAGTTTGCTTTTATCGTCTCTATAAAATTTCTGACAAACGAAAGGAAATCCGCTGCGTTCTCTTATAGGATATAAACATCCTTTATCCAGAACGTATAAACTGCTGTCAGGCTCGATGGACCAGAAATAAAATCTGTCATTACCAGCATCCGCAAATTGATAGAATGATGAAGCATATTTTTTATCCAAAGAAATTCTGTCAATATACGCTCCGTCAGCCAAATCAAAAACAAGGATTGACGTGTTGTCCAATATCATTATATTGAGTTTATTCTGACTAACTATTACATCCTTAATCATAGTATATTCCGCATTTCCTGCTCCTAAAGCATCTATCGCATATATGAAATTTCCTTTTCTGTCAAAGACATATAAGGCTCTTTGTTTACTGTCACTATAAACTATTCTATTGTCACTGACAATACATTTATTAGCGTAACTCAATAAACAGGAGTTATTTGTTTCTAACGGTATAACTTCTTCAATATCGATAATTTCATCCCATTTAAACATTGTGGTTTCGTTATAGTCAATCACAAAAGCATCTTCTTCAACTTTCCGTTCAGAAGAACATGAGTGCAATATTAGCATTGCACTCAACAGACAAATAAATTTTATCATAATATCAGCAATCAGATGGATAACATTCTTCTTTTCCTCCCCTTTTACAACTTACCCAACGTTTATAGGAAATGGGGTCAGGACATTGACCAGTTAATTTAGTATATTTCTCACCAGATTCGTTCTGTGCCAATGCTTCCACATTAGCCATTGCCAGATCTGACATTTCTACTTTCTTCTGCGAGGCATATACGCTATAACCTGCCACCAAAGCGAAGGCTGATGCAAAAACTAATTTCATTATGTTCTTTTTTATTTTATTCTAAATTTTGTTTATTGACTTACTTTTGTTTACTCACACACTAGGCGACAAGTCACCGATTTGTATCGTTTCAGAATTATTATTACTTTTGTAAAAAACGATTAGTATTGTGTGGACGTCTAAATCATTTTTATATCGTTAGCCCTCATGTAGAAAGAGCATTGATTACTTTTTTCATCCTTCATTGAAGCTTTATGAATACCCACTTTAAGAAACATTCTTAATATATTGGATAACTTGCTTTTTAAATGCGGTATCTTTCATATCTCCAACTAGTAATATAGTTTTCCCTTCTAATAAGAATGTCCTGGTTATATTTTCATCCTTAAGATTATTTCTACTTCTAAATTTTCTATAAAAATCAAAATAAAATGGATTTTGTAATAATATATCACTAAAAATAGAATCTTTATACGAACTGTATCCGATTATTTCAAAAGAGATGTTATGTTTTTTTACCTCCTCAATAAAAGATTGATTATTCTCTATTTCATAAACACACGATGAACATGTAATATCCATTGTATGAATCAACTTATGTCTGCTGCTATTCGCCATATATTTGTTAACAAGATCTGAATCTGGAAAATAAACGATCTCCTGTCCTACATATTGGGCACATATTTCTTCTTTGAAAGAAGGATGATGCCGACATGAGTACAAAAAGCCTAAAATCAAAGCTATCAGCCAATACACTTTCATCGTTGTCTCTTTTATTTATTTTGTCAAAGAATAATATCCCACCTCATATTCTCCCGTTTCCGGGTTCTTGGCTATGGCATAAATACGCCGTTGTTCACTCGCAACAGCTATTGAGATGTTAAGCCTGTCAGTTTCAAGGCTCTTGATTTTTTCTCCACGGGTATTTAAGACCAAGATGTGTGAGGCAAGAAAGGTCTCCTCAGGGAATTGTTTTCCTGTACGACCGGAGAACAGCAAATACACAAACTTCTCATCCAGGTCAGCCGAACAAATTCCCATCGGAGTATTTTCCGTTACGGCATCTTCCATGTGTTCCGTAGGCATATATTCCTTGAAGCAGGCATTCCATGTATTTCCTTCCCTGGCATACAATTCATAATAATACCCCACCGGGGAATGATACAGTATCATATTCCGACGGTCATTTATATGCAACACGCCCTGATACAGGTAAAACGGAGACATACTCTTGTCTTTTTCTTCGGGATAATTTCCGAAATGAGTGATGGTGTCTTTTGCCAAGCAGAAATATTTCCCATACTTGCTGTCGCCCAATCCTATTTTCAGGTTGTCATCCACATAATACGCATATTGCAGCCCCTCCATTTTTTGAGACTCCGCTTCATTATAGAAGAAAGAACGGACAGGGCGGAACGAACGGGTCTGTAAAATCGAGTCCAGGTTATAGACCAGCGTCTTTCTGCCCGCAATGTCAACCACCTGAAATTCCTTGCTGTTTATCTTGTCAATAAACTGTCCATATAAAATATCATCGGGTCCTGAACCCTTTTGTCCTCCGGACAACAACGGGGCGGACGCATTGAGGCGAAACAGTGTGTACGTATTATTCTCTACGGGGTCATGAACCAGAACCAGTGAATCAAAGATTTCAATAGCGGTCGGCTTAAAGAGGAAATCACTCTTGACCGGATGAAAACAAACCTGTTCGGTCACGTTGAAACCATATGGAGCCATAGGCGATTCTTTTCGCTGACATCCGCATAAAAAACTTAAAAAAACTAAAAAAAGAATCTTTTTCATAAGTATTTTCATGATTTGGGAAGTGGTATGTCTTTTGGAAAGATATGCCACTTCCGTTCATTTATAATTTATAGGTTTTCTGATATCCACTACCAGGACGTGCACCATCGCAATAACAAAACATCATTACATTAGATTTACAATAATAAAGAGTCATGCCTAAAGTTGTACAACGAATTGTCTCGCTCTGTGCCAATGCTTCCACATTAGCCATTGTCAGATCTGACATTTCTACTTTCTTCTGCGAAGCATATACACTATAACCTGCCACCAAAGCGAAGGCTGATGCAAAAACTAATTTCATTATATTCTTTTTCATATGTAGTTTATATTGATATTTAGTAATCTATTCTTGTTTAGTCAGCTTGTTTAGTCACACACGAAGCGACAAATCACCGATTTGTGACGCTCCAAAATTATCATTAACTTTGCATCTGTTACACCTCCTTTCTTCGATTGGACAGGTTTAACATGGAGTGGAACATGGTATTCATAGTTTACAGACACGTGATTCATGTTTCCACTCTTTTTCATCTCTCATTTTCTGACAGTACCCCAAAAATCCAATGTAACGGACTTCTCAGGGATATTGCCATATACCGTTATAGTACGCCAGAAATCGCCTGGTTCCTCGGCTTTATAGTTCACCGTCAGAACGGCACTTTCACCGGGACGTATCTCATCCCATTTGTATTCCACCGTCATGCAGTCGCAGGAAGTGGTGACTCCCTTTATGCGGAATGTCTCTTTGCCTGTATTGCGGAGAACAACCTTCTTGCTTGCCGTCTCATTTCCGTCTACTGTTCCGTAGTGATATTCCATGGAATCAGGGAGGACTGTTGTAACGGGAAGGGAATGGGGTTTTATTCCTGCCAGTTCCTTCAGGTAAAGTTCCTTCACTGAAAGATTGAGGACAGGATTACCTATCACTTTTACTCTGTTCGCAGAATCCACCAGAAAAGTCTGGAACATCATTTCACCCGGAAAACGGTTCAATTTATTGAAACGGTCTTTCGTGTCAATACAAACCGGATGGGAAAAGCCGTCGCGCCTCAGAATATATCGCAGTTCACGTACATTATTTGACTGAAAGAAGAAAACAAACGGTACATCACCATCGCAAAGTGAATCTACCTCATGCATAAACTTCTTCCAGTTAGGAAGCTGAAGCTTGCAACTGATACATCCCACAGAGTCCACAAAAACCACTACCTTGTAATCGGATTTCGGAATCCGGTAGGGAACGGTATCTGTAACGAAACGCGTAAATACGGGATTCTCAGGAAAACGGATTTCCTTGTTGTTCCATTCATTGACTAAAGTTTCAACTTTTGCACGGTCATTCTTCTGGCAGGACATGACAAAAAATAAGAGACAGATGAATGATATCTTTATGAGACCATAGACAACTGAATGCTTTATTTCCATAGATTTAAGAGTGACTTATTCGTTAAAACTCCAACCGGACATGACATATTTTACTTTTGCTGTGATAATCGGACAATCGACACATCCCGATCCCACACAATGAATCGGAGTTAAAATTTCGTCACCTGCCAATGCTTCCACATTCTGTATTAAAACATTGCATTCATTCTTTCTGGAAGAATGTAAAAAAATAATTGCACCTACTGTACAAATAGTGACAGCCGTCAATAAAGCTAATTTTCTTTTCATCTTATTATATTTAAAAATTATCATGACGAAATTAAGGATGAATATTTATTTTTGCAAGGATTATTCAGGACATTAACTCGTGCAAAATATAATATGCTGTAATACAGATGTATAAAATTAAAAAATGTCAGTTCATGTCAGTTAATCTCAAAGGCAGAATAAGTTGATAAGACCCATTTCCACCATTGTGCAAAGTAGCAGATGAAAACTTTTCCAGTTTCTTCCTAAAACGTTCAATCATCTTATAAAAGTTATCCAAAGAGTATTTTTCAAGATCTTTGCCCAGAATCTGGTAAATTTCATATTTGGTCAGAGTATGATTGGGAGCCTTAAAAAAATGCTCTAGTAATATGGACATGTTAGGTGAAAGTTTTTCAATGATACCGTTATTATCACAAAACAAATGCTGTCCGGCATCAAAATACACGTTGTTGTCCAGTTTATAAATGTGTGATTTTAAAATATGCCCGTTTTTTTTACGATTATTGACAGGAGATGGTGTCTTTTCGATTACTTTTTCTACCATAACGACAGGCTGTTTTGATATTAGTTGATTCAGCCTGTCGTAAGATAGCAAGAAGAGAATATACAGACCCCAAAGCAGAGCAACTGTCATAATCATTCCAACTGGCAGAAGATTCCACCACGTATAAGACACATAACCGGATAATTCCATCTCCAGACGATAACCCAGATAAGTAGAAACTAAACTGTCTGCTGAAGTGAAGTTTTTAAAAGATGCCGAATTGACTTTCGTGGTATGTCCTGACAAGTCCGTTACTTGAGAACACACTCCTATATCAGCTTTTATTTGTCTCGAAGACAACAAGTCATTCCAAGTATTACACAAGGAGTCCGAAAGAAACGGATATTGCTCAAGAATTGTACTGAAGAAAGCATTTTTACTACCATCTTTAAAGTAGGCGTTGTTACGCTTGTGCAAGGGAAGGTGATGAACATAACTCCCATTCTGTGATGAAATTACTATAGAATCCGGAATCTCATTTTTCAGTGTTATCTGTTGAAATAGCGAAGTCGCAGTGTGACAGTATTCTTCCCTCCCTTCCATCTTCCTCATCTCGCTTTCCAATGCCTCAAAAAAAGCATCTTTAGCCCGTTCATCCCATTCTTGCTCACGTTGCATACAGGCATTGACTGTCAGTATGCCATATATCACAGTAAAAAGCAGACAAACAGCAAATAGCCCAATCTTGATGCTCTTCTTTTTGTCTGCTGATAAATGTTCTGCTATACTCTCGTTCATGTTCATTATGCTACTCCTTTAAGTTAAATCTTGTTGCTAGATTGTCGGTGAATACATCCGTTGCAAAAAGCGAATTTAATCCTTCATCTATTCCAATACCACACACAGATTTGTCAAGTTCATAACACTTTATGGGTACTCCGGACAGAGTGAAAACGCAAAGCTTTCTCCCTCCATCGGGCAAGTGTATTCCTTGTTTCTCCTTTCGAGCAATTTCCTTAAATGAGGTTCCCTGAAAAACTGCATAAATTAAATTTTCCGTTACTTCCACATCATAGAATCCCATAATCCCGACTGGGAAACCATAGCCTTGTGATATATGGAACTGGGGTTCTCCTCCCGGACCATAACAGACTTTATGTTCTCCGGTCTTTAGATTAAATATCTCTATGACTTCTCCCAACTGGGTCACCATGGCCAGCACACCGTTATTCGGATTATAATCCATGAAACTGCGCCATGCCTGAGCCAAGGCAGTCTTTTCGGAATCATCAACGGTTCTTTCGGTGGGTATGGAGCCTGCGCTCTCTTTAATCCGTCCGTGGGCATCCAACACGTGATAACGGTAATTGCCGGTATAGTCTGTCACCAGAAATCCTTCATCCGTCTTGCAGAAGTCCAGCGTGCGCAGCAGGCGTTTGTCCAAAGGTATTTCTTCCACACGCTCCGCCCTGCCCGAAGAAGCGGACACGCGCCAGCGGGTTATCTGGCTGCGGTTGGAGTCGAGCACCCACACGGAATCAGGAGAGCATATCCTTACACGTTCGGCAGAAAGCACCTCTTCCGGCCCTTCTCCACGCTTGCCGAAGGAGGTGACATACCTCCACTCCGGATAGGCGAATGCATGCAGGAAACAGCTCTCAGGATGCAGATCGAGGATGACGGCAAGGCTGTCCTTTATTTCCACCCGGTAAGGATAGTGCAGAAAAACACTGTCGCAATCTATCTCTTCTGACAATACAAGATTCTTGTTTACCGGAAAGTCAGCGTAACGCTGATACTTGTTTGTGGGATTGAAACTGCAACCATGAAGTAAAACCAGTAAAACAGCAAGACCAATATAGTGAAACATACTTTCTATAAATTTTTTAATTAAATAACTGATTATATTTAGTTTATACTAACTGGAAGTTATAAGAAGTTGTCGCTCCGCCCGCGGGTCTTCTTTAACTCCTTATATTTGTTTCGCCGGACAATTGCCTGCGTGCCTCTTCTCTTCCACTCCTGATGATGTTTCCGGCATGATAGAATTCCATCATGTCGAAGCGCGAGGCGGGAATGCGGATCAGGATGTCGGGCGGACAGTTGCGGATTTCGTTCCGGGTGATTTCCTGCATCATCATCCTCGATGTGGCCGTAATCACCTGATAAGGACTGAAGTGGGGGAGCGGTCTGGCCTCTCCCGGAGCGTTCACGTCCACCGCCACCACAATGTCCCCTTCCGTGCGGCGCACATGGCGGAGAGGGAGAGGGTTCAGAAGTCCGCCGTCCACCAGCGTGCGTCCGTCTTTCTTGAGCGGATGGAACACCATCGGGATGGCGATGGACGCGCGGATTGCGTCGAACAGGTTTCCCGAATCGAACACGACCTCACATTCGTTGGCCAGGTCGGTGGCGAGAGCTGTATAAGGTATGGGCAGCGATTCGATGCGGATGTCCGGCACAATCTGCTTCAGTTCGTCCATGAAGCGGTTGCCCTTCACCATGCCTTCCCGGTTCGGCCGCACGTCGGCAAAATAGAACAGCTTTCTTCTGTCCCATCCGCACATCCATTTCTTGCATTCCTCCAGTTTGCCTGTGGCATACATGGCGCCGACCATGGCGCCCATCGACGTGCCCGCGATGGAAGTGATTTCATACCCTTGTTCCAGCAACTCTTCGATGACACCGATGTGTGCGATTCCTCTGGCTCCTCCCATGGAGAGCACCAGTGCGATTTTTTGTCTGTCCATATTTTGTGAAGTTGTTTTTTGCGGCCTAAAGTTACTGATTTTTCCGTTCAGATTCACCGTTTATTGCAGGAAAGTCTGTAGCTTTGTGCCGTTGAAACAAAAATTATTGACCAATGGATATGCATACAAGAGAAGAGAAGCTGGAAGCGTTCGGGCGGCTGCTGGACGTGCTCGACGAACTGCGTGTGAAATGCCCGTGGGACCGCAAGCAGACCAATGAGAGTCTGCGCCCGAACACGATTGAGGAAGTGTATGAACTGTGTGACGCGTTGATGAAGGATGACAAGAAGAACATCTGTAAAGAGCTGGGCGATGTGCTTCTTCATGTGATATTCTATGCCAAGATAGGGAGCGAGACGGGTGATTTTGACATCAAGGACGTGTGCGACAAGCTTTGCGACAAGCTGATTTTCCGTCACCCTCATGTGTTCGGCGAGGTGAAGGCCGATACCGCCGAGAAAGTTTCGGAGAACTGGGAGCAGATCAAGCTGAAGGAAAAGGACGGCAACAAGTCGGTGTTGAGCGGAGTTCCGGAAGCGCTTCCGTCGCTCATCAAGGCTTACCGTATCCAGGACAAGGCCCGCAATGTGGGCTTCGACTGGGAAGAGCGTGAGCAGGTCTGGACAAAGGTGAAGGAAGAAATCAGTGAGTTTGAGGATGAAGCGGGTAAGATGGACAAGGAAAAGGCGGAAGCTGAGTTCGGTGATGTGATGTTCAGTCTCATCAATGCCGCACGCCTCTACAAAATCAATCCCGACAACGCGCTGGAGCGTACCAACCAGAAATTCATCCGCCGTTTCAACTATCTGGAGGAACATACCATCAAGGAAGGGAAGAGTCTGGCCGACATGTCGCTTGAAGAGATGGATGCCATCTGGGATGAAGCGAAATCAAAAGGCTTGTAGCCTGGTATGCGGAAAAAAATACCCTGATGTTTCAGGCGGAATACCCTGATGTTCGGACCGGAACATCAGGGTGTTTTTTCACATTCCCGGACAGCGTTTCCGGAATGCGGATTTTTCCGGAAAAACGGCAGAAAGCATCGGCCATGTTTTTTTAAATAATTTCCTCATTGGCCGTGCTTTATGAAAAGATTTGCTTATCTTTGTGGCATATTAACCAATATATTACGGAAAACGATGAACAGAACGATTATTACTGTAGTGGGAAAAGATACGGTAGGTATCATAGCCAGAGTGTGTGCTTATCTGGCAGACAACAATGTGAACATTCTTGACATCACGCAGACCATCGTGCAGGGCTATTTCAACATGATGATGATTGTGGACATGGAAAAGATGGAAAAGCCTTTCGAGCAGGCGGTCAATGAGCTGGATGAAATCGGGAAGGAGCTGGGTGTGCAGATCAAATGCCAGAGAGAAGAGATTTTTAACAAGATGCACCGCATCTGATTTTCTGACCTTAAATTATTTTGGTTATGATCAATATATCAGAGGTTACCGAAACCAACAAGATGATTGACAAGGAGAATCTGGACGTGCGTACCATCACGATGGGCATCAGTCTGCTCGACTGTGCGGACAGCAACCTGGACGTGCTTTGTCAGAAAATATACGACAAGATGACGGGGCTTGCCCGCAATCTGGTGAAGACGGGAGAGGAAATCTCGAAGGAATACGGTATTCCTATCGTCAACAAGCGCATTTCAATCACTCCGATTTCGCTGGTGGGCGGAACGGCATGCAAGACTTCCGACGATTATGTGAAGATTGCGCAGACGCTCGACCGTGTGGCGGCTGAACTGGGCGTGAATTTCATCGGCGGCTATTCGGCTGTGGTGTCGAAGGGCATGACACGCAGCGATGAGCTTCTTATCCGTTCCATCCCGAAGGCTCTGGCCTGCACGGAGCGCATCTGCAGCTCGGTCAATGTAGGTTCCACCAAGACGGGCATCAACATGGATGCGGTGAAGCTGATGGGTGAAATCATCCGTGAGACGGCGGAAATGACGAAAGACAAGGATTCGCTGGGCTGTGCCAAACTGGTGGTGCTCTGCAATGCGCCCGACGACAATCCGTTCATGGCGGGTGCGTTCCATGGAGTGTCGGAAGCCGACGCGATTATCAATGTGGGCGTCAGCGGTCCCGGCGTGGTGAAATATGCGCTTGAGCAGATTCGCGGAGCCAGCTTTGAGGTGCTGTGCGAGACCATCAAGCGCACGGCGTTCAAGGTGACCCGTGTCGGACAGCTCGTGGCACAGGAGGCTTCCCGCCGTCTGGGCGTGCCTTTCGGAATCATCGACCTGTCTTTGGCTCCGACTCCGGCCATAGGCGACAGCGTGGCGGAGATTCTTCAGGAAATCGGTCTGGAACATCCGGGCGCGCCGGGCACGACGGCAGCTCTGGCTCTGCTGAACGACCAGGTGAAGAAAGGCGGCGTGATGGCTTCGTCGTATGTGGGCGGCTTGAGCGGTGCGTTCATCCCGGTAAGTGAAGACCAGGGAATGATTGATGCGGTGGAGGCGGGTGCGCTCACCATCGAAAAGCTGGAGGCCATGACATGCGTATGTTCTGTAGGTCTTGATATGATTGCCATTCCGGGAGACACTTCCGCGGCCACCATTTCGGGAATTATCGCGGACGAGTCGGCGATTGGAATGGTGAACCAGAAGACTACTGCCGTGCGCATCATCCCTGTAATCGGTAAGGGAGTGGGAGAGACGGTGGAATTCGGCGGACTGCTGGGGTATGCTCCCGTGATGCCTGTGAACCGCTTCTCCTGCGAGGCTTTCGTGAACCGTGGAGGACGTATCCCGGCTCCGATTCACAGCTTTAAGAATTGAGTATGACAGGCAGCGGTGATTATCTGGACGAACTGAATGAGAGCCAGCGCGCGGCGGTGCTCTATAACGATGGGCCGCTGCTGGTGATAGCGGGCGCCGGTTCTGGCAAGACGCGCGTGCTGACTTACAAGATCGCTTATCTGATGGACCATGGCTATGAGCCGTGGTCCATTCTTGCGTTGACTTTCACGAACAAGGCGGCGCGGGAGATGAAGGAGCGCATTGCCCGGCAGGTGGGTATCGACAGGGCGCGTTATGTGTGGATGGGGACATTCCATTCGGTCTTCTCCCGCATTCTCCGCATGGAAGCGGAAAAAATCGGCTTCACTCCCAACTTCACCATCTATGATTCGGCCGACTCGAAGAGTCTGGTGAAGACGATTGTCAAGGAACTTCATCTTGACGACAAGGTGTACAGGCCGGGAATGATTCAGGGCCGTATCAGCAACGCGAAGAATCATCTGGTGTCACCTCAGATGTATGCGGCGAGCGGCGAGATGAAAGAGGCCGACAGGGCGGCGAAGATTCCGCTGATGCCGGACATTTATCTTCGTTATTGCGAACGGTGCCGCCAGAGTGACGCGATGGATTTCGATGATTTGCTGGTATATACTTACCGGCTTTTCAATGAGTATCCCGAAATCCGCGACCGTTATGCCGGGCGTTTCCGTTATGTGCTGGTGGATGAGTATCAGGACACGAACTTCGCGCAGCACAGCATTGTGCTCCAGTTGACCGAAAAGCATCAGCATATTTGTGTGGTGGGCGATGATGCGCAGAGCATTTATTCTTTCCGCGGGGCGAACATTGACAATATACTGAAGTTTACGCGTCAGTATAAGGATGCGCGTCTGTTCAAGCTGGAGCAGAATTACCGCTCCACGCAGACTATCGTGAATGCGGCGAACAGCCTGATAGAGAAGAACAGGGAGCAGATCCGCAAGGAGGTGTTCTCCAGAAACGATAAGGGTGAGCCGATTCCGGTGATATGTGCTTACAGCGATGTGGAGGAAGGGGAAATCGTCGGCAACAAGATTTTGGAGCTGCACCGGCGCGACGGCTATGCGTATCATGACTGTGCGGTGCTTTACCGCACGAATGCGCAGAGCCGTATCTTTGAAGAGGCATTGCGCAAGCGGGGCATTCCGTATCAGGTGTATGGCGGACTTTCTTTCTACCAGCGCAAAGAGGTGAAGGATGTGATCGCCTATTTCCGTCTGGCGGTCAATCCGAATGACGAGGAGGCTTTCAAGCGTATTGTCAATTATCCGGCGCGCGGTATCGGCGACACTACATTGGCGAAGCTGACCGATGCGGCGGTGCGGAATCATGTCAGTCTGTGGACGGTGCTGAACGAACCGCTGGCTTACGGAGTGGCCCTGACAAAAGGTCCCATGACGAAACTTCAGGCATTCCGTGATCTGATGGCAGACTTTGTGGCGGATGCGCGGGAGAAGGATGCCTATACGTTGGGACAGGATATTGTGCGCCGGTCGGGAATCATCAGTGAGATATATCAGGACCGTACGCCGGAGAACTTGAGCCGACAGGAAAATATTGAGGAACTGATAAGCGGTATCCACGATTTCTGCGCTGACAGGGAGGAGGAGGGCAATGTGCATGTGCTCCTTTCCGATTATTTGTCGGAAGTTTCCCTTCTGACCGATCAGGACAATGAGAAGGAAGGCGAGGCTTCGAAAGTGACATTGATGACCATCCATTCTGCCAAGGGACTGGAATTTCCGAACGTGTTTGTGGTGGGAATGGAAGAGGGGCTTTTCCCGGGCATTTCCGCCGATTCTCCGAGGGCATTGGAGGAGGAGCGGAGACTGTTCTATGTGGCGATTACGCGCGCGGAGTCGCATTGCTATCTTTCGTACGCCAAGAGCCGTTTCCGTTACGGGAAGATGGAGTTCGGCAACCCGAGCCGCTTCCTTCGTGACATTGACGGATGTTTCCTGAAGATGCCTCCCGGCGAGCGGTTGGCACGTCAGGTGGAGGTGAGTGCGGGGCGTTTCCGGAAGTCTGCGGAAGCGGAACTGCGTCAGACGGGAAGTGGCCGTTCTTTCTCGCGTGCAGACCGTGACAGTGACCGTCCGCCTTATGAGCGGAGCGGAGTCTCGATGTTTGATGGGGGAGAAATGCCTCAGGAACCCCACCGTTTTGTTCCTCCTCGTACGTTGCGTAGGATTTCGCCATCGGCTTCCTCCGGAGAGGGAAATGTGTCGGGCGGACTCTCGGAAGGACAACGCGTGGAGCATGAACGTTTCGGAAGGGGTGTGGTCGAGAAAATAGAAGGAGTGGGCGACAATTGCAAGGCAACGGTACGGTTTGAGAATGCCGGGGTCAAGCAGTTGCTGTTGAAGTTCGCCCGTCTCAAAATGATTTGATGGGGAATGTGTCCCGTTTTTAAGTTTAATGATTTAAATTCTAGATGTTATGTTCTCAGGAATAGTAGAAGAATATGCCGAAGTGGTGAAGATTGTGAAGGAGCAGGAAAATCTGCACCTTACATTGAAGTGCTCATTTGTGGACGAGCTGAAAATTGACCAGAGTGTGTCGCACAATGGGGTATGCCTGACGGTGGTGAGCATTCAGGACGGTACTTACACGGTGACGGCCATGAAGGAGACGATTGAGCGTTCGAACATCGGGCTGTTGAAAGTGGGCGACAAGGTGAATGTGGAACGCAGCATGATGATGAACGGGCGTCTGGACGGACATATCGTGCAGGGACACGTGGATCAGACGGCGACTTGCATCGCCGTCGATGATGCGGAAGGAAGCTGGTATTACACATTCCGCTACGAGTTCGACAGGGAAATGGCGAAACGTGGTTACTTTACCGTCGACAAGGGTTCGGTAACCGTGAACGGGGTAAGTCTGACTGTGTGCAATCCTACGGAGGATACATTTCAGGTGGCCATCATTCCTTATACATATGAACATACGAACTTCCATACGTTGAAGGTGGGGAGTGTGGTCAATATTGAGTTTGACATTATCGGCAAGTATCTGAGCCGGATGACGCAGCTGACTCGTTGAATTGCTGTTATCTTCAATAAGCGTGTTGCAGTGGAAGACTTGTATGCAGAGATTTGGCCTACAGGTCTTTCAGCAACACCATACAGGTTTTTGAATAATACTCGTCTCTTGATTCCATCAGCACTTTCCATTCATTGTTGAACTCTTTGTCTTTGTCAATCTTGAAATCTTCAGAGCCTTTCGTATAGAGTTTGTTGAGTACCAGCCCTACGCTCAGTTGGTTGATGTCCATCGAGGGCTGATAAGCCGTCTCTTCGCTTTTCTTGTCGTTTGCCACTTCGTGTATCACGTTGATTTCCTGAAGCAGGTAGAGGATCTTTCGTGTCAGGCGCAGAGGTATCTGGTTCTCTTCAGACAGTTGGGTGGCAGTGTAAGGTGGCTTGTTCTGCTCAAACCGTTTGGTGATGAGTGACATGATCAGAATCACGATGAAGTCGCGGTAACGCAGGCTGATGTTCCGGGTGTCTTGTTCAAAACTGAAGCTTTTGATGTTCTGTCCGGCATAAGTCAGCTCTGCGCCGAACAGGCAGATTGTCCATGAAATGTGGAGCCAGAGCAGGAACAGGGGAAGTGCCGCGAAGCTTCCGTAGATGGCATTGTATTTCGACACCCACAACTGGCTGTTGATATAGAGGAACTGGAATGCCTGGAAGGCGGTTCCGGCGATGACTCCGGCGATGAGTGCGTGCTTGAACTTCACCTTCGTGTTGGGCATGAATATGTACAGACCTGTGAACATCAGCCATGTAAACACATAAGGTGTCAGCCGGATGAGGAACTGGAATATGGGAGCAAGCAGGGCGAAGTCTTCCATTTCCTTCAGAGTGGTGGTCGTGAAGATGGAGAGACCGGCCGAGATGACAATCAGGATAGGAACCAGGAGAATCATCGAGAAGAAGTCGGTGATCTGCCGGTAGACCGAACGCTGGCGTTTCACCTCCCAGATGCGGTTGAATGTGATTTCTATGTCCATGACCAGATTGATGACCGTCCAAAACAGCATGACGAGTCCGAATCCCAGGAATACCCCGCTTTTGGTCTGTGCCAGATAGGATTCGGCGAACGACAGGATAGCCTCCGCAGCCTCCGGGCTTCCTCCGAAGTTGCTCCGTATCTGTTCCTGAACCACATTGTCGAAGCCGAATCCGCGGGCGATGGCGAACAATACGGCAAGAATCGGCACGATGGCCAGCAGAGTGCTGTAGGTGAGTGCTGAAGCTTTGTTGATGAGGCGGTCTTTCGTGAACCGGGTGATGCACACATAAACGGTCTTGATGATATTGTAGAGTGCATATGTGGTCTTGGTCACTTCGTTTTCCGTGATGCGCCAGATGTCATAAGTGAGGAATTTCCAGATGTCGGCGATTTTCATGGTTCGTCAGGATTTAAGAGAGTATGTTTTTCCAGAAAAAAAGAGAAGCAGACGGCCTGTAAGCCGGGTTCTGTCACCCTGCAAGCAGGGGAGTCTGTCATTTATCTACGCCTGGCGTCACCGTCAGGCTCCAGCGGTCTACCCTCCGACGTGGGGCGAGCAACCCTCCTTGATGCCGGTTTACATGACCTTACAACTCCTAAGATGCACAGCCCGTACATCGCTGCACGGCTGGTGGGCTCTTACCCCGCCTTCTCACCCTTACCTCCCGGTCCGGGAGGCGGTTGTTTTCTTCTGCATTGCTCTGTCCTCGCGGGCAGCTTTCTGTTAGGAAGTAGGATGCTCTGTGTTGCCCGGACTTTCCTCTTCTACCAAAGGTATCAGCGACAGACCGGCCGACTGCTTCTCTGAATATGCAAAGGTACGGAAATAAAACCGAATAATCAGAATATGCAGTAAAAAAAGATGCATTTCCTTTCCGGCGCGTCCTGTGGAGTGCGGGAAGGAGGACTTTTTTCAATACAAATTCTTTTCATAGCTGAACAGCCATTCCGCATCTTTCAGCAGCGGATGGTGTTTGTCCTTTTCCGAGAGAATCATGTCTTCGGCAGGGATACGCCAGTCGATGTGCAGGTCGGGGTCGTTCCAGGCGATAGCCCCTTCGCTTTGCGGGGCATAGAAGTTGTCACATTTGTACTGGAAGACGGCCTCCGGGGTCAATACGCTGAATCCGTGGGCGAATCCTCTCGGGATGAACAGTTGGCGGTGGTTGTCTTCCGACAGTTCCACAGCCACATGTCTGCCGAAGGTGGGCGACCCCTTGCGTATGTCTACGGCCACGTCGAGCACGGCACCCCTGATGACTCTCACCAGTTTGCTCTGGGTGAAGGGCGGCTTCTGGAAATGCAGCCCGCGCAGCACGCCGTAGCTCGACTTGCTTTCGTTGTCCTGCACAAACCTCACTTCTCGTACCTGCGCGTTGAAGTCCCGTTCGGAGTATGACTCGAAGAAATAGCCCCTCTCATCCCTGAACAGCCGCGGTTCGATGATGATTACGTCTTTTATTTCGGTTGTTGTTGTCTGCATCTGTACGTTCAGTTTTTCTGTTGCATGGCGGTATGTTCCGGAGCGGTTCAGTCTTTTTTCGGGATAGGTCTGCTCCAGATCACCTCATCGTCCGAGCTGACCACCGAGATGGTTCCCCCTGCATAGTCGTCGATGTATGTGTTGCCTTTCACCAGCATGTCCTCCGCCATGTGGATTGCCTTTTCGGGAGTTTTGATAGAGAAACCTTTGTTGTCACTCAAGTGGCCGTCTGAAAAATAAATGTCGTAAGTTTTCATAATTTTTCATCATCTAAAAATTGCAGGCGCAAAGATATAATTACCTTGTTTCTGTGCAAAATAAAAAGAGAAAATTCTGTGTGGGGCAAACATAAATAAAAAAGAGAAGCCATTCTGACAACGGTTTCTCTGCCTCTGAGCGGAAAACGAGACTCGAACTCGCGACCCCAACCTTGGCAAGGTTGTGCTCTACCAACTGAGCTATTTCCGCCTGAATGAAAAAAAATCAACTTGTTGAGCGGAAAACGAGACTCGAACTCGCGACCCCAACCTTGGCAAGGTTGTGCTCTACCAACTGAGCTATTTCCGCAA
>CALUIZ010000015.1 GCA_944320815.1 uncultured Phocaeicola sp. | reverse complement strand
GGCTTTCCTACCATGCAGACCGCACTGGCTCCAATCTGTTCAAACAGGCATCCGCTGACAGAAGAGTTGCGGTGATAACCTGAAAAGAAAACGGCGTTTCCTCCCAAGCGGTGGAAATCACAGTCAACAATATGACATTCCTCCGTACCTTCCAGCAGAACGGCACCGCCACGGTAGATACGCCAATCCGAACGCAGAAGGGGCTCATATTCTTCCATAAAAGTGCGTACAGTCTGTGTAAACTTGATTCCTTGCAGGGTGATGTTGCGCACAGGCCGTTCTTCGCTGCCCCGGAATTCCACCAAATGTTTTAACTGGGGCGTTTCAAACCGAAGCTGTTCCACTTTTTCGCCCGGCAATGGATAATAATAAAGATAGCCTTTTCCACAATCATAATACCACTCGCCAGGAGCGTCCAATTCTTCAAGAATATTTTCCACCATCCGATTCTGCGGATGCGGTTTGGACGGACGGTTGTTTTGCCATCCACCCTCCAATATCAGTTCTCCTTTGCTGTCCTTTCCCGCAATACGATAATGAAAATCGCCCCAGTCGTGTCCGTGCATAGCATGCAAATAGCCAGCTTCAAAATGCTTCCAGCGTTTCACCCGCTTGGGTTCGGTAGCATCAGCCGAAACGCCGTTCAAGCGAACTGCTGTAGAATCATAGTTCGGATAACGTGCCATGGGCCTCAGCTCGCCATTCACCAGAAGCATATCCATCATCATGTCCTGAGGCACGTGAGCTTTCATCACTCCGCCTTTGTGCGTTTCCCACTGCAACGACAGAGGAAAGCCGCTTGTCAGCACAGCCTGCTCGCCCGGATAGGAACGTATGCAAAGCGTCTTACGCTCTCCTTCGGTATCATCTGCCGTAAATACCAGCGGATGTTCCAGTATATAGTTCCCCTCTCTCAACCAGATGGTCACTTCTGCTGCCGGAATATTTTGGGCTGCGGCTTGCGCATCTTCTATACAGACATATGGAGCACCTATGCTCCCGTTTCCGTCCGCGCTTCCAGCGGGCGACACATAAAGGCTAACTTGCGCTTCCAGCGGAAGAAAAGCAAGAAAAGCCGCCATCTGCCCTGCGGCCATGACAGCTAATCGCTTGAAATACATTTTCATAATATCAGAATACCATATTAATATGTTTCAGAGATAAAGAATCCTCAATCCGCCCCAGTCCAAAGACACGGAAGTGTAGAAATTCATTTATTGAAAACGGTCACGAAAGCAACACCGTGATACCCATGTACATCAGCATACCGATAATGTCGTTGGTGATGGAGATGAAAGGGCCGGTCGCGATTGCCGGATCTATCTTCAGTTTTTCAAGGGTCATAGGAACCAGCGTGCCGAATATGGAGGCAAACATCACCACAGCAAACAAGCTGATGGATACAGAATAGCTTACTGTGGCGGTAGGGCCGAAACGGACAAAGTTATAGACATACACCAGCATGGAGATGATGGTGGCATTGATGAGTGCCACGACCGATTCCTTGATTATCTGCTTGAACGTATTCTCGGCATTCAAGGAGCTGTTGGCAAGTCCCTGGACGACCAAAGCCGACGACTGTGTCCCGACATTACCACCCGTACCGCCGATAAGGGGAATATAGAGAGCCATTTCAGGATGGGCTGCGAAAGTGGTGTCGAAATTACCCAGAATCATGGAATTTCCGATTCCTCCCAACATGCCAATAAGCAGCCATGGAAGGCGTGCAGTGGTCTGGCGGAACACATTGTCGTCTGTCTCCACATCCTGCGACAAACCAGAAGCCAACTGATAGTCACGTTCGGCCTGTTCACGAACCTCGTCCATCACGTCATCGACCGTGATACGCCCCACCAGCCGTCCGATGCTGTCTACCACCGGCACCGCCACCAAGTCGTATTTCTCGATGGTCTGCACCACCTCCTCAACCGGAGTGTCAACACGGACAGATATAGGATCTTTCTTCATCACATGTTTCACCTTTGACACCGAAGGACTGGTTATCATCTTCTTCAGCGGGAACACGCCCCGAAGGCGTTCGTCATCGTCCACCACATAGACATAATAGATTTCGTCCATCTCTTCGGCCTGGATACGCATCTCGCGCAGACATTCGGGCATACTCCAGTTCTCGTTCACGATAACCATCTCCGTACCCATCAGACCACCGGCAGTATCTTCATCATATTTCAGAAGGTCAACGATGTCGCCCGCCTGCTCGATGTCTTCGATGTGCGAGAGCACCTCCTCCTGCTTGTCCTCGTCCATCTCGCGGATGATGTCCACGGCATCGTCCGAGTCCATATAGTCGACAAAGCGTTTGGCGATGGTTTCCGACGGAAGAACCTCAAGGAAACGCTTCCGCGCATCCTCGTCCATTTCTATAAGTACGTCTGCAGCCGTCTCGTTGTCGAGCAGAAGATAGACGAAACGCGCGTCTTCCGGGTCCAGCTCGTTGCAGAGTTCGGCGATGTCGGCCGGGTGAAGGTTGGCAAGCACCTCCTTCAACTTGTCTGATTCCTTGTTTTCAATCAGGTCTGTAATCTGTTTGATATCATCGTTGTTCATCCTGAATGCGTTTTTAGTGTTTGTATCAACTTATTTAAGGGGGCCGCACTCGGCCAGAACTTTTTCCATCCGCCCGGTTAGTCCGACAAACTCTTCCACAGACAACTGTTCGGGCCGCTTGTCGAAAATCGGGTCGGCGCAGAACGGATGTCCCTTCCCGAGAATCGGCGAAATGGAATTGCGCAATGTCTTGCGCCGCTGGTTGAACGTGGTCTTCACAATCTGCTTGAACAGTTTCTCGTCGCATCCCAGTTCCTGCGTGTCATTGCGTGTCATGCGGATGACGGCACTTTTCACTTTCGGAGGAGGATTGAACACGTGTTCATGCACGGTAAACAGATACTCCACCTTGTACCATGCCTGAATCAGTACGCTCAGGATGCCATACGACTTGTTCCCCGGAGCGGCGGCTATCCGCTCGGCCACCTCTTTCTGTATCATTCCCGTACAGCAGGGAATCAAATCCTTGTTGTCAAGCATCTTGAAGAAAATCTGACTGGATATGTTGTATGGATAGTTTCCTGTAAGTACAAAAGGTTCCCCCCCGAACACGTCCCGAAGGTCCATCCTCAGGAAATCCTGTTCGATGATGTTGTCTCCCATCTGGGAAAAGTTTTCTTTCAGGTAGGCTACCGACTCAAAGTCCAGCTCCACCACTTTCACCGGTCTTCCCTTGACAAGAAGAAACTGCGTGAGTACGCCCATCCCCGGCCCCACTTCAAGTATTGGAATATCCGGGCAGGCATCCACTGTATCGGCTATGTCTTGGGCAACGTGCAGGTCGTTCAGAAAGTGCTGCCCCAGAAATTTCTTAGGTCTTACTGATTTCATTTCACAGGTTTTAGTAAATAAATCGGTCCGGACGGAAGACTATATCATGCAATGATATTATCTTTGCGTCTTGCAAAGTTACACATTAATCTTTAATATAGTTGATTTTGGAACGGACTGGATTAAAAAAAACGATAAATAAGAGTCTGCAGATTGTCTTTCCTTTGCTTTTGGGAGCCGCCATTCTGGTATGGACATATCACGGATTTGATTTCCGCCAGGTGTGGGACGTGATGAACGGAGAAATGAATTACTGGTGGATGGCATTCTCACTGGTGTTCGGCGTGTTGGGACATGTGTTCCGCGGATGGCGCTGGAATCTGACTTTGGCTCCGTTGAACGAGTATCCGAAACGCTCCAACAGTGTATATGCCATTTTCATCTCATATGCGGCGAATCTGGTGCTCCCGCGCGTGGGGGAAGTCTCCCGCTGCGGTGTCCTGTCGAAATACGACGGAGTGTCTTTTTCCAAGTCGCTGGGGACCGTAGTGACGGAAAGGCTGATTGACACGATATGCGTACTGACCATCACGGTGGCGACACTGCTGCTACAGTCGAATGTATTCACCGCTTTTTTTGACAAGACTGGCACAAACATGCATTTCTTCGCCCATCTGTTTACCTCAACCAACTTCTACATCACTCTGATATGTATCGTGGCATTGGGCATGCTAGCCTTTTTTTTAGTCCGTAACCTTTCGGTCTTCGCCCGTGTGAGGGGAATCCTGGGCGACATCTGGACGGGATGCCTTTCCTTGCGCCACGTACACCGTCCGGTGCTGTTCGTTCTCTACACCGCCGGTATCTGGGTCTGCTATTTTTTCCAGTTCTATGTAAGCATGTTCTGTTTCGACTTTTCCGCCGACCTTGGCTGGATGGCAGGACTGGTGATGTTCGTGGTGGGAAGCATAGCCGTGGCAGTCCCCACTCCAAACGGGGCGGGTCCATGGCATTTTGCCGTAATCACAATGATGATGATGTATGGAGTCAGCAAAGAAAATGCAGGAATATTTGCTTTGCTGGTACATGGAATTCAAACATTTTTATTAATTTTGCTAGGTATTTATGGATTGGTGGCTTTGCCGCTTACAAACAAAAAACACTGATTGTTTATGAACGAAATTCTTTCTTTAGCTCCGCAGAACGTGTGGAAACATTTCTATTCGTTGACGCAGATTCCCCGTCCGTCGGGTCATTTGTCAAAGATTCAGTCTTTCCTGCTCGATTTCGGCAAGCAGGCAGGTGTGGAATCGTTTCAGGATGAAGCGGGAAACATCATTTACCGCAAGCCTGCCACTCCGGGTATGGAAAACCGCAAGACGGTAATCCTGCAGGCCCACATGGACATGGTTCCGCAAAAGGAAAAGAGCGTGAAGCATGATTTCGAGAAAGATCCTGTCCAAGCTTATGTGGACGGTGAATGGATCAAGGCAAAAGGCACTACGTTAGGCTCGGATGACGGGATGGGAGTTGCCGCAATCATGGCGGTGATGGAAGACAAGACCCTGAAGCATGGTCCGCTGGTAGGACTGATTACCTCCGATGAAGAAACGGGAATGTATGGTGCCTTCGGACTGAAACCCGGAACGATTGACGGTGACATTCTCCTGAATCTTGACTCGGAAGAAGAGGGTTTGCTATATATAGGTTGTGCGGGAGGTGAAGACCTGACCGCCACTTTGGAATACAAGGAAGAAGAAACCGACCCGGAAGATGTGGCACTGAAAGTTACTCTGAAGGGCTTGAGAGGCGGGCATTCGGGCATCCAGATAGGATGGGGACACGCCAATGCCAACAAGCTGATGGCACGTTTCCTGAATCAGGTGATTACATACGATGAAGCTTGCCTGGTTTCATGGGAAGGAGGCAACATGCGCAATGCCATTCCGCGCGAATGTGAAGCGGTCATTACAGTCCCTGAATCAGAAGTTGATGATGTGCTGGCCTTTGTAGGCGAATGCGAACAGGTTTGGCGCGATGAGTTCGACACCATTGAAGACAATCTGAGCTTTACGGCAGAACGTGTGGAATTGCCCAAGATGATGGTGCCGGAAGAGATTCGTGACAATCTGGTGGATGCCATCTATGCATGTCCGAATGGTGTGGAACGATACATTCCTACTATTCCGGATACGGTGGAGACCTCTTCCAATCTGGCTATAGTGAAGGTAGGTGAAGGGAAAGCTTCCATCAGCGTGCTTACGCGAAGCGCACGTGAATCGATGAAAGACTATAGAAACACGGCCATCGAGAGCTGTTTCTCTATGGCGGGAATGCATGTGGAACGTTCGGGAAGCTATTCGGGCTGGGAACCGAATGTCAACTCCCCGATTCTTCATGCCATGAAAGAATCATACAAAGCACAGTTCGGTGAGACTCCTGAGGTGAAAGTAATTCATGCGGGACTGGAATGCGGAATCATCGGAGCAGTCATCCCTGGTCTGGACATGATTTCATTCGGACCGACATTGGAATGTCCGCACACTCCTGAGGAGCGTTGCCATATTCCGTCAGTAAAGAAATTCTATGAGTTCCTGACGGCTACATTAGAGAATACACCGATTAAAGAATAAGTGAACATATTGCTATCGGTGCGAAACATGAAAATGCCCGGCAGATGAATGACAATCTGCCGGGCATTTTCATGTTTTTTACAAATCTTCTCCGCTGGCGCGGTTATATTCGTTATCGTAGAACATTACAATCCTAAATTGTCCATAAGACAACGCTTTATCTATTTTAAACCACACGCATTTTTTTACAAGCACTTTCATCATACTTTGTACAAAATCAATTTCCTTAATGTCATTCGCCATTTCCTCCTCTGTAATATTGTCCCAACCTTTCTCTGTATATTTCTTTTCAAACTTTTCAGAGAAAGACATCAATTCCTTAGCAATAGTAGCTGTATCCATTCTACTCACCATATCTTTCATTTCGGAAATAGTCCACTGATAATATACCGCCTCATACTGTTTGTTCGTCAATATTCCAAGAGTTATATTCTCGTCTTTCGGTATCGTCTGCCCCGAGCCAGACACATATCTCCCATTATTCTGGAACTGTCTGCAAAGCGTGTTAAATCTGATTCTTATTTGCGCCTCATCCCTTGTATTCTCATCAAAGACAGCGACTCTATAGACCTTATTATTATTTGTAACTACGGATATCCGAACATCTTCGCCATTAAATTCTCCCCTCAAAGCATCTTCATCATATGGATGGCTTGTAAATCCTTTGGCTTTCAATTTTTCAATCATTTCGGCTTTAGTCCCGTCTACTGGAATGCCGAGAAACGTGGTTACATCCTTTTGCGCGCACAGAACGAGCGAACACAAACACATCAGTGCAACAGACAACAGTTTTTTCATAAGACTTTAAGTATTTTTTCCGTCCTCCAGTGTCCAAAGAACCATCATTACTATACGAGAAGCGTGGCACTGCAATGCTACCACATTCTTGAATGAAGGTCCTAGGAAAACCTGTGCGACAGATGTAGTAATAGCAGCCCACGCTATAGCGTGAGAACCACTATGCTATCCTCGTCGCACTTTGAAAATTTCCTAGGTTTTCATTCGCAAGAGATTAAGCATAACGCTTCTTCTGAAATCTAATACAAACAAGCGGCTACATCGGATAAGGGAATGGGATACTTGCAATCAAACAGCCCGTTCCTTGTCCTCCGACAAGCCTTTCCCGGAAAAAGGGCCGCCGCCCTGATTCCATAACAAAAGTATGAATTATATTTGAAATACAAAAGCAATCGTCTGCAATTGTGCTTCAACAAGCACAGCTCATTCCAGCACGTTACCCAAATACAGGAAGAACATTCCGATGAGTACAAGCACCAGATCCACCACCTTGCTCTTGAGATTCTTTTCGTGGAACACCATCGCCCCGAAAAGGAACGACACCACCACGCTGCTCCGGCGCACCATAGACACAATGGAAATCATCGAACCGTCCATGCCCAGCGCATAGAAGTACACGAAGTCGGCGGCTGAAAGGAACACCGAAATCAGAATGATGCACCAGTCCCAATGGAAAGGAGTGCCCGACTTGCGGCGCGGCCACCAGAGGAATATCAGTACACCGCCCATCAAAAAAAGCTGGTAGATGTTATACCACGACTGTACAATCATGTTGTTGAACCGGCCCATCAGGTACTTGTCGTACAACCCACTTACCGCGCCCAGCACAGCCGCCAGCACCACAAACCAAATCCACTTGTTATGCTCAAAGTCGATGCCTTCCTTCTTCCCCGAACGGCTCAGCATGAAGAATGACACAATCGCCATCAGCACACCAATCCACTGATACACATTCAGTTGCTCACCGAATATCAGCAAGGCTCCCACCAGCGTCATGACCGGACGGGTGGCGTTGATCGGGCCCACAATGGTGAGCGGAAGATGCTTCATGCCGAAATACCCGAACGTCCACGAGGAAAGCACGATGAACGACTTGACCAGAATGAACTTGTGCACCTCCCATCCCGCTTCGGGCACATAAAACAGCGATCCCTCCAGCCATTCGGGCCTGAAGTGGGATACAAGAATGAAAGGCAAGAAAATAAGACTCGAAAAGAGTGTGTTCAGACCCAGCACGGGGAGCACGGCATTACCAGCCAGCGACTTTTTCTTGAACACATCATAAAAGCCCAGCAGAGCTGCCGAGCAGAACGCTAACAATAACCACATATCCAGTTCGTTTTTATCGCCGCAAAGGTAATGAAAATCTGCGGAAAAACGAGCCCTTACCCCGGAATGCCGTCTCTGGCATGAATGAAATCCCTCCCGGACCGCAAATTTCCCCGCTCCATCCGACAGAGTCTGTCTCAAATTGCTTATCTTTGAGCGGAATTTACAAAAACACATGCATGTTCTACAGACTATTCAATTATCTATGGCCCGTCCTGCTGCTGACCGGATGCAACGGCGACGTGTTTATTGATGACTTCCTTCCTGAGCCGAAACCGATTGTCCTGTCGGATACGGAAGGAAATGTCTCTGTCCGTTTCAATGCTGAAAACTGGGACATCCTTGACATCGAAAGCATACGGAGCGATATGTTTGCGGATGCCCGCGACACATCAGGAAACAGAATCGGCTTCCCGATAGAAAACGAAGAAAATGCCGTTATCCAATACGGGAATGAGTATCTTGACCTCCGCATCGAAAAGAACAGCCGCAGCGAACTGAACTTCATCCTCAGCGAGAACTTGTATGACGAGCCTGTCGAACTGGACATAAAGGTAGGCAACCAATACACCAGCAAGACACTGGAAGTCTCGCTCTCTCCCACACAAAAGTATCAGATAGACAGCATCGTCTACCAATGGGACAAGTTCAAGCTGTACACCAACAATCTGGAAGAGATGGATGCGTTCACTGTCGACAACACTCAAAGCAGCACTCCCGTCCGATGGACTGTCTTCCCCTACAGATATTCCTCACGGAAAATAGAATTTTACTGCCCGAACGCATCATGGAACGGCTATGAATATACAAGATACCTGGGAGAACCTCTGCCGCAAATCGACATCCCGGATGTTACAGACGGGAAACCGGCACTTCAGGGGACAAAGGCGCGACTGGGAATGGAATGCCGGAATCTTGAAACGGGCCTGGACAAGAATCTGGAGGTGGAAGCGACGGTGGAGGCAGGAGACAGGAGAAAAATAATCGTGTACAACCAGATGGAGATTTATGACATCCCCTACAAGGCATACACATCGAATCCGAGAACCGGAAAGACACATGTTTTCTCCGGCACGCTTTCCAGCAGCCGTCCATACGACTATTTCATTTTCAAACAACAACTTACAGACGAGGAACAATGAACAAGACAACACTCAAGCTGATTCTTCCCTTGCTGCCACTGCTATCGTCTGCCGCCCATTCCCATGCTGGCGGAAAAGACAACGGCGCAAGAAAGGTTATCCATACGGCAGGCATCGACTTCAGACCCGCATACCTGTTCCCCACAAACTCCTTCCTCAAAGGAACCTACGGCACTGAAACGCCAGGAAAGGCTTCATTGTCAGGACACCTGAAATACGGATTCAAGTTCGCTCCCGACACATACCTGGGCAAACGATACCCGCATGCCGTACAGGGAATCGGAATCGGATACAATACTTTTTTCAATCCGTCCGAACTGGGAAATCCTCTGGCCGTCTATGTGTTCCAGACATCCAGAATAGCGTCCCTGACACAACGTCTCTCACTGGACTATGAATGGAATTTCGGAGCGTCTTTCGGATGGAAGAAACATGACGAAAACAATAATCCGCTGAACACAGCAGTCGGTTCAAAAATAAATGCCTATATGAGCCTGCAACTTCTCCTCGACTGGGAAGTCTGTGAAGGGACACATCTGAGAGCCGGCATAGGGGCAAGCCACTATTCCAACGGGAACACAAACTATCCAAACTCAGGAATAAACACCATGAACGGGAGCATAGGCATCACACGGCATTTCGGCGGAGGAACGGAGGAGCGGCGCATACATTCCGCAGCCCAGACGTTCAAGCCATACATAAGCTATGACCTGATTGCCTACGGTGCCACGCGAAAGAAAGGAATCTTCCCGGAAAACAGTTCTCCGATTGTGGTTCCAGGCTCTTTTGCCATAGCGGGCCTCAACTTCAACCCGATGTACAATTTCAGCAAATATTTCCGTGCGGGACTTTCACTGGACGCACAATATGACGAGAGTGCCAACATCGCCGACCACATCGCCAATGAATATCTTCCCTCCGACCCGAATGAAATCAGATTCTACCGGCCGCCGTTCATCGAACAGTTTTCGGTGGGTGTATCTGCAAGAGCTGAAATCGTGATGCCCATATTCTCCATCAACTTCGGAATAGGAAGAAACTTCATAGGAAAAGGGGACGACCTGAGAGCCTTCTACCAGACACTGGCCCTGAAGACAGACATCACGAAAAGCCTCTTCCTCCACGTGGGCTACCAGCTCTATAAGTTCAAGGACCCCAATAATCTGATGCTGGGAATAGGAATCCGGTTCAATGCACAGGGAAAATGAATCACTCCACGAACAGTTCCTCCGGATAACCTATATCCTCAAGAAACAACGCATTTCCGGGAGCTGAAGTGCCTGCGGAGCACCGGTCTTTCTTTTCAATGACTCTGCGGAATCCCTCTACCGAAAGTTTTCCTCTCCCCACTTCCACCAATGTTCCCACGATGGCACGCACCATATTGCGGAGAAAACGGTCGGCCTGAATGGTGAACACCCAGTCCTCCTCACCCGTCTGCTCCCAGGCGGCCCGCATGATACGGCAGTTGTTTGTCTTCACGTCCGTATGGAGTTTGCTGAAACTCGTGAAGTCGGTATAGTCGAACAAAGTCCGTGCCGCTTCGTTCATCTTGTCGAAATCCAGTTTCTGGAACACCCTCCACACATATTTCCGGTTGAACGGGTCTTTCCGTGTGGTGATGTAATATTTATAGGTGCGGTAAGTGGCATCGAAACGTGCGTGCGCATCCTGACGGACACGGCGCACCCGATAGACCGAGATGTCCGGCGGAAGAATCCGGTTCAGTTTGTCGGTCATCATGTCCGGATCGCCCATCCATTCCAAATCAAAATGTGCGACCATCAGACGCGCATGGACACCCGCATCAGTACGTCCGGCGCCCGTGACCTCAATCGCATCATCACGCAGGAAAGTGACCAATGCCTTAGTGAGCGTTTCCTGCACGCTCACACCATTTGGCTGCACCTGCCATCCGTGATAGTCTGTGCCGTCATAGGCAAGATAAATGAAATACCTGAACATGGGATGCAGACAGATTAACGTGCGGTGATATGGAAACATCCTTGCCGGAGTTCATACTTCACATAGCAGCGGTCGGCCTTGCGGAGGTCGCGCAACACCTCGGAGAGCACCAGTTTCAGCGTATCGGCACTGACATCCTGCATGGGACGTCCGTCGGGATCCTCCACCTTCTCGAAACGCTTCCAACTGACATCGAACGTAGTTCCGTAGAAATGACACGACTTGAGCGAAGCGTTCATATTTGTACGGCGCAGACGTTTCACATCGTCCTTGGTACGGGTTACAGAAGTCACGATGATACGGTTCGGATTCAGTCCCTTGTTCTCCAGCGAATCAAGGAAGTTCGCCCCAAGCGTATCCAGCAGCGCACTGGCCTTTGGAACCAGGTAAGGGATGGAATGGGTGAGCGAATCCATGTCATAAAGTTCACAGGGGGCAATCTCCACCAGCCGTCCGGCCATCTCCTCCGCATCTTCACGCGTCTCCATCGGACGGATGCCGATTTTCTTCGCCGTAGCCAACTGCACGTCGTTCAAGTCACCGAATGAACGTTTGTAGCTGATGACACCACGGATGTTGCGGGGATTATTCATCTTCATCGACATGTCTTTTTTTTCTTCTCCACATCCGGTCAAGATAACGCCGGAAAGAAGTGCAAGCAAACCGCATGCACACAACAATTTTCTCATAAGACAACCAAATTATCCGTTTTGCGGGGACAAAGATAACAAAATTCCGCAAACCTTCCCTCCCCGTTATTACTTTTGATTATGTCCCATAAATAAATATGAATAGGAAGGCTCAATGAAAAGCCCTACCTTTGCGGCCGAAAAACAATAAAACCGATTAATGATATGTTTGAAAAAGGAAACAGAGCCAATACGATGCATGGCATCCTGCTGATTGCCCTCTTCTCGTTCGCGGCGTTCTACATCGCCGAAATCCCGTTCGTAAAAAGCCTCTCTTTCAGTCCGCTGATTGTAGGTATCATTCTGGGCATGCTGTATGCCAACAGCCTGCGCAACAAACTGCCCGAAACCTGGGTGCCGGGCATCAAATTCTGCACGAAACAGATTCTGCGCGCGGGTATCGTGCTCTACGGATTCCGCCTCACACTGACTCAGGTGGCCGCCGTGGGACTCCCCGCGGTAGCAATCGACACGATTGTCGTGGCAGGGACCATCTTTCTGGGCGTATGGCTGGGCAAACTGCTGAAAATGGACAAGGACACTTCACTGATGACCTCCACCGGAAGCGCCATCTGCGGTGCGGCTGCGGTGCTCGGAGCAGAGCCTGTGGTGAAATGCGAAGGACACAAGACGGCCATCGCCGTATCGACGGTGGTGATTTTCGGAACCATCTCCATGTTCCTTTATCCCATCATGTACCGGGCGGGTATGCTTGACGGACTGACAGACACCGGGGTCGCCATCTACACGGGAAGCACCCTGCACGAAGTGGCCCATGTGGCCGGAGCGGGCAACGCGATGGACCCGACCGACACGCTGGGCATAGCCGGAACAGCCACCATCACGAAAATGATCCGCGTGATGATGCTGGCTCCCGTGCTCGTAATCATGAGCTTCGCGCTGGCGGGACGCAAGAGAACTTCCCCCGACGGGAAAGCGGAGAAAAGCAAAATCACCATCCCCTGGTTCGCCTTCGGATTCATCGGTGTCATCTGCCTGAACTCACTTCTGCAGCACGTGCTGGGAGTGGACAGTGTGAAAGACATCCCGCTGAACGGTGCCATTGAATACGTTGACACCTTCATGCTGACCATGGCCATGACGGCACTCGGAACCGACACCAGCATCGAGAAGTTCAAGCAGGCGGGAGCGCGTCCGTTCCTGCTGGCGGGACTGCTCTACATCTGGCTCGTGGGAGGAGGCTATCTGCTGACCAAATACCTTGTCCCGATGATTGGATAAGAAGGCTCCCGGTATCACGGAAACCCGTAAAGAATACCCCGCTGCTTTTCCTGGAATAACCTGATATTCCGGATGAAGCAGCGGGGTATTCTTGCCTCCGAAAGAAGAGAGGGAAAAATTGCCGGACCGACCGGACGGCACAAAAATCCTTTCACTCTTCTGCCGTTGGTTATTCCGACAATTTTCCGTATCTTTGCATCTGCTTATAAACAAAGTACACTGAAATTTCATTTTAACTATAAAGTGCTATGATTCTATTTTTCAGAACACCCTCCCGCAGCGTGATTGCAACGGAATGCAGTCAGGAGCTGAACGCTGAAGACATCAAGAAACTGTGCTGGCTCTACAGCGACGCCAAAGTGGAAAGCGAAGACAACCTGAAAGGCTGGTTCATCGGTCCGCGCCGCGAAATGATCACGCCGTGGAGCACAAACGCGGTGGAAATCACCCAGAACATGGGGCTTGACGGAATCCGCCGCATCGAAGAATATTTCCCGGTGAAAGACGAGAACGCCGACCATGACCCGATGCTGCAGCGTATGTATCACGGGCTGGACCAGAACATCTTTACCGTAAACATCAAACCGCAGCCGATTGTCTACATCGACAATCTGGAAGAATATAATGAACAGGAAGGTCTGGCTCTTTCACGCGAGGAAATGGACTACCTGCTGAAAGTGGAAAAGGATCTGGGACGCAAGCTGACCGACTCGGAAGTGTTCGGCTTCGCACAAATCAACTCGGAGCACTGCCGGCATAAGATTTTCGGAGGCACGTTCATCATCGACGGACAGGAAATGGAATCATCGCTGTTCCAGATGATCAAGAAAACCACAAAGGAGAACCCGAACAAAATCATTTCTGCATACAAGGACAATGTGGCCTTCGCCGAAGGACCGGTGGTGGAACAGTTCGCTCCGCAGGACCATTCCACATCCGACTATTTCATCATCAAGGACATCAAGACGGTCATCTCGCTGAAAGCTGAAACCCACAACTTCCCGACCACCGTGGAACCGTTCAACGGAGCGTCTACAGGTACGGGCGGTGAAATCCGCGACCGTATGGGCGGAGGAAAAGGCTCGTGGCCGATTGCCGGAACGGCTGTCTACATGACTTCTTATCCGCGCACCGAGGAAGGCCGCGAATGGGAAGACATCCTGCCCGTGCGCAAATGGCTGTACCAGACTCCTGAACAGATTCTGATCAAGGCTTCAAACGGAGCTTCCGACTTCGGGAACAAATTCGGACAGCCGCTTATCTGCGGTTCCGTACTGACTTTCGAGCATCAGGAAAATAACGAGAAATATGCCTACGACAAGGTCATCATGCTGGCCGGAGGCGTGGGATACGGCACACAGCGCGACTGCCTGAAAGGCACTCCGGAAGCCGGAGATGAAATCGTGGTGCTGGGAGGTGACAACTACCGCATCGGTCTGGGAGGCGGCTCCGTGTCATCCGTAGACACAGGACGCTACTCTTCGGGCATCGAACTGAACGCCGTGCAGCGTGCCAACGCCGAGATGCAGAAACGTGCCTATAATGTGGTGCGTGCCCTCTGTGAGGAAGACCAGAATCCGATTGTGTCTATCCATGACCATGGTTCGGCAGGCCACGTGAACTGTCTGTCGGAACTGGTGGAGGACTGCGGAGGACTTATCCATATGGACAAGCTGCCCATTGGCGACGAAACTTTGTCGGCCAAGGAAATCATCGCCAACGAATCGCAGGAACGCATGGGACTGCTGATTGAAGAGGAATCGCTGGAGCATGTACAGAAAATCGCCGAACGCGAACGCGCTCCGATGTATGTAGTGGGCGAAACAACCGGCGACCACCGTTTCGCCTTCGAACAAGCTGACGGAGTACGTCCGTTCGACCTGGCCGTTGACCAGATGTTCGGCTCTTCTCCCAAGACATATATGGTGGACAAGACCGTGGAACGTCATTACGAGAACGTGACCTACGACCCCGCCAGACTGAACGAATACCTGAACCGTGTGCTCCAGTTGGAGGCCGTGGCCTGCAAGGACTGGCTGACCAACAAGGTGGACCGCTCCGTGACGGGAAAAATCGCCCGCCAGCAATGCCAGGGCGAACTTCAGTTGCCGTTGAGCGACTGTGGTGTAGTGGCTCTCGACTATCGTGGCGAGAAAGGTATCGCCACTGCCCTCGGACACGCTCCACAGGCCGCATTGGCCAATCCGGCCGCCGGTTCGGTGCTCGCCGTTTCCGAAGCACTGACCAACATCGTATGGGCTCCGCTGGCCGACGGAATGGACAGTCTGTCGCTCTCCGCCAACTGGATGTGGCCCTGTCGCTCGCAGGAAGGCGAGGATGCACGTCTGTACACCGCCGTGAAGGCATTGTCCGACTTCTGCTGTGCACTGCAAATCAATGTGCCGACCGGAAAGGACTCTCTCTCCATGACGCAGAAATATCCGAACGGCGAAAAGATCATCAGTCCGGGAACGGTCATCGTATCTGCCGGAGGTGAGGTTTCCGACATCAAGAAAGTGGTTTCACCCGTCATGACGAACAACAAGAAAACCACATTCTATCATATCGACTTCAGCTTCGACCAGCTCCGTCTGGGAGGCTCCGCTTTCGCACAGTCATTGAATAAGGTGGGAGACGATGTGCCTACCGTACAGAATCCGGAATATTTCCGCGACGCTTTCATGGCCGTACAGAAACTGGTGAACGAAGGTCTGATTCTGGCAGGTCATGACATCTCGGCAGGAGGCCTCATCACTACATTGCTTGAAATGTGTTTTACCAACACGGACGGAGGTATGGAAATCAGTCTCGACAAGTTCAAGTGTGATGACATTGTGAAGATTCTCTTCGCCGAAAATCCGGGTATCGTCATCCAGGTAGCCGACAAGCACAAGCATGAAGTGAAGAAGATTCTGGAGGATGCAGGAATAGGCTATATCAAGCTGGGTGTGCCGAGCGAGGAACGCCATATCCTTGTTTCGCACGAAGGGGCTACCTACCAGTTCGGTATCGACTATCTGCGTGACATATGGTACTCCACTTCTTATCTGCTCGACCGCAAGCAAAGTATGAACGGATGCGCGAAGAAACGCTTCGAGAACTACAAGCAACAGCCGGTGGAATTCGCTTTCGACCCGTCGTTCACGGGCAAGCTCTCGCAGTTCGGCCTGAATCCTGACCGCCGCACACCGAGCGGAATCAAGGCTGCCATCATCCGTGAAAAGGGAACGAACGGTGAACGTGAAATGGCCTACATGCTCTATCTGGCCGGATTCGACGTGAAAGACGTGATGATGACCGACCTCGTAAGCGGACGCGAAACGCTGGAAGATATTCATATGATTGTGTTCTGCGGCGGATTCTCCAACTCCGACGTGCTCGGCTCTGCCAAAGGATGGGCAGGAAGCTTCCTGTTCAACCCGAAGGCCAAGGCTGCACTCGACAAGTTCTACGCACGCAAGGACACACTGTCACTGGGTGTCTGCAACGGTTGCCAGCTGATGATGGAACTCGGACTCATCACTCCGGAAGACGAAAAGAAGGGCAAGATGCTGCACAACGATTCGCACAAGTTCGAATCGGCATTCCTGGGTGTGACCGTCCCGATGAACCGCAGCGTGATGTTCGGTTCACTGAGCGGCTCAAAACTGGGTATCTGGGTGGCACATGGAGAAGGCAAGTTCTCTCTGCCTTATCCGGAAGAGCATTACAACGTGGTGCTGAAATATTCTTACGATGAATATCCGGGCAACCCGAACGGTTCTGACTACAGCGTGGCAGGTATCGCCAGCCAGGACGGACGCCATCTTGCCATGATGCCTCACCTTGAACGCGCTTGTTTCCCGTGGGAAAACGCATGCTACCCGGCCGACCGTATCCATGAAGACCAGATCACTCCGTGGATGGAAGCATTCGTGAACGCGCGCAAATGGGTTGAAGCACAGCTCAAGAAATAAAATCCTTTTATTTTTTCATAACCAAGGTCGGGAATATATACAAAAAGTTCCCGACCTTTTGTTTTATGTAAAAAAAAATGTACTTTTGCTTTCTCACAAGAAAGAAAAACACTTAAAAAGAATATAAATATGAAAGAAATTGACTGGTCGAATCTGTCATTCGGTTACATGAAAACAGATTATAACGTACGCTGCTATTATCGCGACGGGAAATGGGGTGAACTCGAACTCTGCTCGGAAGAGACCCTGAACATTCATATGGCCGCAACCTGCCTTCACTATGGTCAGGAAGCATTTGAAGGACTGAAAGCTTATCGTGGAAAGGACGGGAAAATCCGTATCTTCCGTCCAGAAGCGAATGCTGAACGTCTGCAAAGCACATGCCGCGGCATCCTGATGCCGGAACTTCCGACTGAAACATTCTGCGAAGCCGTAAAGAAAGTCGTAAAAGCCAATGAACGTTTCATTCCGCCTTATGAAAGCGGTGCTTCTCTCTACATACGTCCGCTGCTTATAGGAACCGGAGCACAGGTCGGTGTCCATCCTGCCAAAGAATATCTTTTTGTGGTATTCGTCACTCCGGTAGGCCCATACTTCAAGGGAGGTTTTGCAACCAATCCTTACGTAATCATCCGCCAATACGACCGTGCAGCACCACTTGGTACTGGAACGTTCAAAGTGGGAGGGAATTATGCGGCAAGTCTCCGCGCCAACAAGATGGCCCACGATGCAGGCTATGCCAGCGAATTTTATCTGGATGCAAAAGAGAAGAAGTACATTGACGAATGTGGTGCGGCCAATTTCTTCGGCATCAAGAACAACACTTACATCACACCGCTTTCTACCTCCATCCTCCCGTCAATCACTAACCGGAGCTTGATGCAGTTGGCGGAAGATATGGGTCTGAAGGTGGAACGCCGCCCGATTCCGGAAGAAGAACTGATGACTTTTGAAGAAGCAGGCGCATGCGGAACGGCAGCCGTAATCAGCCCGATTGAACGAATCGATGATTTGGAGAACAACAAGTCGTATGTAATTGCCAAGGACGGCAAACCGGGCCCAATCAGCGAGAAGCTGTACAACAAGCTGCGTGCCATCCAATACGGTGATGAAACAGACCCTTACGGATGGGTAACCGTACTCGACTGACAAGCCACATAAATTAAAGAGCGGAAGAGAAGCATTCAACATGCAACATTCTTCCGCTCTTTTTTAATCAACTAAAAAAACTCTCTTAAAATTCAATGACCAATGATTTGCGTGGAGAAAGTGTCAGGCTTTGAGAAAAATCAATTGTCCTTCCTGTAGAAATCTCCCGTCCCGACTTAGAATCCTTGACCAACGGCTTGTAGTATTCAGCCGACACGGTCTGTTCGTGGTCCGTACTGTTCAGTACAATCATTCCCATTTTTCCGTCACGCATACGAGCATACATGTAAATTCCCTGCTGAGGAATGCAATACTTCACTGTTTTGTTTTCTGTCATAGCTGTTTAGTTTGGTTTTGCGTGACAAAGATAAGTCTTCTGTTTACTCCAGACTTAACGAAACGACAAAAACATTTCAGCCACTCACCTTTTCATGATATAAGTCAAGAAATCAATCAAATCCATAAAAAAACGGATTCACACGTGAACAATCGCCACATATGAATCCGCCATACCCAATAACTGACTTATTATCAATACACTTCCACTTTTGAAGCGAGTGCCTTGCACTTGTCGCGCAAAGCATCCAGATCACCTCCAACCTTATCGTAACAAACCACAACTCCCATCCTGCGGTTCACGCGAGTCGTCGGCTTGCCGAAAATACGCAGATACGTATCAGGCTGGGAGCAGACCAGCTCCTCCCCTTTATAACGGGGTGCCTCCTTGCTGGCAACAGGCGAAAGAATCACTGCGCTGGCCCCGATATGCTCCTGCGTGATTCCAGGGATAGGCAAGCCCAATATTGCATAAAGATGAAGTTCAAACTCATTGAGATTCTGCGTATTGGCAAGTGTTACCATACCTGTGTCGTGCGGACGGGGAGACAATTCTGAGAAATAGACCCCGTTCTCATGGCTCAGGAAAAATTCAACACCCCAGATTCCATATCCCGTCAGAGCTTCGGTCACCTTGGCAGCCATACGCTGAGCCTCAGCCAAGTGTTCGGGGGCAATATGGGCCGGCTGGAAACTTTCACGGTAATCTCCTCCCTTCTGTACATGTCCGATAGGCGGACAGAACAAGGTAGGACCGTTTTTCTGGGTGACGGTAAGTAACGTGATTTCACTGTCAAAATGGATGAATTCCTCCACAATCAGTTCCTTGATGTCGCCACGGCTTCCATGGCATCCGTAATCCCATGAATACTGCAAGTCTTCAGGTCCCTTAGCGACCGACTGGCCCTTTCCGGAAGACGACATAAGCGGCTTGATGACACACGGATAACCGATTTTATCGGCCGCTTCCTTCAGTTCCTCAAAAGAAGAGGCATAAAAATATTTCGCAGTCTTCAACCCCAGCTCCTTGGCCGCCAGATCACGGATAGCCTTACGGTTCATCGTAAAATTCACCGCACGTGCACTGGGGACAACCTGAACGCCCTCTTTTTCAAGATGATAAAGACGTTCGGTCCGGATAGCCTCAATTTCGGGCACGATGATGTCGGGACGATATTTCGCCACCACCCTGTCCAGAGCTTCCCCGTCAAGCATACTGAACACTTCGCAGGCATCGGCCACCTGCATGGCCGGCGCACCCTCGTATGAGTCACACGCAATCACATACTGCCCCAGACGTTTGGCGGCAATCACGAATTCCTTGCCCAATTCGCCGGAACCCAGCAAAAGTATTTTTTTAGTCATGATCGTTTGATATTTAAGTATATCCGCAAAGATAACACTTTAATTCGACTTTCCCGAATCTTTGCCGGCAAAGCATGTTTGTTTTCACTCGGCCGGAGCCGCTTCGGCATGCAGCAGTGTCAGAACCGGAAAACCGCCTTCATCGAGCAAGACAACCGTCCCCTCTTCCTCGCCCGCATCAAAAGTTCTCACCTTGTCAAGCGCATCGAGAATATTCCGCTCTGTTTCCATGTTCGGACAGGCCATCATGGTAGAAATCATCTGAGAGAAGCGCAGGGAATTGTCCTTTCCTTCCTCCTGAGAGAAGCTTCCATTGATCGTGTTGCAGCTCGCATTTCCGTGCACACGTTTCGCGTCCAGATCGAAGTTCAGCTCCGGTGTCTTCTCCACTTCTCCCACCGCTACAGAACCAATGTTCGTAATGACCCATCTTCCGGCCAGGTCGCCAAGCGTCACAGCCGGTTTCACCCGCTTCTGCAGCGTCATCAGTGCCTTGCCGTCCGCATCCTTCAGTTCCACCGTATCACCGGTCTGCACAAACCCCGCCACCTTGTTCAGCGCATCAAGCACGTTCTGTTCCAGACTCATGTCGGGACACATCATCCGTGTAGTGGCCACCTGTTCGAAGTTCATCTTTCCGGTCTCCACCGAATCCACATGATAAGCTCCCATCAGACGGTTGCATCCGGCATGGCCATACACCCGGTTCGTCGTCTGGTCGAACCCTATATAAGGAGTTTCTTCCGCATTTACCGACTCACCCTTCACATTCACTATATCCCACTCACCGGAGAAGTCCATGACTGCAACCGCCTTTTTCCCGGTTCCGCAACCGGCCATACACAATGCGGCAAAAACGGCCGCACAAAACATTGTCTTCTTCATACTTCATCTAATTAAAAAATCTACAAAATCCACAATCCCCACAAGTCCGGGAAATCCTCCACAGAACATCCGCATGCTTTGTTCCGAACATCACGGAGTTTCCATCGAAACAGCCCGTTATTTTCCGTCTGCGGAAAGGCACGCCAAAGCGTCATGGAAACAACGTTTCCGTCCGTAAGATTGTTCATCTGCAAAAATACGGATATATCCCGAATACTGCATTGCGATTTAGAATTATTTCTTATCTTTGCCTGTCGAACGGTAACGTTTACCGGACATAAAACCAACACAAAGAATGAGTAAAGTATTGATTATCGGTGCAGGCGGCGTAGGTACCGTTGTTGCACACAAAGTGGCCCAGCATCCTGAAGTTTTCACTGAAATCATGATCGCAAGCCGCACCCAATCAAAATGTGACGCGATTGTCAAGGCAATCGGTAACCCTGCCATCAAGACCGCCAAAGTGGATGCGGACAATGTGGACGAACTGGTGGCTTTGTTCAACAGCTTCAAGCCTGAAATCGTTATCAACGTGGCTCTCCCCTATCAGGACCTGACCATCATGGAAGCCTGCCTGAAGAGCGGAGTAAACTATCTGGACACGGCAAACTATGAGCCGAAAGATGTGGCTCACTTTGAATACAGCTGGCAGTGGGCTTACAAGAAACGCTTCGAGGAGGCCGGTCTCACCGCCATACTGGGATGCGGGTTCGACCCGGGAGTGAGCGGTGTGTACACTGCTTATGCGGCAAAGCATCATTTCGACGAAATACAATACCTCGACATCGTGGACTGCAACGCGGGGAACCATCATAAGGCATTCGCCACCAACTTCAATCCGGAAATCAACATCCGTGAAATCACCCAGAACGGACGATACTACGAAGACGGAAAATGGATTACCACCAAGCCGCTGGAATTCCACAAGGCTCTGACTTATCCGAACATCGGTCCGCGCGACTCTTATCTGCTTTATCACGAAGAGCTGGAATCGCTGGTCAAGAACTTCCCCACCATCAAGCGCGCACGTTTCTGGATGACTTTCGGACAGGAATACCTGACCCATCTCCGGGTAATCCAGAATATCGGCATGGCGAGAATCGACCCCATCAATTACAACGGTATGGAAATCGTGCCTCTCCAGTTCCTGAAGGCTGTGCTCCCCAACCCGCAGGATTTGGGCGAGAACTACGAAGGGGAGACTTCTATCGGATGCCGTATCCGTGGCATGAAGGACGGAAAGGAGCGTACTTATTATGTGTACAACAACTGCTCGCACCAGGAAGCCTACAAGGAAACCGGCATGCAGGGTGTAAGCTATACTACCGGAGTGCCTGCCATGATCGGGGCCATGATGTTCCTGAAAGGGTTGTGGAAACGTCCGGGTGTATGGAATGTGGAAGAGTTCGACCCGGATCCGTTCATGGACGAACTGAACAAGAACGGACTGCCGTGGCATGAAGTGTTCGACGGAGATCTGGAACTGTAATTCAGTGAACAGTGAACAAAGAATAAGGAACAATGTATTAATCATCAACTGTTAATTATTAATTATTAACTGACAACATGAACGTAGGAGATAAGGCACCCGACATTCTCGGCCTGAACGAGAAAGGGGAAGAAATACATCTGAGCGACTACAGAGGAAAGAAAGTCGTACTCTATTTTTATCCGAAGGACATGACTTCAGGATGCACGGCCCAGGCCTGCAACCTCCGCGACAATTATGCGGAACTGCGCGATGCGGGTTATGAAGTGATTGGAGTGAGCATCAACGATGCGAAATCACACCAGAGATTCATCGAAAAGAACCAGCTTCCGTTCACGCTGATTGCCGATACGGAACATAAACTGACTGAACAGTTCGGGGCATGGGGAGAAAAAAGCATGTGCGGACGCAAGTATATGGGAACGTTCCGCACAACCTTTATTATAAATGAAGACGGCATCATCGAACGCATCATCACTCCGAAAGAAGTGAAGACGAAAGAACATGCCGCACAAATATTGAAATAAGCATTATGGCAAAGAAAGACGAACTTGAGTTTGAGGGAGGGGTGGAAAATCCTTCCAGACCCAATAACAGCGAAAAGCTGAAAGCCCTTCAGGCGGCGATGGACAAAATCGAAAAGAGCTTCGGAAAAGGTTCCATCATGAAGATGGGCGATGACCACGTGCAGGAAGTGGAAGTGATTCCTACAGGTTCAATCGCACTGAATGCCGCGCTGGGTGTAGGCGGCTATCCGAGAGGACGTATAATCGAAATCTATGGTCCTGAATCATCCGGAAAGACTACACTGGCCATTCATGCCATCGCTGAAGCGCAGAAGGCGGGAGGAATCGCCGCTTTCATCGATGCGGAACATGCTTTCGACCGCTTTTATGCCGCAAAACTGGGAGTGGACATCGACAACCTGTGGATTTCGCAACCGGACAACGGCGAACAGGCACTTGAAATCGCGGAGCAGCTGATACGTTCATCGGCCATCGACATCATTGTAATCGACTCTGTGGCTGCACTGACACCGAAGGCGGAAATCGAAGGTGACATGGGCGACAACAAGGTGGGACTGCAGGCGCGACTGATGTCACAGGCACTCCGCAAAATGACATCGGCCATCAACAAGACCAACACCACCTGCATCTTCATCAACCAGCTCCGTGAAAAAATCGGCGTGATGTTCGGTAACCCGGAGACAACGACAGGAGGTAATGCGCTGAAGTTCTATGCGTCAGTGCGTCTTGACATCCGCCGTACCTCACAACTGAAAGACGGCGATGAAGTAATCGGCAACCAGGTGCGAGTGAAGGTGGTGAAGAACAAGGTGGCACCTCCATTCCGCAAGGCAGAATTCGACATCATGTTCGGTGAAGGCATTTCCAAGAGTGGAGAAATCATCGATCTGGGTGCCGAACTGGGCATCATCAAGAAAAGCGGGTCGTGGTACAGCTATAACGACACGAAACTGGGACAGGGCCGTGATGCCGCCAAACAATGCATCCAGGACAACCCGGAACTTGCAGACGAACTGGAATCGCTTATCTTCAACGCATTGAAAGACAAAGAATAACCTACAGGAACATTCCTATTATAAAAGGATTGTCCAGTCACATTCAAGAGCCATGCCGACATATTCTCCGGCATGGCTCTTTGCATGACAAAACCGGCCACAGGCTTTGACCGACATTTTTTCTTCAGAATAAATTAGAATAAAAGAAAATAATATCCTATATTTACAGACTGAAAAGACACCATAAACGTTATATCATCATGAAACTGAAATCATTGTTCACTATAGTGCTCTGCCTTTCCGCAATCGCGACATTCGCACAGAAAGCCGCCAAAATCCCGTTCCGCTTCGCCACCAGAGCCGAAGCGCAAATGCTGATTACAGACATAGACGAATATACACGGGGATGGAACCAGTTTGACATCAATGTGCGCCTGCAAACCGAACAGGGAAGGAAATCAAAGCTTCTGGCCTTTGCCATGAACCAGACACTGAACTGGAGCGACAAGGACAAGGAACGCATCACAAAAAGCATCAGTGCGCTCGATGCTGAAATCAAAAGACAAAAGCTGACACTCAATTTCAAGAAAGAGCTGGTGTTCATAAAGACAACCATGAAAGAAGAAGGGAATGCGAGTGCATATACGCGAAGCAACTGGATTGCCATAGGAGAAAATGCGCTCAACACAATGAATGACACCGATCTGACCTCACTGATTGCACATGAAATCTGCCATATCCTGACAAGAAGCAGCCTTGATTTCAAGAAGGCCGCCTATAAAATCATCGGATTCACTGTAATGGACCGCGAAATCCTGTTCCCGGCAGACATAATCGAAAAAAGGATATCCAACCCTGACATCAACCGTTATGACAGTTACGTCAATGTAACCGTCAACGGACAAAAGCAGAACTGCACAATGATGCTCTATACAGACTCTGCATACAATGCCGGAAAAACATTGTTCGACTATATAAAAGTCGGCCTGATTCCGCTGGGGGAAAATTTCACTCCCGTCCAACAGAACGGAAAGACTGTCATATACAGCATCGGCCAAGCAAGCGACTTCTTCAACCAAGTAGGGAAAAACACGGATTATATCCTCAATCCCGAGGAAATAATAGCGGATAACTTCGCTTTTCTGCTAACCGGGAAAAAAGAATTGCAGTCTCCTGAGATAATAGAGAAACTGAGAAAGCTTCTGCAACAGAACAATAAAAATTAACCGAACCAGACATTGTCCGTCCGTCATCTCGCGGTAAATCTATGGACATCTATAAGCCCACATAGTTTTACGAGAAGTGTCCATCCCAGAAATAAAAAGGGAAAGGCCATCAATGACAATTGACTGTTCAGGAAACCCGGCCGACACACGCTGGCAGGCATACCGCCTGCCAGACATCTCTTCTGACATCTTACACCCGGAAAACCATTATAATCCATTATTCTCATATCGCTGACTCCACAGCCTGAAGAAAGTTTTCCGAGTGCCTGCAACGAATATCGCCATAAAGAACAAGGTACCTGAAAAAGGAACGGGAAACGCTTATTTCTTCGACTTCTTATAATCCTGCTCGATTGCCTGTGCAATCCAGTTTGCCAGTGCCTGACGGTTGTCGGCTATCACCAGACGTTTCTGGTCGCGTGCATTCTGGATATTGCCCACCTCAAGAAAAACAGCCACAGGTGCAGTCTTCCGCAACACGAACAGATCCCGACTGCTCACCGTCCCATCGAATCCGCGGTTCGGCTGGTGCCGGTCATACTTTGCACGGAATGTGCGCTGTATCTCCCGAGCCAGCCGCTTTCCATAGGGACTTCCGGATGCATGATAAAAAAACACATCCGTCTGTGCTCCCCTGCCCCTGCTGTCTACATGGACAAACACAGCCCGTTTATAAGAACTCCTGTCTTTCCGATACAGACGGTTGATGGCATCACACCGCTGCTGGAGACGGGCCACCTGATTCAACGGAATCGTCTTCCCCATACACGTCTCTCTCTTGCTGTTGTTCAGCACCGCCTGGTCGCGGATGCCGTCTTTCGCATCCTGAATGATAAAATGCACCTTCGCACCCCTGCGGAGAAGCTCACGTCCCAACCGGAGAATAATATCGTAGGCATACTCGTCCTCATGAAGCTCCTTTCCCCGATATTTTCCGATGCAGCCGGGGTCCGGACCGCCATGGCCGCTCACCAGATAGAACACGGCACCCTTCAGTGAGCTGGAAGTCTTTCCATACGAAGCATATTTCTTCCCGAAAAGAGGCTCATAGTTTCTCTTCTTCTGTGCCGGAACCGGAAAAGCCACCAACAGAGAAAGCACAAGCGCGACAAGACATCTCCACATCTTCATTTCAACAGTTCATCTATCTTTTTACACAATGCGGCGAACTCCTCTTCATTGTAAAGACGGGTCATCATGACAATCTTCCCATCCTTGCCTACAAGCACGTTGCGGGTAATGCCGGCATTGCGCTCTGCATATCTGGCAAAAATGTCCGCACCCGGATCCAGTCCCAGCGGATAAGTCACCCCGGTCTGTCCGGCAAATGCCTTCACCCGCTCCAGCGGCTCGTCGCGGTCAATCCCATACAAAGCAAACGAAGCGTTGTCCTTATGCTTCTGCCAAATGTCCTTTTCAATGAAAGGCATCTCCTTGCGGCACACCCCGCACCAACTGGCCGTGAACTGGAGCATCACCACTTTCCCGCGCAAATCCGAGAGTTTCACTTTCTGTCCGTCTGTAAGTGTCATCTCGAAATCGGGAGCCATATCGCCCACTTTCACAATATATCCCACTGAATCGGGCACCGGCCGGGAGACCTGTGCAGACAATCCGGCACAAGAACAAACCGCCAGAATCATCCCTAAAACAATTTTCTTCATCCCTTGCAACAATTAAAATTCTGATGCCAAAGATACAAAAACTTTGGCGATTTCCGCTTCTGTCCCGTATTCTCTGACACAGAAAAAAACAACGGGCTGCCAAGAAAAGAACAGCGGCCTGTTCCAATCAAGACAAGCGGACATTCCAGTCCGGACAAACGGACACATCCGGAAAGTCCAGCAGCATGGCACATGACAAAAAGAAAAGACGAAGAGAACAAAACATGCAAATGCAAACTTTATGCAGGATTCTCTTCATTTTTATTCGGCCATTCCAGCTATTTTGCATATATTTGCCAAAAGAAAAAGAGACTGCTGCAACACCTGCTGCAGTAACCAACAGCTTAAAAAACTTGATTATGGATTACACAAACATTATCGGCGAAAAAATCAAATCGCTCCGGACAACGAAGGAAATCAGTATAGACGAACTGGCAGAAAGTACAGGACTGAGCGTCGAACAGATCAGACGCATCGAAGACAATATCGACATCCCGTCGCTGGCCCCGCTCATCAAGATAGCGCGCGCCCTGGGAGTGCGTCTCGGAACATTCCTCGATGACCAGACAAACGAAGACGGACCGGTTGTGTGCCGGAAAGGTGACGCGGACGACACCATCAGTTTCTCGAACAATGCGTCCGACGCACGCCAGCACATGCACTATCATTCTCTGTCGAAAGCCAAGAGCGACCGTCACATGGACCCGTTCATCATCGACATCGACGAAAACGGAGAGACCCAGTTCAGCCTTTCCGCCCACGAAGGAGAGGAATTCATCATGGTGCTGAAAGGAAAGCTTGAAGTGGAGTACGGGAAAAAGAAATATGTGCTCGGAGAAGGTGACACCATTTACTATGACTCCATCGTGCCCCACCACGTACATGCCTACGAAGGCAAGGCCGCACGCATTCTGGCCGTAGTCTACACCCCCATCGAACTCTAAAACCGAACGATTATGCCTCAACTGTATGAAAGGACATTGGGAGACTGGCTGGAGCACTGGGCCGAAACCACTCCCGACAAAGAATATCTGGTGTATTCCGACCGCAACCTGCGGTTCACATGGAAGCAGTTCAACCAGCGTGTAGACAATATGGCGAAAGGTCTGCTGGCCATCGGTGTGAAGAAAGGGACCCATGTGGGAATCTGGGCGGGCAACGTGCCCGACTGGCTGACCTTCCTCTATGCCTGCGCCAAAATCGGTGCGGTGGCCGTCACCGTAAACACCAACTACAAGCAGGCGGAACTGGAGTACCTGTGCGAGAACTCCGACATGCACACGCTCTGCATCGTGAACGGAGAAAAGGACAGCAACTATGTGGAGATGACCTACACCATGCTTCCCGAACTGAAAAAGTTTGAACGGGGACGGATGAAGAGCAAACGTTTCCCCCACATGCGGAACGTCATCTACATCGGACAGGAAAAATATCGCGGAATGTACAATACGGCCGAAATCCTCCTTCTCGGAAACAATATCGACGATGAGGAGCTGGCCAAGGCCAAGAAAGAAGTGAACTGCCACGACACGGTCAACATGCAATACACATCCGGAACCACCGGATTCCCGAAAGGGGTGATGCTCACCCACTACAACATCGCGAACAACGGTTTCCTGACCGGCGAACACATGAAGTTCACGGCAGACGACAAGCTCTGCGTATGTGTGCCGCTCTTCCACTGCTTCGGTGTGGTACTGGCCACAATGAACTGCCTTACCCACGGGTGCACGGAAGTGATGGTGGAACGCTTCGACCCGCTGCTGGTGCTGGCTTCCGTCCATAAGGAACGCTGCACGGCCCTCTACGGAGTGCCCACCATGTTCATTGCCGAACTGAACCATCCCATGTTCTCCATGTTTGACCTGAGCTGCCTGCGCACGGGCATCATGGCCGGATCGCTCTGTCCCGTGGAACTGATGAAGCAGGTGGAGGAAAAAATGTTCATGAAGGTGACGAGCGTGTACGGACTAACCGAAGCATCGCCGGGAATGACGCACAGCCGCATTGACGATGCGCCGGAAGTGCGCTACAATACCGTAGGCCACGAATTCGAATTCACGGAAGTAAAGGTGATCGACCCTGAAACGGGCGAAGAATGCCCGGTAGGCGTGCAGGGTGAAATGTGCAACCGCGGCTACAACACCATGAAAGGCTACTACAAGAATCCGGAAGCCACGGCGGAAGTAATCGACAAGAACGGATTCCTGCATTCGGGCGATTTGGGCGTGAAAGACGAGAACGGCAATTTCCGCATCACGGGCCGCATCAAGGACATGATTATCCGTGGCGGGGAAAACATCTATCCGCGTGAGATTGAAGAGTTTCTCTACCAGATGCCGGGCATAAAGGACGTGCAGGTGGCAGGCGTCCCCTCAAAGAAATACGGAGAGGCGGTAGGCGCATTCATCATCCTCCACGAAGGCTATGAGATGAACGAATTTGACGTGCGCGAGTTCTGCCAGGGAAAGATTGCCCGCTACAAGATTCCGAAATATATCTTCTTCGTGAAGGAATTTCCGATGACGGGCAGCGGAAAAATCCAGAAATTCAAGCTGAAAGACCTGAGCCTGCAGCTCTGCAAGGAACAAGGCATCGAAATCATCTGACAGAAACATTCATAAAAAGACCGGACAGATACATGAAAGCACGAGAAAACAGAACCGTGAATTTCATGCATCTGTCCGGTCTTTATGGATTATGACATGCTTGCGGATATCCGCAATGCGCACTATTTCTTTTCCACTTTCACCAGCAGGGTCTTCCCTTCCTGCTCTCCATCCATATTGAACGATTCAGACTTCACGAGCCCCACTCCTTCAGCATACCATTCGTTCACCCGGAGAGTTGTGGTCTTCAGAATGACTTTAGTCCGCTTCAGGTATGAAATTTTCACACAGTCAAACTTCCCGGCCCTTGTGTTCACCAGCTCCGTCCCCATATAGGAAACCCCGGAAATGCTCACATCGTTCTTGAGCATGTTGCGAATCCACTGGAACTTCCGGTCCGGAAGATTCTCTCCGGCCTTCGCCCCATCCTTTATGGCAAATGAATTATCGCCCTTGAACTTCAACTTCTCCAGCCACTCCAGACGTGCGGTCGTGTCATAACGCGCCGGGTCGGAATCCGAATCGATGTACGGGCCATACATCAAATCCTCTGTACACGTTGTGACCGCCCCGTCATATGTCCAGTTATATAAGGTATAACTGGTGTTGTTCTTGGCCTTTGTCGTCACAATCTTGTCATAATAACTGGCCTTCAGCACATTGTCTTCCTTTTCCACATTCCGCACCACAATCTCCTCGTCCGACACGCTTTGTCCGGCCTCATCATAATTCACATAATGCAGTCTGGTTCCTTCCGCCGTACAGAAATATTGAGCCTGAATCGTATGGCAGGCAAACAGCCCCGCCACTAAAATCAAAAACTTCTTCATAATGTCCACTCGTTTCTTTAAAAATGTTCCGCAAACATACGAATTTCTTTCTTCTTTCTGGCTATCTTTGCGTTTGAAAAACATTTAAATCAACTTATTATGGGTTTATTATCAGCATTATTCGGAGAAAAGAAACCGGACGACAAGCAACAGAGTCCGCAGGAAAAACAGAACCAAAGAAATTTCGACATACTCAAATACGACGGGATACGTGCACGCAACATGGGCAAACTTCCTTATGCCATCAAATGCTTTGAAGAAGCCGTCGCGCTGAACGATGAGCCGGAAACACTGGGACTTCTTGCTTCGGCATACCTGCAGGCCGGACGTACAGACGACGCACGCATCACTCTGGACCGCCTGACGGAAAAGGAACCGGCAGACATCCACGCACTGCTCTCACTGGCAAGTGTCTGCTACATGCAGGAGGATTATGAAGGGATGGACACCGCATGCCAGAAAGCGATTGCACTTGACGAGCAGAATCCGCAGGCTTATTTTCTGGCCGCAAAGGCCGCCAGAGGTGTAAAGAACGACCTGAACGCCATCGTAATGCTGACAAAAGCCATCGCAGCGGACGAGACTTTCGCACAGGCTTACCAGCTACGGGCCGAAGTGCTGTGGGACATGCGTCAGCCCAATGAAGCGTTGGATGACCTCAACCGTATCCTTTCGCAAAATCCTGATGACGAGGAAGCCCTGCTCCTGAAAGGAAAGATAGAAGCGGTTGCCGGACACACGGAAGAAGCCACCGGATGTTTCGACAAGGTGATGGAAATGAACCCTTTCAATGAAACAGCCTATCTTCTGAAAGGCGGAATGCTTTGTAAGGAAAAGAAACTGGAAGAAGCGGAAAGCCTTTATACGGAAGCCATCGACCTGATGCCCGACAAAGCCGCATTCTATCAGGAAAGAGGACGTGTCCGTCTGCTCAACGGCAACAAGGAAGGAGCTGCAGATGACATGAAGAAGGCCATCGAGATCGCCCCGGAAAAAGAGGAACTGATTTCAGGAAACTTCAGCAATTTCGGGAAAAACGGACTGCAGACGGGGATATACTAAAAAAGAAATTCAAACACATAAGTCTAATTCTTCCAACTCATCATTTATGGCCACGCGTTTCGGAAACACCTGGTGGGGCAACGAATGGTTGCGCTCGCTCACGCATATAGACTATGAGAACCGCATCCCGCGAGGTGCTTCATATGCACGCAACGGATATGTGAGGGACATCAAGCTGGAGGGGAATGTCATTACCGCACGCGTGGCGGGAAGCCGTCCGACACCCTACAAGGTAAGCATCACCGTTCCGCCATTTTCTAGGAAGCAGACGGAACAGTTCATCGACAAACTTTCGGGACGTCCGGGACTGATCTCAGACCTGCTCAACCGGAAGCTTGCTCCTGAAATCATGGACATAGCACGCTCGTGCGGACTGAAGATATTCCCCGAACGGTGGAGCGACCTCAAGATGACGTGCAACTGTCCCGACTGGGCGGTTCCGTGCAAACATCTCGCCGCAGTGGTCTATATGTTCAGCAGGGAAATAGACAACAATCCTTTCATCGTGTTCCGAATGCACGGCATTGACTTGCCGGAAGAACTGGAGAAAAGGGGAATCATCATGAACGGTATGGAGGAAGAGACTGAAGTTCCCGACATCAGAGATGTGGTGCAACTGAAGACTGCCGGGAAAGTCTCGACCGACGCTCCGACATTCCGGCGGGTGGACTTTTCAAGATTGGACGACCGTTCGGAAGCGATGCTGATGCTTCTGCCGGACAACCCGCCATTCTCTCCGGCAAGCAATTTCAAGGAAACATATGCCGCAGAAATGCGCCGGATAAAAAAGAATGTCCAACGTTTTTTTGCACATAAGGTGGAGATGGAGAATCTGTTTCCTTCCTGCAGTGAAGAAGTGAAAGACATTGATACGGACGATGAATTCGGACTGATTTTCAACTGCACGCAAGAATGGAAAGTGGAGCATACCACCCGGAAAGCATCTCTTGACCCAGAACAATACAACTCACTCATGCTCCCCTGTGCGCTGGCACACATCAGTCCGGACTTTCTTCCCGACTACCGACCGTCGGTCATCGCCCTCTATCAGGGGATGTGCTGTGCCCTACACCTCCTGGCCAAAGGTGCCGTAGCACCCCAGATTCTCCACCTCTCGGACAAGAAATACATTATCCGGTGGATTCCTGCCTATACGGACAATCAGGTACATACGCTGATGGACGCACTCGAAGAGATTCTTCCCGATGCGCTTGTCAAAGTCCAGCTTACATCCCGTTCTGCCGGGAAAGCGATTCTTCACCAGGGGGAATGGCTGGTCTCATATTTTCTCGGACTGCTTATGTTCCATCTGTCAGGAAGCGACACGAACAAACCACTGGTGTCTTTCTTTTTCAAGAGTGTCCGCATACCTTTCAACGATGTCGGAGAAAAAGAGATGCCTGGCGGAATCAAGGCATGGACGGCATCATATACACTGGCAACCTCAGACTATCGTCCCGTATTCAGTATTGAGGAGAGTAAGGGCGGAGGTTTTGACCTGCACATCGGGGTGGAAGATAAACGGACGGACCGCCCGAGCATCACCGCACTTTCCGAAGTGCTGGATTCACCAGACTATGCCCGTGAACGTTTCCGCATCCTGCGGTGCTTCACTCTCATTTCCAGTATGATAAAAGAAGTGGGGAAATATATCAACGAAAGAGGGAAAAAACCAGTACACTACACCGAGCAGACCTTCATCCCTTTCCTCACGCAGATTATCCCTGCTGTCCGCATGCTCGACATCAAGGTATTCATGCCCAAGGCACTGCAGAATCTCATCCATCCGAAAGCCACACTCAGTCTGGCATGCAAATCCAATCCGGGAAAAGGATTCCTCAGTATGGCCGACCTTTTCGCATTCGACTGGAAAGTGGCGTTGGGCAAAGAAATTGTCTCCGCAGACGAATTCATGAAACTGCAGGCGGAAGCCGGCTCCCTGATCAAATTCAAGCAAAGCTATATCTATACCGACGCGGAAACGATACAGAAACTTCACGATGCCTTCATGAAGACAGAACGGCTCACACCCGCACAACTGCTTCAGGCTGCATTGACTGAAGAATACGATTCTGCTCCGATAACCCTGTCCGATGAGGTACGCGAACTGATCAGAGAACTGACCCGCCAGGAGACCGTCCCTCTCCCGTCCGGACTGCATGCCACTCTCCGTCCATACCAGGAACGCGGCTATTCGTGGATGTACCGCAACATGCGGATAGGCTTCGGGTCTGTCCTCGCTGATGACATGGGACTGGGAAAGACACTGCAGTCCATCACCTTGATGCTGAAGCTGAAAGAGGAAGGGGCACTAGAAAGAAGCCGGATACTCATCGTCGTGCCTACCGGACTGCTCACCAACTGGCAGGCGGAAATAACCCGCTTCGCTCCGTCACTTACTACATTTGTCTACCATGGCTTTAACCGCGACCTGAAACAGTTCAACTCCGACATCCTGCTCACCACATACGGAGTGCTTCGCTCGGACCATCTCAAACTGAAAAGACAGAAATGGGCACTCATGTTCATCGACGAAGCGCAGAACATCAAGAATCAAGAAACAGCGCAGAGCAAAGCAGTGCGGAGCATCCCTGCCACGACACACATCGCATTCAGCGGAACCCCGGTAGAGAACCGTCTTACCGAATTCTGGAGCATCATGGAATATGCCAACAAAGGCTATCTCGGCACACTGAAATCATTCAGGGAAAACTTCGCCACGCCCATACAGTTATACAACGATGAATCTTGCGCGACACGCTTCCGGAAAATAACCGCTCCTTTCATGATGCGCCGCATGAAAACCGACAAGAACATCATCTCCGACCTGCCCGACAAGATAGAACTGGACGATTACGCCTCACTCAAGACAGAACAGGCGGCCCTCTATAACAAGACACTGGAAGCTGCCATGGCTGAAATTGAAGGCATCGTCACCACCGACCACGAATCGCTGTTCAAGCGTCAGGGCCTCATCCTGCAAATGATTCTCGCTCTCAAACAGATATGCAACCATCCGGCCCAGTTCCTGAAGAACGGAGACCAGCGCATTGAGCTCTCCGGAAAAGCGGAAATGCTGGCCGACCGGGTTGAGAGCATTCTGGGAAACGGTGAGAAAGTGCTGGTGTTCACTCAGTTCCGCGAAATGGGAGACATGCTTGTACGCTTCATTGAAGAACGTATCGGCACCCGTCCTTTGTTTTATCATGGAGGATGCAGCGTCAAGGAACGTCAGAACATGGTAGAACGTTTCCAGAACAACCGCACGGACAAGGTATTCGTCCTCTCGCTCAAGGCGGCCGGAACGGGACTGAACCTCACAGCCGCCTCCCACGTCATCCACTATGACTTGTGGTGGAATCCCGCCGTCGAGGCGCAAGCCACCGACCGCGCCTACCGTATCGGCCAGCAGAAGAATGTCATGGTACACCGTTTCATCACTAAAGACACTTTTGAAGAACGTATCAACGACATGCTCCGGCAAAAAAAGCATCTTGCCGATATGACCATAGCAAGCGGGGAAAACTGGATAGGGAAACTCAGCAATAAAGAACTGAGAGAAATTTTCGGGTAAAGGGAAAGAAAAAATCAGGGATTTGCTTGTTTTTTCAAGAAAAGTATTACATTTGCAAACGATATGACAACAAAATAACAAAAATAAAAAACAGAAACGTATGAAAACATTTGCTGCATACTTCTTCTTTTTCTTTTATTACTTTTACTTTAGCAATGAAGTGAAGCGGGAGTTTGCATGCATGCGTTAAAAGACTGATAAACCGAAAAACGAATGAACATAACGGAATCCCGCTTCAAGATGAAGACGGGATTTTTTTTTAGACAAAAGCAAACATAACAAAATGAAAAAAATAGCGATACAAGGAATCGTGGGTTCGTATCACGACATTGCCGCCCACAAGTATTTCAAGGACGAAGAAATCGAACTTGTATGCTGCAACACATTCGAAGAAGTGTTCAGAAACATGAAACAGGACAGCAGCATACTTGGAATGATAGCCATAGAAAACACCATTGCGGGAAGTCTGCTCCACAACTACGAACTGCTTCGGGAAAGCGGCGCCACAATCATAGGGGAGCACAAGCTCCGCATCAGCCACAGCATCATGTGTCTGCCGGGAGAAGACTGGGGAACGCTGACTGAGGTCAACTCCCATCCCGTAGCTCTCGCACAATGCCGCGATTTCCTCCAGCACCACCCTCAACTGAAGGTCGTGGAAACGGAAGATACTGCCGCCAGCGCACGCGACATCAAGGAAAAAGCGTTGAAAGGACATGCAGCCATCTGCTCGAAATATGCTGCGGAGCTTTACGGAATGAAAATCCTGCAGGAAGGAATCGAAACAAACAAGCACAATTTCACCCGGTTTCTCGCCGTATGCGACCCCTGGACGGCTGATGAGATGAAAGACCGCTCAAAAATCAACAAGGCAAGCATCGTGTTCTACACACCGCACAGCGAAGGAAGTCTTTCGCAGGTATTGTCAATCTTTTCGTTCTATCACATCAACCTGACCAAAATCCAGTCGCTCCCCATCATCGGGCGCGAATGGGAATATATGTTCTACGTGGATGTAATGTTCGATGATTATCTGAGATACAAACAATCCATCGATGCAGTAACACCATTGACCAAATCACTCAAAATATTAGGAGAATATGCAGAAGGAGAATCAACCATATAGGATTGTGCCGGCAGACCGGCTGGCCAACGTAAGCGAATATTATTTCAGCCGCAAGCTGAAGGAAGTGGCCCGCATGAATGCGGAAGGAAAGGATATCATCAGTCTCGGAATAGGAAGTCCCGACATGCCACCCTCAGAAGAAACAATAAAGGTGCTGTGCGAAAACGCGAAAAAGCCCGATGCGCACGGCTACCAGCCTACGGTGGGAATACCGGAACTGCGCCGGGCTATGTCAGAATGGTACAAGCGTTGGTACAACGTGGATCTTGACCCGAACACGGAAATCCAGCCGCTCATCGGCTCAAAAGAAGGCATTCTGCACGTCACACTGGCTTTCGTAAACGTAGGTGACCAGGTGCTGGTCCCGAATCCGGGATACCCTACCTACACTTCGCTCAACAAGATTCTCGGAAGCGAGATTGTCAATTACGACCTGCGGGAAGACAACCACTGGCAGCCGGACTTCAACCAGCTTGAAAAGATGGACCTGAGCCGCGTCAAACTGATGTGGACCAACTATCCGAACATGCCTACAGGAGCCAACGCAACGATGGAGCTATACGAAAGACTGGTCGACTTCGCACGCCGGCACAACATCGTCATCGTGAACGACAATCCGTACAGTTTTATCTTGAACCGCAAGCCTCTCAGCATATTGAACGTGCCCGGAGCGAAAGAATGCTGCATCGAATTCAATTCGATGAGCAAGAGCCATAACATGCCGGGATGGCGTGTGGCGATGGCGGTAACCAACGCAGAATTCATCCAATGGATTGTAAAAATCAAGAGCAACATCGACTCTGGCACTTTCCGACCTATCCAACTGGCTGCGGCGCAGGCATACCGGAACAGCGCGGAATGGCATGAAGAGGCCAATGTGAATGTCTACGGCAGACGCAGGAAACTGGCAGAAGAAATCATGCGGACACTAAGATGTACGTTCGATCCTGAACAAGTGGGCATGTTCCTTTGGGGACGCATCCCCGATACATATGGCGATGTAGAAGAATTGACCGAAAAGGTGCTGCACGAAGCCCGCGTGTTCATCACACCGGGATTTATCTTCGGGAGCAACGGAAAAAGGTATATCCGCATCTCGCTCTGCGCCAAGGAAGACAAACTGACTGAAGCTTTGGAGCGTATCAAGACTGTATTCAAATAATTAAAAATCAAAAGATATGGAACTCGAATTGCAACCCATCGAACTGGAAGGCGTATCAAAAGAACGGCCTCTGGTCATTGCAGGCCCCTGCAGTGCTGAAACAGAAGAACAGGTGATGTCTACGGCCAAACAACTGGCTGACAAAGGAATCAAAATTTTCCGTGCAGGCATATGGAAGCCACGCACAAAACCGGGAGGATTTGAAGGCATCGGCGTGGACGGACTCCCCTGGCTGAAGGAGGTGAAAAAAGAAACCGGCATGTACGTGGCAACCGAAGTGGCTACAGCCAAACATGTGTACGAATGTCTGAAGGCTGGAATCGACATCCTCTGGATTGGAGCACGCACCACAGCCAATCCGTTTGCCGTGCAGGAAATCGCGGACGCACTGAAGGGTGTGGATGTACCGGTACTCGTCAAGAACCCGGTGAACCCGGATCTGGAGCTGTGGATTGGTGCGCTCGAACGCATCAACAATGCAGGGCTGAAGCGTATCGGAGTCATCCACCGCGGATTCTCTTCCTACGACAAGAAAATCTACCGCAACCTTCCGCAATGGCATATTCCTATCGAACTTCGCCGACGCATCCCCAGTCTGCCGATTCTCTGTGACCCGAGCCACATCGGAGGAAAACGAGAGCTGGTCGCTCCGCTTTGCCAGCAAGCTATGGACCTGGGCTTCGACGGACTGATTGTGGAATCGCACTGTAACCCGGACTCCGCATGGAGCGACGCTTCCCAACAGATTACTCCGGACGTGCTCGATTATATCTTGAACCTGCTGGTCATCCGTTCTGAACACCAGAGTACGGAAAACCTGAACGACCTGCGCCGGCAGATTGACGAATGCGACAACGAACTGATGGACATTCTTGCCAAACGTATGCGTGTGTGCCGCGAAATCGGAACATTCAAGAAAGAGCACAACATGACAATTCTGCAGACCGGACGCTACAACGAGATTCTCGACAAGCGTGGCGCACAAGGCTCGCTTTGCGGCATGGACGCAGATTTCATCAAACAGGTGTTCGAGCTAATTCATGAAGAAAGCGTACGGCAGCAAATGGAAATCATCAACAAGTGACGTGTGTACTTTTCTTTTTGCCTTGATGCAAAAAGAAAAGATACCAAAAGAAAAAAAATCAAGAGCTACACCTCCGGAGCTACTCCGAAGATAATTTTTGCTAAAGTGCAGGAAACTCGCCTTTCGGCTCAAACAGCCTGCACTTTTTAACGCAAAAATCATCTTCTCCGCTTTACGCTCCTTCGCTGAGGCTCGAACAATTTATTGTGCTGATGCGTCCGTCCTCACTGGAAAAGCGTGAAGCGGAGGGGGTGTTTCGGACGTTAAAAAGTTCGGGCTGTTTGAGCGAAGCGAGTTTCCCGAACTTTAGTCCGAAATGCTCCCGCAGTAGCTTTGGAAGTGCAGACGGCACCCTTTCTTTTTGGTATCTTTTTCTTTCGGGTGGCCGAAAGAAAAAGTACACAACCATCACACAAAACATAACGACAATGAGAATACAAATATTGGGAGCCGGGAAGATGGGCTCCTTTTTCAGCGATGTGCTGAGTTTTGAACACGAAGTGGCTGTGTATGATGTCAATCCGCAACGGCTGAGGTTCATGTACAACTGTTTCCGGTTCACAAAAACAGAAGAAATAGAAGAGTTCAGACCGGAACTGGTCATCAATGCGGCTACCGTGAAATATACACTTGACGCTTTCAAGCAGGTGCTTCCGGTGTTGCCGAAAGACTGCATCATAAGCGACATCGCTTCCGTAAAGACAGGATTGAAAGAATTCTATGAAGGCTGCGGATTCAGGTATGTGTCCACTCATCCTATGTTCGGTCCAACTTTCGCCAGCCTCGACAAGCTGAGCGAAGAGAATGCCATCATCATCAAGGAAGGCGACCATCTGGGACGGATTTTCTTCAAGGACCTCTACCAGCGGCTCGGACTGAACATCTTTGAATACACCTTCGAGGAACACGACGAGACTGTAGCCTACTCGCTCTCCATCCCGTTCGTTTCCACATTCGTGTTTGCGGCCGTAATGAAACACCAAGACGCTCCGGGAACCACATTCAAACGGCACATGGCCATCGCAAGGGGGGTGCTCAACGAAGACGATTATCTGCTTCAGGAGATCCTTTTCAACCCGCGCACTCCGGCACAGGTGGAGGGCATACGCACAGAACTGAACGAGCTGCTTGACATCATCAGCCGGAAGGACGCAGAAGGCATGCGCGCCTATCTTGGTAAAATTCGAGACAATATAAAATAAAAACAGGAAAGGCGCGTCCGTTTTCCACTGACGCGCCTTCTTTATTATTGGAATTATGAGCTGTTCGTTTAGAATCTGTAGCCTACACCGATTGCGAAGTTGATGTTCTTGGGAGAAATCTCATCGCCTTTATCATTATACACATCACCATCAAACGGCTTGATGAAGCCATGCTGAGCTGTGAAGTTCACCAAATAATGTTCGCCAAGCTCAACACCCAATCCCCATTGGAGACCGAGGTCAAAACGTTTGCAGTTTTCACCTTTATCATCGAAGATTTTCCAATCATCTCCATTATCCCAATGCTCCTTAAACTTACCTCCGAGACCAAAAGCCAAATACGGACCTGCATTAATCACAAACTTCGTGTTGTCGGTGATATTGAACTTATAAGCTGCCAAGATAGGAATATCCAAATAAATGGGTCTTGCCGTTGCTTTTTCATCACCGTATTTCATTTTGTAACCCTTAGAAGTAATCATGATTCCCGGCTGGAAAGCCCAGTTTTCTGTGAATGCATAGTCAGCGCCCACTCCCATTGTGAAACCCGGCAGTGCTTTCGTCTCATCCAACTTGGTCATGTTACTGAAGTTCATGCCAAACTTCACATCCCATCTTACCTGAGAAAAGCCGAATACGGCAACCATTCCCAAAACGAGTGTCAACAATAACTTTTTCATAGTCTCAAAATTTTTAATTTATGGCCAGTTCCCGTGATGCCGACATTGCTTCAATCTCAGAAAAGAAAAGAACGGGAACTTGTCTCCGCTTTTCGTGCGGAAACTCCTTTTCCATTTACTTCTTCACTACAAAACTATGAATAAATTCTAGAAAAACAAACACTTTCGGTGTTTATAAATAAAATTTATACAAATAAACAAAAACAACCTTTCATATATTTTTCAGAAAACGAAAAAAAAATAGCCCGTCATTCCATTCAGAACAACGGGCTGCTTTCCCTCGGATAACAGGGTATTTCTTTCCGCGCGACAGAAGCCTCTCAGAGCTTCAACTTCTTCGACACCGGCTTCGATTCGTTATGCAGTCGGTCGAGTGCCGTCACCACATAGCGATACTTTGTCTTTCCGTCCTTATAAGGAAGCTTGTAGAACTCATTGTGTGTGATGGCCACAATGCGTGAAGGGTCATCCAAGTTCACTTTTTCCTTACGGAGGAAACGATAGACGACGTAATGTTTCGCCTCATCCATCACGGTCTTCGCCTTCGGCGCAGTCCAGAAAAGGATATATCCGTCTTCCGTCCACACGGCCTTCACCTTGCGCACCTTCTTGGGTGCCTTGTCGTATATGAAAGGAGAATCAGGCCACAAGGCAGGAAACACATGATATTTATTCGCCAACATATCCCGATAGTTTCCTTTGTTCTCTGCCACAGCAGCGGCATACCACAGACAGCTCCCCTGCACCGAAGGCAAAGAACGCTGGAGCCTGAATTTGGCGACAATCTGGTTCTGCGTGGGGTCCACCAGATCGGGCTTCGTCACCGTCCGCATCACGTCCTGCCCGATATAGAGAGGACGCGCAGCCGCATTCTTCGCCCACCAGCGTATCAAAGTCTCATAATCGGCGGCGGGATGTCCCATTTCCCAATAAATCTGCGGAATATTGTAGTCCACCCATCCGTTGTTCACCCACAAAAGCACATCGGCATACAAATCGTCATAGTTCTGGAGTCCGTTCGTCTCGCTTCCGTTGGGACTGCTCTTCTTGTTCCGGTAGATGCCGAAAGGCGACACACCGAACTTCACCCACGGCTTTGTCTCACGCACGGTTTCGTGTATCTCCTTTATCAGTACGTTCACATTGTCACGTCTCCAGTCGCCACGGTCAGTGAATCCCCTTCCATAGGCCGCAAAACTGGAATCGTCAGGAAACTTCTCACCCGGATTCGGATAAGGATAGAAATAGTCGTCCATATGGATGGCATCAATGTCATAACGGCTTACAATGTCACGTACAATCTTGCAGATATACTTGCGCGATTCGGGCAGTCCGGGGTCGAAGTACAACTGTCCGCCATATTCCACGAACCATTCGGGATGCGCGTTGTAAGGGTGCATGGGCGAAAGCGCGGCCGTTCCCTTTGTCTTGGCTCTATAAGGATTTATCCAGGCATGAATCTCCATGTCACGCCTGTGGCATTCCTCCACCATAAACTGCAAAGGGTCCCACATGGGCGAAGGTGCCTTTCCCTGCACACCGGTAAGGAAACGGCTCCAGGGTTCATAAGGAGATTTATACAGAGCGTCGGCTTCCGCCCTCACCTGAAAGATGATGGCGTTGATGCCCGCCCCCTTCAGATTGTCAAGCTGGGCCGCAAGCGTCTTTTTCATCTGCTCCGCCGGCATTCCCTGGAACTGCCCGTTCACACACTGAATCCATGCTCCACGGAACTCACGTTTCGGATATTGTCCCTGAGCATATGCCACGAAAAAGCCACATACAAGCATCATCGCGGCCAACAAGTTTCTTAGTTTCATTTTCTATTAAACGGCTAAAGTTTGTTCATTTCTTATATCACACACATTCCTGCACTTTCCTCACTCCACATGAAGACTAGCGGTTCGCAAAGATAACCAAAATACAGAAGATTCTAAAAAAAGTGGTTATCTTTGCACATTCAACCAAGAAAGGGAAAAGACATGTCGGAAAGCAGCTACATATCAGTCAAGGGAGCAAAGGTAAACAACCTGAAGAACATCGACGTAAACATTCCGCGCGACAGACTGGTCGTCATCACAGGTCTGTCGGGTTCCGGCAAGTCATCGCTGGCTTTCGACACGCTCTATGCAGAAGGACAACGGCGTTATGTGGAGAGTCTTTCCGCATATGCCCGTCAGTTTCTGGGAAGAATGAGCAAACCGGAATGCGACTTCATCAAGGGGATTCCACCTGCCATCGCCATCGAACAGAAGGTCATCAGCCGCAACCCGCGCTCTACCGTAGGCACCTCGACCGAAATCTATGAATATCTCCGTCTTCTCTTCGCGCGCATAGGAAAAACCTATTCGCCCGTAAGCGGCAGACTGGTGAAAAAGGACAGCCCGGAGGACATTGTGAACTGCATGCTGGCCCACCCGAAAGGAATGCGCTACACGGTGCTCACTCCCATACTTCCGCGCGACGGACGTTCATTTCCCGAGCAGCTCGACATGGACATGAAACAGGGATTCACCCGTCTGGAAGTGAACGGGGAAATGACACGTATCGAAGACTATGCCTATAATGAAAAGGACACCGTCTATCTGCTGGTCGACCGAATGAGCTGTGATGACAGCAAGGATGCGGTCAGCCGCCTGACCGACTCGGCGGAAACGGCTATGTACGAAGGCGACGGAACCTGTCTGCTGCGCTTCTATCTGCCCGACGGGACAACGGAACTCCATTCGTTCAGCACCAAATTCGAGGCGGACGGAATGAAATTCGAAGAACCGAGCGACCAGATGTTCTCATTCAACTCTCCCATCGGAGCGTGCCCCACCTGTGAGGGCTTCGGAAAGATTATCGGAATAGACGAACATCTTGTCATACCGAACCGGGCATTGAGTGTATATGACGGAGCTGTAATCTGTTGGCGAGGAGAGAAAATGGGCGAATGGCTCAACGAGTTCCTCCGGGAAGCTCCCGCACACGACTTCCCCATCTTCACTCCCTATTACGAACTGACACAGGAACAGAAGGACTATCTCTGGCATGGTCCGCGCGACAAGGCCTGCATAGATTCCTTCTTCAAGATGCTCGAAGAGAACCAATATAAAATCCAATATCGAGTGATGCTGGCAAGATACAGAGGCAAGACCCTTTGTCCCACTTGCCACGGAAGCCGACTGAAAAAAGAGGCCAACTATGTGCGGATAGGAGGGAAAAATATCTCTGAACTGGTGGAAATGCCCGTTTATCAGCTGAAAGAGTTTTTCCGTACTCTCCGTCTGGACGAACACGACCGCATGGTCTCCAAACGACTTCTGAATGAAATCAACAGCCGCCTGACTTTCCTTGACGATGTAGGCCTGGGCTATCTCACGCTCAACCGCATGAGCAACACTTTATCGGGTGGAGAAAGTCAGCGCATCAATCTGGCCACTTCGCTAGGCAGCAGTCTGGTGGGGTCACTCTACATTCTCGACGAACCGAGCATCGGCCTCCATAGCCGCGACACGACACGGCTGATAAAAGTCTTGCGACAGCTCCAACAACTCGGAAATACAGTGGTCGTGGTGGAACATAATGAAGAAATCATCCGTGCGGCCGACTATATCATCGACATCGGCCCAAATGCCGGACGGCTGGGAGGAGAGATTGTCTACCAAGGAGACATGAAAGACCTCAAACCGGGAAGCGACAGCTATACGGTGAAGTATCTGCTTGGAGAAGAAACCATCGAACGTCCCAAGACGCACCGTTCATGGAACAACTACATCGGAATCACAGGGGCGAGGGAAAACAACCTGAAAGGAATCAACGTACGTTTCCCTCTCAATGTAATGACTGTGGTGACCGGAGTGAGCGGTTCAGGAAAAAGCACATTGGTGCGTGACATATTCTACAAGGCACTGAAGCGAGAATTCAGCGAGACAGCCGACCGTCCCGGTGAATTCATTTCACTGGAAGGTGACATCAGTCAGATAAGCGACATCGAGTTCGTCGACCAGAACCCGATAGGAAAGTCTTCACGAAGCAACCCCGTCACCTACATCAAGGCATACGATGAGATACGCAAGCTGTTCGCCGACCAGCCATTGTCAAAGCAAATGGGCTATACAGCCGGTTATTTCTCATTCAACACAGAAGGCGGACGCTGTGAGGAATGCAAGGGAGAAGGTACGGTGACCGTAGAAATGCAGTTCATGGCCGACCTTGTACTGGAATGCGAATCATGCCATGGGAAGCGTTTCAAGAAAGAGACACTGGAAGTGAAGTTCGAGGGCAAGAACATCTACGACATACTGGAAATGACCGTCAACCAGGCCGTTGAATTCTTTACGGAGCATAACCAGAAGAAAATCGTGAAGAAACTGCAGCCGCTGCAAGACGTAGGATTGGGTTATATCAAACTGGGACAATCATCCTCCACTCTGTCGGGAGGTGAAAACCAGCGTGTGAAACTGGCCTATTTCCTGAGCATCGAAAAGGCCCAGCCGACCATCTTCGTATTCGATGAACCGACTACAGGACTGCATTTCCATGACATAAAGAAACTTCTTCATGTGTTCGACGCGCTCATCAGCCGCGGACATACGATCGTCATCATCGAACACAACATGGATGTCATCAAATGCGCGGACTACATCATCGATCTCGGTCCTGAAGGTGGTGAGATGGGCGGAAATCTGGTCGTGACCGGCACACCGGAAGAAGTGGCCGAATGCGCCGCCTCCTATACAGGACAATATTTAAAAGAAAAGATGAAGAGTGAAGGATAAAGAATCCCTCTTCACTCTTCATCTTCAAAGATTCTTCACTTTTTCAGTTCATCATCTATCACGGCCATCATACCCTCCACCTGAGCGAGAGCCAGCATACGTCCGTGGAAAGAATAGCCCGGATTGTAACCTTTGTCCTCATCGCCCAGCATCGTACGGCCATGGTCCACGCGCATGGGGAGTCCCGGCTTTTCCGTCTCGAAAATGCGGATCAGATCAATCAGATGTCCGCGTCCCTGCAGGTGAGAGCTTTCGATGAAGTTCCCTCCCGGCATAGCCGCAGTGCTCCGCAGATGCACGAAATGTGTACGCTTGGCAAACTTGCGCGCCAATTCGCGAGTGTCGTTGTGTTCGCCCGCGCTCAACGACCCGGCACAGAATGTCAGACCATTATGCGGATTGTCAACCGCATTCAGGAACCACGCGATATCTTCCTCATTGGTCACGATACGCGGGAGACCGAGAATCTGGAAAGGAGGGTCATCGGGGTGCACGCACATGTTCACTCCGTACTCTTCGCACACCGGCATGATTGCTGCCAGGAAATAGCGCATGTTTTCGCGCAGCGTATCGCGGTCTATGCCGTCATACAAAGCCAACAGACGCTTGAATATGGCAACCGGATTCTTGTCCCCTTCCTTGATGTTGCCGTTCACGAATCCCTGTGTCTTGACAATGATTGAATCAATCAGTTCGTCTTTTTCAGCCTCCGTTATCACTTTGTCGAGTTCGGCCACCTTGCGGAGCTCTTCTTCCGTATAGTCTGCCTCAGCTCCTGCACGCTGGAGAATCCTCGTGTCAAAATAAGCGAAACGGATGCGGTCGTAATAAAGCGACGTACTTCCGTCCGCCCAAGGATGAGCCAAGTCGGTGCGCACCCAGTCGATGACCGGCATGAAATTGTAGCAAACCGTCTTTATGCCGCATTTGCCCAGATTGGCGAGACTCACCTTATAGTTCTCAATCAATTGTTCACGTTCGGGACCAGCATACTTGATTGCTTCACACACGGGAAGACTTTCCACCACCGACCAACGGAGTCCATACGACTCGATGTACGATTTCAGATCATTGATTGCCTCTTCTGTCCAGATTTCACCGTTCGGCACATCATGCAAGGCCGTGACGATTCCTTCCACTCCTATCTGACGGAGCATCGGAAGCGTTATCTTGTCTTTCTTGCCGAACCAACGCCATGTTTTTTCCATCATAATGTATCTCTCCTTTATTTTAAATTACACACCACTGAATGCACTGAATCCGCCGTCAATCGGCAACATGGCACCGGTCACGAAACTTGCCGCATCGCTGCAAAGGAATTGCACCGCACCGTTCAGTTCGTTGATGTCACCGAAACGCTTGAAGGGAGTCTTTGCCAGCACCTTCCGGCTGCGGTCGGTGAGTGAGCCGTCCGGATTGATGAGCACGCGGCGGTTCTGGTCGCCGATAAAGAATCCCGGCGCGATGGCATTCACGCGGATTCCATCGCCATACTTCAGTGCCATCTCACTGGCCAGCCACTGAGTGAAGTTCGCCACGGCAGTCTTTGCAGCCGAGTAGCCCGGCACACGTGTAATCGCACTGTATGCAGCCATGGAAGACACGTTCACGATACAACCGCTCTTCTGACGCGCCATTACCTTGCCGAAAATCATCGAAGGATAAACGGTTCCGTTCATATTCAAGTTTGTCACCTTCTCCCAACAAGCGATGTCCATGTCATAGAAATTCTGGTCAGGGTCCAAAGTGGCTCCCGGCATGTTCCCTCCTGCAATGTTCAGCAGGATGTCGATACGTCCCCATTTTTCCACAATCTCGTCCGCCACTTTCTGCAGACTTTCCACGTCAAGCACATTGCCCAGAATGCCGATTACATCTTCGCTATACTGTTTCAACTCGGCCACACGTTTGTCAAGTTGTTCCTGACGGATGTCGATGGCCACCACTTTCGCTCCCTGCTGCACAAAATGCCGGGCAATGTTTCCGCCCAGCACCCCTCCGGCACCGGTAATCACCGCCACCTTGCCGGCAATGCTAAACAATTCGTTCATAGTTTCAATAATCTTTTTGTATTGTACTGTATTTTAAATTGACTGCACAAAAATAACGGGATTCAAAATGCAGGAATGTGCAGATATTTGCAAATGATTTGCGTATTTTTGCACCATGAAAAGATTATTGAACGAACAGCTGGACATCACGCGGACAAACCCCATCAAGGCACGCACCTTCAACTATCCGCGTTTCACCTACCCCCTGCATTTCCACAGCGAATACGAACTCATCTTTGTGGAACAAGGCAGAGGGCAATGCCTTGTCGGCGACAATGTCACCGACTACGGCAGCGGCGAAGCGATATTGTTCGGGTCCAACCTCCCCCACTGCATGCAGACCTTCCGGGAAGACGCGGAAAATGAAGCGTTCAGGGTGAAAGGCATCATCATCCAGTTCGAGAAAGACTTCATGCAATATTCCTTCTCCCACTACATCCAGTTCAATTCCATACGCAATCTGCTGGAAGAAGCCCGACGCGGCATCCGTTTCAGGCTGACGGACAGAATAACGGAAACCGTCAGACAGATTCCCCGGACGGAAGGCGTGGCACAAATCATCCACATCCTCTCCCTGCTCCAGTCGCTCTCGGCCCTGCGGGGAAAACAGGCCATAGCGTCCCCAAACTACAGTCCCGACGCGTCGGCCTTCACGGACAAGAAACTGGGAAAAATCATCACTTACCTCAGCAAGCGATACACAAAAGAAGTCAGACTGGCCGATGTCGCGTCGTTCACGGCCATGTCGCCCGCCTCGTTCTGCCGATATTTCAAAGCCAGCACAGGAAAGACCCTCACCCAATTCATCCATGAAATGCGGATCGGCTATGCCTGCAAGCTCCTTTCTGCCGGCACGATGAACATCTCCCAGGTCAGTGCGGTGTGCGGATACGAATCCATCACCCCGTTCAACCGACATTTCAGGGCGATAACGGGCATGACCCCCACACAATACAGGGAGAAACTAAAATAAACACATAGCGAAAAAGTAAATTTAGGCAAAGCGTAGTGAATTAGCTGATAGAGCGTTCGTTACGCTTTTTCCTTCTATGGGACAGAGCCAACGAAAAACCACTTCGAGGTCAAACAGTGCAGAAGTTCAGTTACCACCTCGTTACTCCAGCAACAAGTGTATATTTCTTGCTAATAGGCTATTTCCAGCATTATACATCGATTTGCATAGCTGTCGGTAACTCACCAAGAACTAATTCTGTAACCCAAAAAGGAGTGAATTATGCGAAGTACGTTCATTTCCCCGTCCCGAACAAAGGCAGTTGCAACAAGATACTTAAAGAGATAGGCAGAGATAGGCAGACAATGCAACTGCAAAGTGCGTTTAACCTACCATCTTGCACAGCATGGTTTCCCTACCTGCGTGAAATGTTATGCATAGAAAAAAGAATCGTTCATAACGCTCATGAATGGCTCTTTCATTATATTTGCAGCCCTAAAATATAAGAGACGAACAGAATACTTTAAAAAAACGAATAAACACTAAACTATAAATTAAATTTCTTATGATGGACAAATTCAAACTTTCTGTTTCAACAATCTTTCTGCTATCAATCTCATTAGCAAGAATTCAAGCCCAGACCAATGTCCGACCTTATGAGAAGTGGGAAGCTACGCAATTCGTCGCTGTAAGTGGACATCAGCCGGAAGACTATGTTCTTGCAGACAATAATTGGGAAATAATGTATAATCTACGAACGCCTCACACCCTAAATGAACTTCTTGAGATGGGAGTCAAGTGTTCTGACAGCCAATTATTATTATTGGAAGTAGGAGGACTAATTGACAGAACCAAAGGAAAATGGAAATGCACAATTCCTATTCTTGACGAAGAACAGACCAACTCGTTAAGAATTATTAGTAAGGAGATTGCAAAATCAATGTATGCAAAAACAAAGAATGATTTTGTTTCTCTTGTACAGACAATAAAAGATATGGGATTCGAGAATAATGCACTTTCCTTAGTGTTCTCATATCTTTTGGATGGTAGGATGTGGACTAGACTGGTTTTATTCGATGATATAAACAACCATGCAGGTTGGAGTGGTTGTTACTGGATTTTATATGAACCACGCAAAGATCTTAAATTCGGAACAAATGGTTTCGGAGACATGAACTTAATATTGACCTATCTCAACAGTGAAGTCTCACCAAGCAGTAACACGATGAATAACAGTGCAGATGAAATATCCAGATATGGAAGAATAAAAAATCCAAAACTCATATCACAACTGATTCCCTATGGCTTGACAAACAGTGATGGAGAAATACAATTTCCTATAATCACAAAACAGCAAGATTGTTTTCACCAAGTTATAGAGAAACTGGTTAACTCCATTTCTTCAGAGCTCAAAAATAACTGTAGCAATATAGCAGCTCAATATGATATAAATAATGAAAAAGTTGCAATAGTGATTCTTTATCATGAGGTTATGTGGTATTTAATGGATAATCTGATTCAAGATAACGTGTTACATATTCCTGCGGTTTTTAAAGACGAAAAAAACAATAAACAACGGTTGAATGAAGTCGTTTTCTTTATTGAAGGTGGATTGATGCAATAATGTCTGTTGTTTTTTTTTAAATCACTGCCTTGCTACAAGCTCAATGTAATAAAAAGCAAATACGAGACGAACGGCATCCGCCAGCCTTCCCAAAACAGGCGGTTATTTGAGACCAGACAAGCGGCTGCCTGAACCTGAACAGCCGTCTGTTTGAATGCAGCTTCCGCAAAGCATAAAAATATGTGTTTCCCGTACAGGTATATTCAAGCTGAATGTTGTATCTTTGGACACCAATCATCCTTTTTTATGAATACAGACACGCTGAAACAACTTTATCTGAAATATACGGGAAAACTCCCCGAAACGGTGGAAGCACTTCCGGGAGCCGGATCGAACCGGAAATACTACCGGCTGAAAGGCACGGTCCCCTGCGTGGGAGTCAGCGGCACCTCACCGGAAGAAAATGCCGCATTCATCTATATGGCAGGACATTTCAGGAAAAAGGGACTGCCCGTACCGGAAGTCTATGCCGTCTCTGATGACAGGCTCCATTATCTTCAGGAGGATCTGGGCGACATCCAGTTGTTCCAGCTCATCCGGCAGACGCGACAGAAAGAAACCCTGGACACGGAACTGATGAACCTGCTTGAAAGGACCGTCCGGCTGCTCCCCAGATTCCAGTTTGAGGGAGGAGCGGGTATGGACTTCGGCCGGTGCTATCCGCCCGTGACATTCAACCGGCGGAGTATTCTGTGGGACTTGAACTACTTCAAATACTGTTTTCTGAAGACAACCGGACTGGAGTTTGAGGAGAACGCGCTCGAAGATGACTTTGAACGGATGTGCGACACGCTGCTGAATGATGCGGCCGGAGAAACGTTCATGTACAGGGATTTCCAGAGCCGGAATGTCATGATAAAGGACGGCACTCCATTTTTCATCGATTTCCAGGGAGGAAGGAAAGGACCCTTCTATTACGACGTGGCTTCTTTCCTCTGGCAGGCAAAGGCAAATTTTCCCGACAGCGTGCGGCAGCATCTGGCAGACGAATATCTGGACGCGCTCCAGAAATACAAGGCTATCGGGAAAGACGAGTTCACCGCCCGTCTGCGGCATTTCGTCCTGTTCCGCACACTGCAGGTGCTGGGAGCCTATGGCTTCAGGGGCTACTTTGAACAGAAATCACACTTCATAGAAAGTGTCCCGTTCGCCATCGGAAACCTCCGGAAACTGCTGGAATCAGACTTCAGCGAGTATCCTTATCTCTGCGAAACGCTGCGCCGCATGACGGAACTTCCCCGCTTTGCCTATGAACGCAACAAGAGAAAACTGACCGTCACGGTCATGAGTTTCTCATACAGGAAAGGCATACCCGAAGACACGAACGGCAATGGAGGGGGTTACGTGTTCGACTGCCGGGCGATACACAACCCCGGACGTTACGAACAATACAAGACACTGACCGGACTCGACGGACCAGTCATCCGCTTTCTGGAGGAAGACGGGGAAATTACCGCGTTCCTCTCCCATGTGGACGCACTGGTCGACACGCACGTCGACCGCTTCATCGAACGCGGATTCACCCACCTGTCGGTCTGCTTCGGATGTACGGGAGGACAGCACCGCTCGGTCTATTCCGCACAGCATGTGGCAGAACATCTGCATGAAAAATTCAATGTCAATGTCCGCCTCATCCATCGGGAGCAGCACATAGAAAAATTCTTTGAATCGAAAGCATCGTTATGAAAGCCATGATATTCGCCGCCGGACTCGGAACCCGGCTCAAACCGCTCACCGACCATATGCCAAAAGCCTTGGTCTGTGTGGGCGGACATCCTATGCTTGAACATGTGATTCTGAAACTGAAAGCATCCGGCTTCACCGAAGCCGTAATCAACATTCACCATTTCGGACAGCAAATCATCGACTTCCTTCATGCCAACGGAAACTTCGGCATAACCATCCATATCAGCGATGAACGCGGCCAACTGCTTGACACGGGGGGAGGCATCAAAAAGGCATCCGTCTTTTTTCAGGGGAACGAACCCTTTCTGGTACACAATGTCGACATTCTGTCGAACACGGACCTGAAGGCTCTCTACATGCATCACCGGAAAAAAGGATGTGACGCGACATTGCTCGTGAGCGAACGCTCCACAAGCCGTTATCTGCTGTTCGATGACAATAACGGTCTGCAAGGATGGATCAACAGAAAAACGGGAGAAACCAAGCCGGAAACGTTTGTCTACACACCGGGACGATACAATGAATATGCTTTCAGCGGCATCCATGTGCTCTCCCCTTCCATCCTGCGCTACATGGATGACCGGTGGACCGGCAAATTCTCTATCATGGACTTCTATCTGCAAAATTGCCACAAGGCAATGATTGAAGGATATCTCGACGGCAACCTCCGTCTCATGGACATAGGAAAGCCTGAGACACTTGCTCAGGCTGAAAGATTCATCAATACCATGTGACGGCACTTCCCGTATTGCTTCGCTGATCCCACTTCAGGGCATCGGTCAGCATACTTGAGTTGGCTCGGATAGAAAAATTGTACGATGTGAACGGACCGAACACCAGACCACAGCTCATGTTGAAGCAATGGAGGTCGCGCGTAATGTTGAGCGTGGTCATTGACATCTCCTTCGAAGTGAAGTCATACCCCGTCGAATAAGTCATGTTCCAGCGGCTTCCTATCTTGAAGTTTCCCGACACGTTGAGCGAGTGGGTCAGCGAATAGGGATAACGCATCTTCTTGATGTTGATTTTCTTCGTGCGGTCCTCACGGATACTGTAACTATAACTCAGACTGATGCTCCACGGGAACTTGAACGCCAGATAACCGTCCGGATCAACGGTAGCGGCTTCTGTCTTCCTCATGTTCGAGTTGTCGGTCTCTTCAGTCGTTTCATCCTCTTCGTCTTCCTCGTCCGTGTCCCCTTCTTTCTTTTCATCTTCCTTGTCTTCTTTCTTCCCGAAAAGCTTCTTGAACGTGTCGTTGTTCAACGTATAGGAAAAAGAGCCGCTATATCCCTGAAAACGCCCGAACCTTCCATACGACCATTCCGTACGGTCGCCCACCACGACATCCCCGTTCTCATTGAACTCATATGCATAGGTAGCGAAGGTCGCATTCATGTTGAACGTATAATTGGTAGGGAATTTCAGACGCAGATTCATGCTCAGGTCACTCCACCGCTTGTTCGCCACATCATACGACAATGACGCACCCAACTGGTCAATCAGACTGATCTTCTTATAGCCCGTAGAATCCTTGTCCGACCTGAACTTCATCTCAATGTTGTTGTCGACCGAAAAGCTTATATTCTGCGACATTCCCTTTCCCGGAACTCCATAAGTGGCACCCTCATAAGGAGAATATTCCACCATACGCACCTCCCCGTCTTCATCGGTATAAGTGTAAGTGTCATAATATCCATATTTCTTTTTTCCGAAGTCCGGACGGAACGTATAGCTTACAGTAGGAGTGAACACATGGCGGATCTGTATTTCCTTGCTCTTCATGAACAACGGCTTGTACATACCATAAAGCTTCGTGTTCATCTGAAGCGAGAGGTTGTAGTCCCACACACGGTTGAAACCATTGATGGTATCCCGTTTCACATGATCCCTTGAAGTCGGGTTCGGGTCATAACTTTGCTTCACCTTCTTCAGGTACCACCGTTCAGTGTAATTGAATGACGGCACGATATTGATGTACTTGAACAGATTGAATGTGGCAGAAACAGGAATCCGATGCTGCATTCCATTCTCCCACTGAGTCAACGGAGTCTTGAACAGCAGATTGTCCTTGGTATTGATGCTGTTCGTCATGTTTCCGGTATATTGCAAAGAAATCTTTTCATACCAACGTTCATCCCCCACAGCCTTCTTTCTCTTGAAGGGATAAATACGGTTCAGCGAAATATTGATGTCGGGCAGGGTCATGTTGATGGAAGAGTCGCGGGTGTTCTGCGTGATGTTGAAAGTACCCGAAATATTCAGACCTATTTCAGGAAAATTCCGCGAGTAACTCACACTCGAAGCCTTCGTGTTCTGCGCATACACCTGTGGGTTGTACAGACTGCTCAAGCTCGAACGGTCATAACTGCTGGTAGAAAAGTTCACACTGGCCGAGAACGAACTGTTCGGATTGGCCTTCGCGTCCTGACGGTGACTCCACTGCACCCGGAAATCTTTCGACACCGAATAATCCGGCATATTCTTTTCGCCCGTTTTCGTCACCAGATAACTGGCATTAAACGAACCGCTGTATTTGTAACGCTTGTTATAGTTCGATGCGGCGGAAAGCCCCCATGACCCTTTCGTGAATATTTCGCCCAACACCTTCAGGTCCATCTGGTCGCTGATGGCAAAATAATATCCTCCGTCACGGAGATAGAAACCACGGTTCATCTCATCACCGTAAGTAGGCATGATGAACCCTGAAGAGTAACTGCTGTTGAAAGGGAAAAAGCCGAACGGCACGGCAATCGGAAGAGGAACATCCTCCACCACCAGATGCGCCGGACCGAACACGACATTCTTTTTGGGCCGCACCTTCGCCATCGAAAGCTTCATGTAAAAGTGCGGATGCTCATGGTTGTCGCAGGTAGTATATCTTCCGTGACGCATGTATATCTCATCATCAGCTCCCTTTTTCCCCTCTTCGGAAGTCACATACCCTTCACCCTGCTGAGTCACGATGTTATTGATGAAACCTTTCTTTGTCTTGAAGTTATAGCGCATCGTCTTCGACTCATAGGGGGTTTCTCCGTCCTTGAACACAGGAAGGCCGGAAGCCACCCCTGCCGTATCCTCCACCCCATGAGCATAAACCGTACTGCTGTCCATATTCATGGAAATGACGGCTGAAGTAAGTTCGATGTTCTGATAATTCACCTTCCCTTCCCCATACAGATGGGCATATCCACCCTTGGTGAACACAATCGAATCGCTCGCTTCATAAATGACGGGGGCATCCAGAGGTTCCTTCTTTCCGGCCGTATCCTCCGCCAGAGAGTCCGCCACCAGAGAATCAAGAACCAACGAATCGGCGGACAAGGAGTCTCTCCGCAACGAATCCGCCACAGCACCTCTTTCTGCCGGCCTTCGCAACCGTCTGTTCTTTACACGCTGGGCCTCCGCGTAGAACGAACAAAAGAAGCCTAAAAGGAATAGGGTTATCAGTAAATATGTAGTCTTTTTCAATGATGTCATTACCGTTTCTTTACACGATGTGCGGTGCAAAAGTACACATTATCCGTCAAATAAATTCCTATGCCATCGTTTTTAAAGTATTTTTAGTACACAAAATACAGGGACTACAGGAAGATTCTGCACCATCCGTCAAAACGCGCCACCCCGTCCTCGCCATATTTCGCGATGCTTTTGCGGGCCTTCTCCACCGTCTTTTCTCTGTCGAGGTGAGTCTTTGAATAAAACTTGTCAGCAAAGCAGACAAGCTGTTCTTCCAGGCTGACCGGAACCATTTCCCTGTGAGGCAAAGGAAGTTTCTGCTCCTCCATGGCCTTTAAAGTAATGCCAGCTCCCGTATGCCGCTCACATACCAGCGCATGCCGGAGAAAGCCCTCCTGACGCATCAGGTCGGCACCTAGATAGCCATGACATATGTAAGGATACGTGCCGAAGCAGCAGATGTCGGGCGCATCGGTCTTGAAGATACCAATATCGTGAAGCAAGGCCGCTTCTTCAACAAACTGCAAATCAAGATTCAACTCCGGATGTTTCCCGGCCATCTCCAAAGCCTTGTCTGCCACCGAACGGCTATGAGTCAGCAGAATATGCTTCAGTTCATTCTCTACCGGATAATATTTGTCAATCAATGCCAACGGATTCATAATGATTCTGTTTTTATCACTACCTTTGTAAAACAAGTCACAAAACTATAAAAATTCCATGAGTTATCCGAACAGAATCCACATGAAATCCTTTCTGGCATTAGCCATTCTGCTGCTTTCGTCAGCCTTGTCCGCCCAAATCCGCACGGGAGCGGAACAGACGGACAGACTGATCCGGATTATCGGCAAAAAGCGCGTAACTTTAACGGTCAACCAAACCAGCCTGTGCGGTGAGATTCATCTGGCTGACACATTAATGCAAAGAGGCGTGAACATAGTCCAGCTTTTCGCTCCGGAACACGGCATACGCGGACAAGCCGATGCAGGAGAAACGATACACGACGGACATGATGTCCGCACGGGGCTTTCCATCGTTTCTCTCTACGGGAAAAACAAGAAGCCGCAACCCGGACAACTGGAAAAGACTGATGCGGTAGTGTTTGACCTGCAGGATGTGGGAGCACGCTTCTTCACCTACATAAGCACTCTTTATTATGTGATGCAGGCCTGTGCGGAAAATGGAAAGGAAGTGATTGTGCTCGACCGCCCGAACCCCTGCGACTATGTAGACGGTCCCGTACTGGATCTGAAGCACAGAAGTTTTGTCGGGATGCTCCCCATACCTTTGCTTCATGGCTGTACAATGGGCGAACTGGCACGCATGATAAACGGAGAAGGATGGCTGGGCGAAGGAAAACGATGCCGGCTCACCGTCATCCCCGTAGAAGGATGGAAACACGGACAAGCCTATTCCCTTCCCGTCAAACCCTCGCCCAATCTTCCGGACGACCTTTCCATTGCGTTTTACCCCTCTCTCTGTCCGTTCGAGGGCACTTCGGTCAGTGTGGGAAGAGGCACGCAGTTTCCTTTCAAGGTAATCGGAAGTCCATACCTCAACGGGCTTTCCGCCGAAGAGCTTGATTTCCGCTTCACTCCCCAACCTCTTCCGGGCTTCGACAAAAATCCGCTCCATAAAGGAAAGACATGCCGGAGCATCGACCTTCGGAAACGAACCGCTCCAAAAGGTTTCAGTCTGTCGTATCTCCTTCTGTTCTACCGTTTTTACCAGAAAGCCGGATGCGCAGACAAATTCTTTTCCCGTCCCCAATGGTTCGATTTGCTGATGGGTACCGGACAGGTACGTTCGGACATTCTGAAAGGAAAGACAGAAGATGAAATCCGGAAGGAATGGGAAGAAGAGCTTGAACGATATAAAGAAATGCGAAAAAAATATTTGCTCTACGAAGATATGCAATGACAAATGTCCCGACTACATCAAAAGTGACATACAACCTAATATGACAGAAGACAAACCTGTCGTTTAGTCCCCAAAAACAAGACGATAAAAAGCACCAAATTATTCAAATAAAAGGAAGCCGTTCCAGAGAAGTCTGCAACGGCCTTCTTTTTTTATGTAGTCTGCATCCAATCATTCCCAATTGTCCGTCCGGAACGGAATCAACGGAAGACCGCGGAGATTGGCCACATTTCCCGGATAATAATCACGGAAAGCGTATCTCACCGCAACGGGCTTCTTCACTTTGGCGCAGGTCACTTTAATCTGATTCTTCCCGACTACTTCCGCCAAAGCAGGATGGAATACCCGGTCTTCGCCCGCCATTTCAAATCCGACAATCGATTTGGCACGGTTGAAGCCATTGTCTGCATGAATGAAATCAAGAACAGCCGCACTGCCTTCAAATGTCACCGACTTGCAGGCCGGACTGTCCGCTTCGATTCCACCTACATGATACGTCTTTACCAATGCCTGATAAGCCAGACGCTCACCTACATGTCGTTTATCTTTCGGATGAATGTTCCATGCCTCATATGGTTCTACCAGATCATTTGTCGAAACCATTGCACTGTTCGGTATCAGCTTTTGCGCCTCATACTGCGCTTCGCGCAGCAAAGCACCTCCCGTCCCCTGCATGTCACCGCATGGAGCCAGTTCCACAAAATAAAACGGAAGCTCACCCAGCCCCCACTCCTTGCGCCAAAGTTCCACCATCGTTTTCAGGCGCACGGCATAAGTCTTATTCCGGCCGATGTTCGACTCCCCCTGATACCAGAGAAAACCCTTTACAGTATAGTTATGAAGCGGCTTCACCATTCCATTATACATCAACGTAGGACTCAGGCAATGCCACCAGTTGTGAGGTTCCTCCTTACGGATGTCACGTTTCAAGTCGATGTCCGGATATTGCGAAACGACTTCTCTCGGCAGCCATCCTTCCACCATCGACCCTCCCCAACTGCAGTTGATGATTCCTATCGGAATGTCGAGTACTCGGTTCACCATCCGGGCGAAAAAGAAAGCTGTCGCACTGAACCACGGAGCATTTTCGGGAGAGCTTACCTTCCAACTCCCCTTGCAGCGGTCCACCGGCTCCAGTTGTCCGTTTTTCTCCACCGTAACCACACGGATGCCTTTCCATTGCGATGCCGTGGCAATCACTTCATTCGCCCCTTCAATAGGACAGTTGTCAAATCCGGCCAGCGGCATCTCCATATTCGACTGGCCGGAACAGAACCACACCTCGCCGACAAGAACATTGTCCAACGTCAGCAAATCCCCGTCGGATATTTCAATCGAATGCGCCATATAGCTTGCGGCAGGAGTAGCCACGGAAAGGAGCCACCGCCCTTCCCCGTCAGCCTGCGCCCGATAAGTCTTGTTGCCCCACGAAGGCTTGACACTTATCTCCGCATTCGGAGCCGCCCATCCCCACAGACGCACGTCCGTCTGTTGCTGGAGCACCATATTGTCACTCAAAATTTCAGGCAAAGTCACCTTCGCTTCCGCCGCACACCAGCCACAAACCAGCAATGCGCCTAAAATAAGTTTCTTCATATTTTTCAGTCAGTTTAAATGGTATCAAATCATACATTCCAGTCATAAAAACAACCATGGACATGAGACATCAGGCACATACCCTATTTCCCACCGTACTCTCCATACAAGAAAAAGGTGGCAGACTGACATCATCACATTCTCTGCCACCTTTCCGACTCTCGATCCAATACTCAATCACTGTCTATGGAAATCCGGAAACTCATTCACGTACAATCACATAGTCCTGTGAAAAAGCACCGCTCCACCATTCTGTAGTGGCGAACTGCTCCCATGTCACACCCGAATTGTCACCTGTGGCACTTCCCGGATACCACACCATAAACCAAGCCCATTTCGCTCCGACTTCCCACATGTCCGAAATGTTTGCCACATTACCGCATTCCGACAAAGCAATCATCTTGTTGGGATACCGCCCTGCCAATGTGGCGAATTCAGCAGCAAATTCATAAGCTTCCGCCTGATCATAGATGTCACGGCCTACAATGTCTACATATTCATCGCCAGGATACCATTCATCATCATCCTTCTCTGCCGTCCAGACCCAGATAAGGTTATCCAGCCCCTTCTCCTTCACTAGATAATCATACATCATCTTCCACAGTGTCTTATAAGTTTCAGGTCCCTGAGCACCCCACCAGAACCATGCGCCTGACGCTTCATGAAGCGGACGCCAGATAACCGGAATGCCGGCATCCTCCAACGGCTGAAGATAACCATAGAGTTTTTCCATATCGGATTCAATCCATTCATTCTCCCATGTACCTTCCATTACGGCATTCGCCGCATTGAACGGGGTTTCCGATATACCTCCGTTTCCTCCGGGAACATAAAAGCCATAAGTTACCGCACCATCCTGCTGTATTTCCACTTTTTTAAGTGTATAATTCTCGCCGGTTACCTGCATTCCATTTTGAATCAATGAAGCAGTCTGGTCGGAAACCGTATAAACAAAAGTCGTAAGAGAGAGGTCTTCCGTATAAAGTTCGGACGTTGCATCCAGATTTTGCCAATCAACCACATTCTGCAAAGTGACTTTTGTATAATTCGCATCTCCCGAATGTTCGAAGGTAATCACAATCTTGTTCCCGGCCTTCACATTCTTCAAGGCAGCATATCCTTCGTCACCTTTAAGTATCAGTCCCTGCCAGCTACCTACCTCATGAGTTCCTTCCCAAACAAGCATATTTTCCGGTGCCACTTCATTCGGATTGGATGTCGGTACATTCCAGTGCCACATACATGAAACGATACCATTGGCATCACTCCATTCTGTCACAGGCTTCGTATCGCCGTAATCAATCCAGTTGGCAGGCGAAGAAGTCATATGACCGAAGTCATATCCATTCAGTTTGGGAGTCTTTCCTGCATTCGATTCCACCCAGTCGGCATATTCATGGTTCCAGCTATGATACCCCTGAGCCGCATCAAGAGCCATCGCACCAGAAATCATGTTTGTCCGATAATTCTCCATCAGATAGGCATACAGTTCCTTCGCCTCCTGTGAAGCGTCCGGATTGCTCAACGTTGCAGCAATCGTCTGGTCTGGAACCGTTATGACAGGAATCACATCCGCCGTAAAGCTCAATCTTACAGCAAAAGCCTCAGTCCCGTCTTCTGCCAACACAACACCTTTCGGAATATAAATCTCATAGTTCTTGCCATCCTCACATCCGCTCACCGTCACCGATACCACATCTTCATTGCTCGTAATGTCCGTCACGACAGCTTCGCTTCTCAAAACCTGCACCTTTCCGAGCGGGTTGTCTTCCGTAATCTTTACGTTCTGGTCGTAAGTAATCTGCAGAACCAGCACTCCATTCTCTGCCCTCACATCCATCGCTCCATCGGCAGGGAGAGAAAAAACAATGCGCGGAGCTTCACTTGACAAAACACCTCCATTGTCATCATCGCTACATGCTGGAAAAGCCAGCACGCACAATGAAGCCAAGAAACCATATACATATTTTTTCATAACAATCATTTTTTTAATGCCAGACCCGTCAAAAAATCTGGCCGTTGAATACTATCACTGTAATTTTCTCTCAACACGGAAATTCGCAAAACTATGGTCAACCGTCCAAGCGGAATTGGGTTGCATGATGAAGTTGAAATCCGTCGTGACGGAAGTCTGTTTCGGTGCAACCGTCCCGAAATCCAGAGTGACAGTCCGCCACTCGCCATAAGTATTGAAGCCGCTTATTTCCGAAGGATTCCATGGGAAAGCAGAGTTGTCAGCACTGTTGAACTGGAACAAATAGCCATAACCGTCCGAATCATAAAAAGGGGTAGCGGTAGCTGAACACACCTCAAACTTGAATGTATAGTCCGAAGGATTGGCCGCCACGTCTTCCGACGGGAAAATCACGTTTCCTTTCAGCCATTCCGTCCATTGCCATGCATCAAAGCTTCCTTCTATCCGTACAAAAGGACCGTTCAACGGTTCCGGATCACCTGCATTACTCCCGTCTGTAATATAATCCACATTACTGATACCGTCGGGCTGGGACAAATCAAACAGCAGGGCATCTTCGTTGCGGTAGGCCACCTGTCTGTTCACATGCCCGTTCACACCCTCATAATCAATATTTATAATTGAATTAGGCTGCGCATTCTCCGGAATCACCACCGAAAAATACCTTTCAGAAACAGAATCCACTTTCAATGCCTCGCCGTTCATCGTAATCTTAGAAGTTTCTACAGAACCGTCAAATCCGTACAAGTCAAAGAAGTTTCCTACCATCTGCACCGTGTCGCCCGGCTCACAGAATTCATTGAACAGACCTTCAACTTCCACTTCCGGAATCACCACCGTAAAGTCATACGAAGTGCTACCCAATTCCGTCTCATAATAAATCTTGTTGGTCACTTCCTCCGGCACCCGGCGCGGTATAGGCAGATAAACATTCTTGGCTGTCGCATATACCTCCGACAAAGGAACCTCCACATCATTGAAAGCTACCCGCGTCACATGACTGAGATTTTCGCCAGACAGCACAACCATATCTTCAAAGGCGGCAGATACAATCGGAGCCGTTTTCTCGGTATCATCGGCATCATATACCATATTGATGACCGGAGTACCCGTAGATGTCATACCGTCATCATAATTGTCATTATAAGTCACAATATCATTGCAGGATGAAAGTCCGGCCAACAATGCCGCCGACATTGCAATCAGTCTGATATTTATTTTTCTCATATTGCTCTTTATTTAAACATTGGACAAAACTGATTTAACTCCAGCCCGGATTATTGCTGTCAATGGCCGTATTGGTAGACACCTCAGTAGAAGGCAGCGGGAACAGCAGATGACGGTTCTCACGATGCTTGTTGATGCCAGCCTCATCATAATTGGATTCGCTTCCATCATTGTTGACACCTCCAATGGAATTCATCACATCCAGATAGATTCCCCAACGAATCAGGTCCCAACGGCGGTCACCCTCCAGAGCCAGCTCTTTCGCCCTTTCCTCAAAAATGGCAGAACGGAGTTCGTCTTTGCTTCCATAGTTTGTCATCAGAACGGCATTCGAGCGTCTGCGCACATCGTTCAGTCTGGCCATCGCCTCCGATCCGTTGTCAAGTTCACACTGAGCCTCTGCATAAATCAGATACACATCCGCCATACGCAGGAACGGATAATATGCATCCGAATATTTCTGGGTGACATCCGTCACGTCTGAATATTTGTTGGTGAATGCCAGACATTCGTTCGACACGTTAAAGTAATAGTTGCGTCCATCGTTATAAGGAGCCACAGGACTGGCCACCCAATTGCCTTCCAAATCATATCCGGTTGCCATAATCTTATACTCTTCCGTATTCGGATAATAGAAGCCCCCTAAATTGTTCTCGTTCTCATCCTGGTAAGAAACGACGAAACGATGCTTCACCCCTTCCGTAATGCGATAGTCATCATGGTCAAACAAATAGTACCAATGATAGCGGTTACCGATATACAAGCCTGTAGCAATCACTCCATTGCCGTTTTCCACACCATTATACCATTCCAGAATTCCGGAAGTATAGGTATCGTCTCCACTCCTCGTGCGGAGAGAGAACAAATGCTCCATTCCCGGTCCGATTTCATCATAGCCGGTCTTGGTCCAGAGGCGATCATAATCCAGCAGGCCATAACTTCCATAATTATGCTCCGTGTCAGGTTCAATCAGATAGCCCGCCCAACGCGCAGCCTCACGATAGCATTCCAGATAGTCAAAGCTCTCATACCCTGTCACCTGTGTTTTCTGAAACGTTCTAGTCACAGGAATCTCCAGTTGTTTGGCACCTTTCGCATCAAATTTATATGCCGTACCCGTCTTCACTGTCATTTCAGCTCCGTCCGGCATGGAAGCGGCACCCAACGTAGCATACACTTTCGCCAGCAAAGCCACTGCAGTACCAGCACATACATGTCCGGCCTGATAGCCTGCGTCAGTATTTTTATACAGACGAGGAATCGCTTCATCCTGCAGAATCCGGATAATCTCTTTATATACATCCGCTATTGGGCGACGTGGCTGATCATAATCCGCGCCATTGTCTATAGACGTATCGAACAGAGGGATGTCACCGTATGCACGCACCAGCAAAAAATAAGCGAAAGCCTTCTGGAAATAAACCTCTCCCAGGCCATTCTGTTTCACGGTTTCATCCGCCCCGGTAATGTCATTAATGTTCACAATCGCCACATTGGCACGGTTGATCAGATTATAGCACCCGTTCCACAACGTATTGGTGACTTCATCTCCCTGGAAGTTACCGGCCCCCAGATTTGAAAAGGCCCAGTCCGGTCCCGACACATAGTCGCAGTCCATATCCAGCAGGCGAGGGAAATTTCCCCATCGCGCCATGTCGTCCACCCATTTGCTGTAGACACCGGTCACCCAAAGCCCCACAGCCGCATCATCGTTGCCGACCTCATCAATGCCGACATAGGAATAAGGCTCTTCTTTCAGAAAATCACTGCAGGAAGATATCAACGGACCAAAGCCCGCAGCGGCCAGAGCCGTCATGAAGTATAATTTATATAGTTTCATAATAGTATGCTTTTTCATTACTTAAAAGTTAACCTTGAGTCCAATGGAGAATGTACGGCTGCTCGGATAAGAGTAAATGTCCACACCCCTGCGCGAAGCATCCGAACCGAACGCGTTCACTTCCGGATCATACCAACTGTATCCGCTGATGGTGAACAGATTCGTCGCATTGGCATAAATACTGATATTGTTGATGCCCTTGAAGTCAGGCTTCCAGTTGTATCCAATGCTCAGATTTTTCAACTTGAGATATGACCCGTCCTCCACATAACGGTTGGAGATCAGCCAAGTACGTTCATATCCAGCCGTCGCTTTCGGCCACTGGGCATTTGCGGCGTTCTCTGCAGTCCAGCGCGAATTATACGCTTCGCGGGTAATGTTCCCGGCATTTCCCATCTTAATGTCCATCAAGTTCCCGTTGAAAATATCATTGCCTTGACTACCCTGCAAGAAGAAACTCAACGTAAAATTCTTCCATTCAAAGTTGTTTGTGATTCCATATACGAAATCAGGATTCGTATCGCCGATAATCACACGGTCGGCAGATGTGATGGCGGGATTGTCGTCAAAGTTACGGTATTTGATTTCACCGATCATGGAGGCTCCTCTCGCACGCACTTCCGGGTCGGGCGAAGCCATCACTTCAGCCAGATTATCATAAAACCCGTCTTCTACATAACCGAAAATCGTACCAATGGGACACCCGTTGCGTTGCAGGAAAACTTCATCCGCCGCATTCCACAAACGAGTCGCATACTGGTCTGAGTCAAGTCCTCCGATTTTGTTACGGTTGAACGATATATTGGCATCAAGATTCCATTTCAACGGAGTGTCCTGAAGAATATAGAACTTTCCGGAGAGCTCCAGACCCTCATTCGTTACATAACCGCTGTTTATCAGCATCGTGCCGAATCCGGTACTATTAGGAATCTTCACATCCTGAAGCAAGTCTCGTGTCTTCTTATGATAGTAGTCCACCGTAAAGTTGATACGATTGTTCAGGAATCCCATATCCAGACCGACATTATACTGAGAAGTGGTTTCCCAACGCAAATCCTCCGAAACCGGCCCTCTCCAGTCTACCTGAGCGAAACCGCTGCTCAACGCTCCGGAGAAAGGATAGTTGGCTATATTCAGAATGGAGATTGTACGATAGCTTCCGATACCTTGGTTACCGGTCTCACCATAACTCAGCCTCAGCTTCAGATTACTGAACAGGTTCAGATTTTTGATGAATTTCTCTTCAGACAAACGCCATGCGAAAGCTCCCGACAGAAAACTTGCCCATTTGTTCTTCTCCGTGAACTTGCTGGAACCGTCGGCACGGTAAGACGCGGTGAAGATATACTTGTCCATCAGCGTATAGTTGACACGCGTGAGGAAAGAAGCCAGGGCCGCATCGCCGCGGTCAGAAACCAGACGGCCCGGATTCCGGCCCAGACTCATGTCATAATCTTGGGTCAGGTCGCTTGGGAATCCAGTCGCCGACATTGACTTGTTGCCCCAACTGGACTTTTCCGCCGTAAAACCGGCAACCGCATTGACCGAATGGATACCGAATGACTTGTCGAATGTCAGCAAAGATTCTGCAGTGATGCCCAGCCACCAGTTAGTAGACTGACCGCCCTTGCCGTCTATGTTGCTCGTGGAAGAGCCTTCCTGCGTTTCCCGGCCGTAATAAGTGCCGCGATCGTTGTTCGTATAGCTGATACCAACATTCTGCCTGAACTTCAGGAACGGAAAGAGTTTCACCTCCAGATAAGAAGAATTGAACACATTGATTGCCTTCAACTGGTCTTTCGTCGAATTGATATATGCAAGCGGATTGGAAGCCAACCAACTCAGCTCTCCCGTTTCGGCCTTGTTGTTGTTCGGGTCGTAAGTAGTCGGGAAAATCAATGCCGATCGGATTACACCATAATCGGAAGCGTTCGTTTTCGAAAAATCGGTCAGCGTATGGGTGAAGCTCGTGTTCATCCCCATCTCCAGCCAGTTGTTAATCTTGCGGCCGATATTCGCACGCAGAGAATAACGAGTGAAGCCGGAATTCTTGATGATACCTTCCTGATCCAGATAGTTGGCCGAAAACGAATGCCATCCCTTGTCAGACCCTCCGGAAACACTGATATTGTATTCTTGGGAAAAACCTCCCTGAAAAATCAGATCCTGCCAGTCAGCAATACCCACATAAGTCTGGTTCCCGTATTCGTCGAAGCGCATTCCCGGGTTCAAGAAATCTTCCGGAGACGGCTGATACTTTCCCGACAGGGAATTCATGGTTCCGTCAGCTTTCTGGCCATATTCCCATTTTCCGGGATAAGGCAAGGTTCCGACAGGACGGCCGCTGTAAGTATAATCATTCATCACCTGCTCATTCTGATACTGGGCATAAGTATATGCGTCAAGCACGTCAATCTTTTTCGCCACACGCGAGAAACTGAAATTTGCAGAGAACTCTACTTGATCGCGACCCGAATCACCGCGCTTGGTCGTTACGATAACCACACCATTCGCGCCGCGCGACCCGTAAATGGCCGTGGCGGAAGCATCCTTCAACACCTCAATGGACTCGATGTCATGTGGGTTGATGAAAGTCAAAGGATTGGAGGTCTGGTTACTGTTGCTGTTCGCGTCACTTGTAGGAGTGGAACCGGCATCGAAAGGTACACCGTCCACAATATACAAAGGTTGCGAACTGGTAGAAAATGAGTTGGTGCCTCGAATCTGGATGCTGATGCCTCCGCCCGGCGCGCCGTCACTCTGGTTGACCTGTACACCGGCCACCTTTCCGGCAAGTCCCTGGCTCAAATCAACCGGATTTCCTTTCATCAGGTCATCGCTCTTGATTTGTGAAATCGCTCCAGACAGGTCTCTTTTCTTCATCGTACCATAACCTACCACCACCACCTCGTCCAGCAGTTCCGAATCATCCTTCAGCACCACTTCGAAAGATGTCTTGCTGCCAACTTTTATCTCCTGCGTGGTATAGCCGATGAACGAAATCTCAATCGTAGCACCGGGGGCCACATTCAAGGAGAAATTTCCGTCAAGGTCAGTAATGACTCCATTGGTCGTTCCCTTCTCGACTACACTCGCGCCGATAACCACCTCACCGGCTCCATCGACCACTTTACCTGTAATCTGCTTCTTCGTCTGCTGCGCCATTTCTGTTCCGGCCGATGAAACAGCCCAGACATGAGGTGCGCCGCCCAACAAGAAAGCCGTACAGGCTCCGGCTACCCAGACATTTTTTCTTAGATTTAGCTTCATACTGTGTTTTTTGATATGATTAATATTACGTTTACTTGTAGGATAACATGTAAACAGGCTAATAAAGAGTTGTTCTTTAAAATACCAGTCTTAAGGTTATCTTTATCACAAAGGCAAAAGTAGTGACATCCAAAGAAATAGCATGATACTTTCTTATCCATAAATAATACTATTGCAATATCTGCTACAACCGCCTCCGGATACCTTCAGAAACACCGGGAGATCCGGTCTGAAACAACTCGGTATTTCTACCGGAACACCGGGTTATTCCATCCGCATCATCCGGGATGTTCAGAAGCGTTCAATAATCTCCATACACATGCGCCCGTTATGATAAGGACATTTCCAGAATCCGGCCTTGTCATCCTTACGGTTCACCGCACCGTCCGCATAACGGCTCCAGTACCATTCGCCATGTTCCCTGTCTATCAGGTTTTCTTTGATGAACTTCCAGCAGTCCAACGCTTTACGCAACGCATCCTCATCGTGGAAATGCTGATAAAGATTGACGTGTCCCACCACATTCTCTGCCTGAACCCACCAGTGGAGTTCACGGTCGACCTTCCGACTGTCCACGAAATTCTCGTATATCATGCTTCCGTCGGAGTTCAAGCCTTCGTCAGCGGCCTCAGCTATCTTCACGACCACAAGCTCGATGCGTCGCAACAGCTCTTCGTCACCCAACACAAGCGCAGCTTCATGAATCAGCCAGGAAGCCTCAATATCGTGCCCATAAGAGATAATATGATACTTATTTGACCAATCCTCTTCAAAAAACAAGTTCAGGTGTCCGGTACGGACATCAAGTATCTTTGTCACAAACAGTTCAACCAGATTCCGCAACTGTTTCTTCAGACGTTCGTCCTTCCATACACGGTACAGATTGGCATAAGGTTCCAGAATATGCAGATGCGTGTTCATCGTTTTTTTCTCGTTCTCATCCTTGTCGCTCAGACGCATATCCTCAATGGGCTGCCAGTCGCGTGTCAATGCTTCCACATAACCGTTCCATTCCGAATCAAAACTGTATTTCTCTATTGCCTCAAACAGCCTCACCGCATACTCCAACGCTTCCGCATCACCGGTCGCACGGACATATTCGCTCAATCCATAGATGGCAAAGCCCAACGCATAAATCTGTTTCTTCGTATCCAACGGCTTTCCCTCGGCATCCAGTTCCCAATAGACACCCTCATATTGTTTGTCGTAGAAAAAGTCCAGAAGAAAACGTTTGGCGCGTGATGCCGTTTCCAGATACTCCTCTTTCTTCAGCAGACGGTAAGCCGCCGAGAAAGTCCACAGAATACGTGCGTTCAATATCGCCCCTTTCGGGGCATCCGGATGCAGCACGCCGTATCCGTCAATGCGTCCGTAAAAGCCGCCGTTCTCTTTGTCTGCCATCCGGTTCATCCAAAACGGCAGAATATTGTTCTCCAGTTCGGAACGGACTTCATTCCGAAGATTATTCATTGTTTCCATCATTATCAATTATTCGTTTCTCATTCAGCTTTCCTATTATCTCCTTCATCCTCTGCTCTCCCAATGGATAACCTATCACAAATATCATGGAAATGAAAGCAGCGGCAGCGGGAAGCCAGCTCAAGAACATCTTGATACCCTGTATCGTCTCCTCACTCTGCACGGCATTCGCCTGGAAACCGAAATAGGACAGCAACCATCCTGTAATGGCGGTACCGATGGCCCATCCGAACTTCTGGCTCATCGACGATGCACTGAATATCAGTCCTGTGGCACGGTTTCCCGTGTTCAGTTCCGAATAGTCGGCGCAATCGGCATACATGGACCAGAGCAGAGGGAAAATACTCCCGGCACAGATACTTATCAGACACTGGAAAACGAATATCAGCAACAGGTCATCCTTATCGAACCAGAAGAAGACGACACTCAACACCGTGGCCAGAAGCATGGCGAGTGAGAAGGTGTTCTTTTTCCCGATCCGGTTGCTGACAGGCGCAGCCAGCACGACTCCAATGATATTTGCCATCTGCCCGACCGAAAGGAACAGACCGCTCAACACGAACGACATGCCGAAAATGGAGATGACATGGAAGTCTTCTTCCACAATGAAATACTTGAAATAGTAAACCGCAGCCCCGTCACGGATGGAATTGAACACCAGTGAAGCGACACCGGCACCGAAAAGTATCCACCAGGGATGATTGCGGAACAGGTCGCGCACATCATCTTTCAGCGAACTCTTCGCCTTGTTTATCGGCTTCACCCGCTCTCTTGTCCACGAGAAACAGCCAAAGAAGAGCAGCACACACATCACCGCAATCACGATTACCGCCATCAGCCATCCGTGTTGCTGGGCCGCAATGTCCGAACTGTGTCCGCTGAAAGCATTCGCCATCGGCATGAACAGAAGCAGGGCGACAAAACTGCCCAGATAGGCAAACATCATACGAAAAGTGGACAGAGTGCCACGCTCTTTCGGGTCGGGACTCATGACACCCAGCAACGAGGCATAAGGCACATTGATGCCCGAGTAGACCATCATCATCAGTGAATAGGTAATGTAGGCATACACCAGTTTGCCGACATCACCGAAAGGAGGAGTATAAAAAGTAAGTACTCCAATCAAACCGAAAGGAATGGCCAAAAACAATAAATAAGGCCGGAATTTACCCCAACGACTGTCGGTTCTGTCTGCAATAATACCTATCACGGGATCAAAAACCGAATCCCAAACTCTAGTCACCAAAAACATAGTTCCCACCATCGCGGCAGGGAGCCCGAACACATCCGTATAAAAAATCATCAGGTAGGCACCGAACAGCTTCCAGAACATAGAGGAAGCCATATCGCCCAATCCGTAACCAATTTTCTCTTTCAGTTTTATCATGGTAGTACTTACTTTAAACTTGTCGGTTAAGTGAAGAATGAGGTTACAGAATTTTCATTCCTCATTCTTAATTTTCTATTCATACAAATCTCCGTCCGCCAGATTATCATTCCATGATTGCCAAATTTCTGTCAATCAGTTTCTTCAGCGTTTCCACGGAAGCGGTCGTTGTCAGTCCGTCCTCCGGAGTGTTCATGCAATAGTCCACCAGCCTGTCGACAGTGGAAACCGCCACATGCATACGGGTGTCAGAAGAAGCATAATAGATGTACACCGTTCCGTCCTCGTCCGCAATCCAACCGTTCGAGAACAATACATTCGAAACGTCACCCACTCGTTCTTCACCTTCCGGAGCCATGAAGTACCCCCCCGGAGAAGCAATCACCTTCGTCGGGTCTTCAAGCGAAGTCATATACAGATACAACACATAGCGCAGACCGGCGGCACAACCGCGCACACCGTGTGCCAGATGCAGCCAGCCTTTCGGAGTCTTGATGGGATGAGGGCCTTCGCCGTTCTTCACTTCCTTTATGGTGTGATAGTAACGCGAATCGATAATCTTCTCTTCCTTCACCTCCGCATGGGTGATGTCATCCACCAATGCCCATCCGATACCCCCTCCGCTTCCGGCATCAATGAATCCGTCCTGCGGACGGGTATAGAAGGCATATTTCCCGTCAACAAATTCCGGATGCAGCACTACATTGCGCTGCTGGCTCTTCGACTTCAGGTCGGGCAGACGCTCCCATGTCTTCAAATCCTTCGTGCGTGCGATGCCCGCTGTAGCCGTAGCAGAAGACAAGTCGCCCGCAGGGGCGTTGCCATCATGACGTTCGGCACAGAATATACCGTAAATCCATCCGTCTTCATGTGCGGTAAGACGCATGTCATAAATGTTCGTGGCGGGAATCACATCGTCGGGCATCGTGACGGGATAGTCCCAGAACCGGAAATTGTCCACCCCATTCGGACTTTCAGCCACTGCAAAGAACGACTTGCGGTCGGCCCCTTCCACGCGGACCACCAGCAGGTATTTTCCGTTCCACTTGATAGCACCCGAATTCAGCGCGGCATTCACTCCGATACGTTCCATCAGATAAGGATTGGTTTTCTCATTGAGATCATATCTCCAGAATACCGGAGTATGCGCGGCGGTCACCACCGGATATTTATAACGCACATACACTCCGTTCGTCTCTTTCACCGGCTCGTTTTTCCGGGTTATCAACGCTTCATGTTCGGCCAACAAAGCCTTCATCTTTTCATCAAACTGGCTCATAAACATATTTCTTTATCATTAAACTGTTCTGTAAAAAATTCTCAGGAATTAAAGGGCAAAAGCATCGTTCTTCAACCCCAGCAAAGCTGTCATTTGAATTCAATCTTGTTGAAATCGTTCAGGAAAAGCGTCTTCGGGTTCTCGTAGAACTTCACGAAGTCCGCCTCCGATGTATGTCCCGGATAAGGAGCGTAATAATGGTTCTCACGCTCGCGGGCATTACGCCAGAGCAGCACATAGCTCACCGGGTATTTCTCCACCAGCGGCAGCAGAGTTCCGGTCCACCACACCGAATCGGGAATGGTCTCGTACCCGGTTTCCGTTACGGCCATCGGCTTTCCGTGAGCCTCGCTCACCTGCTTCATCACAGCCAACACCCCGTCCATACTTTTAAGATATGCGTCACGGTCGAACTGATAGCCATCCACACCTATCAAATCAATGATGCTGTCGCCCGGATAACGTTCCAGATAAGCGGTAGAGTCCTGTGGCTCGTAACCGGGAGAATAGGCATAAAGCAACTGACTAGCACCTTTTTCCTGCATACGCTCGTATGTCATTTTCCAGAGACTTTTGTACTCATCGGCCGTACACAGATTCTGCCCCCACCAAAACCAACTTCCCGTATGCTCGTGCCACGGACGGAAGAGCACAGGCACCTTCACACCATCCACCGTGCGGATTGAATTGAGAAAGTCAGCCACCGTATCCAACCAGCCCATAAACTTCCCGTGATTTGCACCACCAGGCAATACAGACCTGACAACCGTCGAGTCGGAAACATCCCAGGAATCCTTTCCCGTAACCGGATTATCCACGTGCCAACTGAAAGAAACCACTCCTCCTCTATTATATTGCGCGACGGCTTCCTTACGGATGCGGTCGAACGGCACTTTATCGAGATTCATCTCACCGCCCAGTTCAATACGCCCCAAGTCGAACGACATGACGGCGGGATAATCCCCGCACACGCTCCGGATATCACTGCGGGCAGAATCACCTTCCCATCCTATACCATATACTGGGTCGTCATGATGACCGATCATGAATCCGTGTGCCGCCACTTCCTTCAATTGCTTTTCAAGGAATCTCGCTTCCGGTGTCTTGCTGTTGTCCGTCACAGCAGGCTCTGTCGAACAGGAGGTGAATGCCGCCAGCATCATCACCCCCGTCATAATCTTTAAGTTTCTCATACTACTTAGCCAATAAGGGTTATAAATTTTGTCTCTAATTTTCGTTTATGCAAAAATAGTCGGAGCCAGACAGAAAAAGCAATACTATTTTAACCAAAACCAATACCGCACAACAAAGTGTACATTTTATCATTGGATATAAAAAAACGGGCCTCAGATGAGCACCCGTTTTTTCCGGTAGTTCTCACGGAACTCTTTCGGAGAACAATTCTTTTTTTTCTTGAATATCCGGTTGAAGTTTGACAAGTTGTTGAATCCGCATTCATAACAAACTTCAGCCACTGACATGGTGGAATCCACCAGAAGCCTCACCGCATACCCCAGACGGATGTCAATGATGTATTCGGAAAGACTCTTCCCGGTACGGAGCTTGAAAAAACGACTGAAGGCCACCCCCGTCATCCCAACCATCTCCGCAAGGTGATTCAAACGAATTTCCTCCTGATAATGCGCATTGATGTAGTTCTGCACCTTCTGAATCCGCCGGCTGTTCGACTGGACCTCTATTTTGGCAAATGAAGAGCTTGAAAGCATATACGCCTTGTCTACAAAAAAAGACAACTCATATAATAAGGTAAGGAAATCCATCACCGCATAAAATCCTTTCTTTTCTGAAAGCGTATCGAGCAAGGAGTAAACTTTCATGATAGCCGAAAGGGGGAAACAAAGGCCATTCTGTGCCTTGTTCAGCATGTCCTTCACCCTGTCGAACTGGTTCGTATTGATCAGACTGTCAAAAAAATGTGATGAAAACTGGATGGTCACTTCACGTATATCAGGCGAACTGCATTCTCCCTGTTCCCAGCAATGTTCCAGATCGGAACTGGTTATCAGCACAAGATCATATTCCGAAACCGACTCGACCGAATCGCCCACAATACGTCTCAACCCTGTTCCATGCTCCACAAAGTTCAGCTCAAATTCCTTATGGCAATGTATCGGATAAGTAAATTCGTTCTTTCTTCTGTCTGCTATATAGAAACAGTCTTTGTCAGACAAAGGGGTAATCTCCCGGATAATATGAGAATCGTCAAGTTTATTCATAGCTGTCATACTTTAACAAAAGGTTCATTCACGGACAAATATAACAATTTATTTTTACCGGATGCGGGAAGCATGAAAAAACAACGGATCATTTTCTCCGCACAATCCAATCCAAGGGCAACTTTTCATTTTTCTACCAAGATTTGATAAAAAAACATCACTACCGACAAGAAAGACCGCTTATTTTTGCAACATAATTAATCTAATATCATTTTGCACATGAAAAAAGAATTGTATCTGCTGGCCGGACTGGCACTTTCGCCTATGGTGCTTATGGCCGAAAACGTATGCATCTCCACAGCAAAAACTTCACTCGTAGTAAACGCAACCGAGGGACAGGAACTCAAGTTTGTTTATTATGGTGAGAAACTTTCGGCCGAAGACCTGAAAAACATCAACAACTCAGGACTTCCGCAGTTTTCTGCCTATCCTGTATACGGACTGAACTGTCCGGGGGAAACCGCTCTCGCGGTAAAACATGCAGACGGAAACATGTCGCTTCAGATGGAAGTGGAAAAGACGGAAACCCGTAGGGAAGAGAATGCCATCGTCACTGTCATCACCATGAAAGACAAGGTGTATCCTTTTTATGTAGACGTATGCTACAAGACCTATCAGGACGCTGACATTATAGAAACATGGACAGAAATCAGCCACAACGAGAAAAAAGCCGTGACATTGAACCAATTCGCATCGGCCTACCTCCCTATCCGCAGAGGAAATGTATGGTTCTCATCGCTTTATGGCTCATGGGCCAATGAAGGACGGCTCGTACAGGAACCGCTCGAACCGGGAATGAAAGTCATCAAAAACAAAGACGGAGTACGCAACTCGCATACAGCACATGGGGAAGTGATGTTCTCGCTCGACGGAAAACCGCAGGAAAATTCGGGAAACGTAATCGGAGCGGCTCTCTGCTATACCGGCAACTATAAGCTCCGGATTGACACGGACGACAGCGAATATCATCAGTTCTATGCAGGAATCAATGAAGAAAACTCCGCTTACACACTGGAAAAGGAAGAAACGTTCCGCACTCCCGAACTGGCTCTCACTTTCAGCGAAGAGGGACTGAGCGGGGTAAGCCGCAACTTCCACCGCTGGGCACGCCTGCACAAACTGGCTCACGGGGACAAGCTCCGCAAGATTCTTCTGAACAGTTGGGAAGGTGTCTATTTCAACATCAATCAGGAAGGCATGAACCAGATGATGGCCGACATTGCCTCAATGGGGGGAGAGCTTTTCGTGATGGACGACGGATGGTTCGGCGACAAATACAAACGGAATTCCGACAATTCGTCATTGGGCGACTGGATGGTAGACACTACCAAACTCCCGAAAGGAATTGAAGGACTGATTGCCGACGCTGAAAAGAACGGAGTGAAATTCGGCATCTGGATTGAGCCGGAAATGGCGAACACAACCAGCGAACTTTATGAAAAACATCCGGAATGGATTCTGAAAGCTCCTCAACGCGACCCGGTACTGGGAAGAGGTGGCACACAGGTAGTGCTCGACCTCGGAAATCCGGAAGTACAGGACTTTGTCTTCGGTGTCGTAGATAACCTCATGACTAAATATCCGAAAATAGATTATATCAAATGGGATGCAAACATGGGCATCATGAACCATGGGTCGAATTATCTGGACAAGGATGAACAGAGCCATATGTATATCGAATATCATCGCGGATTAAAAAAAATCTGCCAGCGTATCCGTGCCAAATATCCTGACCTGACCATTCAGGCATGTGCCAGCGGAGGAGGACGGGCCAACTATGGATATCTGCCTTATTTCGACGAATTTTGGGTAAGCGACAATACAGACGCGCTGCAACGCATCTACATGCAATGGGGAACGTCCTATTTCTTCCCTGCCATCGCCATGGCCTCCCATATCAGCGCGGCTCCCAATCATCAGACTTTCCGCACCATCCCGCTGAAATATCGCATCGATGTGGCCATGAGTGGACGCCTGGGCATGGAAATCCAGCCCAAAAACATGACAGATGAAGAGAAAGAGCTGTGCCGCAAAGCAATCGCTGACTACAAGAACATACGTCCGGTAGTACAGTTCGGCGATATCTATCGACTGGTTTCTCCTTACGACCGTCTGGGAGTGGCCTCACTGATGTACACTTCTCCTGAAAAGGACAAGGCTGTATTCTATTGGTGGAAGACCGAAACGTTCTGCAACCAGCACCTTCCGAGGGTAAAGATGGCAGGACTCTCACCCGACAAAATGTATCGTATCCATGAACTGAACCGCATTGACAACTCCCCTCTGAAATTTGAAGGACAGACATTCAGCGGTGCCTTCCTGATGAGTAACGGACTGGAGATTCCCTACACTCATAATGTGGACTATCATAAGCTGAACGATTATGCAAGCCGCGTGCTCTATCTGGAAGCGGTAAAATAACAGCTAAAAATTGGGGGTGTGTCGTAATAAGCGATGCACCCCTTTGCTTAAGATAAAACAACAGCATGCTTGCGACTAAACAAGCCGTTACTTTTCCCTCATATTCAAACAAGTCTCAAAAGGAAGAATCACCATACGATTTTTTATAAGGATTCAGGCTGACACGTCCGATAATATGACTACTTTTGTGGCATCCGACCGATTCCGAAAGGAGCGGTCCGACAAACCCTGAGGCTGTGCCGGAAAAAACACAGCAGGCCTCAAACACAATAAAGACCATTTTTTCAATGAAAGACAACAGCAAAGAAATGTTCCCCATAGTAGATGAGGAGGGAAACATCACAGGAGCCGCCACACGCGGAGAGTGTCATAACGGAAGCAAACTGCTGCATCCTGTAGTACACCTGCATGTATTTAACGGAAAAGGAGAACTGTTCTTGCAGAAAAGGCCGGAATGGAAAGACATACAGCCCGGGAAATGGGACACGTCAGTAGGCGGACACGTCGATTTGGGAGAAAACGTAGAAACGGCATTGGAACGTGAAGCCCGCGAAGAACTGGGAATCACAAACTTCACTCCACAACGGCTCAAACATTATGTGTTTGAGTCAGAACGTGAAAAAGAACTTGTATTTTCATACAAAACCGTCTACGATGGTCCAGTCCTTCCCAGCGAAGAACTGGAGGGAGGACGTTTCTGGTCAATGAAAGAAATACAGGAATCTATCGGAAAAGGAGTATTCACCCCTAACTTTGAACGGGAATTCCAACAAGTACTGAACATGATTTAACGAAACAGGATTGTCCGATCAGTAACACACATGGATTCGTATGGACGGACAGATCCGTCCATACGAGAATGACAGGATTTCCATGTACAAAAATATTGGACCTTGTTCTGACCGGAGCAAGCACTTCCTCCAACCAGATTCAATACTCCACCTTATCCGTCTTGTCTGTCCAGTCACGGAATGCCTTTATCGCCTCTTCCGGTAACAAGATCTCCGACTTAAGACGACGATCCTCCGGTTTCAGTTCAAGTTCCTCATAAATGAACGCATCATCAAATCCGATGGCTGCGGCATCATGCTTGTTATTTCCGTAATACATCCGGTCAAGACGTGCCCAATAGATAGCACCCAGACACATGGGACAAGGCTCACAAGATGTATAAATCTCGCATCCGCTAAGGTCAAACGTACCCAGTTTCTTTGCCGCCGCCCGAATGGCACTAACCTCAGCATGGGCAGTGGGATCATGGTCAAGAGTGACACGGTTGGTCCCCACCGCCACAATTTCTCCTCCACGGGCTATTACGGCCCCAAAAGGTCCACCTCCTTCGGCCACATTCCTAACCGAAAGTTCAATGGCCTTACGCATCAGTTCTTCTTTCGTCATAGCTGCCTCCTTTCATTCATGTTCCGGACAATTCGCCCGAGATTCTTCTTCAAAGTCCCAAGCCGAGGTTCAACATAACAGCCTTCGTTTTCTGAACCGACCGCCAAGGGATTCCAATATAATAAAATCAGACCACCATTACTTCTCTTTCGGACATAAAAATAGGGATGTATCATGTTTTTTATGATACATCCCCGTGGTATTAAGAATCTATAACTTTCTCTTATTTAATGTTCGGATTCAACTTGTTCCATTCAGAGATTGCAGGAAGAACACCCATAGCGATTACTTCATCGCGCAACTCGCAAAGATGAGCATAGCTCTTGTCCAAAGCAGCCTGTTCCTCAGCAGTGCCGTTCAATGCAGCGCAATGACAACCGTCAGCAGTGATTGAAGTTTCCCATGCCATCATGATATGGTCATACTTCTCGTTTGAGATGTAAGTACCGGCCGGCCAACGGAATGCCTTTCCACCCATAGCGGCACCAATCATTTCGATAGAAACGTAAGCCGGGCTCTGGAATGAAGAACGTCCACGCAATGCGATGATGTTAGCACCACCCTTGGTAACTTTCTGCTGGATTTCAGCCCATTTGTCTTTAGGAAGAGCATCAGTACCAATCATGTCAACCAACGGCTTGCCGTCAACCTTAGCTGTTGAAGCGAATACAGCCATCTGCTCGCCATGACCACCATAAGTACGGCAGTTTTCAACGGCATCCATAGAAACACCGAAATACTTAGCCAATTCACTGCGCAGACGAGTTGAATCAAGAGCGGCCAGAGTAGTAACCTGAGAAGGTTTCAAACCAGAATACAACAAAGTGATCAGACCAGTGATGTCAGCCGGATTGAAGATAACCACGATGTGCTTTACGTCCGGGCAATACTGTTTCACATTCTTTCCGAACTCTTCAGCGATGGCAGCATTTCCTTTCAGCAAATCCTCACGAGTCATACCTGCCTTACGTGCGGCACCTCCTGAGTTAACGATATATTTGGCACCCGTCAGCGCTTCTTTGATGTCTGAAGTGAAAGTAACGTTCACACCTTCAAAACCGCAGTGGTACAATTCTTCAGCCACACCTTCCAGTCCCGGAGCATACGGGTCATACAGACAGATGTTTGGAGTAAGGCCCATCATGATAGCAGTCTGAGCCATGTTAGAACCGATCATACCGGCAGCACCAACGATGGTAAGCTTTTCGTTTGTTACAAATTCCATAATTCCTAATGTTTTAAGTTATAGTATAAAGTGTATGGTCTGTTTTTTACACTGCAAAGATAAAAAAGTTCTGCATTAAAAGGGTATCACCGCCGGTGTAAAATTTGTTACAAAACATATTATGGAATCGGATTACGTAAAATTTTCACTATTTTTAGTTCTATCCTCCCTCTTTTGCCAACAGGAGGTTGCATTTTGACAAATCCACGGTTGCAGCCCACAAAAAAAAGGACACATCCGTTGATGTATCCTCTTTCCGCAGTGGACCTGGAGGGAGTCGAACCCTCGTCCAAACAAGGAAGCCATATGCTTTCTACATGCTTATCTCTGCCTTCGGTTTTCGTGCATGAGCAAGACCAGAGCCACCCACTCATACCTTAGTCCCTGAAATTTCATTTCAGCCGCGGAACGAGACTGAAACTATTCCCGATTTTGCTGCACCGCTTGACCAAACGCTTCGGAACAAGAGCTTTTGAGCGATGTCTCGTTTCCGCCACTGTGGCGGAAATAAAGCTAATCTACTGTACTTCGATTAAGCAGCGAGAGCATAGTTTTCGTTGCCAGATAATTGTTCAGTAA
>CALUIZ010000014.1 GCA_944320815.1 uncultured Phocaeicola sp. | reverse complement strand
TTCCTCCGCCCTTTCCGCTACGCTCCAAGGACGGAGGAAGGCGGTGGCGGAGTTGCACTTCTAACTTGACGGTAGCGCCGCTCTTGCGCGTACTACCACTGTTTTCAATGGTTCAAAGATACTAATTTGAAAGCAAATCACAACGGTACTGGATGATGATTACTGCGGCTATTACTGTTTTCAATGGTTCAAAGATACTAATTTGAAAGCAAATCACAACAGTTGAATTGGTATATATATACATGAACTCACTGTTTTCAATGGTTCAAAGATACTAATTTGAAAGCAAATCACAACAGTCCCGTTACATTCAATCACCCTCCGAGCACTGTTTTCAATGGTTCAAAGATACTAAAATTCGCCTGATTATGAATAGATTCATAAAAATAATGTAAACTATTGGGATTTCAGAGAGATATACTGTATTGTTCCACATTCGTTGAAATGTGCTTCGAAGCCGATTTCTGAATAGTTAAACAGAAAAATTACCACCTATCCGTTGCCCATTCCAATAGCATGAATCCGTTTGAAAAGTTCTTCTGTTTTGTCCGTAAAGAACATAGTTTAATCATTTTGGCTTAGCGAAAATATTTATTTTTCGAGATACGAAAAATATAAATTACAGAAGCCAATAATGATTTTCTTGTAACGAGCAATAAATCTTTTGTTTTTCATGCAAATTTACAACGGTCTTCGCTATCTTTGACCATGAAAACAGTAAACTCGGATGGGGCATGAATCGCTTCAAGTTGTGACTTGCTTTCAAACTTAGTTGTATTGATTGTTTCTAATGGTATCAAAGAAAGCAAACCCAAACAAGCGGATATTCCATCCGAAGCAGCCGCCCATTCCAATTCAAATAAAAGGCTGCTTCTTCTGAACTTTCATCACCTTCTCCACCAGAAGAAAACATCACCCGAGAAAGGGATGGACTTGAGAGGAAAAAAGAAAGACAGAGACACAAACAATTTGGCGGTTGCCCATCGAAAATCATCCGGTCGGCAACCGCCAAATTCTTATTAAAAATAACAGATTATTCGTCCGTCAATACACCAGACTCACATTGTCCACCCAAAACTTGTTGCCTGGAGAACCTACAAACGCACCGCCCAGACTGGAAGTGAACTGAAGAATCAGGTGGGTAGGCTTCTCGTCTGCGTCAGCCCATCCGGTCTCCTGAATCAGTTGGCTCTCCCCTTTGCTGTTGCGCGCATAATAATGTCCGGCCCCCAGCCCCATCAGTTCCGAATTGTAACGTTTGTCGTGAGTGATGTCGCCATACATGATTTCATAAGTGGCCCCATTGTGCCAGCCTTCCGACTTGCTATAGCGCACTACCACCGTTCCCACACGCTTGGCCAGGATGTTTCCGTCCTTGTCCTCCGTGCGTTTCTGAAGGAAACAGGTCATGATTGCACAATCCTGCCCCGGCACCGTCGACTTGCGGCTGAAGCCCGTCTGACGGATACGGTTCGGTTCTCCCGACATCTGCACCTTATAGTCATACCGCACTGCCTTGGGACGTGAAGTGAACGGCACACCGGAGTTCAGTGCCTTCTCCCCGTCCTTTGTCCCGGTAATCGGTTCTTTCATGTCGCCCAAGAACAGCGAACCCGAAGCGAGCACCGTGATGTTCACCAGTCCCAGCACCTTCACGCTTTCGATATGCGTTTCCAGACGCGCGCAATGGCCGCCCGTTTCACGCTTTTCGGGATATACACTCGTGTTGGTCTTCACGATACCCATCACCTTCGCCATCACATTGGAATTTCCCCATGGTGACCCTCCCTGATTGACATATGCAATATTTCCGTCAATCTCCTGAGTAGGCCCCAATTCATAGAGCAGTTTTGTCTTTCCTCCGATAATTCCCGACTCATGAATCCTGCGGGTTACCCACTGCTCCATGTCGCCATACTTCAAAGGAACCACTTTCTCTTGCGCCCGCATCATGCACGGAAACGCCAGAAGGGCTATGCCCCACATCATCCTATACAACTTCATATCAGTCTGATTAGTCTTGTTTTACGGGAGGCAAAGATACAAAAAAAAGCGACAGCCTCCATGCCGTCGCTTTCAAACAAGAAATATTGGATACGAAATCTTCCTAATGTACTAGCGATCAAAGCCGATACAGCAGCCATGCGCCCTGGAAATCCTCACGGTTCGGGTATTTCGCCTTGAAAGCGTCCCTTGCATGTGCGGCCTCTTCACGTGTGTCGAACGACTCCACCACCACGCGGTACATGTTACGCTCTGCATTGTACACCACCTTCGCGCCGTAACCTTCCCCGTCGAGCCATGTCTTCAGACCATCGGCATTGGCCTTGACCCCAAAGCTTCCGCACACCACGCTGTAAGTCTTGAGTCCGTCGCCCGATACCAGTTCCACCTTTTCCTCACGCACGGGAGCAGTGGTCACCACCGGCTGGGGAGTTGTCTCCACCACCGGAGCCGCCTCTACGGCAGGAGCTTCCGCAGGTGTTTCAGCCGCGTTCTGCGCTTCGGCCAACTCCATCTGTTTTGCCTTTTCGTAAGCTTTCTTATACGCACTTTCATTTGATTTACAAGAAGAGAACGCTAGTGCCGCGCACAATGCCATTCCCATTACAACTACCTTCTTCATGTTGTCTATAATCTTTGTTTGAATTCTCGTCAAATATTTTTGACAAAAGTAGCAATATAAAAAGAGGAAAGCTATTAAAATCTGTTAATATTACACTCTTTTGATAATGATTCGTCTTTTTTCGTCTAAAAACATACAACTTATCAGGATTATTATTAGATTTGTGATGTATAACTTTTAAAACGATGAATTATGAAAGCATTAAGTATTGTAGCTGCATTCCTGGGCGGAGTTACTCTGGGGGCAGCAGCGGGCCTCTTGTTCGCTCCTGAAAAAGGAGAAGACACACGCAGAAAAATCGCGGAAGTGCTCCGCAAGAAAGGCATCCGTCTGAACCGTGCTGAAATGGACGATCTGGTAGACCAGATTGCCGCAGAAGTGAAAGATGCCGAATAATTTTTCTGACAAAAGTTCAGCAGGGTGTGGCAAAGACAGTTTGACACACCCTCTTTTATCTGAATAACCCGAATGATATGTTTGCAAACGAAAACAGCATAAACAACCTGGAAGGCCTCGTCAAGGAAATCAAGAGATACATCGAGCTGCAGGGCCAGTACCTCAAGCTTGATGTGGTGGAAAAGCTGACCATCCTTCTGTCGACGCTGATCCTTATCCTCATCCTGATTATCCTGTGCATGATGGCATTGTTCTACTTCTCGTTCATGCTGGTATATGCGCTTGTCCCCATAACAGGCAGCCTGATAAGCGCATACGCGGTTATCGGAGCGGTCATCCTGCTTCTGGGACTCCTCATCTACCGGATGCGGAAACAATGGATTTTCAAACCCATCGTGAACTTTCTCGCCAGATTATTCCTTGAAGAACCTTCCGAAAACCAGAAACAATGAACGAGATACAGAACTTACAGACGCAAAAATATTCCCTGGAAGCCATCACCCGCCTGCGGATCCAGAAAAAAAAGGAGCTGAAAGAGTCCAAGGAACATATCCTGGAACTAACCCAGGAACTTTTCGCTCCCCAGCAAAGCAAGAACAGGGTGGAAAGTCTGATGCAGCATGTCAATGCCGGCATTGCGGCTTACGACGGACTGCGTACGGGACTGATGGTGCTCAAGCGCATACGCAGTTTTTTCCACCGGAAAAAGAAAAAATAATCCGCAAGCTTTGCCGTATTTCCCGGCATCCCACTCCAAGACCAGAAAGTCCGCAAAAGGATACGACACTCACAGCGACGTTCAGAATCCATAATGCGGACTTTTGTGGCTTTGTACTTCTGTGCCCAGAAGCTTACCTTTTCTCCTCCTGCACCGGATAACCGGGCACTGGCATTTTTCCGAACATTTTGAACATTTTGCTTCCGATCCGACAAAAAAGAATGTCGTATCTTGTTTTTTCTGACAGGAAAGTCATACATTTGACGCAAAATATAAAAATTCACGAACGACAAATGCCATAACCATGAAAAGAAAACTGCTCATACTCGCCGGAACGGCAATGACAATCGCAGCGACAGCCCAAACATCCCCATTATGGATGCGTCATTGCGCCATATCTCCCGATGGAACAACAATCGCCTTCTGCTACAAAGGGGACATCTACACTGTTCCTTCACAAGGAGGGAAGGCAACCCAACTGACTACCAATGCATCATACGACACACACCCTGTATGGAGTCCGGACGGAACCCGACTGGCCTTCGCATCCGACCGCATGGGCAGCCTTGATGTCTATATCATCGGAAAGGAAGGAGGAACACCGCAACGCGTCACGACTCATTCCGGAAACGAAAAGCCTGTAGCTTTTACCGACAACGGACACATTCTTTTTGAGGCGACTCTTTTGCCTGATGCCAAGGCTCTCACCTTCCCCAGCGCACAGTTTCCGCAAATATATCAGACCAGTACGGAAGGAGGGCGTCCCGCTCTTTATTCTTCTGTCCCTATGGAGGACATCAGCGTGGGACGCGACGGCATCACCCTGCTGTATCACGACAAAAAAGGATATGAAGACGCATGGCGCAAGCATCATACATCGTCCATCGCCCGTGACATCTGGACAAGCACTCTTAAAGACGGGGAACGCACCTACACGAAACTGACGGACTTCAACGGAGAAGACCGCAATCCGGTATGGAATAACGACGGGAACTCTTTCTATTACTTGAGCGAAAAGGACGGCACATCCAACGTGTACAGACGCAACATTGACGGCAGCGGTGAAGTCCAGCTGACCCGGCACACCCGACATCCGGTGCGTTTCCTTTCCGCCGCGCAAGACGGAACTCTCTGCTACGGATACAATGGAGAAATCTACACGATGAAGGAAGGGCAGCAACCGAAGAAAGTGTCAGTCAACATCGTGACCGACCAGAGTGAACCGACACTCGTGCAACAAATCAAGACTTCGGGTGCCACCGAAATTGCCGTATCGCCTGAAGGAAAGGAAATCGCCTTCATACTGCATGGAGATGTGTTCGTCACAGCCACCGACTACAAGACCACACGCAAGGTGACTGACACGCCGGAACAGGAACGGAGCCTCAGCTTTTCACCTGACGGAAGGAGTCTGGTATATGCATCGGAACGCGACGGCTTATGGCAGATTTACCGCTCATCACTTGCCGTAAAGGATGAGAAGCTTTTCACATATGCCACCGACATCAAAGAGGAACGGCTCACTGACAACAGTGCAACTTCCTTCCAGCCCAAATACAGTCCTGACGGAAAGAAAGTGGCTTATCTTGAGAACCGTACAACTCTGCGTATTCTCAATCTGGATGACAAATCCGTATGTACGGCCATGGACGGGAAGTTTGAATATTCATACAGCGACGGCGACCAATGGTTTGAATGGAGTCCCGACAGCCGATGGCTGCTGACCGGCTATATAGGCACAGGAGGATGGAACAACAAAGATGTCGCACTGGTCAGCGCAACGGGCAACGGTGAAATCCATAACCTGACCGAAAGCGGATACAATGACTCTAATGCGAAATGGGTGCTCGGTGGAAAAGCGATGATTTGGGAAAGCGACCGGGCGGGATACCGCAGTCATGGAAGCTGGGGAGCGGAAAGCGACGTTTACATCATGTTCTTTGAACTTGACGCTTATGAACGTTTCCGCATGAACAAAGAGGAGCTTGCATTGGTGGAAGAAAAGGAAAAGGCAGAGGAGAAGGAAAAGCAGGACGGAAAGAAAAAAGAAGACAAGAAGAAGGACAGAAAAGAGAAGAAAGAGGAAGTGGAGCCGTTGAAATTCGACCTTGAAAATTGCCGCGACCGGATTATCCGCCTTACGGTCAACTCTTCGCATCTGGGTGACGCGGTTCTGACTGAAAAGGGAGACAAGCTCTACTACCAGGCTTCATTTGAAGGGGGATTCGACCTCTGGGAACATGATTTGAAGGAAAACAAGACAAAGATTCTTATGAAAAACATAGGATATGGTTCACTCGAATCGGACAAAGACCAGAAATATGTCTTTCTGTGTACAAACGGAGGAATCCGAAGAATTGATGTGGAAAAGGGAGAAACAAAACCTGTGGAGTTTGAAGCGGTATTCAATTATCGTCCATACGAAGAACGGCAGTATATGTTCAGCCATATCTGGAAACAGGTGCTCGAGAAATTCTATGTGACCAATCTGCACGGAACGGACTGGAAAGGATACAAGGATGACTATCAACGTTTTCTTCCGCACATCAGCAACAATTATGATTTTCAGGAAATGTTGAGTGAAATGCTGGGTGAGCTGAACGGATCGCACACGGGAGCACGTTATAATGCACCGGGCGCAACGCTTTCAACCGCCTGTCTGGGTGTGTTCTTTGACAACACATACAGTGGCGACGGACTGAAAATACAGGAAATAATAAAGCAGGGTCCCTTTGATGCGAAAAAGACAGATGTGGTTCCGGGATGTATCATCGAGAAAATTGACGGGAAACCGATACTGAAAGATACGGACTATTATCCGATGCTTGACGGAAAAGCGGGAAAGACAATACAACTTACCGTTTATAATCCTAGAAACGGAAAACGTTTCAATGTCATGATAAAGGCTATCTCCCGAAGCCGGGAGAACGAACTGCTTTACAAACGCTGGGTAAAACGCAATGAGAAGATGGTGGAAAAACTTTCGGACGGACGCATTGCCTATGTGCACGTGAAAGGTATGGACAGTCCGAGTTTCCGTACAGTCTACAGTGAACTGTTGAGCGACCGGAACAGGAAAAAGGAAGCGGTAATCGTGGACACCCGGCATAACGGCGGAGGATGGCTGCACGATGACCTGGCCACCTTACTAAGCGGCAAGGAATACCAGCGTTTCGTCCCGCGCGGACAATACATCGGAAGTGACCCGTTCAACAAATGGCTGAAACCTTCATGTGTGTTGGTCTGCGAAGACAACTACAGCAACGCACACGGATTCCCATGGGTGTACAAAGAACTGGGAATAGGCAAACTGATAGGCATGCCCGTACCCGGCACAATGACAGCCGTCTGGTGGGAACGGCAGATTGACCCGACCATCGTGTTCGGCATCCCACAGGTGGGCTGCATGGACATGAGAGGGAATTATATGGAAAACCGTCAGCTTGAACCGGACATCAAGGTCTTCAACACACCGGAAAAGTTACTGCAAGGAATTGATGAACAATTGGAAGCTGCCGTAAAAGAAATGCTAAGAGCAGTCGACAAGGACAAAAAGGAATGACAGAATCCGGTTCTACGTGAATAGCTGTTTTCCGACTCAAGACTTCTCAAAAAAATCATTTTTATAAATGAAATCTGAATGAGTTTTATAAATTTGCAGAACACTTGTTGAACATAAAATAATTGCGGACATGTCGATATGGGACAGGCTCATAAAAATATGGAATGCCGAAAACACAGACAATGTGGTCGGCCATGACACTATGCCTGTCCCGCTCCATGCCCTGCGTTATGCCATAGTGGATGTGGAGGTCGGTTTGGGAGGTCATAAAATCCATGACATCGGGGCTCTCCGGAATGACGGCGCAGTATTCCATAAAGCGTCAAAAGAAGAACTGTTCAGATTTCTTGACGACACAGACTATATCTGCGGACATAATATCATTCATCATGACGCCAAATATCTGTTCTCAGACAAGTCTCCCCGACAGACACTGGTAGACACACTCTATCTTTCGCCCTTATTGTTTCCGGAACGTCCCTACCACAAACTTGTGAAAGACGACAAGCTGGAAAGCGAACTGATGAACAATCCGGTGAATGACTGCGAAAAGGCCAGAGACCTGTTGCTGGACGAGATAGCGCACTGGGAAGCGTTGCCGGACGAAAAACGCAGAATATTCGCATCGCTACTGGAGGGCCAGAAAGAATTTGAAGGATTCCTCAACATGGTAGGGGCAAAATATATCCATAAAGGATTGGCTGAACTGATCGAAAGCTTTTATGAAGGAAAAATCTGCCGACATGCCGACATTGACACAATAATCAGGCAGCAGCCGTGCGAACTGGCATATGCACTGGCCTTGATTGACACGACCGACCATCGTTCCATTACTCCCGGATGGGTTCTCTACAATTATCCCGGAGTGGAATATGTAGTAAAACTCCTGCGGCACACCCGCTGTAGCGAAGGATGCGCCTACTGCAACACCCAACTGGATGTACACCACCATCTGAAAGCGTTTTTTGGCTATGAACAATTCCGTACATATGAAGGCGAACCTCTTCAGGAGCAGGCTGCACAAGCTGCCGTAGACGGAAAGTCATTGCTGGCAATATTCCCCACCGGAGGTGGAAAGTCACTCACCTTCCAGCTGCCGGCACTTATGGAAGGCCGTTCCGTACACGGACTTACAGTGGTCATCTCACCGTTGCAGTCGTTGATGAAAGACCAGGTAGATAATTTGGCCGACAAAGGCATAACAGATGCCGTCACCATCAATGGTCTGCTGGACCCGATTACAAGAGCACTGGCAATACAAAGAGTACAGAACGGAGAAGCTTCGCTCTTGTATATTGCACCCGAAATGCTCCGTTCAAAAACCATTGAAAAAATTCTGAGGGCGCGCCATGTCGTGCGGTTCGTGATAGACGAAGCGCATTGCTTCTCTGCATGGGGACAGGATTTCAGAGTAGACTATCTCTACATCGGCAGATTCATCCGGGAATATCAGCAAAAGAAAAAATGCAGAACTCCGATACCTGTTTCCTGCTTTACAGCCACAGCAAAGCAGAAAGTGATACAAGACATCTGCGACTATTTCAAACAGACATTGAATCTGGAACTGGAGCTGTTTGCCTCGACAGCTTCGAGAACAAACCTACATTATTCTGTCATACATGCTGAAACGGATGAAGAAAAATACCTGAAACTCAGGGAACTTATATCTGAATCCAATTGTCCGACAATCGTCTACACATCACGCACCAAACGGACAAAAGAACTGGCTGACAAATTGACCCGCGACGGCTATAAGGCATTGCCTTTCAACGGGAAAATGGATTCTGATGACAAAATCACCAATCAGGATGCATTTATGAGCGACCAGGCACGCATCATTGTAGCTACATCTGCTTTCGGGATGGGAGTCGACAAAAAGGATGTGGGGCTTGTGGTACATTACGACATTTCCGATTCGCTGGAAAATTATATACAGGAAGCGGGAAGAGCCGGGCGTGACCCTAATCTCAGCGCCCGCTGTTATGTGCTCTATTGTGACAATGACCTGAACAAGCACTTCATTCTTCTGAATCAGACAAAACTGAGCATCAGCGAAATACAGCAAGTATGGAAAGCAATCAAGGACCTTACCAGACAACGCAAGAGAATATGTTGCTCCGCACTGGAAATCGCACGTCAGGCAGGATGGGACGATTCGGTGTCTGACATTGAGACTCGCGTAAGGACAGCGCTGGCCACATTGGAACAAAGCGGATACCTGACAAGAGGAAACAATGTGCCTCATGTCTATGCAACCGGAATCACGGTAAAAAGTATGGAAGAGGCACGAAACCGCATCACGGCTTCTCTGCTGTTCAGCAACGATGAGACAGAGAAAGCGGTCCGAATCATCAAGTCATTGATTTCACAGAAATATATAGCCAAGAGCCCGGATGCGGAAGCCGAGTCCCGAATCGATTATCTGGCAGATATGCTGGGGCTGGGAAAGAAAGAGATTGTGTCGGTTGTAGAACGGATGCGTCAGGAAGGCATTCTGGCTGACAGCAAGGACATCTCCGCCTATCTGCTGGACGCAGGAGATTCGGAGCGGAAATCACGGATGCTTCTCGAACGTTTCGGAAAACTCGAACAATACATTCTCAGCCATATACCGGACGAATCGCTGCGGATATCATGCAGGCAACTGAATGAGAACGCCATAAACGACGGTGTCAGCACGTCCAAAGAAAAGGACATCCGGACCCTGCTCTACTTCCTCACCATCAAAGGATATACCCGCAAGAAGGAGGATGCGGCGCATAATCTGGAAATCAGCCGGCAAATCAATCTGGAAGCAATCATCAACCGCTTTTCGAAGCGTCTGAACATATGCCGTTTTGCCGTAGAATGGCTATACAGACTGGCTACTGAAATGGAAAAAGACGAGTCACAAAACAAGGCCGTACAGTTTTCCGTAGTAGAACTCCTCAATCAAATAAAGTCAAATCCCGGCTCTCTTTTCGACAGACCGGACGAGCTGCAACTGGAAGACGTGGAAGAGGCTCTCCTTTATCTGTCGAAAATCGGTGCGCTCAAACTCGAAGGGGGCTTTCTGGTCCTCTATAATGCCATGGACATCCGCCGGATAAAAGACAACAAGACAAGATACAAGCAGGAAGATTACCGGATGCTCAACGAGTTCTACAAACAAAAAATCCAGCAGGTGCACATTGTGGGAGAATACGCCAACCTTATGGTAAAGGATTACAATGCAGCACTGCAATATGTCCAGGACTATTTCCAGATGGACTACAAAAAATTTGTAGCAAAGTATTTCAAAGGAGAAAGGATAAAGGAAATACAACGCAACCTGACACCGGAAAAATACAAACAGATATTCGGACAATTGTCCAGACGCCAGATGGAAATCATTTCCGACAAAGATTCGCGCTGCATCGTGGTAGCGGCAGGCCCCGGAAGCGGAAAGACACGGGTGCTAGTCCACAAGCTCGCATCCCTTTTGATGCTTGAAGACGTAAAGCACGAGCAGCTCCTGATGCTGACATTCTCAAGAGCGGCCGCCACGGAGTTCAAGCAAAGGCTGATGGAACTGATAGGCAACGCTGCGCATTACGTTGAAATAAAGACATTCCATTCCTATTGTTTTGACCTTCTGGGACGGATAGGAAACCTTGACGACGCAAAAGACGTGGTTGAGAAAGCGGCTAAAATGATTGAAGACAAGGAAGTGGAGCCAAACAAAATCGGGAAGGCGGTACTGGTCATCGATGAGGCTCAGGATATGGGTGCCGCGGAACAAGCTTTGGTCAAAGCCCTGATGACCAGAAACGAAGAAATGCGCGTAATCGCAGTAGGCGACGATGACCAGAACATCTATGATTTCCGCGGATCCGACTCCACATACATGTACCAACTGACGCAGATGCCCGAAAGCCGCTTCATTGAAATGACAGAAAATTATCGCAGCGCACGTCATATAGTGAATTTCGCCAACGGATTTGCAAAGAATATCGGGAGAAGGATGAAAAGTACGCCCGTCATCTCCATGAAAGAAGAAGACGGATGGGTCGGGCTGACATGCCACAAGTCAAAATACATGTACCAGCCTCTTGTCGAGGAACTGATTCACCGCCCAAAGAAAGGCACTTCGTGTGTACTCACCCAGACAAACGAAGAGGCCGTCATCATGACAGCTCTCCTGCGGAAACATGGCATAAGCAGTAAGCTGATTCAGTCTTTGGATGGATTTCGTTTCTGGAATCTGGCCGAGATGCGGCATTTCCTGAAACATATAGGCCAAAAGGAGAACACGCCCCTGATTCCGGATGAATCATGGGAGCAGGCCAAGCGTACCACTTTTTCCATCTATGAAAAAAGTCAAAGCCTGGCATACGTAAAGCGTTGCATAGAATTGTTCGAGGAAACAAACAAGACAAAATACATCAGCGACTTCAAAGAATTTGTATTCGAGTCATCGGTGGAGGACTTCTGCGACGTTTCAGGGGCGGAGGTGGTGGTGTCAACCATCCACAAAGCCAAGGGAAGAGAATTTGATGACGTATATATGCTCATAACCGACAGTTACCAGAGAAACGCTGCTCTGATGCGCAAATATTATGTAGGAATAACCCGCGCAAAAAGTCGGTTGTCCATACATACAGACGGTTACTGTTTCAACTACCTGGATGCAGACAAGCATATCATCGACACCAAAGATTATGCAATGCCTGAAGAGATTGTTCTGCAACTTTCCCACAAGGATGTCTATCTGGACTTCTTCAAATATGTCAAGCGGGAAGTACTGGCCCTAAGAAGCGGAGACTCTCTGGATTACGACAATTTTGTCCTGTATGACACCTCGACCCACAGACAAGTGGCAAAACTGTCGCAGAGCATGCAAAAGGAACTCACAGAATGGAAAGAAAAAGGTTATGAAGTAAAATCCGCATCCGTCCGGTTCATTGTGGCATGGAAATCCAAAAACGCGCCAAAGGAGGAACCGGAAGCGGCTGTGCTGCTGCCCGATCTGGTCCTTTCCTCACAATCCGGGAATGCCTGAAAATGCCTTGACGCATCCTCACCGCATTCCCATACACGGACTATCCTTCAATCTCGCTCAGTTCGAGCCAACGCATCGTTTTCTCATCAAGCTCATCATTAAGTGCCGGCAGACGTTTCGACTTCTCCGTCAGTTCCTCCACAGTGAGCGTACCGCTGCAAAGAGCCTCCTCAACAGCTTTTTTCTCCGTCTCCAGTTCCGCAATTTCCTTTTCCAGCCGTTCAAACTCCTTTCTCTCGTTGAAAGTCATCCTGCGTCTGGAACTCTGCCGTACACGCTGCGCACCCGCATCCTTTTTCTTGGGCTTCTCCATCTGCCTGTCATGCTCTTCCTTCGCCTCTCTCCAGGCCCGGTAATCCGAATAATTCCCCGGGAAATCCCGGATGTCACCCTGTCCATTGAATACCAGCAGATGGTCCACCACCTTGTCCATAAAATAACGGTCATGGCTGACCACTATCACACACCCCTTGAAACTTTGCAGATACTCCTCAAGAACCTGCAGTGTAACGATATCCAAGTCGTTTGTCGGCTCATCAAGTACCAGGAAGTTCGGATTTCGCATCAATACCGTGCAGAGATAGAGCCGTCGGCGTTCCCCGCCGCTCAACTTGTACACATAGCTATGCTGGGTTTCAGGAGTGAACAGAAAATGTTGAAGAAACTGGGATGCAGTAAGACGCTTTCCGTTTCCAAGCTCGATGACTTCAGCAATATCAGTAACCACGTCAATCACCTTCATCCGTTCATCAAACTTCAGTCCCTCCTGCGAATAATAACCGAAACGGACCGTTTCCCCGATGTCCAGTTTTCCGCTGTCAGCCTTCTCGATGCCCATGAGTATCTTGATGAAAGTCGATTTGCCCGTTCCGTTATTCCCCACGATACCCATCTTCTCATACCGGGAAAAGATATAGGAAAAATCATCCAGAATTTTCAGGTCGTCGAAACGTTTGCACAAATGTTCCGCCTCAAAAATCTTTGAGCCGATATAGGAAGCCTTCACGTCCAGTTTCACATTCGCCTCATATGTCCGCTGCCGGGCCACTTTCTCCAGATCATAAAAAGCCTCCTCACGATAGCGGGCTTTATGACCGCGCGCCTGCGGCATCCGCCTCATCCACTCCAGTTCAGTGCGATAAAGATTGTTGGCGCGGGCGATTTCCGCATTTGTCGCATCAATCCGCTCCTGACGCTTCTCCAGGTAATAACTGTAATTCCCCTTATAGCCATAAATCTGCCTGTTGTCTATCTCGATGATTTCAGAACACACACGGTCGAGGAAATAACGGTCGTGCGTCACCATCAGCAAAGTTACATTACTGCGGCCAAGATAGCCTTCCAGCCACTCCACCATATCCAGATCCAGATGATTGGTCGGCTCATCGAGTATCAGAAAATCCGGTTCGGCAATCAGCACATTCGCCAATGCCACCCGCTTGAGCTGTCCGCCCGACAGATTCCTGATTTTCTGGTTGAAGTCCCGTATCTTCAACTGCGAAAGAATCTGCTTGGCCCGCCGCTCATAGTCCCAGGCATTTTCCTGTTCCATAAGAGCCATCAGTCTGTCAAGTCCGGGATTTCCAGGCGTTTCCAGACATTCCTCATATTCCTTAATCAGACTGACCACAGCGTTGCCATGACAGAAACAAGCCTCGATGACGGACAAATCCTCCGGATAATGAGGGCTCTGCTCCAGATACCCCACCCGCAAGTCATTGCGGAAAGTGACCTTACCGGCATCATATCCTTCCTTGCCGGACAATATGTTCAACAAAGTCGTTTTGCCCGAACCATTCTTCGCGATAAGCCCGATGCGCTGCCCTTGAGCGATACCAAAAGATATATTCTCAAACAACACCAACTCACCGAATGACTTGGTCAGGTCTTCCACCTGCAAATAAGCAACCATATCTCTCTTCTTTTTCTGATTACATTTCTACAATGCAGCCTCCACTTCAGCCTGTATGCGGTCATACTCAGCCGACAAGTCACAACGCTCTCCCCGTCTCGCCTTATCCCAGAAAAGATACGTCGGACGCACCATCACATCCGTGCCACTGAAGCGCAAAGCCGGATACTCCCTTTCTCCATCAACAACCGTCACCCACTCCATGCCATCCATCTCATTCACCAGAATCGTGCCAAAAGCGATGCCGAAGCTTTCCCATGCCTGACGCTGCTTCGCGCTGAAACCATCTTCATCGATCACTTTCTGCAGATTCGCCAGGTCCGCCTTGACAGAAGTAAAATCCCGGGCCAACCGCTTCTTGACTGTCGACACTGCCCAGTCATAGCTTTCATTGATGAAACTTATTTCCATTATCCGCGCCGGAATCACCTCTTTCCAAGGTTTGTCATTCCTGCCGCGCACCCTGAGCGAGGCGACAATCGCTTCCGCCAGTTCCGCACCTTCCCCTTCAGGCACCACAAACGAACATTCCACACACACATTGTCCTTGCCGGTCACCCAAATATACGACGTGTAGCGGGCTCCGTCCTCCTGAAAATTCTCGGCAGAACAGGCACATGTCCACGCACCTATCTTCACGCGCCGCGCACCGCGCGTATGCTTCAGCTCATAATCAACCGCCTCCGCCGCATAATTCCGGGTTCCGCCCTGATAGGCCGAAATGCGGAAATTGCCGTCCCACTTGTCAGGATTATAAAAAAGGAAACTGTCTTCCGTATCCTCAAACTCGCGCCAACTGTCCGGATACTCCAGCGAAAACCAAGATCCGGGAGATATATATTTTCTCATGCAACCAAAAATTAGCTTATCATTTCACAGGAAGAATCTCAATCCAGTAATCATCAGGGTCATTGATGAAATAAAGCCCCATCGCCTCGTTCTCGAAGCAAACGCACCCCATCTCCTTATGGTACCGGCGCACCTCTTCATAATCACCTTCCACACGGATGCACAGATGACTCTCATTTTCACCCAGTTCATAAGGCTCCGCATGGTCACGAAGCCAGGTCAGCTCAAGCTGAAAGCCTGTCTGTCCGTCCGTCATATATACCAGCACAAAAGCCCCGTCATCCGCCTGCTTGCGGTGGGACTCATGCAGCCCCAATGCCTTTTCATAAAACTCAATGCTTCTTTCCAGATTTGTCACATTGATGTTGAAATGGTCGAATCTTCCTTTTATTTCCATAAAGATACAAATTTTATTCTCAGTCGATGCTTTCACGCTGCCCGCGCCGAGAAAGAACGATCATTCTGCCTCCGTTCGCTTCCACGACCGGAGCGAAAGCCGCCGCCTGCGCATAAGCCTCGTCAAAATGCATGGGCACAAAGATAGCGGTTTTTATCCGTTCCACAAACTGACGGGGACCGCGCATGTATTCCTTTCCCAGACGGGGGTCCACAGGAAACAGGACCACATCCACTTCTTCCGTACAGACGGCTATTCTCTCCAGTTCATGCAGATAATTCTTTTCATATCCCTTCCACTCAGCCTCTTCGCATTCGTCCATCCAATGCCAGTTGTTCAGGTCGCCCGCATGGAATATCTTCTTTCCGCCAGCTTCCACCAGAAACGACACTCCCACATCCGTCGACCCGAAAGTTTTTACGGAAACCGTACCGTCCGAATAGGTATCTCCTCTCCTGAGCCATACCGCATCCTCCTTCTGCGCACGCCGGCGCCGCAGTATGTCTTTCGAGAACAAACAGATGATGTCCGGCCGAATCCGCTTCCATCCGAGCACCTGCCGGTTGAAATGATCCGCATGAAAATGACTTGCCAGTACATAAAACCGCCCGGGGCGTTCCAACAGCTCTTCATGAAGCACCCCTTCATTTTCTGAAAGCGAATCCTCGAAAAAATCAAAAACAATGGTAAAGCCTTCTCCCAGCAAGGCAAAACCGCTGTGGTACAAATAAACCAGTTCCATCGCAGCAAACATTAAGGTCAAAAAAAATCGGCCCGTACAAGCCAACACCTATCTCACTTTCACACAGACATCGCCTCACGCAAGACATCCTCTCTTCACCCTTCATTTCCCGATTGGCTGAATCAATGCCCGCGTAGCCTTGTCAATCTCCAGAAACATATAGTTCACCTTACCCGAATGAATGAGTTCCTTGTTTTCATTGTAGATACGGGTGGCGTATTCCTTCGACTTCTCGAACATCAGACGGGAGATGCTTTCCTGCGACTTCCCGGCCATTGTAGAGTCCAGCTTTTCTTCTGGAAAGAAATCGTCAAGGTTCACGTCGCCAATCATTGAGGTTTCCAGAAAATGCATGTTGCTGTGCGAACGGTCGGTGTAATACCCCACAAACATATGACCCGGCACCCGAATCAGAATAGGATTGATATTGATGGCCTTCAGCAGTGAAGCGAACAGCGCGCTCCCGTCTACACAATTTATCTGCGCCGACTTCAAGGCATCTTCGAACGTCCGTACACGCTGCGTGAACACCACGTTCGAAGAAAGACTGCTGTTGCTGATGGAGCTGTACTTGAACCTCCTTTTCTGCAGCACATACCACAACGCATACACCTGACTGTCCACATTTTTCGGGTCTTTGCTCTGATACCCCCAGAAACGGTTCACGATGCGCGAATCAAGAGCCTCACGCAGAATCTGGTTGATGTTCGGATTGTCTTCATTGACATAAGCTGCAAAAAAGTCACCCGTATCATGGAATTTCATCCGGCTGTCGACATAGCCCAGCAGACACTCGTTGATGCTTCTTACAGACAGTGTGCGCACGCCGCAGTTCAGCGAACGCCCGTTCAGCTCCGCCTTCACCAGCACATTGACCGGCATCGCCTGCTCATTCTCCAGCAGAGCCTTGTAGTTCCACACGATATCCGGGAAGACAAGATAACCGGTATCCGACTTGGGAAGGATGAACTCAGAGACGGAACGCGAGAAGAAAGGGGTCTCCGCCACTTCCACACGCAGTTTGCTTCCGGCATGGGCACTCTTCACCTTCAGCGCGATGCACGACTTCGGATTGCCCAGGTAATTGCTGTCGGCCGGCACAATCAGATTGGCGTCCGTTGTGGCGGTCGATAGGATAGTCACAGGAAAAATGTTTCCGCCAAGCTCGTCCGTCACCTCTATCCTCGTCGAAAAAGGTTCATACCGGTATATGTACAGAACGAAGCCCGACACCATCAGCACAACCAGTACAATAGTAGCCCATTTCCACCTGTTTCCGTCAGGCAAAAGAAAATTCACCAGTTTCATCATCTTTTATTTTGTATAGATTCGTTCTTATGTCCAGAACAGAAATCCGGCAAAGGCATCAAAGGAACTTCCTCAGAAAACTTTCCGCCGAAAAAATGACAGGTCATTCCAATTCAGGCAACGGCCTGCTACAGACAAAATAACCTGTCATTCAAAACCGGGTGACGGCCATCTCTCAGACCGGCCGGGTCATTTCACTGCAATACACTCGATTTCCACCTGCACATTCTTTGGCAAAGCCTTCACAGCCACAGCCGAACGGGCCGGAAAATCACCTTCGAAATAGCTGGCGTACACTTCGTTCATGTCACCGAAAAGTGACATGTCGGAAAGGAAAACCGTAGTCTTGACAATATCGGCCATGGTCAGTCCCGCTTCCGCCAGCACATTCTTTATATTCTCAAACACCCGGGCTGTCTGTTCCTTCACGCCCCCTTCCACCACATTGCCCGTAGCGGGATTGACAGGAATCTGACCGGACAAGAACACCATACCATTCGCTTCAATCGCCTGGCTGTACGGTCCGATAGCGGCCGGAGCCTTCGCGGTAAAGATAACTTTCTTCATAAGAGATAATTCTTTAAAGGTTTATTCATCGGCTAAATTAACACATTTTCTCCAATCCGCCGGAGGTTTAAACAAAAAAACTCCGCATTTGTTGGTTTGTATGATAAAAATACCTACTTTTGCCTACAGAAAACATAAGCAGGACTATGAGCATGCTCTTCATGCAAATATCTCTGCCTATTTATTTTATCAACCAAAATAAAAATCAATTTATAGAATCAAGTGAAGTGTAAATAACGGAAAGAGTATGCCGTTGGGTGGGCTTATGCGCCTTACACTGACAACACATCACTAAAATCATTATTGTTTATTTTATGTATAACATTATCCAATTAAACGACAAAGATTTGTCCGAATTGCAGCAGATTGCCAAAGAGTTGGGTCTGACAAAAACTGATTCGCTCCGAAAAGAAGAACTGGTTTACCGCATTCTTGACGAACAAGCCATTGTCGGCGCCACAAAAAAGACGGCGAACGAAGAGCGGAAAGAAGGACAGGCAAGAAAGCGTTCACGAATCAGTGTGAAAAAAGAAGGCGACAAGGTTTATACAGCGACAAAAGACAAAGCACAACGGATAGAAACGACTCCACCTCCGGCCCTGCCGGCTCCCGCACCGCTTTTCAAGGAAACTCCGGCCGCCGAAAACGCCCCTGCAGCAGAAACGGTACAGGTTTCTGAAACACCGGCAGAGGAGAAACCGAAAGCCAAACGCGGAAGGAAACCGGGATCGAAGAACAAGTCAACACTGGCCAAAGAACGTGCGGCCGCAACGGAAAATGAAACGAAACCGGCTGAAGAAGAAAAGAAAGAAGCGGCTCCGCAGCCCGTACACGATGATACGGAACTCCCCCCTCTCGACCTGAACGCCCCCGGCGACTTCATCCCCATAGAAGACCTTCCTTCCGAAAAAGTAGAAATCCCCACTGAACTGCTCGGTAAATTCGAGGCTACCAAAGTGGAACCTCCCGTCATGCAGCCCAAAGAACAGAAACAGAAGTTCCAGCGGCAGCAGCGACAGAACAACCGCAACAACCGTAACAATCACCAGAACAACGGGAACAACAGCGCACAGACAGATATGCCGCAAATGAATATGTCCGCCGCCCCACAGCCCGCCAAACCGGCAGAAAAGGCATATGACTTCGATGACATCCTGCAAGGGACCGGAGTGCTGGAAATCATGCCCGACGGATACGGATTCCTCCGTTCTTCCGACTACAACTATCTTTCGTCTCCCGATGACATTTACGTGTCACAGTCGCAAATCAAACTCTTCGGTCTGAAGACAGGCGATGTGGTGGAGGGAACCATCCGCCCGCCGAAAGAAGGTGAAAAATATTTCCCGCTGGTCAAAGTCTCGAAAATCAACGGACTCGACCCGGTTCTTGTGCGCGACCGGATTCCTTTCGACCATCTGACACCGCTTTTCCCGAACGAAAAGTTCCAACTCTGCAAAGGGTACGGCGACAACCTTTCCGTACGTATCGTAGACTTGTTCACCCCGATAGGGAAAGGACAGCGCGCGCTGATTGTGGCACAGCCGAAAACGGGTAAGACCATATTGATGAAAGACATCGCCAACGCCATCGCGGCCAACCACCCGGAGGTCTACATGATTATGCTGCTGATTGACGAACGTCCGGAAGAAGTGACCGACATGGCCCGCAGCGTAAAGGCCGAAGTCATCGCCTCCACTTTCGACGAACCGGCAGAACGCCATGTGAAAATTGCCGGCATCGTGCTTGAAAAAGCAAAGAGAATGGTGGAATGCGGACATGATGTGGTGATTTTCCTCGACTCCATCACACGTCTGGCACGTGCATACAACACGGTATCTCCCGCATCAGGGAAAGTGCTTTCAGGCGGTGTCGACGCCAATGCGCTCCATAAACCGAAACGCTTCTTCGGAGCGGCACGCAACATTGAAGGAGGAGGTTCGCTGACCATCATCGCCACGGCATTGATTGATACCGGCTCAAAGATGGACGAAGTGATTTTCGAGGAATTCAAGGGTACCGGAAACATGGAGCTCCAACTGGACCGCACACTGAGCAACAAACGCATTTTCCCGGCAGTCAACCTGGTGGCTTCAAGCACCCGACGCGACGATCTGCTGCTTGACAAGACAACGCTCGACCGCATGTGGATTCTGCGCCGCTATATCGCAGACATGAATTCTATCGAAGCGATGACGCTTGTAAAAGACAAGATGGAGAAAACCAAGGACAACGAGGAGTTTCTGATGAGCATGAACTCATAAACGTCTCTCATACAAGAAAAAAATAAGGAAGCCGCACATGCGCTTCCTTATTTTTTTCACTATACCTTTCAGAACGGAAGGTCGTCCTTCTCATCTGTCGCCGCAAAATCTGCCGGAGGCACCGGAGCCGCATTTACCGGAGGAAACGACGGATCGGGCACGGGAGCCTGCTGCATCGGGTTCACACGGTCCACTCTCCACGCACGGATACTGTTGAACCACCGTCCCTGCCATTCGCGTGCGTCAATGTCGAAAAACACATTCAACTCCTCGCCTACCTGAATGTTGAACTGGTTTATCTTGTCCTCACCAAACACATCAAAACACATGCGGCGCGGATACTGGTCATGAGTCTCAATTACATACTCTTGCACTTTCCAAGAGTTTCCCGTCGTTTTGGAGACACCGCCTCTGGGTTCCAGCACGGCAATTACTTTTCCTGCTAATTCCATATTTCTTCATTTAAATTCGGCAACGAAATTAGTCTTTTCCCAAGAAGTAAACTAATTTTTCAAAACTTTTTTATGCGGCTTACGCAATCTTTTCGTAACTTTGGCAATTGGAATTAATGCGAACCGGAAGAAACTAACAAAACATAACATATAAAAGACATTATGAAGTTTATCGTATCAAGCACCGCACTGTTCAGCCATCTGCAGGCCATCAGCCGGGTAATAAACTCTAAAAACTCGCTGCCCGTCCTGGACTGCTTTCTCATCCGGCTGAATGACGGGACATTGTCCATGACCGCGTCAGACAACGACACGACTCTTTCCACGTCAATAGAAACTACAGAATATACAGGAGAAGGTGCATTTGCCGTCTCATCAAAGACACTGCTTGACGCTCTGAAAGAAATACCGGAACAGCCGCTCTCGTTTGAAGTGAACGAAACGAATCTGGAGATTACCGTGCATTATCTGAACGGAAAATATTCGCTGATGGGACAGAGTGCGGACGAATATCCGCAGACACCGGAAATGACTGCCGACACCACTCAGGTAACGATAGACGCGCCTGTGCTGCTGAACGGGGTCAACCGCTGCATTTTCGCTACGGCTGACGACGAACTGCGTCCGGTCATGAACGGAGTGTACTTCGACATCACCGCCACCGACATTACGCTGGTTGCCACCGACGGGCAGAAACTGGTCCGCTGCAAATCGTATGCGGCCCACGGAGAGGACAAGGCGGCCTTCATACTGCCGAAAAAGCCAGCTACGCTCCTCAAGAACCTGCTGCCGAAAGAAGAAGGGGAAGTGCGGATTGACTTCAACGAACGGAACGCCTCGTTCACCCTGCAGGATTATCGGATGGTGTGCCGCCTGATCGAGGGAAGATACCCGAACTACAATTCGGTCATTCCGCAGCACAATCCGCATTGCGCCACCATCGACCGTCTTGCCTTCATCAGTGCGCTGCGTCGTGTGGCCGTATTCTCATCGCAGGCCGTCAGTCTGATCAAACTGAATCTGGAGGAAAATTCCTTGAGAATTTCCGCACAGGACATTGACTTCTCCACCTCTGCAGAAGAAACCGTCACATGCCAATATAGCGGCACTCCCATGAGCATCGGCTTCAAATCATCTTTCCTGATAGACATTCTGAACAACATCTCTTCAACCTACATCGTCATCGAGCTGGCTGACCCGTCAAGAGCAGGAGTCATCATACCGGAAGAACAGGAGGAAAACGAAGACTTGCTGATGCTGCTGATGCCTATGATGCTGAACGACTAATCTCTATCTGGACAAACAATGAAACTGAATCTGAAGAATCCGCTCGTGTTCTTCGACCTGGAGACCACGGGTACCAACATAAATACAGACCGTATTGTGGAAATCTGTTACCTGAAGGTGTTCCCGAACGGCAACGAAGTGTCGAAAGTGATGCGTATCAACCCGGAAATGCACATTCCTGAAACATCGAGTGCCATACATGGCATACACGATGAGGATGTGGCCGACTGCCCGACTTTCAAGCAAGTGGCCAAGGACATCGCCAATGACATCGAAGGGAGCGACATCGCGGGATTCAACTCAAACCGGTTTGACGTGCCGGTGCTGGTGGAAGAGTTTCTGCGGGCAGGAATTGACATTGACCTCAGTAAACGGAAATTCATCGACGTGCAGGTAATCTACCACAAACTGGAACAACGTACACTGTCGGCGGCATACAAATTCTATTGTGGAAAGAATCTGGAAGACGCGCATACGGCCGAAGCGGATACAAGGGCCACTTATGAAGTGCTTAAGGCACAACTGGACCGTTATCCTGAAACGTTGCAGAATGACATCAATTTCCTGTCTGATTTTTCAAGCTTCACACGCAACGTGGACTTCGCCGGACGTATCATCTATGACGACAATGGAGTGGAGGTGTTCAACTTCGGCAAATACAAGGGAATACCTGTGGCGGAAGTGCTGAAACGGGACATGGGATATTATGGATGGATCATGAACGGTGACTTCACACTAAACACAAAGAACGTGCTGACGAAAATCCGTCTGCGCGAATCCAATATGGTAAAATAATGATGGAGGGCCGACAATGAGCAGTGCACTGCAAGGAAAAAAAATCGTATTGGGCATCACAGGAAGCATCGCTGCATACAAGGCTGCGGTGCTTGCGCGCGCGCTGATAAAAAAGGGGGCTGAGGTGCAGATTGTCATCACACCGGCAGGAAAAGAGTTCATCACTCCTGTCACGCTCTCGGCACTGACAAGCAAACCTGTCATCAGTGAGTTTTTCGCGCAAAGAGACGGGACATGGCACAGCCATGTGGACATCGGATTGTGGGCCGACGCGATGGTGATAGCTCCGGCCACGGCCTCAACCATCGGAAAAATGGCGAATGGAGTGGCAGACAATATGCTTGTCACCACTTATCTCTCCATGAAAGCCCCTGTTTTTGTGGCACCGGCAATGGATCTGGACATGTTTGCCCACCCGTCAACCCGACGCAATCTGGACATTCTCCGTTCATACGGAAACCATATCATCGAACCGGCTTCCGGAGAGCTGGCCAGTCATCTGGTGGGAAAAGGGCGGATGGAAGAGCCTGAAACAATCGTGAAGGTGCTGGAAGGGTTCTTTTCCACACAACAGCAATTGACCGGAAAGAAAATAATAATCACTGCCGGACCTACTTATGAAAGGATTGATCCGGTACGCTTCATCGGAAACTATTCGTCAGGAAAGATGGGATATGCACTGGCTGAAGCCTGTGCGGAACGAGGAGCGGAAGTGGTGCTGGTGAGCGGTCCGGTAAATCTGCAGGCACAACATCCCTGCATCCGGACAATCCACGTGGAAAGTGCGGCACAAATGTACGAAGCGACGACAGCCGAATACAAGAATGCAGATGCAGGGATTCTGTGCGCAGCCGTAGCGGACTTCACGCCAGAATCTGTGGCGGGAACAAAAATCAAACGGGAAAAAGATGATTTGTCCCTCCGCCTGAAACCGACACAGGACATAGCTGCCGCATTGGGCAGACAAAAACGCGACGGACAACTGCTCGTGGGCTTCGCTCTGGAAACAGACCGTGAACTGGAACATGCCAGAGAGAAGCTTGAGCGCAAGAACCTTGACTTCATCGTGCTGAATTCGCTCAACGACAAAGGCGCGGGATTCCGTACGGACACGAACAAGATTACAATCATCGACCGGCAGAATGTCACTCCTTATCCGCTGAAAAGCAAGAAGGAAGTGGCCGATGATATCATAGACAGACTGGTCAGCCTATTCAATTGAAACCATCATGCTACAGTCGCTATACATACAGAACTATGCACTGATTGACAGGCTGGAAATCGGATTCGGACCGGGATTCTCTGTCATTACAGGTGAAACAGGAGCCGGAAAGTCTGTCATTCTCGGGGCTCTCGGCCTGCTGCTGGGGCAACGCGCCGATGTCAAAGCCATAAGGAAGGGGGCGACAAAATGTGTGGTAGAGGCAAAATTCCGTATCGCCGCATACGGACTGGATCATTTTTTCTCTGAAAACGACATCGAGTTCGACCCGGACGAATGCATCATCCGCCGTGAAATGACAGCCAACGGAAAAAGCCGGGCATTTATCAATGATACACCCGCTTCACTTGCGCAGATGAAAATACTGGGTGAAAAACTTGTCGACATACACAGCCAGCACCAGAACCTTCTGCTTAACAGAGAAGGGTTTCAACTGAACATACTCGACATTCTGGCACAAAATGAAAAAGAGCAGGAAAGCTACCGCCGGACATATGAAGAATACAGGGATGTGTGTCATGAACTGGAAGATTTCATTGCACAGGCAGAAAAAGGCCGGCAGGACGAGGATTATATCCGCTTCCAACTGGAACAACTTGAGGAAGCGGGACTGAAAGAAGGCGAACAGTCTGCACTCGAACAGGAAGCGGAAACTCTGAGTCATGCCGAAGACATCAAATCCAGCCTGTACAAGGCACGGCAACTGATTGACGGCGACGGAAACGGAAGTCTTCCTCTGCTGGAAGAATGTATCCGTACGCTGCAAGGTATAACGGAAGTCTATCCTCCGGCAAAGGAATGGGCCGGACGGCTGGAAAGCTGCCGGATTGAACAGAAGGACATGGCACGCGAAATATCGACTGCAAGTGAGGAGGTGGAGTTTAACCCGGAAAGGACGGATTACGTGAACGAAAGGCTGGACCTGATTTATTCTCTGCAACAGAAACATCATGCGAAATCTGTGGAAGAACTGATCAGACTGACAGAAGATTACAAAAAACGGCTTAATGCCATTGTCTCGTTTGATGACAGGATCGCGGAGCTGAAGGAGAAAAAGGAAAGCATGTACAATAAAGTGCTTTCACTGGCTGGTGCACTTACGGAAATGAGAAGACATTCGGCAAAGCAGATAGAGGAAAGGATGGAGTCTCTGCTGGTTCCTCTAGGGATGCCCAACGCGCGCTTTGCCGTGGAATTGGGCAAACGGAAAGAGCCCGACGGGAAAGGCATGGACAGCGTAACCTTCCTTTTCTCGGCCAACAAGAACGGGACTCTCCAGAATGTAGCTTCCGTCGCATCAGGAGGAGAAATAGCACGCGTCATGCTCTCACTCAAAGCGATGATTGCCGGTGCTGTAAAGCTTCCCACAATCATTTTCGATGAAATTGATACGGGTGTATCCGGTTCCATCGCTGAAAAAATGGCACTGATCATGCAGGATATGGGACGACAGAACCGCCAGGTCATCAGTATCACCCACCTGCCTCAAATTGCCGCACGGGGAACCACACACTACAAGGTGTACAAAGAAGATACGGACACAGGTACAGACAGCCGAATCTGCCGTCTGAACAATGAAGAAAGGGTACGGGAAATCGCCCATATGCTCAGCGGCGCGACCATGACAGAAGCGGCTGTGCAGAATGCGCGGGCTTTGCTGGATTTTAACAAACAAAAGGAAACTGAAACAATATGACAGAAAAAAACGAAATGATATTCGGTCTCAGAGCCGTCATCGAAGCTATACAGGCAGGAAAAGAGATTGACAAGATTCTAATCAGAAAAGACATACAGAGTGAACTTTCAAAGGAGCTTTTCGCTGCTATAAAAAATACAACTGTTCCGGTGCAGAAAGTACCCATAGAACGGCTGAACCGCATCACCAGAAAGAATCATCAGGGAGTGGTGGCATTCATCTCTCCTGTCACCTACCAACGGACGGAAGATTTGGTTCCATTCCTTTTTGAACAGGGGAAGACACCTCTTTTCATCATGCTTGACGGCGTAACGGACGTGCGCAATTTCGGAGCTATCACCCGTACCTGCGAATGTGCGGGGGTAGATGCCATCATCATACCGTCCAAGAACAGCGTAAGCGTCAATGCGGATGCAATCAAGACATCGGCGGGTGCTCTCCATACGCTTCCCGTATGCCGGGAGCACAATCTTACAGGAACTGTCAAATATTTGAAGGAAAGCGGGTTCCGTATTGTCGCAGCTACGGAAAAGGGAGACTATGACTACACTGAAGCGAACTACAAGGACCCTCTCTGCATCATCATGGGTGCAGAAGACACAGGAGTGTCCTATGATAATCTCGCACTCTGTGATGAATGGGTAAAAATCCCTCTTTTCGGGAACATTGAGTCGCTCAACGTATCAGTGGCGGCAGGCATCCTCATCTACGAAGCGGTGAAACAACGCCGAAAAGAAAACTGAAACAAATCCCAGAAAAGATATGAACAAAACAAAAAAGATAATCTTATTATTCACATGTGGCATGGCCCTTCATACAGGGGCTGCCCAAGAACTGCCAAAATGGGCAGACAAAGCGCGGAAAGCCGTGTTTTCGGTTATCACATACGACAAGGAAAACAAAATTCTGAATACAGGAAACGGTTTCTACATCAATGAAGACGGAACTGCAGTTTCCGACTACAGTCTGTTCAAAGGAGCCGAACATGCGGTCGTAGTCACGGCAGAAGGAAAAGAGCTGCCCGTAACTTATATCTTAGGAGCGGACGACATGTACGATGTCGTAAAATTCAGGACTGCAGCCGACAAAAAAATCTATCCGCTGAAAACGGCATCACAACCGGGAGCGGCAGGACAGAACGTTTACCTGCTTCCTTATTCCACGCAAAAAAACATTGCCGGACAAAGCGGAAGTATCATACGGACAGATACTATCGGGAACGGCTCGTTCTATTATACGCTGGACATCAAGACAGGAGACAAGAATGTGAGCTGTCCCATAATGAACGAGGCAGGAGAAGTGCTGGGACTCATCCAAAAAAATGCTGACAAGAACAACGAATCCGGATATGCCATCGGTGTGGGATATGCAGAAAAGCTCTCCATCACCGCATTGTCGGCCAACGATTTCGCGCTGCAGTCCATCGGAATACGCAAAGGCATTCCTGATGACGAATCACAGGCTCTCGTATTCCTTTATATGGCATCGTCACAGCTGGACCACAACGGATACCTGGAATTGCTGAACGAATTCATCAATAAATTTCCCGAAAACAGTGAAGGGTATTCACGACGCGCCACCCTGTATGCGGAAATGGGAGGTGAAGAGCATTTCAAACAGGCAGACAACGACCTTGAAACAATGCTCAAGATGGCAGATGACAAAGCGGAAGGGCACTACGAAACTGCCAAACTGGTTTACAATTACGTGATTTCACTGAACGGAAAGCAGCCCTATGCAGACTGGACACTGGAGCGCGCGCTGAAAGAAATCAATGCAGCTATCGAGCTGAACAGTCTAGGATTATACAGCCAACTTCAAGGCGACATCTATTTTGCACAGCAGAAATATGCTGAAGCATTTGCCAGCTATGATGCCGTAAACCGTTCTCCATTGGCTTCTGCCGCTTCATTCTATTCGGCAGCCAAAACGAAGGAACTGATTGAAGGGGCAGAAAAGAAAGAGGCCATCGCCCTGATGGACAGTGCCGTGGCCCGCTTCATCATGCCTTATGGAAAAGATGCCGCCCCCTATCTTTACGAACGTGCCCGCATGAAGGCTGAAGACGGACAATACAGGGAGGCGGTGAAAGACTACAACGCTTTCTACGATGCCATGCTGGGACAGGTATCCGCCGAGTTTTTCGTAATCCGGGAGCAGGCAGAAATGCAATGCCGGATGTACCAGCAGGCCATCGATGACATCAATAAAGCCGTCGGAATGGAACCCGGAAACGGCGCATACTGGGTAGAGAAAGGAAGCATACATCTGCGCGTAAACCAGTCGGAAGAAGCCATAAAGGCTTTACAGAAAGCTATAGAGCTGAATCCGAAAGACGGAACGGCCTACCGCATGCTGGGATATGCACAGATACTGATGAAGAAAAATGAAGAAGGCATCGCCAATCTGGAGAAAGCCAAAGAGCTGGGGGACACCATGGCACCCGGCCTGATTGAAAAATATAAAAAATAACATTTATGAACCGCGTCTGTCACCTTTTCAATATCAAATATCCCATCATTCAGGGAGGAATGGTGTGGTGCAGCGGATGGAGACTGGCTTCGGCAGTAAGCAATGCCGGAGGACTGGGACTGCTGGGAGCCGGATCCATGCATCCCGAAACGCTTCAGGAACACATCCGGAAATGTAAGGCTGCCACTGAAAAACCTTTTGGTGTAAACGTTCCGCTCATGTATCCTGAACTGGAAAAAATCATGGACATCATTGTGGCGGAGGGAGTGAAAATCGTATTCACTTCGGCCGGAAGCCCGTCCAAATGGACAGAGTTTCTCCACAATGCCGGTATAAAGGTAGCTCATGTGATTTCCTCCACCCGCTTCGCCGCCAAGTGTGAAGAGGCAGGAGTTGATGCCATCGTGGCAGAAGGATTTGAAGCCGGAGGCCACAACGGACGGGAAGAGACGACTACCTTCTGTCTGGTTCCTGCCGTAAAAAGAATCTGTACGGTACCGCTTATTGCGGCCGGAGGAATCGTCACGGGAGAAGGGATTCTGGCAGCCCAGATTTTGGGTGCAGACGGTGTACAGATGGGCACACGATTCGCCTTGACGAGAGAAAGCTCCGCACATTTTTCATTCAAAGACCGCTGTCTGAGACTGAATGAAGGAGATACCATTCTGACTTTGAAGCAGCTCTCTCCCACCCGACTTGTCAAGAACGAATTTTACAGGCAGGTGGAAGAAGCCGAAAGCCGCGGCGCATCCGCCGATGAGATGCGCGAACTGCTTGGAAAGGGACGTGCCAAAAAAGGTATCTTTGAAGGAGACATTTTCGACGGAGAACTGGAAATCGGCCAAGCGGCCTCCATGCTCAGACAACTGCAGACCGTAAATGAAGTGATGGAAGAACTTCGCTCTGAATACAGACAAGCGAAAGAAAGGTTAATGGAACTATAAGCAAAAAAACACCTTGAATCTGAAACTCGGATGAACAGATGACGAAAATGGCATATGAAATGTATCCACCATTTGCATATGCCATTTTCATTTTAAAGGTATCCACCGGATATTCTCCGCCGCAAGCCATAACTTTCAATTTCTTCTCAAGTATAGAGAATGCGTAATCACATCCGGAAGCTCTTCCTTGTAATGCGTCACCATAATCATTGTCTTGTCTCTTCTTTCACAGAAAGCCTCTATGATGTCCTTCACCAGCCGCCGGTTCCACATGTCCAGCCCGTGAAGCGGTTCATCAAGAATCAGTAGTTCCGGGTCCTTGACGAAAGCACGCGCAAGCAGCACCATCCGCTGTTCTCCACTTGAAAGCTGAAGAAAGCTCCGGTCCTTCAGTCCGGCTATGCCGAAAATATCCATCCACCATTCACACCTCTCACGGTCCTCATCCCGCATCTTCCTGTACAATCCGATGGAATCATGCAAACCGCTTGCCACAATGTCAACAGCCGGAAGATTCTTCAGGTAGGCACGATGCATTTCCGGACTCACATATCCGATGTGCTTCTTGATTTCCCAGATGCTTTCACCGCTGCCCCGCTTCTTTCCGAACAGAGAAATGTTGCAGGCATAACTTTTGGGATTGTCCGCACACACCAGACTGAGAAGAGTGGACTTCCCGGAACCGTTGTCACCGCTCAACGCCCATTTTTCCCCACACTTCACACTCCAGTCCAAATCTTTCAGAATAATCCGGTCGCCATAACGAATACTGACCTTGTGCAGATCAACGATACGTTCAGTATGATAAAGATTCTCCGCATACGGCAGTTCCAATATCCGCCGACGCTTTTCTTCGGACAGCACATGCGCCGGAATTTCCGGACACCGGTCCAAATATTCCCGCAGACTGACCATCGGTTCCACACGACGGTCATCCACCGGAATCACATGCGTGATGAAATCCGGAATGTCATCTGTTTTCGAAAGTACAAGAACCACTTGCAAGGAAGCCAGTTCCGTCAGTCCGCGCAGCAACGCACGGAGCTGGTCACGCGTTTTCGCATCAAGGCCGATAAAAGGATTGTCCATAATCAACACCCGCGGTCCGCCTAACAAAGCTTTCGTGAGCTGGAACTTGCGCAGCTCACCACTCGAAAGCAGAATGATGTGCTTGTCGAGCATCTCTTCCACCCCGAACAGACCGTAGAGTGCCTTCCTCAGTTCCTCATTCCTGCAAGACGGCAACAAGTCGCGCACCACAGGCGTGTCGTCAATGTCGTGTGTATTCCACCGCTGCTGATAATAATAGGTAGCGTCCGAATCACCATAAGAGTCACGGAAAGTGATATACTTGATGTTATCGCACGCCATTTTCGATTCAGAAGGAGAAAAATCATACATCACCTCATTCATCAGAAGTGGATAACGCCCCGTAATGGTATCCACAAGCAGACTCTTCCCTGCCCCGTTAGGCCCCACAATGGCCACATGTTCCCCCTTCCCTATCCGAAGGTTCAACGGATCCCGCATCCTGTACACAGGATTGCGCGTCACCCCATTCTCAATTGCAATTATATTCTGCATGTCTCGCTGTTTTTATTTTTATGGACCCACATGGGACATCACTGATGCACTATCATCGCACTCCGTGGTGCCACGGTCAGTTTATTTCCGCTCACCGTACCGAGTCCTGTTACATTGTCAATCTTTCCCTCATGACAAACAATCCAGTATTTGCCCTCCGGAACGTCAATCTCCGCAGGGGCAGTGTCCGCATTCAACACGACCACCGTATTCAGCCACGAATCTCCCCCCGGTGTCCCGACAAGACGGAAGGCCACCACATTGTCCGAAGGTACGGGAAGAAATTCAAGATGCTTCCGTACCAGTTCCGCATCACCCAGACGGAATGCAGGATGAGCCTTGCGCATGGCAATCAGCCCTTTCGTATAATCAAACAAATCACGGTAGACCGTCTTGTTACGCCAGTCGATAGCATTGACGCTGTCTGGACTGACATACGAATTGCTTACTCCCAATTTGCTGCGCATCACCTCATCACCCGCAAAGATGAACGGTATGCCCTGCGAAGTGAGTACCGCCGTCATGCCCAGTTTTATCAGTGCCTCCTGCTCCTGCACGGAAGCTCCCGGCAGAGTAGAGCGGATACGGTCTGTGATACACTTGTCGTCATGGCAGCTCATATAGCTAATCATCTGGGAAGGTTCCTCCGCCCAGTTCCTCAGCGGACCATCCACAGAATCCGTCTTCACCTGCGGATGCGGCACTCCTCCGGCCAATCCGAACTTCACCCCGTCAGAGAATCCCCGCTTTCCGATGAGAAAAGCCCCTTTCGAATCATCATCCCACACCCCGCGGAGACTGTCGCGGAATTCATCGCTGAACGCGGCGATACCCGGCAGGCATCCGATGTTTCTCTTCAAGGCAAGCTGCTCTTCAGGCAACTGAGGAGGATTCACCGTCCACCCTTCGCCCCCTACATAGATGGTAGGGTCTATCCTGTCAAGCGCACTACGGATCTCTTTCATCGTCCTGACATCATGGACGGCCATCAGGTCGAAACGGAAACCGTCGACATGATACTCATTCGCCCAGTAACATACCGACTCCACCATAAACCGGCGCATCATAGGCCGTTCGCTCGCCGTCTCGTTGCCACACCCCGAAGCGTCCGCAAATTTTCCGTCCTCCGCATGCCGGTAGAAATAACCCGGCACAGTACGCTCAAAGTTGCTGCCTCTGGCCATTGCCGTATGATTGTACGCCACATCCATAATCACGCGGATACCCGCACGATGCAACGCCATCACCATCTGCTTGAACTCACGGATACGCACATCCGGCCTGTACGGGTCGGTAGAATAAGAGCCTTCGGGCACGTTGTAATTCTTCGGGTCATATCCCCAATTGTATTGCGGCCGGTCAAGACGGGCCTCGTCCACCGTGGAGAAATCAAACGAAGGAAGAATCTGCACATGCGTGACACCCAGTTCCTTCAAATGGTCAATGCCTGTCTTTTCCCCCAAATAAGTGGCGGTCCCCTCTTCCGTAAGGGCCAGAAACTTCCCGCGGTTTCTGATGCCGGAAACCGTATCAATCGAGAAATCACGGTGATGCATTTCATAAATCACCATGTCGGAAAATCCCTTCATCGGCGGACGTCTGTCAGAATCCCATCCTTGAGGGTCGGTAGCGTCAAGGTCAATGACTGCCGCACGGTCTCCGTTCACCCCCACAGCCCTGGCCAGCAGTCCCGGAGTATCACCCAGCCAGACATCTCCTATTTTCACGTTAAATGTATAAAACTTCCCGTTCAGATCCTCCTCCACGGTTGTCTTCCACATCCCGCCGTCGGCCTCCTCCATCGGCAACATCTTATAGGCCGAGCCTCCCTGACCCGCATCATAAAGCAGCACACGCACCTCCTGTGCAGTAGGTGCCCACAAAGAGAAGCGGGTGGACGAAGGAGAATAGACCATCTCTTCCCACTCGCCGGCAAAGACAGGATAATCATCGAATGAAGAAAACTCATCCTGATGCGACGAACCGCATCCGGCAGCCGCAATCACCGACATCAAAAACAAATGTTTCAGTCTCATCATAACACAACATGTGCCTTTCCGACACACAAATTCTCACAAATCACATAAACTTTCCGCCATGCCATCCCTCGTCATTTCTTTATCCGTCCGGGATTCTTGGCGACAAAATCCTTCCACCCCGAATAAGCCTTGGGAAGCTCAGGACACCCCATCTGCAGATAATGGCAGTAGGCAGCTCCCAGCGCGTCAGTAGCGTCAAGGAAAGGTCCCATCTCCGACTCCGGGATATGGAGCATGCGCTTCAACATGTCCGCCACCTGCTCCTTGCTAGCCTGTCCGTTTCCGGTGATGGCCAGCTTGATTTTCAGAGGAGCATATTCAGTGACAGGAATGTCGCGGCAGAGAGCCGCCACAATGGCCACCCCCTGCGCCCGTCCGAGTTTCAGCATCGACTGCACGTTCTTCCCGAAAAAAGGAGCCTCAATAGCCAGTTCATCGGGAAGATACGAAGCGATGATGCCCTGCACCCGCTGATAAATGTGCTTCAGCTTCAGATAAGGGTCACCGCATTTGCGGAGGTCAATCACCCCGAGCGCCATCACCTGTGGCTTCACGCCGGTAACCTTCAGCACCCCGTAGCCCATCAGGTTGGTTCCAGGGTCGATTCCCATAATAATTTTTTCTCTGACCGGATGTATCACCTGATGACCTCCATCAATGTCGGGAATCCGACCACTCTATCCTTGAATATCTTGCCGATTTCTCCGTTCAGACGCTCTCCGCCATTCACCAGCCAGCGGTGCAAGGCGGCAGAGTCCTCCACCTCCCACTGCAGGGAAAAGCATTCGCTGTCCTGTTCTTTATGGCTCAGGATACGGAGGATGCGGGGGTTCTTCACCTCGCCGCTTTTCTCCGCTTCGGGAATGTAACACTCGTTCAGCCAGATGACGAAATTACGTGCGTCAGCCAGTTCTACGTGATAAGTTGTATTGTAAACCAACATAATTCTTTCTTCTTATTGATTCGGGCTACAAACTTAGAAAAAATATGCGGGAAAACCGCCGGATTCAGGCAGATTAATGCAAGGAGATTGACGGTTAAACAATCAGGAGAGGATCACGGAAGCTGAATGCCGTTTTGCCGTGGCAACAACGCTGTAGGCCTCGATTTCAGGAAATCAGATGAAGCCTGAGTGCTATTTCTACAGCCGCAGCCGTATTGCTCACTTGCAATGAGGCAAGAATATTCTGCCTGTGACGATAAACCGTATTGACCGATATGTGTAATATATCAGCGATCTGCTTGCTGCTCCGTCCTTTGGACAAGAGGCTCAGAACAGTCTTTTCACGTGGAGAAAGCATATGCTTGTCAAGTCGTTTGTAAGTTTCAGACAATACACTTCTCCCGTCTGGTTGTTTACAATACTATGAATCGCACTTTTGTCGCTCTCAACGAAAGGAGTATAAATACAAAGTGACAGCCAAATGCTTCCATTGAACAGACTTTCCAGATAATAGGTGCGATGAAGTATCGGAATACTGTCATGCCCGGGAACCAGGAAATGGAGTGTACAAATTGTATTGTAGCAAGGCCGCTCACTGATTGGCAATGTTTTCTGAAGCTGCAGAAAACGCAGTTCCAACACATGTCTTTCTACCAGCTCCTTTGATGGTATAAGATTGAATATTTGTTCCTCGAATGCAGAAGACGCTTTCATGACAGACTTTCCCAAACCTAATTTTTCACCCAATCTGCCTGAATATATATAACTTGTTTCTTTCTCAAAATCGGATAAGACTGCTATACCGTTTTCCGTTTCAGCAATTGTCCGGGCCAAAGCCATTCTTCGTTCAAGGACGTTTTGGCGGCTGTTACCGGAATCACTGAAATTCTGCTTGACAAGTTGTTCCTTCAAGTTTTCTTCTTCAATGCTCATGATTAAGAATGGCTAATTTTGACTATTGTACATTCTGTTCAGGACCACTACTTTTGCACATGTAAAACATGCAGCGGCAACAGCCGCAACAACGGTGGCAAAGGTAATGCATTCTATGCTAAATACTTTCACCGGTTAAGTGAAATCATTAAAAATATCAAGAGATGAAGAGAACAATGATTCTTGCCGCCCTAATGGGTAATTTGATTTTGGGAAGCTGCCAACAGAAACAGACAGAGGAGAAACCTCAGGTTATGTCAGAAAACGTTTTAGCCAGAAACATTACAGAATGTGACATACAGTTGGGCAACTTAACTTTTACACACGCGCTCAATGGCGCAGACACCTGCATTGCCGTGAAGGAGCAAGACAAACTTGAGTTCAGTTGCACGGAGAAGCGGGATATCTTCTGCGATCCGAACGGAAAACTGACAAACAACACTATTCCGATTCTGCTCTCAGCCATAGACAACACCAAGCCTTTTACGCTTACCGCTAAAGTCACACCCGGGTTTACAGAGGAAGGGTTATACAATGCCGCCGACCTTTTCGTGTATGCCAACGACACCATATGGCAAAAACTATGTTTTGAACAAGATGAACGGGGCAATCACCGTATAGTAACGGTCCGCACTTTTGGAACGTCAGACGACAATAATCACCAAAAGCTTGATGTGCCGACCATTTATTTACGCCTCTCGTCGGATACGCGCACATTGGCCAGCTATTATTCGTTTGACAAAAAAGAATGGCAGATGGTCAGACTATACAAGAATTATTATCCGGCACAGATGTGGGTGGGCATTGCCAGCCAAAGCCCCACAGCCGGAGTATGTACCAGCATATTTGAAGAAGTGTCTCTGGAACATACTTCTGTCAGTGATTTCCGCACAGGAGATTGACAAGAATGTCGTTATTTGCAAAAAGAGGCATTCAGAAGATGACCCGACTATACTTCTCCATTATCAAAAAAGGAACAACGTCCGACATGGGGGAAAGAAAACCCACACGCTCATCGGATTCGTCTATCTGAATCAGCATGCGATATTATGTCTAGTTCAATTGTGAACGCAATGCGTTCACAATTGAATAAACTTACCTAATAGATATCCACAAAATACATCCTTGCATCTCATCCGGATGGAAATGCAACAGAAAAACACCCTGATGATTCAGACAAAACACCCCGATATTCCGGGAAGAATACCGGCTTATTCTCCTGCCGTCTGCAAGACGGTCTCATGTTCTCTCCGCACCGGAAAAGAAAGAAAACACGTCATCCATGAAACGTTCCCTGTGAAACCGATCCAGAGGAAACTTCAAATACCTGAAATACTTTTCTGATTTTTCCATAATAATTCTAATGCAGTCAACAGAAGAAAAGCAGAAGCAGAAATAACTTTATTAGTAATAAAATTATTAGTAACAATATTATTTCATATCTTTGCACTTGAATAAGATTTGAAGATTATGGAGAACAAGCCGTTTATATTTGGTGTTGCCGCATCGGGCGATAATTTTACCGACAGGGAGAAAGAAACGGAGCGTCTGTTGCTGAATTTTCGGCATAACGTCAATACCATACTGATTTCCCCTCGCCGCTGGGGCAAGACCTCATTGGTACAGAAAGCATGTCGTTTGGCGCAATCCGACAAATTGAAAATTGTGTATCTTGACATTTTTTCGTGTCGTAGTGATAAGGATTTCTATGATGCATTTGCGGCTGCTGTCCTCAAACAAACATCTTCGAAATTGGATGAGTGGTTGGAAAATGTCAAGCTATTCCTTTCTCGTATCAGCCCGAAAATCTCAATAGGTACAGATCCCATGACGGATTTCTCCATTTCGCTTGAAATGAATCCGAAAAGTAACGATGTCGATGAGATTCTGCAGCTTCCGGAGAAAATAGCACAGAAGAAAGGCTTCAATATCGTTGTGTGTATTGACGAATTCCAGCAGATTGCCGAGTTCAAGGATTCCAAGACATTTCAGAAACGGTTGCGTACTGTGTGGCAACTACAAAAGTCTGTATCCTATTGTCTGTTCGGCAGCAAGAAGCATTTGATGAATGAACTGTTCGAGAAAAAGAATCTCCCGTTCTATAAATTCGGTGATGTCATTTATCTGCCGAAAATCGGAACTTCGGATTGGGTGGATTATATCTGCGGCCGGTTTGAAGCTACGTACAAGAATATCTCAAGAGAGTTGGCTGAAAAGATATGCCGGATAGTGGACAACCACTCGTCTTATGTTCAGCAGTTGGCGTGGTTAGTATGGATTCATACGGACGGGACTGCCACCGAGCAGGATTTCGAGGCGGCATATCAAGATATTATTGACCAGAATACCCCGTTGTTCGAGAAACAGACCGAGAGTCTTACGACCTATCAGATGAATTTTCTACGAGCTGTCATAGACGGGATTCATAGTGAATTTACCACACAAGAGGTTTTGCAGAAATACCAACTCGGTTCGTCTGCAAATGTAAGTATTATAAAGAGGGCATTAGTCAAAAAGGAACTCATAGAGATCGAGAAACGACAAGTTGTCATTCCTGATCCGGTGATGAGAGTGTGGCTAAAAAAGGAGTTGGGAATGTGAAAAACACCCTGATGATTCAGACAAAGCTCCCCGATATTCCGGGAAAAATACCGGCTTATTCTCCTGCCGTCTGCAAGACGGTCTCATGTTCTCTCCGCACCGGAAAAGAAAGGAAACACGTCATCCATGAAACGTTCCCTGTAAAACCGGTCCAGAGGAAACTTCAAATACCTGAAATACTTTTCTGATTTTTCCATAATGTTATCCTGAAAATATTGCTGCCCGACAGGCCGTCATGAAAGAACGGACGAATGCCTATACGGTCCTGAGGCTGCACATGAAACATGAAAAATAGAAATTCTCCGAAAGAAATACGGCCTGAAAAAGGAAAGAAAACGGAAAGGCCGCATCGGATTCGGGAGCAAAGGTAAACAAAAATCCGGAACCGGCCATACTTTCCTCCATTTTTTCCGTCCGGAACGTCAAATCGTCTGCCGCATGTAAAGAAAGTTACATCCGTGCAAGAAAGTTAGATGAAGTTTTATTACTTTTGCGCACATTGTATTGAAATTTGTGCAATTTAAAAAATGGAAAACCAAGACAGCTTTATACAACTGGTAGAACAAAGTATCCGGAAAAACTGGAATCTGGATGCCCTGACCGATTACAAGGGAGCCACACTGCAATATCGCGACGTAGCCCGGAAAATAGAGAAGATGCACATCCTGTTCGAGCACGCGGGAATAAAGAAAGGCGACAAGATAGCGTTGTGCGGACGGAACAGTGCCAACTGGACAGCCGCTTTTCTGGGGATAGTGACCTATGGAGCGGTGGCCGTACCTATTCTTCACGAATTCAAGGCGGACAACGTGCACCACATCGTCAACCATTCTGAAGCGCGCATGCTTTTCGTGGGCGATCAGGTGTGGGAGAACTTCAACGAACGCGCGATGCCGAATCTGGAAGGCATCATCGAACTGAAGAACAATGATCTGGTGGTTTCACGTTCAAAACGCCTCACTTATGCCAGAGAGCATCTGAACGAGGAATTCGGGAAGAAATATCCCTGCCGCTTCCGTGCGGAACAGGTGTCATACCGGCGGGAAGACCCGGAGGAACTGGCCGTCATCAACTATACATCAGGCACCACCGGTTACTCGAAAGGCGTGATGCTGCCTTACCGGAGCATCATCTCGAACATCGTACACATACACTCGAAGGTGGGACTCCAGCCGGGCGACCGCATCGTCTCGATGCTTCCGCTGGGACATATCTTCGGACTTGTGTTCGATTTTCTCTATGGTGTCACCGTAGGAGCACATCTGTGGTTCCTGACCCGCATGCCCAGTCCCAAAATCATCGCCGAGTCGTTTGCCGTCATCCGGCCCCGTGTCATCGCCTGCGTGCCGCTGATCGTGGAAAAAATATTCAAGAAGAACATCCTTCCGCAAGTGGACAACAAACTGGGGAAACTCCTGCTGCATATCCCTATCGTCAGCGACAAAATCAAGGAGCAGATACGCAGACAGGCCATGGAGGTGTTCGGGGGGAACTTCATTGAAATCGTCATCGGAGGCGCACCCTTCAATGCGGAGGTGGAAGCCTTTCTGCGCAAAATCAACTTCCCTTATACCATCGCCTACGGCATGACGGAATGTGCGCCGCTCATCTGCCACAGCCGATGGGACGAAATCCAGTACACTTCGTGCGGAAAAACGGTGTCGAACATGGAGACGAAAGTCGATTCGCCCGACCCGGAAAACGTACCGGGTGAACTGCTCTGCCGCGGGATGAACGTGATGCTGGGGTATTTCAAGAACCAGGAAGCCACAGAACAGACCATCGACAAAAACGGGTGGCTGCACACCGGAGACATGGCAGTGAAGGACGCGGAAGGAAATATCTTCATCAAGGGACGCTGCAAGAACATGCTTCTCACCGCATCCGGACAGAACATCTATCCGGAAGAAATCGAGGCGCGGCTCAACAACATGCCGTTCGTCAACGAATCGCTTGTCATCCTGAAAGACAACAAGCTCGTCGCTCTTGTCTATCCGGACAACGAAGAGGCTTTCACGCAGAACCTGACAAAGCAGCAGCTTGAAGAGGCTATTGAAACAAACCGCGTGGAACTGAACAAGCTACTTCCGGCCTATTCGCAGATTGCCCACGTGAAGCTCTATCCGGAGGAATTTGAGAAAACGGCGAAAAAAAGTATCAAACGCTTCTTATATCAATGATGACATGCCCGACTCACCACATCCCCAACTCCTGGTCTACAAGGCTTCGGCCGGTTCCGGAAAAACGTTCACGCTGGCCGCACACTATATCCGCCAGCTTATAGAGGACCCGGCCGCTTACCGTCGGATTCTGGCTGTCACGTTCACCAACAAGGCTACCGCAGAAATGAAAGAGCGTATTCTGGAACAATTGTACGGCATCGCCTCTGATGATGCGGACTCGGAAAGCTACATGAAGGAAATACGGAAACATTCGCAAAAGACGGACGAAGAAATCAGACGGTCTGCACAGGAGGCACTCACCCGCATTATCCATGACTACAGCCGTTTCCGGATTGAAACGATCGACTCCTTTTTCCAGTCGGTTCTGAAGAATCTTTCCAGAGAACTGGAGCTGGGGGCCAACCTTACCATCGAACTGAACAACGGGGAGGTGCTCGAAGATGCGGTCAACGCGATGATAGAAAAGCTTACGCGCCGTTCTCCGGTGCTTGCTTGGCTGCTGGAATACATCGAAGAGCGGATTTCTGATGACAAGAGATGGAATGTGTCGGGCGAAATCAAGAATTTCGGATGGAACATCTTCGACGAGAGTTACATCGAAAAAGGGCACGAACTGCGCAAGAAGCTGGCCGACCCGCATTTTATCCCCCAATATCGCAAAACGCTGCAGGATCTCCGCGAGGCCGCTCTCAAACAGATGGCAGACATCAGCGCACGCTTCACTGACATCCTGCAGCGGAACAATCTGGTTCCGGAGGACTTGAAGGGTGGAAGAAACGGCATCGGAAGCTATTTCAGAAAACTGGCAAACGGCAATCTGGGCAACGACATCAGAAATGCCACCGCCGAGAAGTGTCTGGCAGACGCGGCAAACTGGGCTGCGGCGACTTCCCCTAACCGGAGTCTGATCCGCTCGCTGGCCTCATCCCAGCTCATCCCTCTGCTGGAAGAGGCGGAAAGCGTCCGGCCCCAGAACAACATGCTGGTCAACTCGTGCGACCTCTCACTGAGGTATCTGAACAACCTGAGACTGCTGGCTGACATTGACAATGAAGTGAGGCTCCAGAATCAGGAACACAACCGTTTTCTGCTCTCCGACACCAACGCACTGCTTCATGGACTGATACGGGAGGGGGACGCATCCTTCATCTATGAAAAGATCGGGACTACACTCGACACGGTGATGATTGACGAATTTCAGGACACGTCGCGCATGCAATGGGAAAATTTCCATCTCCTGCTCGATGAATGTCTTTCCCAAAAGGAAGGAAGCCTGATAGTGGGCGATGTCAAGCAGAGCATTTACCGCTGGCGGAACGGCGACTGGAAGATTCTGGCCAACCTGTCGGAAGAATCCGGATTCCGCACAAAAGAATGCACGCTCGACACGAACTGGAGAAGTGAGGCACGTATCATCCGGTTCAACAATGAAATCTTCCAGGCAGCCTGCTATGTACTTAACTCGCGCTACGAGGAAGAAAGGAAAAGTGTATGCACCCAACTGGTCAACGCATACAGTGACGTGAAGCAGAAAACGGCAAAAAAAGAAGAAAAGGGATATGTGAAAATCACGTTCCTCCCGGACAACAAGGAAAATCCTTACACAGAAACGACGCTGGCCTGTCTCGCGGAGGAAGTGGAGAGGCTCATCTCCCAAGGACTGCATACGGAAGACATTGCTATTCTGGTGCGGAAAAACAAAACGATTCCTGCCATCGCTGACTATTTTGAAGAACATACCCCCTACAGAATCGTCTCTGACGAAGCGTTCCGCCTGGATGCATCGCTCGCAGTGAACATGATGATGGACGGGCTGCGCTATCTTGCTTCACCCGATGACCTGATTTCTCAGGCAAGACTCGCCGGCACTTATCAAAGGGAAATCATGCGCAAAGAGACCGACCTGAACACAATATTGCTTCGCGGTGCGGACAATTATCTTCCCGAAGAATTTCTGAAACAGGAAGAGGGACTGCGCTTCATGCCGCTATACGAACTGCTGGAAAAACTTTTCCGGCTTTTCAATCTGCAGGAAATCGGACATCAGGATGCCTATGTCTGCGCCTTCTTTGATGCGGTAACGGAATATATCGGAGAAAACTCTTCCGACCTGACAGCCTTCATCAACTATTGGGACGAAACTCTGCATGAAAAGACAATCCCTTCCGGAGAAATTGAAGGTATCCGGATTCTGTCGATACACAAGTCAAAGGGACTGGAGTTCCATACGGTAATCATCCCGTTCTGCGACTGGAAAATGGAGAATGAGACAAACAGCCATCTGATATGGTGCTCGGTGGCAGGAAGCGGAAAAGCTACAGACATTCCTCCCTTCAACCAACTGGACATCGCTCCCATCAACTATTCAAAGGCTATGGCCGAATCCGTATATTGCGAAAGTTATCTGGAAGAACGCCTCCAGCTTTGGGTGGACAACCTGAACCTGCTTTACGTGGCTTTCACGCGTGCCTGCAAGAATCTGGTCGTGTTCAGCAAGAAGAACCAGCAGAACACGGTGTCGGGTCTGATTTATGAAGCCATAAGTGAGATGGGGTCACCGAAGATGGACGAAACAGAAACGGATGGAGACGAAGAAAAGGAAGACGCACCCGAAACGTTTGAATATGGAACGACGTGTCTGGAAAGAGATGAGGAAAAGAAAAAGAAGAAGAATCGTCTGTCCATACAGCCGGAAGCCATTCCCGTCAGAATAGAGAGTCTGGAAACGGACATCGAGTTCAAACAGTCCAACCGCTCGGCCGATTTCATCCGGGGAGACGAAGAAAAGAATCCTGAAGAATATATTCTCAGAGGACAACTGCTGCACAGGGTGTTCGCATCCGTAGAAAAGAAAAGCGATTTGCCCAAGGCCATTGAGAACCTACGTTTCGAAGGTGTATTCGAATCGGCCGCACAAGAAGAAGAAATCACCGGACTGGCCCGGAAGGCATTGGAAAGCCCTCAAGTGCAGGAATGGTTCGATGGCGGATGGAAGCTATACAACGAATGCAGCATCATCTTCACCGACGATAAAGGAAACATGCAGACCCGACGGCCCGACCGGGTAATGATGAAAAACGGAAGGGTGGTCGTAGTCGACTTCAAGTTCGGGAAAAGGAACAACTCTCATCGGAAACAGGTGCATGAGTACATGGAACTGCTGAAAGCCATGGGATACACGCAACAAATGGAAGGGTATCTGTGGTATGTGACAGCAAACGAACTTGAACCCGTAGACTAACTTTGAAAGGACATCATGGAAACATTTCTCAAACAAGTGGCACACGACTTATATCAGAAAACAGGCGGAGACTTCACACGGACCGCTGTCGTGTTTCCGAACAAACGTGCCGGACTTTTTTTCAACGAATATCTGACCGGAGAAAGTTCAAAGCCTCTCTGGTCGCCCTCTTACCTGAGCATCAGCGAACTTTTCACGCATTCTTCCGAACTGACAACAGGAGATTCCATAAAGCTGGTCTGCGACCTCTACAAGGTGTTCAGGGAAGTCACGGGACGCGATGAGACACTGGACGATTTCTACTTCTGGGGAGAGATGCTGATCAGTGATTTCGACGACGCAGACAAGAACATGGCCGACACCGCCACACTGTTCAGTAACCTGAAAGACCTGAATGAGGTGGTAGACAATTACAGTTTTCTGGAGGAAGGACAGAAAGAAGCTGTCAGCCAGTTCTTCCGCAACTTCTCCATCAATCATGAGACGGAGCTGAAACGGCGTTTCATCTCACTGTGGAACGTGTTAGGCGAAATATATACCCGCTACAAGAAGCTGCTTGCCGCACAAGGAATTGCCTATGAAGGGATGCTTTACCGTCATGTCATCGAATCGCTCGATGTGGCCGGTCTGCCTTACGACCGTTATGTGTTCGTGGGGTTCAATGTGCTGAACAAAGTGGAGCATACCTTATTCAGCAAGCTGCACGAGGCAGGGAAGGCCATGTTCTACTGGGACTACGACAAGTTCTATCTGGAAAGGCATCCTCATGAGGCAGGTGAGTTCATCCGCCGGAACCTGAGAGACTTCCCTTCGGAACTGCCGCCCTCATGCTTCGACAATCTGTCCGGACCCAAAGAAATAAGATACATCGCCTCGCCTACCGAGAACGGCCAGACACGTTACCTGCCACAATGGATCAGGGAAAATCTGACAACAACCGAGAAGGAAACCGCCGTAGTACTCTGCAACGAATCACTGCTTCAGCCGGTGCTCCACTCACTCCCCGAAAACATCCGGCACACCAACATCACCATGGGATTCCCGCTTTCACAGACTCCGGCATACAGTTTCGTCAAGTTGTTCGTGGAATTACATACAGAAGGATACAATCCGCAGACAGGGCGGTTCACCTTTGCTCAAGTGACAGGTATTCTCAAACATCCCTACCTGCGGGAACTCTCGGACAAGACAGATTCGCTTCTGAAGGAGCTGACAAGACAAAACCGTTTCTACCCGCTTCCGTCCGAACTTTCCGCCGACGAAACGCAGCAAGATGTGTTCGCTCCCTGCCTCACAAACGAAAGTCTCTGCGCACATCTGTCGGAACTGCTGAAACGAATCGCCACCCTCTACCGGAACCGGAACGGACAGGAGCACGACGCGTTCGGACAACTTTACCGGGAGGCACTATTCAAGGCGTTCACGCTCGTCAACCGCTTTCACGGACTGATAGACGACGGAGACCTGAAAGTAAATTCCTCCACCCTGAGAAGACTCCTCACACGCGTCATGTCGGCATCAAGCATTCCTTTTCATGGAGAGCCGGCCATCGGTCTGCAAGTGATGGGAGTGCTGGAAACGCGCAATCTCGACTTCCGGCATCTCATTCTGTTGTCTGTCAACGAAGGAAAACTCCCCCAGTCGGGAAGCGACTCTTCCTTTATCCCCTATAATCTGCGTAAAGCGTTCGGCATGACCACAATCGACCACAAGATAGCGGTATATGCCTATTATTTCTATCGCCTGCTGCAACGGGCGGAGAAAGCGACCCTGGTCTACAACACGGCCACCGACGGAATGAACCGCGGAGAGATGTCGCGCTTCATGCTTCAGTTCCTCATAGAATGGAACCACCCCATCAGGCGGGGACAGCTTGAAGCGGAACAGGCACCCGTGACTTCCGGACCGATAAGCATCCGCAAAACGCCGGACATCCAGAACACCATGCGCCAGACATTCGACATGCGATGCAACGCGCAGGCCATGATTTCCCCTTCGGCACTGAACACATACCTCGACTGCCCGCTGAAATTCTACTACAGATATGTGGCAAAACTGAGCGCGCCCGATGAGGTCAGCGCAGACATTGACCCGGCAACGTTCGGAAGCATCTTCCATTATGCGGCCGAACACATATACAAGGATCTGACCGCCCGCCAGAAAACCGTCAGCAGAGAAGCACTGGAAACACTGCTCAACCCGAAAAACGAGGTCCGTCTCCAGAAATATGTGGACGACGGATTCCGGGAACTATTCTTCCACACCGGAAACGACCGACTGCCGGAATACAACGGAACGCAACTGCTCAATTCTGCGGTTATCCTCCGCTATGTGCGCCAGTTGCTGAGAACAGACCTGAACCATACTCCTTTCACATTCGGAAGCTCGGAACAGAAAGTGAAGGAGGAAATGGAAATCAACATACCTTCGGGAAGCATCAGGACATGTATCGGAGGAATCATCGACCGCACGGACACGAAAGACAACATGCTGCGCATCGTTGACTACAAGACGGGAGGGAACCCCGAATGCCCGGAAAATCTGGAAGCGGTGTTCACTCCCGGCAAGAAACGTCCGGGCCATATCTTCCAGACATTCCTGTATGCGGCCATCGTGTCAAGAATGCTCCGCCTGCACAAAGACGGACGGCATGTCGCTCCGGCACTGCTGTACATCCACCAAGCAGCATCAGCCAACTACTCTCCCATCATTGAAATAGGAAAGTACAGAGAGAAGACACGCGTGGAAGATTTCAGCTTGTATGAAGACGAATTCAGAAGCCGTCTTCAGGACTTGCTGGAAACCATCTTCGACCCGGAGATTCCTTTCTCACAGACAGAAATCGAGGAGAATTGCGAACGTTGCGATTTCAAAAAATTATGCAAGAAACAAGCCTAAAGCAAAATAAAGTTAACGTAATGGGGTTTTACGTATTTACAAGAAACCTTTTGTTTATTTTTGTGTTTATAATAATGTTTTTCATAGTAATAGATTAGATGCAGACTGGTGCTTGCGAAAGTGCCAGCTGGAGAGAGCGAAGGCGTTTGCTCTGAGAAAAGAGACCGCGATTCCCCAGCGGTCTCTTTTTTTATCCCTTACCCCCTTCTATCGCCACCTTTATCACCCCGTCGAGCTTGTTCTCGAAAATCCGGTAGGCCTCCTCAATCTGTGCCAGCGGGAAACGATGGGTGACAAGTGGAGTGGTGTCTATCTTTCCTTCTTCTATGAGACGGAGAATCTCGGCACAGTCGCATCCGTCCACTCCTCCGGTCTTGAAAGTGAGATTCTTTCCATACATGTCGGGCAAAGGCAAAATCTGAGGTCTGTCGTACAGGGCGACAACGGTGACCACAGCATTGGGACGCGCACACTCCCAAGCCAGCCGGAACGTATCGTCCGAACCGGCCACCTCCAGCACCACATCCGCCCCTCCATGCTCACTATGGGCAAGCACAAACTCCCGGCATTCCTCCGGACCCGTCACCCACACGCCGGGGTAATGCTCCTGTACGAAACGCACTCTCTCCTCCGATTTTTCACAGACGATGATGCGTTTCGGATGCCTCAGCATGACGCAGAGCAACGTACAGATACCCGTCGGTCCGGCTCCGATGATGAGCACCGTGTCATCCTCCGTGATTTCAGAAATGCGTGCCGCCCAGAAACCGGTGGCCAGCACATCCCCCACAAACAAAGCCTGCTCGTCGGTCACTCCGTCAGGAATACGGTTCAGTCCCTGGTCGGCGAAAGGCACCCTCACGTATTCCGCCTGTCCCCCGTCAATCCGGCAGCCCAGTGCCCATCCTCCGTTGGGGTCTGTACAGTTGTTCACATATCCATGGCGGCAGAAGAAACACTCCCCGCAAAACGTTTCCACATTCACTGTCACCCTGTCACCGGGACGGAATGCTGTAACATCAGCCCCTACCGCTTCCACCACTCCCACCATCTCGTGTCCGACGGTGATTCCGGGAACCGCACGCGGCACACTGCCATGCTTGATATGCAAGTCACTCGTACAGATACTGCCCAACGTGACGCGCACGATGGCATCACGCGGATTCTCCACCACAGGCACCGGTTTGTCGAGAAGCTCAAACCGTCCTTTTTCAATGTAAGTATAAGCCAACATAAAATCTCATTCTTTTATCTCATTCCATACAAAATTAATAAATCCGCAGAAAACGGGAACAAGAGAAACGCAAAAAAACAGACCATTATTTGCCCGGAAGCAACGGCTTTCCTGAAGCAAAACAGCCCGAAAAACTCAACGGAACAAAATAACAGAAAAATAACGGGACAGAAATTTGTTTTTCCCCAGAAAAGTCCGTACCTTTGCATCGCAATTGAGAAAAAGAACATCGCGGAGTGGAGCAGTTGGTAGCTCGTTGGGCTCATAACCCAAAGGTCGTCTGTTCGAGTCAGGCCTCCGCAACAAGAAAAAGGAACCGGAAAAGGTTCCTTTTTTTATACCCGGAAATACAAATTCTTCCCAACAATAGGCCGGTACATACAAAAAACATCCATTGCCTGACAGAGATTCTGCAAGGCAATGGATGTGACATCTATGTTCCGTCAACGGATTACGCGCGAATACCCCTCCTTGCGGGCTTTGGCCGGAGACGGCTCCCCATCCGGATAACCCAAAGCCAGGGCACCGATACCCATCAGTCCGTCGGGCAACCCCCAATCTTCCATCAGTTCCCGCCCTTTCTCCGTGGCGAACATCTCCCTTTCCCGATGAATCCAACAACTTCCAAGGCCAATGGCATGTGCGGCAAGCATCATGTTTTCAAGCACGCAGCTTCCGTCCTGCACAGGGTTGTGCGCATCAGCGGGCGCGAAGACAAGCACATAAGTGGGAGCGTCGTAATACGGGTTGGAGGTAACTCCCATGATTTCCGCATTCATGGAGGCCAGCACTTTACGCTGCTCCTCATTCTGCACCGCCACGATGAAAGGCGACTGCAATCCTCTTGAAGTGGGAGCATAAGTGCCCGCCTCAAGCACCGCATTCAGTTCTTCGTCCGTTATCTGTTTGGGACTGAACTTCCGGCAACTGCGCCGTGTCTTGATAATCTCCAAAAATTTCTGTTCCATAAACTTTTTCTTTTTATATATCCGACAATCATTTCTTTTTCAACAATGTATTCATGACCGCCCGCATCACATGGTCCCTCATTCCGTCATCCGGGATACACTCAAAAGGAAACCCAAGCACAAATGTCCGGTAATCCTTCCCTCTGTACACCGTACCAAGGCCATAATCCCCGTCCGTATAGACAAACGCAGAATAAGCTCCGGGAGCGGGAAGCACACACTGCATGGAAGGGACGGCATAAATCCATTCGTTGGCCTTTCCCTGAACAGAAAAGCGCACCTCCGCACCGGCAATCTCTCTCCCGTTCAGATTACTGAACACACCTCCATCAGTACATTTCAACACCTCTTTCCCGAAATTCTCACGCGCCAGCCCATCCTTCAGTCCGGAACCGCTGAGAAACACTCTCCCCCCTTTCCTGCAATACTCACCTATCGCTTTCCGGATTTCGGGAGAAAGGCTCCTGTCGTCGGCTCCGCAGATGATGTCGGCCATTCTGTAGTCATCCAGACGGACACTTCCGCTTTCGATGGTCTCGTCACTGCACGACACAAACGAATACCTTCCTGCACGCTGGACCGATTTTCCATGAACAAACACATAGTCGAACGTATTTCCGGCTATCAGCTTCCCTTCCAGCGCACTGTCACTGAAACCAAGCCCGCCTTCCGTCTCCACCCCCATCCGGCTCCGGTCGAAACTCCGCTGGTAACCACAGAAGGCAGGAGTATTCATGTAAGGAAGTCCGGGGTCCGTCCACAAGTCGAAGCCCTCCATCACGGGCGACTCAATGCGCGCAGGACCGCTCAACTTGTCGAAAGCATTGACGATGAGAAGCGTTCCCCTGCTCCGCTTCGCCTTATAAGCCGAAAGAATTTCTGAAGGGAAACTCTCACCTCCCCTGTTCACCGCCGTCACCTTGAAGCTATACACCAGTCCCGGCTCTACCTTCACGGTATATTCCGGCTTGCGCACATACACTCCGTTGTCGAATCCTCCATAACCCACACGCGTGTAGACAACATATCCCTGCGGCTTTGCCGTGGGTTCAAGCACATCCTCCGTGCCTATCCAGCGCAGGGTGAAGGTGTTTTTCTTTTCGCCTTCATGTATGGCGAAATGGCTCACCGGAAGGGGTTGCACCGCATAGTCCGCACCGTGCATCTCCGCCACATACTTCAGGACGGACTTATAGACCGAACGGGCCACCGTAAACTTGAATGCCGGTTCATGCCCCAACTTCATGTCCGCAAAATTCTGATGGGAAAGCAGCTCCAGAATCATGGATGGCACAGCGGGCAGACGCGTCTCACTATAGTTTCTGTTCCACATGCTCCGACGGTTCCAGCGCACCCCGAAACGCGAACTGATGTCACGCTGGAGACCTGTGAGCACCATGTCCGCCAAATCGCGTGAAGCATAGCGCGAAATGCCGCAGTTCAGTTTCCCATCGTTGAATCCGGTGGTATAGATACCCAACGAGCCTACCAGTGAATTGTCTTCCTTGTATCCAGCATCCGAATGAAGTGCCAGCGACAATTCAAACGGCAATCCCAATCCTTTTTCCGACGGATTATACACAGAGCCTCCGCTCAGATAATTGACTGTAAGCGAACGCGAGTTGATGTCATCATTGTAGTCATTCTCCCCTCCGCTTCTGCTATAGACCTCATAAGGCATGCCCGCCCACTGGGCCGCATACCTCGCCCCCTCCAGATAGCGGGGAAGACCGCTCACTTTTCCTCCGCGGAGGATGTTCCCCATCCCTCCGCCGAAACGCACCGCATCGGCACAGACTACACCTTTCTGAGAACTTTCATTGCTCAAAACCACCATTCCGTAGTCGTTCATCCCTTCATCAAACTCGAACGTGCCCAAATAGACCCACGTGCCGCCTCCCATCCGCTGGTTGACTTCAAACTCCGTGACTCCCCCGTTGTGGAACACCAGGTATTTCGCGTCGGTCACACTCTCGGGCAAGGTCTGATAGCTTACATACACCGCATAGCGTCCTTTTTCAGGAATGTCCGGAATCCATTCGGCAAAAGCCTTTTCCGGTTTCGGCTGGGTGGGAATGAAGCGCGCGGTACCGTCCCCGAACGGATTGTGCCCGTCGGGATAAGTGCGGTATTTTTGCGCAAAGCCCGGAAGCCCCGTATCTGTCCACCTGTTCCTTTTGTCGTCCACTTCAAGGTAACGGCTTCCGGGAGAGCACACGTCATTATCAACGATGACCTCATTCCGCTGCCAGTCACGTTCGCGGGGAGTGAAGACCACCGCACCCGCATTTTCCAGCATCGGAATCAGGAAAGGCACCACAAACGACTGAGTGAACAAATCTTCCGTAGTGCAGAACAGAGGCGGACGCTGCCAGCGCCATTCGTCCCTGTCGTTCCGATAAAACCTCCCATGACTCTGCCACACGGCTATATGACGGTTCTGCAAACCTCTGCTCACTTCAAAAGGTCGGGAATCATTCTTCACCCAAGGTCTTCCCTTATAGTCCACCTTGCCATAAAGCCTCGACTTGTCCTTCTCCTTGCGGAATGCGTTCGGAACAAGATTCTCTATCGGTTGCCCATCGGCATAAAGCTGCAAGGCATAATAGTTCACCGGCCCGGGAAGAACCTGCTTCAGCGAGCGGTAGATGGCAGAGGTATTTTCCTCCGTAAAAGGCTGATAGCCAAAATTGGCGTTGGCATACACTTTGAGTGTCTTCGCGTCATGGTCCACCTCAAAATGGTCGAGCCTGCACTTCCCAATTTCGGCATACGAAGTTTCATAATTGCTGAAGAATGTCTCCAGACGCTGGCGGACAGTCCTTTCAAGACTCTGCCCTTTGCCGGACAGGCACAGGCCGCATACCGCCACGAACAAAAGAAGGTATCGTTTCATACACTTTTAATCCAAATGACAATTATCTTTATGAATGTCCGCATTCGGCCAGATTCCCCAACTTTGGCAAATTACGGACATTCATTATTATTTTTCAGCGGACGCATGAGCTCCATGCGTTCACCATCAGACGCAAAGGTATAAATTATTCCAATAAAAAAGGCCATTCCACCCTCAAGGGAAACGGCCTTTCTTCATTTAGAAAAATAATTATCAGTTGTTTTCCGGACGAAGCTTGCGTACGGTTACGGCAGTCTGCCACATTTCGCTTTCGCGGAGAGCCTTCAGTTCTGCGTTCAGCTTGTCACGATAATCAGGTTTCGAGTTGCTGTCGATAGAAATCTGAGCTTCATGACCAGTCTTCACACTTTCATACAATTTCTGCACCACAGGCTTGATGGCATCATGGAACGGACCCATCCAGTCGAGCGCACCGCGCTGGGCCGTCGTAGAGCAGTTTGCATACATCCAGTCCATTCCGTTCTTCGCAAACAAAGGCATCAACGACTGAGTAAGCTCTTCCACCGTTTCATTGAAAGCCTCGGAAGGAGTATGTCCGTTCTCACGCAGCACTTCATACTGAGCCAGAAGCAACCCCTGGATAGCACCCATCAGTGAGCCACGTTCACCCGTAAGGTCGGAAGTAGCCTCACGCTGGAAAGTCGTCTCGAACAGATACCCCGAGCCGATACCGATTCCCAATGCAATGGTACGGTCGTATGCTTTACCCGTAGCGTCCTGATAGATTGCATATGAAGAGTTCAGTCCGCGCCCTTCAAGGAACATCGTGCGCAGAGAAGTTCCCGAGCCCTTCGGAGCCACCATAATCACATCAATATCCTTGGGAGGAACCACACCGGTACGGTCGTTCCATGTGATAGCAAATCCATGTGAGAAATAAAGTGCCTTGCCTGCGGTAAGGTACGGCTTGATGGCAGGCCATACAGAAATCACCGCCGCGTCAGAAAGCAGACACATGATGATAGTCCCTCTCTTGCAGGCTTCTTCGATGCTGAACAGAGTTTCGCCCGGAACCCACCCGTCGGCCACGGCCTTCTCATATGTCTTTCCTTCACGCTGACCAACGATCACATTGAAACCGTTGTCACGGAGATTCAACGACTGGCCCGGTCCCTGTACACCATAACCGATTACAGCAATCGTCTCATTCTTCAATACTTCACGCGCTTTTTCCAAAGGAAATTCCTCACGGGTTATCACATTCTCGATAACCCCTCCAAAATTCATTTGTGCCATTTTTCTACAATCTTTTTACGCGGCCTGGAGCCGCCATTATTAAAACTTCAGTTAATTGAATATCACTTTACTCCGAACGACTACTTCCGTACCGTTCTTCTTCACTTCTATATCGTATTCATTCCCGCTTTTCTGTTCGCGGCAGAAGGTCAGCCGGTCTCCGTAATAACTTTCCGCCACATAAGCCATCTCGAAACGGCGCACGGAGCGTTCGCGGAACATCTCCATCGGGAACAAATCCAGAATGTGCTCGATATATTTGATGCTGTTCACATGTCCGTTAAGATCAATATCACTATACCGGACCTGATGTTCACCCACCGTCTCCCCTTCGCCGACCTTTATCCTTCCCGGGCGGTCAATGGGACATTCCTTGTCGCAGACATATCCGGTTATACCTCCCCCATGCAATGTCAGGAGGTCGGCCGGCTTACGGGTCTCCATGCTGATCATCGCCCATACGGAACGGGCATAACCTATAGGATTCCCCTCTGCATCAAGGATAGCGAAATTGCGGTCAGTGAAAAGACGGTAGACATTCTCTACCCACGTCTGCACGCTAAACTTCTGATAAGCTCTCGGCATATCGTCAAGCTCAATGGCCAGACGGGACAGCACCCACGTATAATGGTTTTCATTCAGTGTGGCGATGCCGAATCCGCGCTCGTCCGCATGGAATCCCGCACAGTTGAGCAGATGGTTGCCCAACACTCCCATGGTGAGCCTTCCGGTGAAGTCCACATGGAACGGCTCCGCCACAAACTCATAAGTACCTATTTTATTGTCTTCTGCCATAGTGACATCGTTCTAAAAAATATCATTTCCCGTTTCTGTAGCGTTCCTCCCGATGTGCCAGATACTCGTTGACCCGCTCGAAGCAGCTTGTAGACACGGCAATACGTCCCGAGCGCACGAACTGAAGCACACAGTTCAGCTCCTTCAGATTCTGGTAAAGAGCGGTAATCTCGTCGCTCATGCCCACCTTCTCCACGATGGCGAAAGTGGGATTCACCTCCACGATGTGCGCACTGGCGCGGCGCACCACCTTCGATGCCTCCGGATTCGACTGGAATTCCGGCATCGACACCTTGTACATGGCCACTTCGCGCTGAAAAATTTCAGGGTCGGTGAAATAATGCGCCTGAATCACGTCTATTTTCTTCTCCATCTGCTTCACGACCTTCTCCACGATGTCTTCGGTCGTCCAGCAGGTAATCGTATATTTGTGCACTCCCTTGATGGAGGAAGCCGACACGTTCAGGCTTTCAATATTAATCTGACGGCGGGTAAACACGGCCGTAATCTGGTTCAGCGTACCCGCGATATTCTCCGAATGAACGATTATCGTATATAATGTCTTGTTTTCCATATCCTCTATCTGAATCAGCATTCCATTAACATATAATTGACTGAGCTTCCCGGAGGAGTCATCGGAAGTACATTGCCTTCTTCAACCACACAGACCTCCAGCAGGAAAGCACCTTTTGTCGAAAGCATCTCCCGGATGGCTTCATCCAGTTCTCCGCGCTCCATCACCCTGCGCGAAGGGATTCCGTAGGCAGAAGCCACCTTCATGTAGTCGGGGTTCATCATCGGAGTGAACGAATAACGCCGGTTAAAGAACATAGCCTGCCACTGGCGCACATTGCCGAGATAGTTATTGTTGAGCAGGATAATCTTTACGGATGCCTGCTGTTCCATCACCGTGCCCAGTTCCTGCATGGTCATCTGCAGACCTCCGTCGCCCATGAACGCGCATACCATACGGTCCGGACATCCGAACGTGGCTCCGATAGCCGCCGGGAGACAGAATCCCATTGTTCCCATACCACCCGAGGTAACAATGCTCCGGTTTTTCGAGAAACTGAAATAACGGCATGCCATCATCTGGTTCTGGCCCACGTCGGTCACCAGTATCGCTTCGTTGTGAGTGGCCTCACTCACCGCATGCACGACCTCACCCATATTGATCGGCCCTTCCGAAGGATAGACCTCCTTCTTAATGACCTGCTCAAACTCCTTCTCCTCATAGGGCTTAAAACTCTCGATCCATTCCGTATGCCTGTGCGGCTGAATCAGTTCAGTAAGCAGAGCCAACGTCCGCTTGCAGTTTCCCAGCACAGGCACATCCACCGGCACGTTCTTTCCTATCTCCGAAGGGTCCACGTCCAGATGTATCACCTTCGCCTGCTTCGCGTAAGTCTCCAGCTTGCCTGTCACACGGTCATCAAAACGCATGCCTACAGCAATCAGCACGTCACACTCGTTCGTCTTCACGTTCGGGCCGAGATTCCCGTGCATTCCCAGCATACCTTTGTTCAGCCGATGATTGCTCGGCAGAGCGGAAAGTCCCAACAGCGTGCATCCGCATGGCATATCAGCCTTTTCCACAAAAGCCTTCAGCTCCTCCTGCGCGTTGCCCAACTCCACTCCCTGACCGACTAGAACCAAAGGCTTCTGCGCCTCATTGATAAGACGTACCGCTTCGGCCACCATCTTCGGATCGGTTTCCGGATCCGGGTCATAGCTGCGGATGAAATCCAGACTTACCGGTTCATAATCGGCCAGTTCCGTCTGAGCGTTTCTTGTAAAATCAAGCACGACCGGTCCCGGACGTCCGCTCCGCGCGATATAAAACGCACGCGCCACCGCCCAAGCCACATCTTCCGCCCTACGGATCTGATAACTCCATTTGGAGATAGGCTGAGTCACACCCACCAAGTCGACTTCCTGAAATGCGTCGGTACCCAGCAGACCCGCGCCCACCTGTCCGGCTATCACCACAATCGGCGTACTGTCTATCATCGCATCGGCCACACCCGTAATCGTGTTCGTGGCACCCGGTCCGCTCGTCACAAGGCACACACCCACTTTACCGGACACGCGGGCAAATCCTTGCGCCGCATGGGCTGCCCCCTGTTCATGACGTACCAGAATATGATTGATTCTGTCCAGATGGTCATACAACGCATCAAACACCGGCATAATCGCTCCTCCCGGATAACCGAAGATAGTCTTCACCCCCTCGTGCTCCAGCGAGCGCATCAAAGCCTCAGAGCCAGTTATCTTTTCCTTCATATAGCTTGTCTTTTTAGTCATTCTACAATCCTCACCCCTCCCTTGTCGGCCGAGCTTACCATACTCGCGTATGCACGCAACGCCTTCGACACTTTCCGGTCACGTGTGAGGGGAAGCATCGGCCTTGCAGCCAGTTCCCCGTCACTCAGTTTCACGTTGATGGAACGGTTCGGGATGTCTATCTCAATGATGTCTCCGTCCACAATCTTCCCGATGTTGCCTCCCGCAGCGGCCTCAGGCGAAATGTGACCGATGCTCAGTCCCGACGTACCTCCGCTGAAACGTCCGTCGGTTATCAGCGCACATTCCTTGCCCAGATGCTTCGACTTGATGTAAGAGGTGGGATAAAGCATCTCCTGCATACCCGGTCCTCCCTTCGGCCCTTCGTGAGTGATGACTACCACATCACCGCTCACCACCTTTCCGCCGAGGATTCCCTCACAGGCCGATTCCTGCGAATCGAACACCTTGGCCGGACCGGAGAACTTCCAGATGCTTTCGTCCACTCCGGCGGTCTTGACCACACATCCGTCCTGGGCGATGTTCCCTTTCAGCACAGCCAATCCCCCGTCTTTGCTGTACGCATGCTGCAGGTCACGGATACATCCGCCCGTACGATCCACATCAAGTTCCTTATAAGTTTCCTGTTGAGAGCCCATCTCAATGCTGAACTTTCCACCCGGCGCACTCGAATAAATGCGTCTGGCTTCGGGGTCGATGTCGGGCTTGCAGATACTGTATCTGGCGATGGCTTCGGCCAAAGTCATTCCATCGACACGGCTCACTGACATATCCAACAGCCCTCCCTTGTCCAGTTCACCGAGAATGTTCAGGATTCCTCCGGCACGGTTCACATCCTGGATATGATATTTCTGCGTATTGGGGGCCACCTTGCACAAGCACGGCACACGGCGCGAAAGCATGTCGATGTCGTCCATCTTAAAATCGACTTCGCCTTCGTGAGCGATGGCAAGCAGATGAAGCACCGTATTGGTGGAGCCTCCCATGGCGATGTCGAGCGTCATGGCATTGAGAAAAGCCTGACGGGTAGCGATGCTCCGTGGAAGCACGCTGTCATCTCCTTCCTCATAATATTTATAGGCATTCTTCACAATCAGCGCAGCCGCATCCTTGAACAACCGCTTCCGATTGACATGCGTAGCCACAATAGTCCCGTTACCGGGAAGAGCCAGTCCGATGGCCTCGTTGAGGCAGTTCATCGAGTTGGCGGTAAACATCCCCGAACAGCTTCCGCACCCCGGACACGCGCATCGTTCTATCTGCTCCACATCGGCATCGCTTACAGTCGGGTCAGCCGACTTGATCATCGCGTCAATCAGGTCGAGATGTTGTCCCCGCCATTCGCCCGCCTCCATCGGCCCTCCCGACACAAACACCGTCGGGATATTCAGGCGCATGGCGGCCATCAGCATTCCCGGAGTAATCTTGTCGCAGTTCGAGATACAGACCATCGCATCGGCCTTGTGCGCGTTCACCATATATTCCACGCTGTCGGCTATCAGGTCGCGCGAAGGAAGCGAATACAGCATTCCGTCATGCCCCATGGCGATGCCGTCATCAATGGCAATCGTGTTGAACTCTGCGGCGAAGCATCCCAGCTTCTCTATCTCGGCCTTCACCTGCTGGCCGGCTTCGTGCAGATGCGTGTGCCCCGGCACGAACTGGGTGAACGAATTGACTATGGCTATGATGGGTTTGCCCATCATTTCTTTTTTCATCCCGTTGGCCACCCACAGGGCGCGTGCCCCGGCCATACGGCGGCCTTCAGTACTCATCGAACTGCGTAACTGATGTTTCATCTCTCGTCGTTTTTTCAATTAAAAAGCCTCTCTCATCATCAGGTGAGAAAGGCTTCCATACAATATCATTCATGCGCGACTACATACACGAAGCTCCCTCACCTCTTGGTTCCACGACCACGACGCGAATAATGTGCAGGACTGCCAGATTAATCAATGTATGAGTTGCGTTCATATCTTTCGTTTGTTATCACTTGCAAAGATAAAGGCTTTTTTGAAACAAACAAATTAAAATGACACTTTTTTTTAGTTTAAGCTATTATCCGTAAGAAATATCGGCCTTTCTTTGTCAGTTTATCATCAGACGAAAAGAGGTGAAAGCAAAAGAGCCGCTCCATCACGGAGCAGCTCTTCCCTCACCTTATTTACTTCAAAAAACGCAAATATGCAACTTCAATAAAACTTCACAAATCAGATTCCCAAAGACTTCTTCACAGCTTCCGCCTTTTCCATTGCGTCAGCGGTAGCACCTGCATAACACTTCGGGCACTGCATTTCGCCCTTGATTTCCATATAGAACTTGATTTTCGGTTCCGTTCCCGAAGGACGTACAGAAACCTTGGTACCGTCAGCGGTGAAGAACTGCAATACATTCGACGTTTCCGGCATGTCCAAATCTGTCACATTGCCCTTTCCGTCAGTCGCCTTCAGTGTCTTGTAATCCTTTATGAGCACCACTTCCGAACCGCCCAGTTCTTTCGGCGGACATGCGCGGAACTGCTCCATCATGGCCTTGATCTCGTCAGCACCCGTCTTTCCCGGCTTCACCACGTTGACGGTCAGTTCTTTCGAGAAGCCATATTCGATATAGATTTCCATCAGCACGTCATAGAGTGTCTTGCCCTGATCCTTCGCCCAGGCACAGATTTCAGCCAGAAGCGAGCAAGCCGAAACGGCATCTTTGTCGCGCACAAAATCTTCGGCCAGGAATCCGTAGCTTTCCTCACCGCCGCCGATATACTGCTCCTTGCCTTCACGCAGACGGATTTCGCGTGCAATCCACTTGAATCCGGTGTAGCAGTCGAGCATCTTGATATGGTTCTTGTCAGCGATTGCCTTGATCAGCTCGGTAGTCACAATGGTCTTCACGATGAACTCATTACCCTTCATCTTGCCCATGGCGATACGGTTCTTGATGATATAGTACAAGAAAATCAGGCAGGTCTGGTTACCGTTCAGAAGCACCCATTCGCCTTTGCTGTCCTTGCATGCCATACCCACGCGGTCAGCGTCGGGGTCGGAAGCCATCACGATGTCGGCATCGATTTCCTTCGCCAGTTTGATAGCCATGGTCAGTGCCTCAGCATTTTCCGGATTCGGAGAAACCACAGTCGGGAAGTCACCGCTCTTCACCATCTGTTCAGGCACGCAGTGTACATTTTCGAAGCCCCACAGTTTCAGCGACTGCGGAATCAGCATCATACCCGTACCATGGAGCGGAGTATAGACGATGCTCAGGTCTTTCTGGCGTTTGATAACTTCCGGATCGATAGAAATCGAATGCACGCGGTTCAGATACTCGTCGTCGATGTCCTTTCCGACAATCTGTATCAGGCTCTTGTTCCCGTCGAACTTGATGTCGTTCACCTTCACTTTGTTCACCTCGTCGATGATGCCCGTATCGTGCGGAGCCAGCACCTGCGCGCCGTCATCCCAATAAGCCTTGTATCCGTTATACTCACGCGGGTTATGAGAAGCGGTGATGTTAATGCCACTCTGGCAGCCCAGATGGCGGATAGCGAACGACATTTCCGGTGTCGGGCGCATGTCATCAAACAGATACACCTTAATGCCGTTGGCAGAGAAGATGTCAGCAGAGATTTCAGCGAACTTGCGGCTGTTGTTGCGGCAGTCGTGCCCTACAACCACCGATATGCCGTCCTTTCCGGCAAAGCACTTGTTCAGATAGTTGGCCAGTCCCTGAGTGGCCGCGCCCACCGTATAGATGTTCATACGGTTGGAACCGGCTCCCATGATGCCGCGCAGACCGCCCGTACCGAACTCCAAATCCTTATAGAAAGCATCTATAAGCTCCGTCTTGTCGGGGTTCTCCAACATACGTTTCACTTCGGCCTGGGTTTCCGCGTCGTATGCGGGAGTCAGCCACGACTGCGCCTTCTCGGTGCACTGCTTGATCAATTCTTCGTTTTCCATGATTTTCAAATGTTTATTTTAGTTTTCAGGTATTCAGTCTATGCAGAGACAAAAATAAAAAAATTATTCCAATTATCCTAACACGGAGCGTTTTTTTTCAATCTTCAGAAAACGGCTTCGTCAAAAAACTGTCTATTTCACTGTTTGAAAGACAATTCTTTTCTTAATGCAGCCGTTTTCCCGCAACAATCAGACACTTTCGCAAACTCCGTGCGGAAGACTTTTTGCGCATATCCGGATACATCCAGAACAATGCAGACAAACTAAAAGACAACGGCACAAGTCCGGAAACTTGTGCCGCAAAACCAGAGCTTTTCGCGCCCGGAAACATGCACCGGACGCAAAGCCACTCCTTGAAATCATTTCACCGCCTTCACCTTGTAGCGGTCGCCCGTCTCCTTCACCAGCCGTTTCAGGAAGTCCTGCGGATAGCCCGGACGGTCGAGCGGGGCGGTGTTCCCTGTAGCCGGACGCAGGAGCTGCCCGTCGCCGGCAAGCCGTTTCACCACTCCGTCATTGTAGCGGACAATAAGGAACTCGCCCAGCCTCTTCCAGCTTTCCACAGCGGTCTGCGCGGTCATTGAGGTGTATTCCGTCAGAAACTCGCGGGCCTTTGCCGGGTCTTCCTGGCAGAGTTCCAGTGCCGTACTCTCCATACCTTTCTGCGCGTCGGCGAAAGTGTCTTCAAGACTGTTCTGCACAGTGCGCATGTCATCTATCATCAGACTGTAGCGGGGGCGTATCATGTCAGCCACCCAATTGTAAATCCAGAAACCGGAATCCCACGAGAAGGTCACACAGTCGCCGTTGCCCTGCATATAAGGATAAGGCACCCGGTCGGTCTGACAGTACACGGGAGTGAACACCGTCATGTTCGCATCGTCCAACCCGAACCAGAGCACTCCTCCCACCACGTCGGGCAGACTGGCACGCATCTGAGAGACAAACACGAAACCGCTCTGCTGGGTGGAGATGGGACGCTCGTTAAAGTATTCCTGCCCGTCCACCTTGAAAGTGAGGGGAGAAAGGCGATAAGGCATCTGGAAACATCCGGCTCCCATGTCCTGCGTGATGTCGAGGGGCGTCCCTTCATAATGGTCGCGCATGGCGTGCTGGATATCACGCACCGACACCTTGCGGTCGGGTTTCACATAAAGCGGAAACGGTTCGCTGCTCTCGCATTGGATATAGGAAAGATAAGCCTGTCCCGTGGACTTGCTGAACATATTATAGAAACTCCACACGCGGGCCTCACAAGCGCGCAGACCGCTGAAGTCGAGCGGACAGTAGGCATCGGCGAAGCTGAACTCCTCGTTCATTCCGTTGAAATACCCCTTCTCCCGCGCGAAGGAAATCACGTCGGGCGAATAGAGGCAGTTCTCCTTGTCGTCCATGTCGAAGCGGTGGATGCGGCTCTGGTTGGCATGGGCAGCAATACAGTCGTCAGGAATGCGCACGGCCACCCATACAGCTCCCTTCACGCCCGGCCCTTTGCCTATCATCTCCAGAATCCATGCCTCATTGGGGTCGGCCACGGAAAACGACTCGCCCGAGCTGTAGTAGCCGTACTCCTTCACGAGCGCGGTCATCACCTTGATGGCTTCCTTCGCGCTGCGCGAACGCTGGAGGGCCACATAAATCAGGCTTCCGTAGTCCATCACTCCGGTAGTGTCCACCAGTTCGGGACGTCCGCCGAACGTCGTCTCCCCAATCGTCACCTGAAACTCGTTGATGTTGCCGATGACGTTATAGGTCTGCTTCGCCTCCTTAATCTGTCCCAGATACTTGCCGGTGTCCCACTCGTAAATGTCACGCATGGCCCCGTCGGCATGGACAGCCGCAGGATAATGGCACAAATACCCGAACATGCCGTACGAGTCGGCCGAATAGGAGACAATCACCGACCCGTCAGCCGAAGCTTTCTTTCCCACAATGAAGTTGGTGCAGGCCCACCCGCCCGTCACACTTGCCGCAACCATCAGAGCCGCGGCCATCAGTCTTTTCATTCTCATCGTTGTTTCTGCTTTTATAACGTCCACACCTTGCCTGTCCGTTGCAAGATTTGCGGACATCCAAATTATTAATTGTTAATTGTCAATTGTTGTCAGAATTCATATTTCCCGCGCGACTCGTTGCCGCAGTTGTCGGTCACGACAACCTCCAGCTCATGAGGCACTCCGCGTTCCACCTTCTCTCTGTCCTGAATCACCAGCACGCCTTTCTTCAGGCCGAAAAGCACGAACTTCCCGTCCACACGCACCTTGTAGGAAGCAATGCCCGATTCCGCGTCACTCACCCGGAAACGGATGTTGCGGGAAGCGCGCCAGGTGTTCTTCCCCAACGGAACAACGCGCGGGGCCACCGTATCCAGTGCCACGGCAAACGTGCCCAGCGAACGGACTTTGGCCTTCACCCACCCGTTCTCGTATCTTCCTCCCATCGGAGCACGCCACCTGCCCCATTTCTGTACCACATAATATTTCGTGGTATCCGCCACCGGAAGACAGCGCATTCCTATCGAAAGAGAACAATAGCCGTGCAGAGGCGTATATCCGGCATCCAGCATATAGTCGGAAGAAATGCCCGCGCTGTCCCCCTTGATTTCCACACGCAGATTCACGTCGTCATAAAGAGTATATTTCGGCACAACCAGCTCCAGTCCCGGACGCTGCACCACATTCACGCGGTTCCAGCGGAGGGTCTGTCCCCTGCGCCTCTCCGGTGCGGGAATCTCCTGCCTCTCCCCCTTTACGGTAAAACGGTATGTGCGGCGGTTTCCGAAATTGTCCTCCAGCACATACAGGAAATGGTAGTCACGCTCCTCGCAGATGTCCACCACACCGCGGTCTTCCCCCGTATGGAGCAGGCGCAGGCGGTTTCCCGGCAATTTATAGGAACGCATGACCAGCCTCCGCGTGCGGCTCAGTTCCTCGAAGTCTGTAAACGCATTGATCATCCGGTTCTCGTCGGGAGCCACCACATCCGTAGTGCTGTTGAACACCTCCGCCGAATCGACATAAAGCGTCACGGAATGCACCCCATAGAAATTCGACGTACCGTCCATATAATCCTTCGCACTGATTCCCGTATAGATTTTTCCCCATGCCGTGACGGGACGGGAGAGCCTTGCCACAGATACCAGCTTCTTCCGTGCGGAACCGTCCACAACCCCTTCTCCCGGCAAAGGATAGAAACCCACCAGACTCGCCACGGGAGGCTTCGTGTCCTTCAGATACCGTTTGAAGTAAGGCATCGGGTCGACATACTCATTGGTTTCCGTGCGGCGCAGCTCCAGATGCAGGTGCGGCCCGGCAGAAGCCCCTTCGTTTCCGCTCAGGGCAATAACCTCGCCCCGCTTCACGGGAATCTCTCCGGGAGCGAAGCGCAGGTCGCACACGAACGTCTCGTGCGCGTACTGGTATCCGCGCACCGCCTTCTGTACGGCTGGCGCGAACGACATGACATGCCCGTACACCGAAGTCAGTCCGTTGGGATGGTCCACATAAACCACCTGTCCGTAACCTCCGTGGAGCACCGCCGCACGCGACACATACCCGTCGGCCACACACCGCACAGGCTTTCCCGTCACACCCTGCGTCTTGATATCGATTCCGTTATGGAAATGGTTCGGCCTCAGCTCCCCAAAGTTCGCGCTCAGAAGCAGGGGGAAGTCGAAGGGCGAAATGAAATAGTTTTCATCCGTATGCTGCGCCCTCCCCGCAAGCGGGGAGACGAACGCAAGAAGAAGTGTCAATTTCCGTATCATCGTCTTTCAGTTTGCGGAAACAAACATACGGAAAAATCTCTATATGGGCAAAAAAGAAGATACACTCTTGCTCACAATCCATTCTCCTCCATCACCCGCCACTCGCTCAAGCACCTGATTCTGCCTCCTCCAGCGGATATACATGACCGCTCATGCTTGCGTTTGAAGGACTTCCGCCCACTGACGTAATCTTGACATAACACCGGTTCGACTTCCCGTCGAGAAAGACCGCAATGCGTTTGTCCGACACGAGACCTTCGCCGTACACTCTCAGACGGAAACAGATTTCCCCGTTCCTCTGCTTCTTCCCTCCGGAAACCTCGGCATGCAGTCCTTCCCTCTTCCTCGCCGGGAACTCATCGGCAAGGAAGCCCCTGTCTTCAAAAGAGACGTAAGAAACATATGCCCCGTCCCTTACGGAAAAATAACTTTCATGCAGCTCCCGATATTCCGTGCGGGAAGCATGCTGATAGGGACTTGCCGATGAGGGATAAACGGCATCCAGCTTCACGAGAAAACGTCCTGCTTGCAGGGCATCCAAAGCCATCTGATGCTCAACGGAAGGAACGAGCGTATCTTTCTGTGTCCTGCAGCTCCCCGCAAAAACTGCAAGGACAACAAGAAATAGGATTCTGACAATCGCTTTCATACTAATTACGACTTAAATACACAAAACAAGCCTTTCGACCAATGACATTATACAAATGTAGCAAAAAAAAAAAATCAATGACAAAACCTAAAAGCATGTTAGAAAGCACACGGACACAACACTTTCATTTAACCGTAGAAGCAATGGCATATAGAAAAGAATAACTGAAGTTAAATAAAGAAGCCGTGAGCGCAGAAAAGATGAACGTCTGTTTCATCCAAAGCAAGCGTTTGTCTCGGCTAAAACAAACGCTTATCTTAAATAAAATGTCCGCCTGTTTCTCCACAATCAAAAAGTTATGATTAAATTTGCGGAAAATAAACAGACACAAGTGCAAACCGAAATTAGCTGAATGATAGAAAAGCATATAGTACTGGAAGACATTGACCCCGTCATCTTCTATGGGGTGAACAATGCCAACATACAGATGATCAAGGCACTGTTCCCAAAGCTGAGAATCGTGGCGAGGGGAAACGTCATCAAGGTGATGGGAGACGAAGAGGAGATGTGCGCCTTCGAGGAAGCGGTGACCGCACTCGAAAAACATTGTGCCAAATACAACTCCCTGAACGAGGAAGTGATTCTTGACATCGTGAACGGCAATATGCCCAAGATAGAGAAGACGGGCGATGCTATCGTGTTCAGCGTGACGGGGAAACCCATCACCCCGCGGAGCGAGAACCAGCTCAGGCTGGTGCGCGAGTTCGAGAAGAACGACATGATATTCGCCATCGGGCCGGCAGGGTCAGGAAAGACTTATACGGCCATCGCCCTGGCGGTGCGCGCGCTGAAGAACAAGGAAATCAAGAAAATCATCCTGAGCCGCCCTGCTGTGGAAGCGGGAGAGAAGCTGGGTTTCCTTCCGGGCGACATGAAAGAGAAGATCGACCCTTATCTCCAGCCGCTCTACGACGCGCTGCAGGACATGATTCCACCCGTGAAACTGAAGGAATACATGGAGCTTAACATCATACAGATCGCGCCGCTGGCCTTCATGCGCGGACGCACGCTCAACGATGCGGTGGTCATCCTCGATGAAGCGCAGAACACCACGGCCCAGCAAATCAAGATGTTCCTCACGCGAATGGGCATGAACACGAAGATGATTGTGACGGGCGACATGACACAGATTGATCTCCCCGCATCTCAGACATCGGGACTGGTGCAGGCCATGCGGATTCTGAAGGACGTGAAGGGAATCAGTTTCGTCGAACTGAACAAGAAGGACATCGTGCGCCACAAGCTGGTGACGCGCATCGTGGAAGCCTATGAGAAGTTCGAGGAAAAGACGAAAAAGGAAAAAACGGATTCATCTACTTTAAATAAAAGGAAAAATGAGCAAAGCATTGACTGAAACAGACTATCACTTTCCGGGACAGAAAAGTGTGTACCACGGAAAAGTGCGCGATGTGTACAACATCAATGACGAAAAGTTAGTAATGGTGGCCACCGACCGCATCTCGGCATTCGACGTGGTGCTGCCGGAAGGCATTCCCTACAAGGGACAGATGCTGAACCAGATTGCGGCCAAGTTCCTTGACGCTACCGCCGACATCTGCCCGAACTGGAAACTCGCCACTCCCGACCCGATGGTGACGGTAGGTGTGATGTGCCAGGGATTCCCGGTTGAAATGATCGTGCGCGGCTACCTGTGCGGAAGCGCATGGCGCGCATACAAGAGCGGTGTGCGTGAAATATGCGGCGTGCGTCTGCCGGAAGGCATGCGCGAGAATGAGAAGTTCCCCCAACCGATCATCACCCCGACCACCAAGGCCGAAATGGGAATGCACGATGAGGACATCTCGAAAGAGGAGATTCTGGCCAAAGGGCTGGCTACTCCCGAAGAATATGAGGTGCTGGAGAAATATACGCTGGCTCTCTTTGAGCGCGGAACGGAAATCGCTGCCTCACGCGGACTGATTCTCGTGGACACGAAATATGAGTTCGGAAAGCACAACGGGGAAATCTACCTGATGGACGAAATCCATACGCCCGACTCAAGCCGCTACTTCTATTCGGAAGGTTATCAGGAACGTTTCGAGAAAGGACTCCCGCAGAAGCAGCTCTCAAAGGAATTTGTACGCGAATGGCTGATGGACAACGGATTCCAGGGCAAGGAGGGACAGAAGGTGCCCGAAATGACTCCGGAAATCGTCAAATCAATCAGCGACCGCTACATCGAGCTTTTCGAGCATCTGACAGGGGAAACTTTCGTGAAAGGCGAAACGGACAACCTGGCTGCACGCATCGAAAAGAATGTGACTGAATACTTGAAATAATTAAAAAGTTAAAAGTTAACAGTTAATAGTTTATAGTTTATAGCTGACAACTGGATTTTTTCGGTTTTCACCACCAACTATCAAACTATTAATTGTTAACTATTAATTATTAACTGACAAAATGTCTCACTATCCCCAAGAAAACATCAAGCCTTACGATACGGACGGAAGCAAGGCCGCACAGGTGGAAAAGATGTTCGACCATATCGCCCCCGCCTACGACAGCCTGAACCATCTGCTCTCATGGGGCATCGACAAACGCTGGAGAAAGAAGGCGATCGGACTGCTGAAGCCTTTCCGCCCGCAACACATCATGGATGTGGCCACGGGAACGGGAGACTTTGCCATCAAGGCCTGCCGGATGCTCAACCCGCAGGAACTGATAGGCACGGACATCTCGGAAGGCATGATGAACGTGGGACGGGAAAAGGTGAAACAGCTCGGGCTCGACCGCCAGATTTCGTTCGCCAGAGAAGACTGCACTGCACTCTCCTTCCCCGACAACCGTTTCGATGCCATCACCGTGGCTTTCGGGGTGCGCAACTTCGAAGACCTCGACCGCGGACTGAAGGAAATGCACAGGGTACTCATGCCGGACGGCCATCTGGTGATTCTGGAACTATCCACTCCCGAACGTTTCCCTATGAAGCAGCTCTATGCCGTCTATTCAAAGATGGTAATCCCTACGCTGGGGAAACTTCTCTCGAAGGACCACAGTGCCTACACTTATCTTCCACAATCCATCAAAGCCTTTCCGCAAGGCGAGGTGATGCAGGAAATCCTGCGAAAGGCAGGCTTCAGTCAGGTCAGCTTCAAACGGCTGACACTGGGAATCTGCACCCTCTATTTCGCTACCAAATAAAATCTGCTGACTTATGAAAAAATACGGTTTAATCGGTTACCCCCTCGGCCATTCCTTCTCAAAGAATTTCTTCAATGAGAAGTTTCATTCTGAGAACATCGACGCCGAATATGTGAATTTCGAAATCCCGTCAATCGACGATTTGCCCAAAGTGATTGCAAACAACCCGAATCTGGAAGGGCTCAACGTCACGATACCCTACAAGGAGAAGGTCATCCCCTACCTCGACAAGCTGGACAGTACGGCCACATCCATCGGAGCGGTGAACGTAATCAAAATCGAACGCTCGAAAGGAAAGGTGAAGCTGACCGGACACAATTCGGACATCATCGGGTTCACACGCTCCATCGAACCGCTTCTGGAACCGTATCACAAGAAGGCACTAATTCTGGGAACGGGAGGCTCGTCGAAAGCCATCCGGCAGGGTCTCTTGCAACTGGGACTCGAAACGCTGTTCGTCTCCCGCGGAAAGCACGATGAATCGACAATCACGTATGAGGAAATCACTCCTCAAATCATGAATGACTACAAAGTCATCGTCAACTGCACTCCGGTGGGCATGTATCCGCAGGCCGACAAATGCCCTCAGATACCTTACGAGCTGCTTACTCCGCAACATCTGCTCTACGACTTGCTCTACAACCCCGATACCACTCTCTTCATGAAAAAGGGAAGCGACCAGGGGGCGATTGTGAAGAACGGACTCGAAATGCTTCTGCTCCAGGCGTTCGCGTCATGGGATATATGGAACGAATGATGAACGGCCATGAAAAGGAAACTGCTGGCAGGAACATGTGTCCTGCTTCTGATTCTGGCGGGCATCACCATCGGAGGGGGATTCTATCTGATTGACTATGCTCTCCGACCCGACCGTCCGAAACTGGACGTAAGGACGGCCATCGCGAAGACATGTGAAGAGTACCCGTACATCACTCCGTGGACAGACAGCCTGCAGACGCACAAGGCCCTCAAAGACACGTTCATCACCGCATCCGACGGGACAACGCTCCATGCCTTCTATGTGCACGCCTCCCGGCCGACACGCAGAACGGCACTGGTAATCCACGGCTACGGAAACCGCGCCACCGATATGCTCCACATCGGATACATGTACAACCACTCGCTCGATTATAACATTCTCATGCCCGACCTGCGTCATGCGGGACAAAGTGGAGGTGAGGCCATTCAGATGGGCTGGCTCGACCGGCTGGACGTGATGCGGTGGATTGACCTCGCTCCGTCACTCTTCGGAGACTCGCTCCGGATGGTGGTGCACGGCATATCAATGGGAGGGGCCACGACGATGATGGTGTCGGGCGAACAGCTCCCGGACTATGTGAGATGCTTTGTGGATGACTGCGGATACACGAGCGTATGGGACGAATTCAAGAAGGAACTGGACACCCAGTTCGGACTTCCTCCCTTCCCACTGCTGTATGTGGCCAGCCGACTCTGTGAAATGAAATACGGATGGAACTTCCGCGAGGCTTCCGCACTGGAACAAGTGAAGAAATGTACAAAACCAATGCTGTTCATCCATGGTGCGGACGATGACTATGTGCCCACATGGATGGTCTATCCGCTGTATGAAGCCAAGTCCCAGCCAAAAGAGCTCTGGATTGTGCCAGACACGGAACATGCGGTGGCCTACCGCAATTATCCGGAGGAATACACCCGCCGGGTAAAGGCATTCGTCGGGAAGAACCTCTGAACGGAAAAGGGAATTGCCAAATAAATCATGCCTTCGTACGCATGGACAGACTGAACGCAAAGACACGGAAACACAGAGGACAAGTTTGATTGTCAAGACCAACCTCTGTGTTTCCGTGTCTCTGCGTTTATATTTTCCCGCTCTTCCGGAAGTTTAGAACTCAAACTTCTCAAGCTTCATTTCCGCGAGGCTCTGGATTTTCGGAACCAATGACGTGAAATGGGCCGAGCGTTCATGGGCAGACAGACACTCAGCGTCTTTCCATGTTTCGCAAATCATCAGCACACCGCTACGCGTCGCGCTCTGGAACAAGTCGTAGGCAATGCATCCGTTGTCTTTCAATGAAGCGGAAACCAGCTCTCTGGCCGTTTCCACTACAGCGGCACAGTTCTTCTCGTCCGCCTGAATAAAAACATTAAGTCTGATCATATACACATTGATTTTGATTTACCATTCCACAAACTTGCCGCGCTCTTTCCGTTCCCGCAGCAGCTCCTTCAGACGTGCGTTCTTCGAGTGAGCGATGAAACGGCGGCCGAAAATGTTCGGAATGGCCACGCCCAAAGAAATACACATGATGATGAGTGCCGAATTGACGCCGCTCTCCAGTGCCTTCATCAGAGGAGTCACCTGGTCAGCGGTCTGCACGTTCATGTTTATCACTCCGAAAAGCATGCGGTACATCAGCACTCCGGGAACCATCGGGATGACCGAAGGAATGGTGAGCACATGATTGGGGACATGAAACCAATGAACGGCCTTGATGGCAATCAGGCTCACCATCACCGCACCCGCAAACGAGCCCATCACCAACCCCATGTCCAGACCGATATTGTCCGTGCTCGGGCCCAGATTGACGAAATTGCGCGTGCACACGGCCACGATGCCTCCGATGGCCACCACCCACAACAGACGACGCTGGATATTGAAAATCATTGAGAATCCCATCGCCGAAATGGCCGCAGCAATGGCATATTCCAGATAATTATGATGAGGCACCATGCTGATGGTCGGGAAAAAGTTGTCGACCTGACAGAGCTTCACCGCAAACGCGATGCCGAAAGCCATCGCCGCCACCATGAGCAGCGTGTTCACGGCACGCACGATACCCACCTGTATGTAATTGTCGAGCATGTCGTCCACAAAGTTAATCAGCGGAACTCCCGGCACGATGAACAGCGCACAGGCCAGAAGCGGGTGCCAGGGTGTGGAAGTCCATCCGTCGGGAAACAAGGTCGTCGCCCATGCGATGAGAGTGGCCACAAAAGCCGAAATGGCAATGCCCATATAATGATTCAGACCGGACTCGTTGCATTTCTGGCGCAGACGCATACCCACGATGGCGGCAATGGAAGCGTAAAGGAAAGCCACCCAGTCGCAACCGAACTGGATACAGAAGCCGCCGCACGCGAAACCCGCGCCTACAGCCACCTGCCAGGGAGTATAGTTCCGCTTCTTCGCGCGGATCTTTTCAAGCTCCTCTTCATACTTGTCCAATGAATAGTCGTTCTCGATGGCCCGCCACGAAAGCTTGCTGATTTCTGAAATGGCGGTCATGTTCACCCCATGCCCCTCGATGCGCTGGAACTTGGTGAAAGAATAGTCACCGTCGCTCACATTCACCATCAGCATCGTGAAGCTGACATTGATGTGCAGTTTTTCTTCGGGAATACCCAGATAAGCGGCGGTACGCTTCATGTTACGTACAATACGGTTCGTGTCGGCAAGACTCTCGACCAACACTTTCCCCGTGCGCAGCAAAAGGTCGACTCTACGATGCAACTGCTGGTCGTGAGCCTTTACAGTCGTTACTAAATGTTCCTCTAATTCCATATCTCTAATTTTTTCCGGGCGCAAAATTACAAAAAATATTAATGTCCGACAGAATCCCCAAAATGAAAAGCTTGTTACAGACAAAACAAAACGTCACTTCAGACAAGACAACACGCTGTTCCGGAAAGAACAAAAGGCTGTTTCGGACAGGACAAGGCAGAACTTTCCGCACAAAGCGGCAAGACATGGGAGAGATACGCGATTTTATTCCTACCTTTGCAGCCCGAGAAGCGTCATGACATGCAAAGGATAAAAGAAGAACAGCGGACAGTGGAACAGATGGTGTGGCTCTACTGCCGGCACAAGGAAGGCAACGGTGAGCTGTGCGGCTCATGCAAGGAACTTCTGGACTACGCACGGGCACGGCTTTCACGGTGTCCCTTCGGAGAGAAGAAGAAAACGTGCAGACTTTGCCAGAAGCACTGCTACAAGCCTGAGATGAGGCGAAAGATGAAAGAGGTGATGCGGTATGCCGGTCCCAGAATGCTCTGGCATCACCCGGTTTCCGCACTCCGCCATCTGTGGAGGGAGCTGGAGCTGTAGAAAAATTCCACAAAAAACTCCACATCCCGAATTCTTTTGAATCAATTTACACATTTGATTATCAACCTATAAAATATTTTCCTAACTTTGGCATATATATTGCCTCCGCTTTCAGAGGCATCAAAAAAAGCAACAAACTGGATAATAGATATGAAACGTTTTTTGTCTGCAAAAGATTTAAAGGTAAAAAGAAAACAAACCGTTTATGCCGCCATCGGCATAATAGTGATTATCGCGGTCTATCTGATTCTGACGCACAAACCGAAAGAGGCGCCCGAACTCCCCATCGTACATGCCACTCCCGCGCTGCAGCAGGATGTGGAGATTTACGGTGAATATGTGGGACGTGTCCGCGCCCAGCAGTTTGTGGAAGTGCGCGCACGTGTGGAAGGCTTTCTCGAAAGAATGCTGTTCGAGGAAGGAACGCAGGTGAAGAGAAACCAGGTGCTGTTCATCATCAACCAGGACCAGTATCTGGCCAAAGTGGACAAGGCACGCGCCCAACTGAAGAAGGATGAGGCTACCGCACGCAAGGCGGAACGTGACCTGAACCGTATCCGTCCGCTCTACGAACAGAATGCGGCCAGCCAGCTCGACCTCGACAACGCCACGGCGGCCTACGAGACGGCAGTGGCCAGCGTGGGAATGAGCCAGGCCGACCTCGATCAAGCGGAGCAGGAGCTGGGATACACCGTGGTGCGCTCGCCCATCTCCGGACAGATCAGCGAACGCCATGTCGACCTCGGAACGCTGGTGGGCACTTCCGGGAAGTCGCTCCTCGCCACCATCGTGAAAAGTGACACGGTGCTCATCGACTTCAGCATGACCGCCCTCGATTACCTGCAAAGCAAGGAACGCAACATCATCATAGGACAGAAGGACTCCACACGCTCATGGCAGCCCACCGTCACCATCACCCTGCCCGACAACAGCGTCTACCCCTACAAAGGTCTGGTGGACTTTGCCGAACCGCAGGTAGACCCGAAAACGGGGACATTCTCGGTGCGCGCGGAGATGAACAATCCCGAGCATGTGCTGCTCCCCGGACAGTTCACCAAGGTAAAATTGCTGCTCGACGTGCGTGAGAACGCCACGGTAGTGCCACAGAAGGCACTCATCATTGAAAAGGGCGGTGCCTACATCTTCGTCATGCGGCGCGACTCCACTGCCGAGAAACGCTTCATCGAACTGGGTCCTGAAATAGGGAACAATGTGGTCGTGGAACGCGGACTGATTCCGGGCGAGATGATTGTGGACGAAGGCTATCACAAGCTGACTCCGGGAATCAAGATGCGTCTGGGAGAGATTAAAGAGATAGAAGAGGAAGAGAAGGAGGAAGAGTAAAACCGCAAAATTCTAAACACAGCAATCCATGAAAGTGAGTTTCTTTATCGATCGGCCCGTTTTTTCGATCGTCATTTCCATACTGATAGTCATCATCGGTGTCATCGGACTTACCATGCTGCCTATCGACCAGTATCCCCAAATCACTCCGCCTGTGGTGAAAATCAGCGCGTCCTATCCGGGAGCGAGCGCACTGACCGTATCGCAGGCCGTGGCCACTCCCATCGAACAGGAGCTGAACGGTACACCGGGCATGCTCTACATGGAGTCGAACAGCTCCAACTCAGGAGGATTCTCGGCCACAGTGACGTTTGACATCTCGGCCGACCCCGACCTGGCCGCCGTGGAAATCCAGAACCGAATCAAACTGGCAGAATCACGTCTGCCGGCCGAAGTGGTGCAGAACGGAATCGAAATCGAAAAGCAGGCGGCAAGCCAGCTGATGACTATCTGCCTCACATCGAGCGACCCCAAGTTCGATGAAATCTATCTGAGCAACTTCGCCACGCTGAACGTACTCGACCTTCTCCGCCGTACTCCCGGCGTGGGACGTGTGTCGAACATAGGAAGCCGCTATTATGCCATGCAGATATGGCTTGACCCTGCCCGTCTCGCCAACTTCGGACTGACTGTGCAGGATGTGCAGAACGCACTGAAGGACCAGAACCGCGAGTCGGCGGCAGGTGTGCTCGGACAGCAGCCTGTAAACGGACTCGACATCACCATCCCCATCACGGCCCAGGGGCGTCTGTCGAGCGCGGCCCAGTTTGAAGAAATCGTGCTCCGCGCCAATCCCGACGGGTCGCTCATCCGCATGCGCGACGTGGCACGCGTTTCGCTCGAAGCCCAGTCGTACAACACCGAGAGCGGCATCAACGGAGGAAATGCCGCCGTGCTGGGTGTGTACATGCTTCCGGGAGCCAATGCGATGGAAGTGGCCGAACGCGTAAAGGCCACCATGGACGAAATCAGCCAGAACTTCCCGGAAGGAATGAAATATGAAATTCCGTTCGACATGACCACCTATATCTCGGAATCTATCCACGAAGTGTACAAGACGCTGTTCGAGGCACTGTTCCTGGTGATTGTGGTGGTGTTCCTCTCTCTGCAGAGCTGGCGTGCCACACTGATTCCTACCATCGCCGTACCGATTTCGCTTATCGGAACCTTCGGGTTCATGCTCATATTCGGCTTCTCGCTGAACATCCTTACACTGCTCGGTCTGGTGCTGGCCATCGGTCTGGTGGTGGACGATGCCATTGTGGTGGTGGAGAATGTGGAGCGCATCATGGAAGAAGAACATCTCAGTCCGTATGAGGCCACAAAGAAGGCGATGGACGGACTGACGGGCGCGCTGATCGCCACTTCTATGGTACTGGCCGCCGTGTTCGTGCCCGTGAGCTTCCTTTCGGGAATCACCGGACAGCTCTACCGCCAGTTCAGTATCACCATCGCGGTATCCGTCCTGCTTTCCACCGTCGTCGCACTGACATTGAGCCCTGTGATGTGTTCACTGATTCTGAAGCCGCACGACCCGGACAAGCCCAAGAACCGGGTGTTCCGCGCCATCAACAGATGGCTCGACCTGGGCAACCGGAAATACGTGGTGGGAATCAACCGCATCATCAAACATCCCAAACGGGTGGCCGCCGGGTTCGGCATGGTCATCGTGTTCATTTTCGTGCTCTACAGGCTGATTCCGACGAGCTTCCTCCCCACGGAAGACCAGGGATACTTCACCGTGGAACTGGAAATGCCGGAAGGAACCACACTTGAACGCACACGCGCCATAACCAACCGTGCTGTCGCCTACCTGATGCAGAACCCGGCAGTGGAATATGTGCAGAACGTGACGGGAACCAGTCCGCGTGTCGGCACAAGCCAGGCGCGAAGCACGCTCACCGTGATTCTGAAGGAATGGAAAGAGCGCGATGACACCACAATTGAGGAAGTGATGGCTGATGTGCAAAATGAGTTCAAGGAGTATCCCGAATGCAAAGTTTATCTCTCCACTCCTCCGGTCATTCCGGGATTGGGTACATCCGGAGGTTTCGAGATGCAGCTAGAAGCGCGCGGAGATGCCACCTACGACAATCTGGTGCAGGCTGCCGACACGTTGATGTATTATGCTTCGCAACGGAAAGAACTGACAGGACTCTCCTCTTCACTTCAGGCGGAGATTCCACAGCTCTACTTCGATGTGGACAGAGACAAGGTCAAGCTTTCCGGAGTGCCGATGGCCGACGTGTTCACCACGATGAAAGCCTATACAGGCTCTCTCTATGTGAACGACTTCAACATGTTCAACCGCATCTACCGCGTCTATATCCAGGCCGAAGCCCCCTACCGTGAGCACCGCGACAATATCAACCTGTTTTTCGTGCGCGGAAGTTCCGGCGACATGATTCCGCTCACTGCCCTCGGCAACACGGAATATACCACCGGACCGGGAAGCATCAAACGGTTCAACATGTTCAACACGGCCATCATCCGCGGAACGGCGGCCCACGGCTACAGTTCCGGACAGGCCATGGAACTGATTGAACAGCTTGCAGACGATCATCTGCCCGACAATATCGGTGTGGAATGGAGCGGACTCTCCTACCAGGAGAAACAGGCGGGCGGACAGACCGGCATGATTCTGACGTTGGTATTCCTGTTCGTGTTCCTCTTTCTCGCCGCGCTGTATGAAAGCTGGAGTGTGCCTGTGGCCGTATTGCTTTCTCTCCCGGTAGCGGCACTGGGGGCATATGCAGGAGTCGCGCTGTGCGGACTGGAGAACGACACTTATTTCCAGATCGGACTTGTGATGCTGGTGGGACTTGCGGCCAAGAACGCCATCCTGATTGTAGAATTTGCCAAAGATGAGGTGGATGCAGGAAAGGGTGTGATTGAATCGGCCCTTCATGCGGCCCATCTGCGTTTCCGCCCGATTCTGATGACTTCACTGGCCTTCATTCTCGGTATGGTGCCGCTGGTACTTGCCAGCGGACCGGGTTCTGCCAGCCGTCAGGCCATCGGAACAGGAGTGTTCTTCGGCATGATTGTGGCGGTAACGGTCGGAATCTTTCTGGTTCCGTTCTTCTTTGTCATGATCTACAAGGCGAAAAACAAGATTAAACCGAAACATGCTAACTAACCATCAGGACATGAAATCATTGAAACTTATATACCGGCCTTTGTTCTTTCTGCTGGCAACCGCACTTTTCGGAGGATGCCAGATAGGAAAGCATTATACACGTCCCAGCATGAAACTGCCGGAAACGCTGGACAGCATGAGCGTGGACACCACATCCATCGGAGATTACGCATGGGAGGAACTATATACCGACACCACGCTTCAGGCACTGATCCGGAAAACACTGGCGCACAACAAGGACATGCTGATTGCGGCGGCAAGAGTGAAGGAGCTTGCGGCAAGGAAACGCATCGACATAGGCAATATGCTTCCGCAAATCGGACTGCGTGTCTATGCCGAACGCGAAAGGGAAAACTATGGAAGGAAGCACTACTCCATGGATGACGAATTCGACTTGAAAGGAAGCGTAAGCTGGGAAATCGACCTCTGGGGAAAGCTCAGATGGGCAAAGGACAGAAGCGTGGCGGAATTTCTCGGCTCGGTCGAGAACCAGCGCGCGCTGAAGATGAGCCTGATTTCCGAAGTGGCGCAGTCGTACTTTGAACTCGTGGCACTCGACAACGAACTTTCCATCGTGAAGCAGACCGTAGACGCGCGCCGTGAAAGTCTGCATCTGGCCCGCATCCGTTATGAAGGGGGACTGACATCCGAGACGGCCTTCCGTCAGGCACAGGTGGAGTTGGCGCGTACCGCCACGCTTGTCCCCGACCTGGAACGTCAGATTACATTGATGGAAAACGAAATAGCCTTCCTGACGGGAGAATACCCCCACCACATCAACCGCTCCGTACTGCCGGAAGAGGTGATGTTTCCCGTAAGCCTTCCGGTGGGGCTGCCTTCCAGTCTGCTGGAACGCCGCCCCGATGTGCGGCAGGCCGAACAGGCACTCATAGCGGCCAATGCGGAAGTGGGCATCGCTTTCACCAGCCTCTTCCCCAGCCTGACGCTGAACGCAAGCTACGGAGGAGAAAGCGACCTCCTCAGCGAACTGCTGAAGTCGCCTTGGCATCTGCTCAGTGCCAACCTGCTCCAGCCCGTATTCAGTTGGGGAAAGAACAGGGCACGCCTGAAAGCACAGAAGGCGGCACTCGAAGGGGCCACCCACGAATATGAGAAGGTGGTACTGAACGCTTTCAAGGAAGCCTACAATGCCATCGCCGAATTCAACAAGATCAAGGAAATCTATGAAACGCGTCTGCGTCTGGAACAGGCCTCCCGTAGCGCGCTCGACCTTGCGCAACTGCAATACATGAACGGAGTGATCGGCTATATGGACCTGCTCGACGCACAGCGTGGATACCTGGAGGCACAGATCAGTCTCAGCAACGCCATACGCGACAAGCAGATTACAATGGTACATCTGTACAAGGCTCTTGGAGGGGGATGGAAGGAATAGATCTCCATCCCGACGAAAAAAGAAGGCAGACGTTGCCAATCCAAAGGAAAAGTGTAGTACATTTGCAGCAGGTGAAGATATTTTCAGAAGGCATCTGAACAATTTTTTAACGATGCGGATTCACGCGGCTTCTTGACAGACATATCTTCCTGTCTGTGGAAGTCCGCGTGAATCTGCGTTAAAACGGATTATAACACATGGAACAATTCAGTCGAATGATAGCGGCGGCACTCAAGCTGCCCGAACACCGCGTAGAGAACACGTTGAAACTGTTGCAGGGAGGCGCGACCATTCCTTTCATCAGCCGCTACCGGAAAGAAGCGACAGGCGGGCTGGATGAAGTGCAGATCGGCGAAATACAGGCCGGACACGAAAAGCTGGCGGAACTGGCAAAACGCAAGGCTACCATCCTCTCCACCATCGAAGAACAGGGAAAACTGACCGACGCGCTCCGCACACGTATAGACAACTGCTGGAACGCCACGGAACTGGAGGACATCTATCTGCCTTTCAAGCCGAAACGGAAAACCCGTGCGGAGGCTGCACGGCAGAAGGGACTGGAACCGCTCGCCACACTGATTCTGTTACAGCGGGAGAACAATCTCATGGCCAGAGCGCGCAGCTTCGTGAAAGGGGACGTGACAAGCGAAGAAGAGGCATTGAAAGGGGCACGCGACATCCTTGCCGAACAGTTCAGTGAAGATGAACAGGCGCGTAACCTGGTGAGAAATGCATTCGCCCGCGAGGCGGTAATCACGGCCAAAGTGGCCAAAGGCAAGGAGAATGAGGAACAGGCTGCCAAATACAGAGACTATTTCGATTTCAGTGAACCGCTCAGAAAGTGTACTTCCCACCGTCTGCTTGCCATCCGCAGAGGTGAGGCGGAAGGAATACTGAAAGTGTCTATCTCGCCCGACGACGAAAACTGCACGGAAAGGCTGAAGCGGAGGTACGTCCGCGGGAACAACGAATGTGCACATCAGGTGGAGGAAGCTGTGGCCGACTCTTACAAGCGTCTCATCAAGCCCGGAATCGAAACGGAATTTGCAGCACAGAGCAAGGAAAAAGCCGACGAAGAGGCTATCCGGGTGTTTACGGGCAATCTCCGCCAACTGCTTCTGGCTCCTCCTCTGGGACAGAAACGGGTGATGGGCATCGACCCCGGCTACCGTACGGGATGCAAAGTGGTCTGTCTGGACGCGCAGGGTGCCTTGCTCCACAACGAAGCCATCTATCCCCATCCCCCAAAATCGGAATACCTGCCGGCGGCGCGGAAACTCGTGAAACTGGTGGAACAATATAAGATTGAGGCGATTGCCATCGGAAACGGGACGGCAAGTCGTGAAACGGAACAGTTCGTCAGCGGACAGCGTTTCGACCATGAGGTGCAGGTGTTCGTGGTGAGCGAGGACGGAGCGTCCATCTATTCGGCGTCAAAACTTGCTCGTGAGGAGTTCCCGGATTATGACGTGACGGTCCGGGGGGCGGTCTCCATCGGACGAAGACTGATGGACCCGCTGGCGGAACTGGTGAAAATCGACCCGAAATCAATCGGTGTCGGGCAATATCAGCACGATGTGGACCAGACCAAGCTGAAGGCTTCGCTCGACCAGACCGTGGAAAGTTGTGTGAACCTCGTGGGGGTGAATGTCAACACCGCAAGCAAGCATCTGCTGACGTACGTTTCCGGACTGGGACCGGCACTGGCACAGAATATCGTCGACTATCGCACGGAAAACGGTCCGTTCCAGTCGCGCAGGGAACTGATGAAGGTGCCGCGCATGGGAGCGAAAGCTTTCGAGCAGTGTGCGGGCTTCCTGCGCATCCCGCATGCGAAGAACCCGCTCGACAACTCGGCCGTGCATCCGGAAAGCTATCCGATTGTGGAACAGATGGCCAAAGACATGCACTGCTCGGTGGAGGACCTGACAAAGGACAAGGAACTGCGCAGCCGGATCCGTATAGAGAACTATGTGAACGAAACGACAGGACTTCCTACCCTGAATGACATCATGCAGGAACTCGACAAGCCGGGACGTGACCCCAGACAAAAGATTCAGGTATTCGAGTTCGACAGGAATGTCCGCACCATTGACGACCTGAAGGAGGGAATGGAACTTCCCGGCATCGTGACCAACATCACGAATTTCGGATGTTTCGTAGACATCGGCATCAAGGAAAACGGACTGGTGCATATCTCACAATTGGCCGACCGCTTCATAAGCGACCCGACCACGGTGGTAAGCATCCATCAGCATGTCCGCGTGAAAGTACTGGGCATCGACCATGAAAGGAAACGCATCCAACTGACAATGAAAGGAGTCAGATGACAACCGACCGGAGCTGGAAAAGGCAAAGGAACTGCCCCTGTTCAGTCTCGGCTTAAACAAGAAAACACCAATGGAGCAAAAAGAAAACACTTGCGGCTGGTTTGTTTTCTGCAACAACCAACTGCTGATTGAAAAAAAGAGCGACGGCTATCACATTCCCTCCGGCGAAGAACCTCCGGTTGAGGTTCCCGAAGGGAACACGATACATACCATAGGAAATATCAACGGAATGACGGCAAAGACTTATGCCGTCAGCGAGCCTGTCGAAGGCACTGAAGAAGACCTGCATATGATGAAAGATCTCCGCGCCTCGTTCAGCGTGCTTCCGCTGGAAGAATACAAGATGGCGGGAAAGGCTTCCCAGATTCTGACATGGGACAAGAACAGCCGATACTGCCCTGCCTGCGGAGTGCCGACGGTACAGACAGGACCCATCGTCAAGAAATGTCCGCAGTGCCATCAGGAAATCTATCCGCGCATATCTCCGGCTATCATCGTGCTGATAAAGAAGGGCGACAGCGTGCTGCTGGTGCACGCGCGCAATTTCCGGGGCACATTCAAGGGGCTTGTGGCCGGATTCCTCGAGCCGGGAGAAACGCTGGAACAATGTGTGCACCGGGAAGTGATGGAAGAGACACGGCTACGCATCAAGAACCTGAAATATTTCGACAGCCAACCCTGGCCCTATCCCAGCGGCATCATGGTGGGCTACACGGCCGAATATGAAAGCGGCACCATCAAGCTGCAGGACGAAGAGCTGAACACGGGAGCGTTCTATGACCGCGACCATCTTCCGGAGCTTCCACAGAAACTCAGCATCGCCCGCCGGATGATTGACGCATGGCTGGAAGGAAAGATATAGCCTACCGCCCGCGCGTGAGGGGAGCTACCGTCTTCCACGTTTCGATTCCCCTGAGTTCGTTACTGAAGTTCACCCCAATCTTATACAACAGTCTCGGATCGGAAGCGAAAGGAAGCGCATAGTTCTTCTCCTCTATCTGACGGAGCGCATCATCGACCGACCCGTCCAGTTTAAATTCCATCACATAAATATACTTGTCCGTCTGCAATACCAGATCAATACGTCCCTGGGAGGTATGGTATTCCACCTGCGTATAGAACCCCATCAGCCGGAACACGATGAAAAGCACGTTCTGATAATGAAGCTCCAAATCGCGCGCCAGTTCGTAGGGCGTATCGGCAAAAAAACTCTGGAGACGACGCATGAAACCGTCAATGTTCCCTCCCCGCACATCCTTCACGAAATTCATCAGTTCGAAAGCGGAGTTTCCGGAATCCAGATGAGCATAGCGCGGAAGCAGAAACCTCGTGAAACCTTCCTCAACCTCCTTGTTCGGGAACCCCAGTTCATAGACCTTGAACTCTTCATCATAACCTTTAAGCGTCAGATAGCCACTTTGGTAAAGAAAAGGAACAGGATCATTGCTCATGGTATCTATGCCCATAAGAGAATCGGACATGGCAACTTCATCCGTCAGACGGTGCAGGTCGTAACGACTGTTCTTCAGCAATTCGACAAGGAATGTGGGTGTACCCGTTTCAAACCAATAGCTGCCGAAATTCTTGCCGGCAAATGTATTGAGCACACTGAAAGGATTATAGACATCCGCTCCGCCGGCCACAAAGTGATACCCGTCATACCACGTTTTCAGTTTCCGGGAAGCCACCTCTACAGACATCCCTTTCGCAACAGCAAGAGCCTGAACATCCTCTTTAAAACACGAATGAAGCTCCTCCTCCGTAATACCACAGATGCTCTCATACTCCCGTTCCATAGAAATATCCCTCAGATTGTTCAAGTCACTGAATACGCTCACCTTACTGAACTTCGTCACACCCGTAAGCAGAGCGAAACGGATATAGCGGTCACAACTCTTCAATACACCATAAAAAGCTTTCAGTGCATTACGGTAATCTGTCAGCAGAGCTTCATTCCCGAGAGCCTGAAGAAGAGGCTTGTCGTACTCATCCACAAGTACCACCACCCTTTTCCCCGACCTGCGGAAAGCCCGCTCTATCAACCAGGCGAAGCGTTCTTCCGGCACGCGGTCCTTTTTGTCGTCACCATAAACAGCCTCCCAACTTTCCAGATACTGATTAAGGATTCCTGTGAGCGAAGACGCGTCATCATACTTGCGCGCGTTCAGGTCCAGATGCAGCACCGGATACTCCGTCCACTCCTTTTCAAGGTGTTCCAGCGCAAGTCCGCCGAACAACTCCTTCCTCCCCTGAAAATATGCCTCCAGCGTGGAAACAAGAAGACTCTTGCCGAACCGCCGGGGACGGCTCAGAAAATAATACTTTCCCGTTGTCGCCAGTCGGTAAGCCAACGCGGTCTTGTCGACATAAACGTATCCGCCATTACGGATTTCCTCAAAACTCTGTATGCCTATCGGATAAAGTCTGCTCATGATGCTGCGCGCTATAGTTGTTCCACAAAGATAAACATAATAACGGAAAAGAAAAACATCAGAACGACAACTTTGTACAAATCGGCAATTTCTCGTTCCGCGTTCTCGTTCCGCTTTCCGACAACGCATTGCATTCCAACTTTGCCCTCGCTGCCGGACAAACCTTCTTCCGGGAACAGGCTGAAAAAAGCGGCGGAAAAGCCTTTAAAGCTATCCGCCGCAATCCAGTTAGAGAGATGTTTTTATGATGTTTCAACCTTTC
>CALUIZ010000013.1 GCA_944320815.1 uncultured Phocaeicola sp. | reverse complement strand
TCGTCCACCACATTGATGTAGAAGTTCAGTTGTCCGGCGTATTCCGGTTTGAACGGGGTGGCTTTCAGTTCCACAACCACGTATGCATGGAGCTTGATGTTATACAGGATTAAGTCGGCATAGAAATCGCTGTCGCCAATCTGGAAATGCTTCTGCCTTGCGACAAAGGCGAATCCGTTGCCCATCTCCAAAAGATAACGGGTAACGTGCTTCACCAGTTGTTCCTCTATGTCCCTTTCGTCCGCACGTTCTTTGGCTCCTGCCAAGTCAAAGATATACGGGTCTTTCAACAGGTAATTGGCAAGGTCGCTTTGAGGTGCAGGAAGCGTGACGGTAAAATTGTTGACCTTGTGGCTATTGATTTGCCGTTCATACAGTTTGCTTTCAATCTGCATTTTCAGGACATTGCTGCTCCAGCCCATTTCCACGGATTGTTTCATATACCAGTATTCCACACCCAACGGAAGCGAACTATTGAGCATAATCACATGGCTTGCCCAATTGATTCGTGCCACAGGTGATGCCAGGAACAGTTTTTCCATGTCCTCAATCGGCATCCGGTAAACGGCGGCTACTGTCTGGGCTACATTCTGAATTTGTGCAAGAGGTTCTTGCACAATTGCAACTTCCTTGTTGTCTGAGGATTGTATTTGCGCAAGAGGTTCTTGCGTAAATGAAACATTGTTCAGGCTTTGGATTTCGTCCGTGATTTTCTGCACACTTGGACTAATCAATTTCGCATCGGTTTCGATGAAGCTCCGTAATGCGTCCAATGGATAGGAGCGTGCGAACTGGCACATATAAGCCAAGTTCCTGACCGAATATCCTTTCTTTTCGGGATAATTGAACCGTATCGCCTGCGCCAGTTTCTTGATGACCTTGCCGCCCCAACCTTGCAGGTTCTGGTGGTATAAAATGTAATTACCCATCTTCCAGTAATGGAACAGCATCTGCGCATTGGCGGCACTGATGAGCCGGACTTGCGCCTGCTCTATTTCCGAACCGATGGCATTGACAAAAGCCTCGAAACTTCTTTTCTCTATATTGTTATCGTTGTTGCTCATTGTGTTATATGCTTTGAAAGTCACAAAGGTAAGCCGAATTACAGGCTTTCCATGAAACTTTCTGGTTGTTTTTATAGTTGGTTGAATTTGTTCATCGCACTGGCTTTCACATCATCGGCGATGTCTATGTAGGGTTTCATCGCCTTGTAGTCGCTGTGTCCCGTCCATTTCATGACCACCTGAGCCGGAATGCCGAGAGCCAGGGCATTGCAGATGAAAGTCCTTCTTCCGGCATGGGTGCCCAGCAATGCGTATTTGGGCGTAATGGTATCTATGCGTCTGCTCCCTTTATAATAGGTCTCGCTTACTGGCTCGTTGATTTCGGCAAGCTCGCCCAATTCCTTCAAATAATCGTTCATCTTCTGGTTACTGATGACCGGAAGAGCCTTATGCCCCTCAAACTCCACATCTTTATATTTATCCAGTATCGCCTTGCTGTGGTTGTTCAGTTCGATGATAAGCCTTTCGGCGGTCTTTACGGTGGTGATTTCTATATATCCGTCCCTGATGTCGCTTTTCTTCAGGTTATGCACATCCGAATACCGAAGTCCGGTGAAGCAGCAGAACAGAAAGACATCCCTCACCCGTTCAAGATACTGCTTGGTTTCGGGTATCTGATAGTTTTTAAGTTTGTTCAGTTCTTCCCATGTAAGGAATATCACCTTTTTCGGAGTGCTACGCAATTTGGGGTTGAAATCTTCATAGGCATTGTTCATGCAATATCCTTTTTTGGTACACCAGCGCAGGAACCATTTCAGGTAAGCGACCTGTTTCATGATGGATGTGTTCCGCATGTCTTCTGTGTCTTTCAGGAAATTCACATACTTTGTCAGCTTGGGTTCGTCCAACGATTCAAAAGTCAGCCCCTTGTCAAACTTTTCAAGATGCTTCCTTACTGCGGCAAATTTCTCATAGGTGGCATCAGACCAGCCGTTTTGCGTGCCGCACTCCTTAATGAACTCATCAAATACTTCCAAAGGAAGAAATACCACCGGAGCCTGTTCCTCATCTTCCTTTTTTCCGTCATGCAACCTGTTGAATGCATCCTTTACCTGCTCGGTAGTGGGCATGAATCCCTGCACCTCGAACTCCTTGAAGATGTTCTGTATTTCGGTGTAGTATTTCAGCAAGTCCGCATTGATTTCCGATGCACTTTGCTTCAGCTTGTTGGTGCATCCGTTCTTCACACGCTGCTTGTCGGCATCCCATTTGGCAACATCAATGCGGTAGCCTGTTGTGAACTCGATGCGGTGGCTGTCAAAAACAACACGCATACGGATAGGGACATTCTCCACGATTGGTACTCCGTTCTTCTTGCGGCTTTCCAAAGCAAAAATGATGTTTCGTTTGATATTCATAATTGGGTGCGTTTGAAATTCAACACCCAAATATACACCCAATAATTAAAACAGCAAAAGGCATTTAATGATATTTAGTAATATAGTGGATTTGTAATAACTTGATTATTATCAATATATTGCGGTTTTATGAGATTTTCTGATTGTGTAAGTTAAAGTCCCGTCCGCACCGCAACAGAAACAATAAAACCTGATTTTACGCATTAAATGTAAAGTCAGGTTTTATTGTTTTTCAATGCTCTGTAATTACTAATTTCTGTTTTGATAGGAGCGGAATATATAAAACATGTTATAAAACACATTTTTAAGGCTTGAAAATTTGGAGTAGACCGGAAAGTACGTATCTTTGCAATGTGTTTTTCATAGTATTAGATTTTAAGGTTAACAAAGGTTGGAGTACAGCGGTACTCCTTTTTTTATGTCCGTATGTTTCCGGGGCGGATTTTTGCATGAAAAAGGAGGGGATATTCTCACCCTCCTTTGATATAAACGAATATTTATTCTGCTAGTGTGAAATCCAACTGTTTCTTGACCAGATTTGCCTTTGCCACTTTAATCTTGATAGGGTCTCCAAGACTGAACTTCTGATGATGACGTCTTCCTATCAGACAATAGTTCTTTTCGTCGAAATCATAATAGTCGTTGTCCAGATCGCGGATAGGAATCATGCCTTCGCATTTGTTTTCGTTGATTTCCACATACAGGCCCCATTCAGTGACACCCGAAATGACTCCTTCATAAATGTTTCCGATACGTTCACTCATGAATTCCACCTGCTTGTATTTGATGGAGGCGCGTTCTGCACTGGCTGCCACCTGTTCCATGTCGGAACTGTGTTCGCACAACGTTTCATATTTGTCAGCCTGCGCACTTCGTCCTCCCGCCAGATAGCGGGTCAGCAACCGGTGAACCATCAAATCCGGATAACGTCGGATGGGTGACGTGAAATGTGTATAATATTCAAATCCCAGTCCGTAATGTCCGATATTATATATTGAGTAGCGGGCTTTCTGCATGGTGCGTATGGAAATCGTTTCCACCAGATTCTGCTCCTTTTTCCCTCTGACCTCATTCAGCATGCGGTTGATGGACTTTGAAACATCTGCCTTGTTTCCTCCCGTACGGATTTTATAGCCGAAACGTGCGATGAACTGGTTCAGATTATCCAGCTTGTCGGGGTCTGGAAGATCGTGGATACGATAGGGGAACACTTTGGGTTTTCTGTTCTTGGGTACCTTTCCAATATGTTCGGCAACGGTTCGGTTGGCCAGAAGCATGAATTCCTCAATCAGCTTGTTCGCTTCTTTCGATTCCTTGAAATATACGCTGACAGGTTTTCCCGTTTCGTCAATTTCAAATCTCACTTCAGTGCGGTCGAAATCAATGGATCCATCCGACATTCGCTTTTCGCGCAGAATCTGTGCCAGTCGGTTAAGTTCCAGTATTTCGTCTTTATAGTCGCCTTGTCCCGTTTCGATGATTTCCTGTGCCTCTTCATAAGCGAAGCGACGGTTTGATTTGATGACCGTATGCCGTATGCGGTAGTTTTTCACTTCCGCTTTGTCGTCCATTTCGAAGATGACAGAATAAGCCAGTTTTTCTTCGTTGGGACGTAGTGAGCAGATGAAGTTGCAGAGACGTTCAGGAAGCATCGGTACAGTACGGTCTACCAGATAGACGGAAGTGGCCCGTTTCACCGCTTCCTTGTCGATGATGCCGTTTTCCCTGACATAATGTGATACGTCTGCTATGTGTACCCCCACTTCCCAGAGTCCGGGTTTCAGTGAACGGATAGAGAGTGCGTCGTCAAAGTCTTTCGCGTCTTTCGGGTCGATGGTAAATGTCACCACATCACGGAAATCCTCGCGTTCCGCATAATCTTCAGGAGAGATTTCTGCGGAAATCTTGTCTGCTGCCGCTTCCACAGCCTGCGGATAAGCGTAGGGAAGTCCATATTCGGCCAGAATGGCATGCATCTCGGTTGTGTTGTCCCCCGCTTTTCCCAGAACGTCGATGACCTGTCCGAACGGATTTTTCGAGTCCTCCGGCCATTCCGTAATTTTTACCACGGCTTTTTCTCCGTCTTTTCCTCCTTTCAGCTTGTCTTTGGGAATAAAAATATCATTGGCCAGTGTAGACGATTCGGTGAGCAGAAAGGCATAGTTTTTGCTCACTTTCAGTGTTCCTACGAATGTTTCATTGGCACGTTTCAGGATTTCGATGACTTGCCCTTCAAGGTTTTTCTTCTTGCATTTTGCACTTAACGCCACTTTTACCCGGTCATTGTTCATCGCATGGGCAGAATTACGTTCGGCAATGAATATAGGTTCTCCTCCGTCATCAGGGATAAACGAATTCTTTCCGTTACTTTTCCGTTGGAAAGTTCCTGTCAGCACTTGTCCTTTGTCATTGATTTTGAAACGTCCTCTTTCTGATTCTATGAGGAAATTGTCCTCCAGCATCTCTCTTATGATGTCGTTGCACAGCATCTTCAGCGGATGAGTGGTAAGCTTCAATCCCTGATACAGCTGCTTGGCGCTGACGGTAGCCTCCGGCTTGTTGCGGAAATAGCCGATAATCAGTTCGGCAAGTTCTTTCTTTTTCATGTGTTTTCCGCCTTTTTTCTCTTTTTTCTTCTTAGCCATATGCTTTGGTTTTAGTTATATTACAAAGTAAACGAATTAAACGGAATAAACGGGTGGTTCCGGTTATATTTTCTGTTAATACGCTGAAAAAACATCTGGTGAGAATCGGGAGTATAGGGCAGAAAAAATACATTTTTTGGAAAAGGTTTTGCGGAAGTGGGCAAATAAGATGGAATAAATGGTTGATTCCGGTTATATTTTCTGTGAAGCAAATGAAAAGTGCTATATTTGCCAGACATTTTTATTGGTTGTATGAATAAAATTGAAATGCCCGTTCGTGAACGGGAAATTTACAAGGTCACGCTGGCTGGCAGTTTGGTGAACATCATTCTGGTCGCATTCAAGTTTGTCGCCGGCATTTTCGGCCGGAGTTCGGCGATGATTGCCGATGCGGTCCATTCTCTGTCTGATTTGATTACCGATGTGATTGTAATAGTGTTTGTGCGCATTTCAAGCAAGCCTGAGGATAAAGGCCATGATTACGGTCATGGCAAATATGAGACACTGGCCACTCTCCTGATCGGTGTCGCTCTGCTGGCGGTGGGTGCAGGTATCTGTTGGAATGGGATTGAGAAAATAGTCCGGTTCTTTCATGGAGAAAGTCTCGAATCACCGGGATGGATTGCTTTTGTGGCAGCCATTGTTTCGGTCGTGTCGAAAGAGGTGCTTTTTCACTATACCCGGATTATAGGAAAGCGTTACGACAGTCTGGCGGTGGTGGCTAATGCATGGCATCATAGGAGTGATGCGTTTTCTTCCATAGGAACTGCCGTCGGCATCGGTGGCGCTATTCTGTTGGGCGAGGACTGGCGTGTGCTTGATCCGCTGGCGGCGGTGATTGTCAGTCTCTTTATCATTCATGTAGCGGTGAAACAACTGAAGGAGTGTATAGGTGAACTGTTGGAACGTTCGTTGCCGGATGACATCGAGCAGGATATCACGCATATCGTATTGTCATGTGAAGGTATTTCGCAACCTCATCATCTGCGCACCCGGCGTATAGGAAGCCATTATGCCATTGACATTCACGTGCGTATGAATGGAGACATACCTTTGCGCGAAGCGCATGACAAGGCGACGGAGATAGAGACCAGGCTGAAGGAGGCTTATGGGAAAGATACGTACATCAATATTCATGTGGAACCTGAAAAATGACATTCATGGCAGAGAAAAAAATATTGGTGACCGGTGCCAGCGGCTTTATCGGGAGCTTTCTGGTAGAAGGTGCTTTGGAGCGTGGCATGCAGGTATGGGCAGGTGTCCGGAAAACCAGCAGCCGGAGATATCTGCAAGACGGACGCATCCGGTTTGCTGAACTGGATTTTACGGACTCCGAGAGACTGGAAACCGTGTTGGCGGAGCATAAAAAGACCCATGGCGGATGGGATTACATCATTCATTGTGCCGGAGTGACAAAATGTCTGGACAGACGTGATTTTGAAATTGGAAACTATTGGACCACGCGCCATTTCATTGAAACTTTGGTGCGGCTTGACATGGTTCCGGAACGTTTTGTGTTTATCAGTTCGTTGAGTGTATTCGGTCCTGTACGCGAAAAGGATTATTCGGAGATATGTGAGCGGGATATTCCTTGTCCGAACACCGCCTATGGAGTGAGCAAGCTTCATGTGGAGAAATATTTGCATTCACTTTCCGGTTTTCCGTATGTGATTTTTCGTCCTACGGGAGTTTACGGACCCCGTGAAACCGATTATTATCTGATGGCGAAGTCCATACGGAATCATCTGGACTTCGCGGCAGGGTTCAAGCGGCAGGACATTACTTTCGTATATGTGAAAGATTTGGTGCAGGCCGTCTATCTGGCTTTAGAGAAACAGGTGGTTCGGCGTGCCTATTTCGTGAGCGACGGAGGTGTGTATAGTAGTCGTGCTTTTTCCGATTTGATACGGAAGGAACTGGGATGTCCGTGGACGCTGCGCTTTGTCAGTCCGCTCGGTATTCTGAAGATGATTTCGTTCGTATCGGAAAATATAGGAAGACTGATGCACAGGCCGATGACTCTGAACCGTGACAAATATAAAATAATGAAACAGCGCAATTGGAGATGTGACATCACTCCTCTGAAGGAAGAACTGGGGTATTGTCCGCAATATCCGCTGGAAAAAGGTGTGAAAGAAACGATTGCATGGTATAGGAGAGAGGGATGGCTGTAGAATTGAAACTGTTCGAACGGATAGAAAGCGGGAAGTCTCTGTTTGCGGTAGAGAGCGTCAGTCTGATATACAATGCACTGACCACTGTCCTGATATTGCTGCTGTATCCAGAAATGGACCATCCCGGCATCATGCTGCTTGAAAGGCTGGGCATTGTGGTCCTTACATTCATATTGATATATCTTTACCGGATGTTTCCTTGCCGGCTGACTGCTTTTGTGCGTATGGTTTTCCAGATGTCCTTGCTGGCATACTGGTATCCGGACACTTACGAATTCAACCGTCTGTTTCCGAATCTGGACCATATTTTCGCCTCGGCCGAACAATACATTTTTCATTGTCAGCCTGCGGTGGAATTCAGCCGGAGATACCCTTCGATGTGGTTCAGCGAACTTTTCAATATGGGTTACTTCTTTTATTATCCCATGATGCTGATTGTGACGGTGTGGTATTTCCTTTACCGTTTCAAATGGTTCGAGAAGATTTGTTTCGTGCTGGTGGCTTCTTTTTTCATGTATTATCTGTTCTATATATTCGTGCCGGTGGCAGGTCCTCAGTTTTATTTTCCGGCTATCGGAATGGACAATGTGAGTGCGGGCGTCTTCCCTCCGGTCGGTGACTATTTCAATCATCATACTTTCCTGCTTCCGGGTCCCGGCTACGAGCACGGATTTTTCTACGGACTGGTTGAGGCTTCCCAGCAGGTGGGAGAACGTCCTACGGCTGCCTTTCCGAGCTCCCATGTCGGCATATCCACCATTGTGCTGATTATGGCCTGGCGCGTCAGCCGGAAGCTGGCGTTTCTGCTGCTTCCGTTTTATCTGCTGCTGTGCTGTGCCACCGTATATATTCAGGCACATTACCTGATTGATTCGGTTGTAGGGTTCATTTCGTCCTTTTTCGTGTATATACTGGCCACGAACCTGTACAAGCGATGGTTCGCTTCAGGTGTGTTTCGTGCGGGATGAATCCTGTCAGGTTCTGACAGGCGGGAAAATATCCGCCTGTTTTAAATGAAACAACGGGTCATCCAGTGCAGAATGACCCGTTGCCTTTTCAGAGATTTCTCTTTTTATTTTTTCAGATAGTCTTTCAGGTTGCAGTCGGGAAGTGCCTTGATGCCTTCTACCACCGATTCCGCGTTCAGTACGGCACCTTGCTGTGTGTTGTGGACAGAATCTGCATAATAAGAAGCGGTCTTGTCTTTTCCCATAGCTTCAAATTTGCTTGCGCTCAGGTTGTTCAGGTCGATGAACCCTACACCTTCCTGTTCGGCCACCTCTTTCGACCATTTGCCGTATGTCTGGTCGCAGCGGTTCATCCTGTTCCCCGTCCAGCGGTTTCCGGGCGTATGCGACAGAACGATTACATGGGCACCTTTGGCCTTTGCCTGCCGGATATAGAGCCGGAGATAATGTCCGAAGCTGAACACCTCTTCCGTGCTTCCGTCGCGTTCCATCACCACTTTCTCCGAATTGTCTCCCGTACCGGGGAGAGAAGCGCGTGCACGTCCGGTATTTTTCGGGCCTCCGTCGTTGTGTCCGAAGTCTATCAGAAGATAGTCTCCTTTCCGGATGGCCGGCAGCACACGGCTCCACAATCCTTCGGTGAAATATGTCCGGCTGCTTCTTCCACCCAACGCACAGTTCTCGATGCTGATTCGGGTGGTGTCAAAATAGTTCTGGAAGTAGCTTCCCCATCCCCATTTGTCCTGTTCACCTTTGCCTGCACCGCATTTCACGGTAGAGTCGCCGATCAGGAAGACAATGGGTGCCTTTTCGTTGATTCGGCTGACCCCTGCCACAAATTCTCTTGGATTTCCCGGCTCAGAATAACTGAATATGGGTTCCTTTGTCTGCTGTTCTGTAGGATAGAAATGCACTGCACTGTCATTCATTTTCGGATGCTGCTTGTTCAGCAGTCTGATCATTTCCGAACCTGCCCAGATAACCGGTCCATAGCCGTGGGCTGCATATACGTTGACAGGGCGGTAGTAATAGAATGCGGGGTCGAATCCCATTCCTGTACCCACACAAGTCATCTCCACCTGTCCCTGTTCGTTGATGGCCGAAGAAACGGCATGCCAGCCAAGCTGGACGACTGGTCCGTATGCCATGGCATCAATCCATCCTTTGTTGATTGCGTGGGCCATGCAATATACATACAGAGCCGTGGCTGAAGATTCCAGATAGGAGTCGTTACGGTCGAGCAGCTGGTGCCAGAATCCGTCCTTGCTCTGGCAGGCGGCGAGTCCGCGTACATGCGCCTGAAGCAGTGCGATGATCTTGTCACGTCCGGGATAGTTCTCCGGGAGCACGTCAAGCACCTCACACATGGTCAGAATGGCCCATCCGTTGGCACGTCCCCAATGGAATGCCGGATGGTCTTTCATCCCTTCCACCCATCCGTGGCGGAAAAGCCCCTTTTCCGGAACGAACATGCGGTCGGCAAACTGCATGATCTGTCGTACGGCCTCCTGATAGAATTTGTCCTGGTTGTCGGATGCGTAACGTCCCATCAGGGCGACGGCAGGAATACCCATGAACATGTCGTCCAGCCACAGCGTGTTGTGATAAGGTCGGTTGCGCGCAAAAGTTCCGTCAGCCAGACGGTATTCCTTATACATGATGAAATGGAAATAATTGTCAATCAGTTCCTGAAGCTTCAGGTTCTTGTCTTTAAGCTGCGCTTTCATCATGGCGGCACATACGGCTCCGGCATCGTCAAGCGCGTGAGGAGTCAGAATCTGCAACATCTGCGAATCGGTCGTGCCGTATTTTTCATATACTTTCTTGAAGTAAGGAGTCACTTCAGCCAGAAAGTTGAATCTGTCGTACACATATTTTCTGTAGGCATCGTCTCCCGTAGCTTCAGCTGCGGCCAGCATGGCCGAATAGGTGACACCCCATTCATAGCTTGCCAGACGGAAAGCTCCTCTTTCTAGTTGAGCGTTTTCATCCATCGATGCATAGTCGGTGATGACTTTTCCCGTATTCTTGTCAACCACGCGGGTAGGGGTGTTGGCTTCCAGATATTTCAGTACCCTGTCCATATCTTTTTTCACGTCATCTGCCGACACGATACCATATCCTACCTGATAATCAGGCTGCAGGAGATGCAGCGGCGTGTTGGAGTCGTTAATCACCTCTTTCTTTTTCTGTGCGTTGCCTGCCACTCCTATAGAAAGGAATGTCAGCAGGGCCGCATTGAACAAAAATCTATTCATAGCCTTCTTAATGTTTGGTTTGTTTGCTTTTCAGAAGTTCGTCATTTGAATTCATATCCGCGGAAAGTTCCTTTCAAATCCGGTCCGACATAGAATCCCGGTTGTGTCGGCTGGTTGTAGGCTACGTTTTGGGTAGCGATGCTGATGCGGTATACAGGGTCCTCCAGGAAAGTGTGGAAACGGTACTGCGTCGGGATGGTTGTGACATACAGCCGGAGTGACTTGTTGTCGGCTGTCCTCAGCAACACTTCCTCACGCCAGTCACCAATGATATCACCCTGAAGCGAAGGATTCGCCTTCGTTCCGTTGTTAGAGTCACATCCATCAAAGACGGTAAGCATATTGCAGCGTTTTTCCTTCCAGTCATATTTGCTGATACGGTTCTTGTCCAGCAGTTCACGGAGCAAGTCTCCATCCCACCATACAGCCATATTGTATGATAATCCCGGCACTTTTCCTGCTGCGACAAGTTCCCCTTTCATGTTGCGGATTCCTCCTGTGGCAAGCGACCACATTTCCACTCCCGGATTGGTGGGGTCAATGTCTGCGGCCATACATCTTCCCACATCCCGTTTGTCGGGAATCTGGAACAGGATCTTGCCCGTTGCCGCATCCCGGAATGTAGAGCCGTCTTTACGGTTTTCATGGCAAGCCCATACCTGAAGCTTGGAACTGGAGGGGTCAAACTGAGTCAGATGCAGAGCGTCGCCGTGTCCAAGCTGTGTAGAATAGAGTCCTGTGCCGTCATTGTCGATTGTGCATGATCCATATACGATTTCATCACATCCGTCCATATCCACATCGGCCACCCGCAGGTTATGGTTGCCTTGTCCGGCATAGTTCTGGCATCCGGGATTGTTGCTGTCGAACACCCAGCGTTGTTTCAGGTCTTTTCCGTCCCAGTCGAATGCAGCCAGTACGGTTCTGGTATAATATCCTCTGCACATCACCACACTCGGATGTATGCCATCCAGGTATGCGATGCACGCAAGAAACCTGTCAGCGCGGTTCGCACGGTTGTCACCCCAGCCTTCCAGTTTTTCCCGGAGAGGCACATAGCTGATGGTTTTCATCGCTTCTCCCGTCAGTCCGTTGAAAACGGTCAGATATTCGTTTCCGGTCAGAATTCTGCCCTGATTACGCAGAGGGTCATCCGGCCGTCCTTTCCCCCGTGGGTCTCCTTTCGGGAAGTCTCCTCCTTTCGGCGCATCCTTTTCTCCGGGTTCACGATAGTCGGCATCAGCGTCTCCGATGACTTTTCCTTTTCCGTCAATGGTTCCGTCGGAAGTTTTCATCACCACTTCCGCTTTTCCGTCGCCGTCCAGGTCATAGACCATGAACTGAGTGTAGTGAGCTCCGGCACGGATATTTTTTCCCATGTCGATGCGCCATAATTTTTCTCCGTTGAGGCGGTAGCAGTCAAAATATACGTTTCCTGTGTATCCGTCGTGTGCATTGTCGTGTGAGTTCGACGGGTCCCATTTCAGGATAATCTCATAGTTTCCGTCCCCGTCCACATCCCCGATGGAAGCGTCGTTAGGACTGTAGGAATACTTCTGGCCTGCCGGAGTGACCCCGTCCTGCGGCCGGTCGAGCGGGATGTCGATATATCCGTAGGGTGCATTGGCGGGAAGCGTGTAAGAGCCTTCCCCTCCGGCATTTTCTTTTCCGTTGACTACAGGCTTTACCGTGTACAAGGTTTTTTCTGTACCGTCATACGTGTCTGTATAGAATGTGCCGGTACCGGCCGGAACCTGGGCTATTTTCTGTCCGTTGCGGTATATGTTGAAAGCTGTCTGCATCGGGTCGGTGGAAAGATACCTCCATGACAGGCTCACTTTGCCGGAGTTTTCTCTTACCGCAACGACTCCTCGTCCTAGTTTTTCCCGTTGCATCTGGTCGAAGTTGTAGTTGGTCTGTGCTCCGCTCATGATGCCCAAACTGCAGGCTGCAAATGTCAGCAGCCATTTTTTCTTTGTCTTCATGTCTTTAAGCTATTGTAATGTTTATAGAATAGGGTTAATTGTCTCTTCTTTTCCGTCGGAACGGATGTCGTTGAACCGTATGTTCTGCGCGTCATCCGTAACGAACAATGGCCGTCCGTCCGGCTTTTCGTAATGGAAGTTGATGTGGTTGAACGAAATGTTTCTGGCATGGCGGATGTAGAATCCTTTTGCCGGAATGGTTCCGAACATCCACGGTTCCGGGTATGCCTTTTCTTCTTCCGGTATTTCCCGCCGGCTGTCCTCCTCCGAATATCCGCCCTGATAATACAGGTTGATGTCGTTGAACGTGACATCTTCGATGATTCCGTCCGGCACTCCGCTGATGATGGACGAATAGCGGGAGTCTACGTCGTAAGCGTTGATATGGCTGATGCGGATGCGCCTCATGCTTCCCACAGGTGTACCCTCAGGGCTGCGCATGCGGGAACCCAGCCGCAGGAAGATTCCCGCGTTGACAATATGGCGCATCGTGATGTTGCTGATGACGATGTCTTCCAGTTTTCCCCCATCGACACTTTCCAGAGCCAGTCCGCGGCAATGTTCGAAGATACAGTTTGTGATGGCTATGTTCTTGAATCCTCCGCTTGATTCCGTTCCTATCTTGATGCGCCCTGTCCGGAATCCGTGGTCCGGTGCCTGCGGCTCGTCGAGTTTCCATGAGCAGTCGAGCATAGATTCGCGGTCGTATCCGCTCACGAAGCAGTCGGATATCGTCACGTTTTCAGTATCCTTGAAATACCCCAGCGCGTACGACGCTTTCAGCACGATGGCATCATCCCAAGGAGTGTTGAGACTGCACTGGCTGATGCGCACGTTCTTGCAGCAGTCGATGTCGAACCCGTCCCGGTTAGTGTCTACCTTTATATTATGGAGGGTGAGGTTGTCCACTCCCGTGGCCAGAAGCGCGAAATGCCCGCATCGTTTCATGGAAAGGTCTTTCAGCGTGACATTCCTGCACTCTTTTAGACTGATGGCCTTGTTTCCCACCCCCTTCCTGCGGCTTTCTTCGCGGGTCAGTCCTTTTCCGTAGATGGAACCGGGACCACTGATAGTGACATTGTCCAGTCCGATTCCCCAGATGAGAGAATTTTTCCAATGGCTGTGTCCGAAGTCCTGATAAAGGTTGGCATCGTTCGGTTCCGCTTCGTCATATCCTTCTGTGGGAGTAGGGAAGGCGGCTGTAAGAGTGGCCCCTTGTTCCAGATACAGATGGATGTGGCTGGCCAGACGGATTGAATAGCAGAGATATTCCCCCGCCGGTATGTAGACAGTCCCTCCTCCTTCGGAAGAAGCTTTCTGAATGGCTTCGTTGATTGCGTGTGAATCAATCGTTTGTCCGTTGCCTGTGGCTCCAAAATCCGCCACATTGTACAGTTTCGCCTGCAGGCAGTGGGGATGGAAAAGCCCGCACAGCCCCAGCAGCATGATGAGGAAGTGGTTTCGTTTCATTTGTTTTCCTTTTTAAACAAGTCGGGTAACATATAGTCTGCATAGTCGGCTTTTCCGTTAGGCTTGTAGAGACAGAAGTAAATCTTCTCTCCCTGTGCAATCGGACATAGGGAAGCCACGACAGGCGCGTCGGTCTTCTTTCCCGACAGGAAAAGAATCTGAGGACTTTCCTGTCTGTGGCCGTCGGCCAGCCGGATGTCTGAAGGTTTGGAGGTGACCAGTTGCGTGATGCGCAGACGCATCACTTTGCCGTGATAGACGGTGATGCTGGTGCCTTCTATGCTGAACACGTTGTCTTTGCAGTACTCCGGGTGTATGTCGTGGACCGGACCGGGACTGTCACATCCGCCGAATGTCCATGCCAGCATGGCACCTTCCGGAAGAGCGGTGCCTGACACTTCTATAATGTATCCTTCCGTTTCGTCCAGATGGCGGCCTTCAATGGAAAGCAGGTTGTCAGTTGCCAGCCGTTTGTCCGTGTCGAGCCAGATGTCTTGGTTTGCAGTGACCAGCCCGAATCTCAGGATGCCCGACCCGTCGGGCAGGCAGAAGACGGTTTCTTTCTGAGCCGAAAGGCGGCACACGAAGAACAGTATGAAGAGGGTTGCTGTCAGTCTCAGTGGTTTCATGGAAAAATGTTTTTAAGGTTCTTTTCTGTTCAATGGATGCCCTCGTCTGTCCTTGCAGTCCGTGAAGGAAAAACAACGGGCTGTTTCATGAGAAGCAACAGCCTGTTCTGCCTGAAACATGCGGTTGTTTTCTTGCAGGAAACGGAATGCTTTTCCATGTGCGGAAGGGCAGGAGACCCCGGACTCCATTTATACAGTAGCAAAAATACGAATCTATTTGGTCTTGTGGCATGGACAATCATACATGTTTATGTATTATTGTGCATGAAGGGGTAAAAAAGAGCTGTTTTATGCAGCATAAGGGCAAATATCTTTTATTTTTGCGGACAAATGTATTTTTAGTTCTTAAAAGATGATGCAATGAAAAAACGATGGATTGGCCTTTTCTGCGGCTGTATGTTGGCTGGAAGTGTGTTTGCCCAGCAACCTTGGTTTGACGAGAAAGACTTGACGCTGACCGGTGCATATTATTATCCGGAACATTGGGACGAGAGCCAGTGGGAGCGTGACCTGAAACGTATGCACGACCTGGGGTTCGAGTTTACCCATTTCGCTGAATTTGCGTGGGCGCAGCTGGAACCCCGGGAGGGGGTGTATGATTTTGCATGGCTTGATCGTGCGGTGGAACTGGCCGCCAAATATGATTTGAAAGTGGTCATGTGCACGTCTACGGCTACTCCTCCCGTATGGTTGAGCCGGAAGTATCCGGAGATTCTTCTGAAGTCGGAAGACGGTACGGTGCTTGACCATGGGGCGCGCCAGCATGCTTCGTTCGCCTCACCCGTATATCGCAGGCTGGCTTACAGGATGATTGAGGAGTTGGCCCGTCATTACGGGAACGATTCCCGTATCATAGGATGGCAGTTGGACAATGAGCCGACCGTGCAGTTCGACTATAATCCGGCTGCGGAAAAGGGGTTCCGTGAGTTTCTGCGCGAGAAATATCATGATGACATCAACGAACTGAATGATGCCTGGGGCACCGCCTTCTGGAGTGAGGTGTATTCTTCTTTTGATGAAATCAATCTTCCCAAGACGGCACAGATGTTCATGAACCATCACCAGATTCTTGACTACCGCCGTTTCGCCGCCAAACAGACCAACGATTTTCTGAATGAACAATGTCTGTTGATAAAGAAGTATGCAAAAAACCAGTGGGTGACGACCAACTATATCCCCGACTATGACAAGGGGCATATCGGAGGTAGCAAAGACCTGGATTTTGTCAGCTATACCCGCTATATGGTTTATGGAGACGATGAAGGGGTAGGCCGTACGGGGTTCCGTGTAGGCAATCCGCTCCGCATCGCAATGGCCAATGACTTTTTCCGTCCGGTGAAGGGCACATATGGAGTGATGGAGCTTCAGCCGGGACAGGTGAACTGGGGGACAATCAATCCGCAGCCGCTTCCCGGTGCCGTGCGGCTCTGGTTGTGGAGCGTGTTTGCCGGAGGTTCTGATTTTGTATGCACGTACCGGTATCGCCAGCCGCTGTATGGAACGGAACAATATCATTATGGAATTGTAGGAACGGATGGAGTGACGGTGACTCCCGGCGGAGAAGAATATGCGAAGTTCATTGAAGAAATCCGGCTTCTGCGTGGGAAAGCGGACAGCAAAGATGTCAAGCCTGAGAGTTATTTGAAACGCAGGACTGCGATTCTGTGGAATCCGGAAAATTACTGGAGCATTGACCGCCAGAAGCAGAATGTCACATGGGATACGTTCAGGCATGTGGACAAATACTATCGTCCGCTGAAGGCTTACGGTGCGCCGGTTGACTTTATCAGCGAAGAGAAAGATTTCTCCGAATATCCGGTGATGATAGCACCTGCCTATCAGTTGGCCGACAAGGAGCTGGTGGACAGATGGACTGAATATGTAGAGAATGGCGGGAATCTGGTGCTCACTTGCCGCACAGCCCAGAAGGACCGTTTCGGACGTCTGCCGGAGGCTCCGTTCGGTTCCATGATCAGTGGACTGACCGGCAACAAGATGGAATTCTACGACTTGCTGCTTCCCAAATATTCCGGAACGGTGAAAATGGACGGACAGACCTGTTCATGGAATACGTGGGGTGAGATTTTGTGTCCGGATCAAGGAAATGAGGTTTGGGCTACCTATGCGCAGGATTTTTATGAAGGGAAACCGGCTGTCACTTTCCGCAGGCTGGGGAAGGGAACGGTCACTTATGTGGGTGTGGACAGTTCTGACGGCCAACTTGAGCGGATGGTACTTGACAAATTGTATGCCCGGCTGGGGATAGACGTGATGGACTTGCCGTATGGCGTGACATTGGAGTATCGTAACGGCTTTGGAATCGTACTGAATTATGGTGACAAGCCTTATCATTTCAGCCTTCCGCAGAATGCGGAGGCAGTGATAGGTACTCCCGACATCAATACTGCCGATGTGTTTGTGTTCAGACTGAAATGAGATACCGCATTTTCTGTGAATGATATACAGCAATGCCAGCCTGCATGAAAGAACATGTACAGGCTGGCATTGTCGTTTGTTATTGGGGGATGACTTCCTGCATATAGATGGCATCCAGACTCCATAGTGCCGCATCATTGGTGCTTATCGGTGTACATTCATCGAGCGGGGCGGGCACTTCGGGCGGGAGTATCTTTTTTATAGTCATGGGCGGAGCTGGTGTGTGTTCAAGTTTTGTCCATAAGTCGTTCCATGTTTCGGCTGCCAGTTTGGGATCGTATAATTTCCATGCCGCATAGGCTGCCAGGCGGCATACCCTGAATTTGTTGCGTTTCTTGAAGTCGCGTGCATGTTCAAGCCATGCTTCGTTGAATTCAGGAACCGACACCATCTCTTGCATTTCGTTCATGATTTCAAATCCTCCCATGATTGTCATCAGATGATTGGTGTTTTTCAGCGACGGGTCACCTTCATAACTGATGACACCTGTGGCCGGGTCAAACCCCAAAGCTTTGTTGCCGGTAAACAGTCCGTGGGGAAGTGAGGCGATACTTTTCATGCCGGTCACGATTTTGTCGCGGTATTTGTCGTTTCTTGTCCGTTCCCATTCTGTCATCCAGTTGCCTGCATAAGCCAACCAGTCAGGGCCAATCCGCAGTCGGGCTGGGGCAGAGCAGGGGAACTTGCTTCTCGGTTCTGCCAGACGCATCGGGTCGAGAGTGTAGAGTTTCTGGTCTGCATCCTTCACTTCGCTCATAAGGTCACCGCTCCGTTCATCGGTCGTGAGATAATAGAAGAAGCGGTTCCATGCCGCCTGGCTGATTCGTGCTTCCTTGGCACCGCATCCCCAGTGACTGACATTGTGGCGGCTTCCCAGTCCGGCATTCGGTCCGATGTGATACACATCAATTTCAGTAGTATGCCGTGTCATGGCTTCCGCCATTTTCCATATGTCATACCGTCCGGTGCGAAGGAAACTATACCACAGCCACATGTTGGATGCAAGTTCTGTATTGTCCCAGGCGAATCCTCCTATATCGTATCTCCAGCAATGCCGTATAGGGTCATACGCATGCATGAAGTCTCCGTAATTCCAGAATCCATACCATTTGTTCTGCTCTATTGCTTTCTGATAGAATTGGATATAAGTTTCCAGACGGTCTTCTACTTTGCTTCGTGCCGGATTGCTCCTGTCAGGAAGCGACCATATGCCGAATGCACGGCATGCGTGCAGATATTCAGGCGTACAAATCAGCGGAGACGCCTCGGCGAGCATTCTTGCTGTTGTGGATACACCTTCCTTTCCCGGATAATTTCCCTGTGGTACGAGCGTGAGGGTATGAGTGCGGGCGATACCATAGGGAGTGCTCATCCCTTCCTGTACATCTTCGTAGCTTGCGTTCAGATCGTGGGCTACCTTGTCGTAGTGTCTTAAATCCATGGCTTCTGATTCCGGGCTCCACAGCCAGACTACCAGAGACGCTTCATCTGAGCGTGCGTGCTGTATCTCGAGAGAAGTGGGATAGGACTGCCAGAAGTCTTTCAGACTGACTCCAAGTCCTCCGCTTACATCTCCGGCGAAAGCATATCCGTCTGAGCGTGTGCCGGTGAATGTTCCTATCCACGGATTGTCCTCAGTAGCTCTTTTACGGATAGAAAATGCATTGTCACTCAGTTGGGAAAGACGGAAATTGTCCCATGAAGCCCAGTTGTCAATCAGAGCCTGGTTCTTGTCATCGAATTTTTCATATTCAGGAATCCGTTTGCCTTGCATCTGCTGTAGCTGTAATGTATCGTTATCTCCCAGAGACAGAACGCGCCGTCCCACCAGAGGCTGCACCGGTTCGCTCCATATACCTCCGTCGGTACAGGCAAAAGCGACGTGCCGGTTGTACAGAGCTTCGCGCATGGGAATCTGAAAGCGGAGTCCCAGTGAACGGATGAAATCTTTGTGCTGGTCTCCGTCGAAAGTGAACGTATGCACCATTCTTATCTGTTCACTTTCTGCATAGAAATACATACGCAGGACAAACGGAAGCCATTCCCGTTCTGCATTCTGATGTACACCCTCTATTTTGACGGTCGCACGTACATTGCCTTTCTGTTCCAGTGTCACGCGATGCAGTTGACTCTTGAAATGAGTGATGTGCATGTCCGTTACATCTGCATCAGACGGCTTGTCCTGGACGGAAGCTATCAGGTCGGCTTTTCCCCCTACCTTGCAGTTCTTGTAAAACAGACTGTCGATTATGTATGCTCCCGAACGGGGAATATAGGCCGTGACGTTTCCTGTGGATATTTTGAACCCGTATGAAGATTCCTCAACCTTTAGGGAAGACTCTTCCGGCTTTCTGTTTTTCTTCTGCGGAATGACTTTCAGTCCGGGGGTGTTTCCGGGGATGACGGCCGCCATTCCGGCCCATTTTACAGAGCCGTCGGGCCAGTAGGCCATGGTCCAATTGTCGGAGGCGATATCTTTTCCTTCGGAAGTCTGCAGAAGCAGAGGAGTTTCAGGCCGGACCTCCCCTTGCCGGAAAGGCACTCCAAAACTGACGCTGCAGGTTTCCTGAGGCGTTTTTCCTACCCAGTGAAGACATGCCGTCTCATGGCTTGTCTGGCGGCTGTATCTGAAGTTCGTGATTCTCGTTCTCGACAGAGTGGTACGGAACCCGAACCATCCCTCAGTCAGTGGGTCAGGGTCGCAGAAATCTACCAGCAGTTTTCCGTCGATGTAATATTTCACCCGGTTTCCCTTGTTCTGGAGTTTGATGTGATACCATTTGTTCGGAACGAGCAGATTCTGGCTGTCTGTATATTCCTTCAGGATGGCAGGCCGCTTTTCGGGCTCTGTTATGCCGGCTTCATTTCCGTCGTACCGGCGGAAGCGTGTGGTTGAATTATAGTTTCCCCCGTATCCCATATAATATAATTGGAGGGAATAACATTTCACAAATTCACCCTTTCTCCAGTCCATGCGTTTCCATATGTCCTTTTCGTGCGGGTCGGATGCCATCCAGAAACAGTTCAGGTCGCTCAGACGGTCGCCTGGTTTCCCTTCGTCCACGACACATGCGTCGTATTCGATGGTCAGGTCTCCCTGCATCTTTTCTTTTCTCCACAAGGTGAGTCCTTTGGGTGACAGGATTTCACACGTGTCTCCCGAGAAAGAAACTTTATAGTCGGGCGACTCCGATTCGATTTTCCAGTACTTGTTGAAATGCGCTTTGTCTAATCCGGAGACGTTTCCGGCGGTTTGGGCTTTCATGGTCAAGACGATACAGAGTATGGTCCCGAATAGAAATAATCTTTTCATCATGTTGGTTTTATTGTGAGAACTTCAGGTAATGTCTGTTTGCCGGCGGAATGGATTTTCTGTTTCCCGTCTGCTTATCCGAAACAGATTCCCATGTGGCGTCCCTGTACCACCAGGTCATGTTCCTCTGTCACCAGTTTCAGTTGTCCGGCCACTTCCGCCAGCGGTTTTGAACCGATGGAGTTGCCGTGCAGGGCCACCATCCGTCCGAAACTGTTTTGGGAAATCAGGTCAACGGCATGTCCTCCCATGCGTGTGGCCAGGTTGCGGTCGTAAGCCGTGGGACTTCCTCCGCGCTGGATATAGCCCAGCACTGTTTCGCGGGTTTCAAACCCCGTTTCATACTCTATTTCTTCAGCGATGTACTGTGCGGCTTTTTTCCCGCCGAAAGTCTGGATACCTTCAGCCACCACTACAATGGAATAAGGTTTCCCCTTTTTCAGCCGGTCGATGATGGCATCTCCTATGCGGTGGATGTCATACGGTATTTCGGGAAGAAGGATGATGTCGCCTCCTCCTGCCATGCCCGAATAGAGGGCTATCCATCCTGCCTTGTGCCCCATGACTTCAATCACCATCACACGCTGGTGTGAACTGGCCGTCGAGTGCAGACGGTCTATCGCGTCGGTGGCGATGGACACTGCCGAGTCGAAACCGAACGACACGTCCGTACCCCATACGTCATTGTCTATCGTTTTCGGAATGCCCACCACGTTCACACCCATTTCGGCCAGTTTGGCGGCTGTCTTCTGTGTGCCGTTTCCTCCGATGCAGACGATGCAGTCCAACTGGTGTTTCCTGATGGTCTGAATCAGAATGGCGGGCTTGTCTTCAGAAAAAGCTCCTCCTCCCTTCCTCTTGAAAGGCTTGACTCTGGAAGTTCCCAGAATGGTCCCCCCCATGTTCAGCAGTCCGGTAAGCGAAATGTTGTCCAGCCGCACCACGTCATCATCCAGCAAGCCCCGGAAACCGTTCCGGATGCCATATACTTCCATGCCATAATGATTGATGGCCGCCTTGCACACCCCGCGGATTGTAGCGTTGATGCCGGGACAGTCGCCGCCTGAAGTCAAGATTCCTATTTTCATAGTCTGCTGCATTTAATTTTCGTGACGTAAAGGTAAGAAAAAGTAATCAAAAACAGCATAAGCAGATAGAATAAAATCAATGTGTGCCTGCCGGTTTCTCCCCATGCGGAAAACAAGGGGATATTTTGTCCAAAACATGCGTCTGTTTCAGTCGGGACAAGCGGGTATTCGAATCACGACAACCGCCTGTTCTTTCTCATCGGAACTGAAGTCAGGAAATTACGGACATCAAAAAAAAACTTATGTGCACGGAAAATTGGAAAGAATAAACTACCTTTGCCGAAAGAGTGTGTTGAAACAGAACTGCAAATGAATACAACGAAAGTGATAGGTAAAATATTCGGTTTGCGGCAGAAAGCCATCGAAAAGTATGCCGCTGAAGCGGAAGCTATTCAGAACCGGGTATTCCAGAAATTGATACAGACGGCCGCCCCTACCGAATGGGGTAAAAAATACGACTACTCCCACATGAAAAGTTATGAGGACTTCCGGCGTGTGCCCATCCAGACATACGAAGAAGTGAAAGGATATGTGGACCGGATGCGCCATGGGGAGGAGAATGTGCTCTGGCCGGGGAAAGTTGTCTGGTACGCCAAATCATCGGGCACCACCAATGACAAGAGCAAGTTCATCCCTGTCAGCCAGGACGGACTTCATGGAATCCATTATAAGGGTGGGGTGGATGCCGTGGCACTTTATCTTCAGGAAAATTCGGAAAGCCGTTTCTTTTCTGGCAAGGGACTGATTCTGGGGGGGAGCCACAGCCCGAACTACAATGTGAAGGACAGCCTGGTAGGCGACCTTTCCGCCATTCTGATACAGAACATCAACCCTCTGGTTAACTTCATCCGCGTGCCGAGCAAGGAAATCGCCCTTCTCAGCGAATTTGAGGAAAAGGTGGAGCGCATAGCCGAGACGACCATTCACGAGAATGTGACCAACCTTTCGGGGGTGCCTTCGTGGATGCTGGCGGTCATAAAGCGTATTTTGGAGAAGACCGGCGCCACTTGCCTGAATGAAGTGTGGCCCAATCTGGAAGTGTTCTTCCACGGGGGAGTATGCTTCACTCCATACCGCGAGCAGTACAAACGGCTGATTCCTACCGACAAGATGCACTACATGGAGACTTACAATGCCAGCGAAGGCTTCTTCGGGCTCCAGAGCAGTCTGGACGACCCGGCCATGCTGCTCATGATTGACTATGACGTGTTCTATGAATTCATTCCGCTGGAAGAGATAGACAGTCCGAACCCGCACATCGTTCCGCTTGCTGGTGTAGAAGTGGGACGCAACTATGCCATCGTAATCAGCACTTCGTGTGGACTGTGGAGGTACATCTTGGGTGATACGGTGAAGTTTACGCAGAAAGACCCGTACAAGTTCATCATATCGGGCCGTACCAAGCACTTCATCAATGCGTTCGGTGAGGAACTGATGGTGGACAATGCGGAAAAGGGGTTGGCAAAGGCCTGTGCGGAAACGGGTGCGCAGGTGCTTGAATATACCGCCGCTCCGGTGTTCATGGATGCGGACGCGAAATGCCGCCACCAGTGGCTTGTCGAGTTCAGCGTGATGCCCGATTCGCTGGAGAAGTTCCGCAGCATCCTCGACAAGTCCCTGCAGGAAATCAATTCCGACTATGAGGCGAAACGTCATAAGGACATCACTCTGCAGGAGCTGGAAATCATTGTGGCGCGTCCTGGCCTGTTCCATGACTGGCTGAAGCAGAAAGGAAAGCTGGGAGGACAGCATAAGGTGCCTCGTCTGAGCAACAACCGCGACTATATCGATGAAATTCTGCAACTGAACCATTAAAAAACGTTTTCCTGAATGAGACCGATTCCAAAATACATCGCCATGCTGCTGGTTGTCATCGGCTTCTATGCGTGTGCCAGTACGGGTATGCCCGACGGAGGACCATATGACGAGACACCGCCCAAGTTTGTCCGAGCCACACCGGAGCCGAATGCCACCAATAACCAGCGCAAGAAGATTTCCATTGAATTCGATGAGTTCATCAAGCTCGACAAGCCTTCCGAGAAAGTGATCATTTCTCCTCCGCAGAAGGAGGCACCGGAGGTAAAGGTAAGCGGGAAAAAGGTGCTGGTGGAGTTTTTCGACACGTTGCAGGAAAATACGACCTATACCGTCGATTTCGGTGATGCGATTGTGGACAACAATGAAGACAACCCTCTGGGGAACTTTGCCTATGCCTTTTCTACGGGGGAACATATCGACACGATGGAAGTGTCGGGAACTGTGCTCAACGCACAAGATCTGGAGCCGGTGAAAGGCATACAGGTCGGTCTTCATAAGGATTTGAGCGATACGGCGTTCACCAAACTGCCTTTCGTTCGCATCTCACGTACGGACAGCCGCGGACATTTTACCATACGCGGAGTCGCTCCGGGGAAATACCGCATCTATGCGCTCATGGACGGAAACCAGAACTACTTGTTCGATTCCAAAACAGAAGCTATTGCCTGGCAGGATTCGCTGGTCATCCCGAGTATGGCGCCGGCAGTCCGTCAGGATACGGTGTGGAACGAACTTGACACCCTGGCATATGATACCATTTATGAAGTGCACTATACGCGCTTCATGCCGGATGACATCATTCTCCGCTCGTTCAAGGAAGAGAACCCCATGCAGTATCTGATGAAGAGCGAACGTGAACAGTTGAACCGTTTTTCGCTCTATTTCAGTGCAAAGTCTGATACGTTGCCTACGATAAAAGGGCTTGACTTTGACGAAAAGGATGCGTTTGTCATCGAGAGCAACGCGCGTCATGACACTATCCGCTATTGGATAAAGGATACGACGCTCTGCGAACGTGATACGCTGACTTTCCAGATGGATTATTTCGCCACGGATACGCTGGGACAGCTCGTGCCGAAAACGGATACGTTGAGGATGATGAATAAAATCAACCGCGAACGGCGTCTGGCCATGGCGGAAGAGGCACGCAAGAAAGAGGAGAAGGAACGCAAGAAACGGGAGAAACGGGGTGATACCATCAAGGCTGAACCCAAGTTCTTTGCCATGAATGTGGACGCTCCTTCCAGTCTGGACATCAACAGGAACATTACGCTTAAGTTTGAAGAGCCTGTGGAGAGCATTGACACTTCGGCCATTCATATGGCTGTGATGGTCGATTCCGTATGGCAGGACATTCCGTTCATCTTCATGGCCGACAGTGTGGCTCCCCGGCAATATCAGATTCTGGCCGACTGGCAGCCGGGACAGGAGTATCAGCTGAAGATTGATTCGCTGGCCATTAAAGGCATTTACGGACTTTATACGAACAAGGTGGAGAATAAGCTGAAGGTGAAGACGCTGGAGGAATATGGCACTCTTTATCTGAATATTTCAGGTGCGGGTCCTCATGCGGTTGTGCAGTTGCTGAACAGCAGTGATGCCGTTGTCCGCCAGCAGCCGGTGACAGACAAACGTACGTGCGACTTTTATTTCCTGCAGCCAAGCACGAAATATTACATCCGTCTTTTCAACGATGACAATAACAACGGAATATGGGACACAGGCAATTATGGGGAGAAACGTCAGCCGGAGGAGGTGTTCTATTTCCCGAAAGTCTGGGAAATGAAGGCCAATTTCGAGTTTGAAGAGAACTGGGATCTCCATGCCACTCCGCCCGACCGACAGAAATTGGATGAAATAAAGAAACAGAAACCCGAAGAAGCCAAGAAAATCAAGGACCGCAACAAGGAGCGTGCCCGAAAATTAGGAAGAACATGACAACGAAAAAACTGATTCTTTGCCTTTGCCTCCTGATGGGGGGCATGGCAGCCAAAGCACAATGTGGTGCAGTCAACGATGCCATCAAACCTGGAGAAACATTATCGTATGAGCTGAAGTTCAACTGGAAGTTTATCTGGATTAATGCGGGATGGGCAAAAATGACAGTGAACGAAACGACGCACAAAGGAATTCCTTGCCTGAAGACTGACCTGCAGTCGTATACGAACAAGAAGATTGACTTCTTCTTCAAAATGCGTGATACGCTTACCTGCATCACCACGAAAGACCTGGTGCCGGTTTATTTCCGGAAAGGTGCGGAAGAGGGCAAACGTTATACTGTAGACGAGGTGAATTTCAGTTATCGTAACGGATTGTGTATCGTCGACCAGCAGCGTACGCTCAGAGGGAATACCGACAAGCATCATGACGAGATGGAGGTGTGTGTGTATGATATGCTGAGTATCCTGCTTCAGGCGCGTTCATACGACCCTACCGACTATAAGATAGGCCAGAAGATTCTGTTTTCAATGGCTACGGGAAGAGCGGTAGAAAAGCAGACGCTCATTTATAGGGGAAGGGAGAACTTCAAGTCGGAAAATGGAGTCACTTACCGCTGTCTTGTGTTTTCACTGGTCGAATATACAGCCGAAGGAAAGGAAAAGGAAGTCATCACCTTTTATGTGACTGATGACCGCAACCATCTTCCTGTACGTCTGGACATGTATCTGAACTTCGGTTCGGCCAAGGCATTCCTTACAGACATCAAAGGCAACCGTCATCCGTTGACTTCAATAGTGGAGGAGGAATAGCAGAAGAAAGGTTACATATAAACATATAAAAAAGACTCGGACCAAGTTCTTCAGGTCCGAGTCTTTTTTATGGATAGTGGAGATTTATTCGGCGTTCTCGTCATTCAGCGTAGCGATGCTTACACGGTTCCAGTCGGGTTCAGAGAACATGTTGCCTACTCCCTGACCTTCTGAAGTGATACGGCTTTCGTCTATCTTGTATCTGTTCATCAATATTTTCTTCACTGCATCCGCACGTTGTTTGGCGATACGTGCGTTTACCTCTGCACTTCCTTCAGGAGAAGCATATCCCTTGATGGAAACGGTACTCTCCGGATGGTTTTTCATGTAGGTGGCTATGCGCTCCACGTTAGGAATCTGGTCGGAACCGACAGATGTGCTTCCTTGGCGGAAAGTGACGACAGATTCAAGTGACATGGTATGGCTCTTTTCTATGATTGTCGCTATCGGTGTATTTTGGCAGTCGTTCAATGCATTCCGGCAAACGTCCAATGCGTTCTGCAGTTCGTCTGTCTTTGCTTCGCTGTCATTCAATGCCGCCTCCTGGGCTTCGACGGTCGCGCGCAGCGCATTCACCTTGTCATTCAACGCTTTCACCTCATACGGGTCATACGGACGCTGGATGGTCATGTAATGCTTGCCGTTACTGCATGAGAAATGATAGGTTACGCCGGCCAAGAGTTCAAAGGCCGATTTGTTGACATTCAGCATTTGTGCATCTTTCCCGCCCATACGATAGACTACAGCCGGTTTCACATTGATTGATCATGCTTTCTGCTCACCTACATTGAAGTTCAGGCTTGCGCCGAAACGGCTTGTCATGTAGCTGTCATCTTTTCCGTAACCGGAGTTCATGAAATCATGTCCCCATCCGATACCTGCGATGGCTTCCACTTCAAACAGGCGGGGTTCGCCAAGATAACCGCCAAACAGATTGTTCAGATTAATCTTGCCGTTTGCAGAGAGGTTAAGTGCATCGAATGCCGTGCGGCTATACGATGTGTTCACAGCGGTAAGACCTTGGAATGAAACACCCAGTACCGGAGTCACTTGTTTGCCCAGCTCCAGACCGGCCGTTCCACGCATATTCTTCCAGAATGCGGAATGTGACAGAGGAGTGATTCCTCCGCCGTTCAGTCCGATGTACCAATTGTCAAAGAAGGCGGTTCCTTCATACGCTTTCTGTGCGTTCACAGACATCGCGGCAACCAGAGTGGCTGCCAACAGAATTTTCTTTTTCATCATAAGTGTCTTTTTTTAGTTAAAGTTCTTGTGTCGGCGTACGACAAAGGCAAGGATGTTTTTTCCCGGACTTTACCTTGTCCAACCGTTTTCATGCATAACAATCGTTCCGGGGAAAAGGTTGCATAAATTATCTATATTTTACAATCAGGGGAAAATGGGAATCCCTGAAAGCGCAATGTCCTGAAATTAATCTCAAAAAAGAATTATTTACTTAAAAAAGATGTGATGTGCAGATATGTTTTTCTTCTTTTTTATTTACTTTGCAGATGATACTAAATAACTTAAAAGCTTATGAGAAAGACATTTTTGTTGGTGGCTGTGTCATTCCTCGCTTTGGGAATGAATGCCCAGAATCTTATCAAGAACGGTACATTCGATACTCCTCTGGACGCTAAAACGTATGAGTATGTTCCTGCTACGGAAGAGTGGTTCGTGTTGGACAAGACAGGCGGTGCCACTACCATCACTCCGGTAACGGATGACGAGAAACATGGAAATGCCGTTCAGATTGAAAACACAAGCGACAATTCATGGTACAAGGCTTATCTGGCGCAGCGTGTGGAAGGTGCCGAAAAGGGTGTATATACCTTGTCGTTCGAAGCCAAGGCTCTTACCGAAGGTGCACAGGTGCGGTTCTTCCTTTGCGACTCGAAGGCCAAGACCTTTATCATGCGCGACCAGTTCGACCTTACTGATGAGGCTTCCAAAAACCAGTCGGCTGCCGCATTCAGCCGTGTCATCAACAAGCCGGGAAAGTGGATGAAAGTGACGGCAAAGTTCGACCTTTCAAAGGCTGTCGATGCTTTCGCGAGCGTGAAAGGGGTTGAGGCAAAGGGCAACAAGATTACTGAGTCTCCCACATCTGATGCCATGCTGAAAGATTTGATTGTAGTGATTCAGCTTCAGAAAAAAGATTCGAAGATGATAATTGACAATGTAACTTTGCAGAAGAAGTGACAATTCAGCGTCAAGCATAAAAAAAGCCGGTTCTGTTTGTGCGGAACCGGCCTTTTTTATGTATGTCCAGATTGAGCGGTACAAGAATCAATAAGGAAGCATGTCCGCAAGAATCTTTTCGTTATACCACGGGTCTTCGATGTCTTTCAGTTGCTGTGCCATTTCGCGGTAAAGTTCCTTTACAATCTCCGGATGTTCCTCCAGTGAAAGGTTGTTCAACTGATACGGGTCGTTCACGTCGTCGAAGAGCAGCGTGCGTTCCAGCTTCTTGTCCTTGTCGATATAGAGAGCCAGCGTGTAGTGTGCCGTTTTGATACCCCTTGATTTCGGGAAATAAGAAATCACTTTTCCGTCCTTGTCTTTTTCTCCGTCGATGTTCTGGATATAGAGTGCACCGGTTGGGCGTGCGATAACACTTGTGGAGTCTTCGTAGAACAACGGAGCATAGTTGCTGCCCTGAACGGTGGCAGGAATATCCTTGTCAAGTTTGCAGAGTCCCAGCAGGGTAGGCATGATGTCGGGGGATGAAAGCATCAGATTGTCCACATGCGGACGGATATGTCCCGGATAACGCACGATGAACGGGACGTTCATGGATTCGGCATACGGAGAATTTTTCGGGTCGTCCGTAAACTGGCTGCACATGGTTTCTCCGTGGTCGGAAGCGAACACCACAATCGTGTTCTTGTCAAGTTCCAGTTCTTTCAGGCAGTCAAGAATCTGACCGAATGCACGGTCCACACCCGTCACCGAAGCGAAATAATAAGGGGCGGAAGCCGCCTTTTCACGTTTCCGGTCGGCATTGGGACGTACCAGCAGACTGTCAATCGGTTTGTCCTTGTAGAGATTGAAATCCTCTTCCATGCAGTCATCGAGCGTGCGGTAAGGACTGTGCGGCGGATTCATGCCTACCATGATGAAGAACGGTTTCTTTTCGTCGCGCTGGCCATTTTCGTTCTTCAGATAAGAAATCACTTGTTTGGCCTCGTGCAGGGGCGACCATTCCTTCGGGTCATGCCGTTTGCCTTCCGTGTCCCAGTAATGGGGATTCTTGTGCACGTCGAACGTTCCGTAAGAATACCAGTAGTTGAATCCATGGCGGCGTTCCTTCGGTGTGTACGCATCCCATGCCGGATCCCGGTCTTCCACATAGTGTCCCGGATTGGCTGGGTCATTGGGGGTAGGGAACTCCGCATGAAGCTTTCCGAAGTAGGCACAGTCGTATCCGTTTTTGCTGAACACGTCGCTCACGCATTCCACATCCGTGCGGAGTGAACTGATGGGACGGTCAGAATTACAGTTTAAGGGAATTCCGCTCTTGTTGGGATACATGCCCGTGAGCAGGGAGCCGCGGTGAGGGCTGCTCAGAGGGCAGTTGCTTATGGCCGACGAAAGTACCAGCGACTCTTTCGCGAACTTGTTGATATTGGGTGTGTGTACGGGGTCGTTCACGAAACGCACATGTTCCTTAAATCCCGGTTCTCCCCAGAAACCCATCGCCATGTTCCGGAACTGGTCGGGGAATACATAGATTACATTGGGCTGCGTCTGTTCCACTGTTTCCTGTGAACTTCCGCATCCTGCCAGCGCAAGCAGTCCGGCTCCGCCCAGCAATGTATAAGACAAATGTTTCATGGTCATTTATTCGTTTTAATAGGAAAACAAAGACACAGAGTCACAGAGAATAGAAAGCCCTGTGTCCCTGTGTCTCTGTATCCGGTTGGAAATATTATTGGATAGAATCCTTTTCAGTCACGAAAGAGAACGGCTGTCCGTTTTCGAGGTTTCTCTTGCGGATCAACGCTTCTTCGTAATAATAGTCGGCATAGTTCAGCGGCACGTCGATTTCCTGTCCGTGCGGGATGCTTCCTACAGAATGCATCAGGATGAAATTCCCGTTTTCACCCACTTTAGCCTTGTAGTCCGGTCCGGCCAGATGAGTGACGATCGTGTCAGCCAGTGCCTTGTAGCTCTTTCCTTGGCAATATCCGTCCATTTCATATAGTGCGGAAGCGATACAAGCGGCTGCAGAAACGTCTCTCGGCTCGTTCGGAATCTTCGGAGCGTCGAAATCCCAATACGGAATCAAGTCCTTCGGCAGGTTCTCATCATTCAGATAGAAGTTGAGTGTCTTTTCTGCCTGGTCAAGATAGCGCGGGTCCTGCGTATAGCGGTAGCATGTAGTGAAACCATAGATGGCCCATGCCTGGCCGCGTGCCCATGCAGACTCGTGCGCGTACCCCTGTGCCGTTTGGCGGCTTCTTACCTTGCCGTCCTTCAGTGCATAGTCAACCACGTGGTAACAGCTGTTGTCCGGACGGAAATGGTTCTTCATCGTCTGGTCAGCGTGCGAAACGGCAATCTTGTGGAATGTAGAGTCGCCCGACAGCCGTGTAGCCTCGAACAACAGTTCCAGATTCATCATGTTGTCGATGATGACCGGGCATTCCCATCCGCGTTTGCCCTGCCATCCTCTGTCGGCATCCCACGACTGGATTACTCCTGCTCCCGGACGGAAGCGGGTGGAGAGCGACTTGGCGGCTTCGACAATCACGTCCTTATATTCAGGCTGCCCGCACAGGCGGTATCCCGTCAGGTAACTGCATCCTATCATGAAGCCCACGTCGTGATGCCATTTCAGATACTTCACGGAGTCGAGTGCTTCGGTATATTTTTCGGCCAGATTTTTCCATTTTTCATCTTTGGTGAGGTCATAGTCAAGCCACATGCTTCCGGGGAAGAAACCGCTGGTCCAGTCGTCGATGGGGACATAGACGATATTTCCCAGTGTGTCGAGCGTACGCGGGTTCAGGCATTTCCCGCTTTTTTCGATGATGTCTGTCTGGAGCGTGTGCTGTGCCACGATGTTGTTGATCTCTTCGGTCAGGAAGTCAGGTTTCGCCTCCTGTTTCGGCTGGCAAGCCGCAAGCGCGAGAGTTGCCAGCGTAACGATTCCTAAATGTTTCTTGATCTTCATAAGGTATTTAATTTGGGATTAATAAAATCGGGTTTTGGTCAAAGATAGGTCTATTTATGGAAGAATGTAGGATAAAATTGTCCATAAAAAAGGCATTTATGTGTTTTTCGGTTGTATTCTCATGTCCGGTGATGTTTTTTGATGCGTTCCCAAAGATATGAAAAACTTTTGAACCGTGCAAGAGAGAATTTACGCTTCGGGAGGAATGAATTTCCAGAACAGGAACCGGAGTGACGCTGCTTCTGGGGGCGGTGGAAATACCGGCTTGTTCTTGTCGGAACAACCTTTTGTTTGGGCAAGAACAGCCTGTTGTTTTTGATTTGGATAGTGTCATTTTTTTCTTTATCTTCGCATCATTGCATAACAAAAACAGACAGCGTCCTGACGATGAACACACTCTTTCATATTCTATTGTTTTTTTTCCTCTGGGCGGCAGCGTCCGTGGAGGCAAAGGCGCATGACGTGACCTTCCATCGTATCTCTACCGATGACGGCCTTTCGCAGGTGTCTGTCAATGACATCTATGTCGATGAGAACGGACTGGTCTGGATCGGCACACGGGAGGGGCTGAATTGTTACGATGGAAACTCCATCAAGGTTTATCGGATGGAAAAGAACAATCCGAACAGCCTGTTCTCGAATCAGGTGCTCAAAGTGACGGGCGACGGGAAAGGACATCTTTATCTGCTCTGCGTGGACGGGCTGGCATGTCTTGACATGCGTACGGGAAAGTTTTCCGTGCTTTACCATGGACAGGTATCTGCAATGCTGTATCACGGCGGGCAGTTGTATGTGGGATGTGACGGGAGACTGTTCCGTTACGGCGGAGACGGTATGCTTCCGGTCTATACGCTGCCGTCGGGGCATGAACGTCTGACCGTGCTGCGCTTTGACACCGCCGGAAACCTGTGGATGGGGACGGAGCGTCATGGACTTTTCCGTCTGTCCCCTGAAGAAGAGCTTTCCCATGAAATCAGGAGCGGACAAATTTCAAGCATATTTGAAGACAGCAGGAAACAGCTCTGGATAGGGACTTGGGAGAACGGTGTTTACCGCAAACTTCCGGGAAAGGGGTGGGCCAATCTGCGGGCCGGACGGGATTCGCTCTCTTCCGATTTCGTGCGCTGCTTCTGCGAAGACAATGAAGGGAATGTATGGATAGGGACGGCCGAAGGGCTTGACTGTCTGGACCCGGTTTCGGGCATTTCCGTCCATTATCATGCGGGAAGCGAGCCTTACGGACTTTCACACAAGTCGGTATGGTGCATGACAAAAGACGCTCAGGGCACGATATGGACAGGAACATATTTTGGGGGAGTGAACTACTTCAATCCTGAATATGCCATCTATACCGTGTTCAGCGAATCGGACAGCGAGGCCGACGGACTGAGCAGTCCGATTGTGGGGAAGATGCTGGAAGACAAACGAGGGAATATATGGATTTGTACGGAAGGGGGCGGGCTGGATGTGTTCGACCCCAAGACGGGCAGATTCCGCTGGTATATGCATGATTCATCGGCGAATGGCATCTCACACAACAACGTGAAGGCTATCTGGTATGACGAGGATGCCGACCGGATGTGGCTGGGGCTTCATCTGGGTGGACTGAACAGGCTTGATATCCGCGCCGGACGCTTCACCGTTTACCGTCATGAGGAGGGGAATGATGCTTCCATCCCTTCTGACATCGTGCGTGACATCCTTCCGTATGGAGACAGTCTTGTGGTGGCCACCCAGAATGGGGTCTGTCTTTTTTCAAAGGTTACGGGAAAATGCCGCCGGCTTTTCCGCGACAAGGAGGAAGGCGGGAAAATCCGTATGGTGGCCGATCTGGAGTTCGACCGCAAGGGGATGCTCTGGATGGCAGTGACGGGTGAAGGCGCATTCTCTTATGATTTCAGGACGGGCGCGCTGACGCATTATCCCTATCGCGAAGGGCAGTCCGGAGTGAGCAACAGCAATATCAACAGTATTTTTTGTGACCATCAGAACCGGATGTGGTTCGCCACTTCGGGAAGCGGACTGGATTGTCTGGACCAGGCTACCGGAAAGTTCCGTAATTTCGATGCGGCGCGCAACGGGCTTTCGGGCGACTGTATCTACAAGATTTGTGAGAATGATGGAAAGGAACTTCTTCTGATCACCAACTGCGGATTCTCTCGCCTTGACCTTGATACGGAAAAGGTGCGGAACTATGTAGCCGAGAATGGTTTTCCGCTGACTGCGGTCAATGAGAATGCATTGTTCGTTTCCAAGAACAAGAATGTATTTCTGGGAGGCATGTCGGGAATGGTCATGTTTCCGTTGGAAAGCCTCGATTATAAACCGTTGCCCTATACGTTGGTCTGGTCGAAGCTGATTGTGAACGGGAAGGAGGTTTTTCCCGGTGACGGGACGGGGCTGTTGCCGGATGCCCTGAACTATACGTCGGAGATTGTACTGGAATCCGACCAGAACATGTTCAGCCTTTACTTTTCGACTTCCAACCATGTGCCTGAGAACAGGGAACAGATGGAATATATGCTTGAAGGGTTCTCTGACGGGTGGACTCCTGTCAGAGAACAGCCTGTCATCACCTATACCAACCTGAATCCCGGAGTCTATACGCTGCATGTGCGTTCGGCCAACCCTGCCACGTTGAGCAAGCCCATTGCCATGAAGATTGTGGTCAATCCGCCTTTCTATGCTACTTGGTGGGCTTACATGGTGTACATTCTTCTGGTGGCGGGCATTGTGTGGTATCTGACGCATACCTACAAGACTCGCGTGAAGCTTCGTGCGTCGCTGGCTTATGAGCAGCGTCATCTGGAGGACATTGAGAAACTGAATCAAACCAAGCTCCGCTTCTTCACCAGCATTTCGCATGAGTTCCGCACACCGCTCACGCTGATTGTCGGTCAGTTGGAGAGCCTGATGCAGATGCCGCAGATTCTTCCTTCGGTCTATTCGAAAGTGCTGCTGGCTTATCAGAGCAGTGTCCAGCTTAAAGAGCTGATCAGTGAACTGCTCGACTTCCGCAAGCAGGAACAGGGGAAGATGAAGCTGAAAGTAAGCCGGATGAATCTGGTAGAGTTTCTGAACGAGACTTATCTGCTTTTCCAGCCTTATGCCGAAAGCAGAAAGATTTATCTGGAGTTCGTACCGGAAAAGGAGGATATAGAAGTATGGTTCGACTGGCAGCAGATGCGTAAGGTCATCAACAATCTGTTTTCGAACGCCATCAAGCATGTTCCGGCGGAAGGACGCGTGGCGTTGAGGATATGGGAATCCGACGGCAAGGCATGGTTCTCGGTAGAGGACAACGGGTCGGGCATTTCCGCGAAAGACATCGACAAGATATTCGTCCGTTTCTATCAGGGTTCGGAGGATACGGAAATCAATGCGGGCACGGGAATAGGACTGGCATTGACAAAAGGTATTGTGGAACTGCACCACGGGCAGATTTGTGTGGCAAGTGAGGAGGGGAAAGGAGCGAAATTTACCGTGTGGATTCCGTTGGGCAGCCAGCTGTATGCGGAAGACGAGATTATCAAGGCTCCCGAACATGCCGTAGTCCGTCAGCTTATGGTGGACGGGCCCAAATACAGTCTGAATCCTGAACAAGTGGAAGAGCTGCAGACTGAAATCATACCCAATACTGACGGCTCGCGCCCGCATATTCTGATAGTGGAGGACAATGAATCTATCCGCAAGATGCTTGCCGGACTCTTCGAGACTTTATATAATGTGACGGTGGCCTCTGATGGAGTGGAAGCGTTGGAGAAGATCCAGGAGAATCCTCCTCAAATTGTGTTGAGTGATGTGCTGATGCCGCGCATGTCGGGTATTGAACTGGTGAAGGAACTGAAAGGGAATCTGGATACGTGCCACATTCCTGTGGTACTTTTGACCGCACGGACAGAAATGGAGCAGAATCTGGAGAGCCTGAAAATCGGGGCGGACGATTATATCACCAAACCTTTCGATTCGCGTCTGCTGATATTCCGGTGCAACAACCTGGTCAACAACCGGCGCAAGCTTCAGGAGTATTTCACCAAGCAGCCTTTGGCCGACACTCCGGTATTGGCTACGAATCCGCTGGACAAGGAGTTTCTGGACGAGGTGATCGCCATATTCGAGGAACATCTGGATGATTCTTCATTTACCATTGACATGCTGGCTCAGAGGATGCTCGTGTCGCGTACCCGCATGTATGCGAAAATCAAGGCGATTACGGGGCAGACTCCGAATGATTTCTTCATTACGCTTCGTCTGAAGAAGGCCGCCTGTCTGTTGAGAAACAATCCGGAACTGAATATAACTCAGATTTCCGACCATACAGGGTTCAGCTCATCACGTTATTTCAGCAAAGTGTTCAAGAAAGCCTATCAGGTGACTCCTCTGGCATACAGGAACGGAGAAGGATAATCATATTAATTAAATATATTTACCATGAGAAAGAATTTATTGTTTGGCATTTCTGCCATGTCCGGTCTGGCGGCTCTTACAGGTTGCGGACAACAGAGTCAGAAAGAACCGGTGGCCGACCTGAAGCGTCCGAATGTCATTTTCATTTATTCGGATGATTTGGGAATCGGTGATTTGAGCTGTTATGGGGCGACAAAGGTTTCGACTCCGAACATTGACAGTCTTGCAAGTCAGGGACTTCAGTTTACAAACGCATATGCAACGTCTGCTACCAGCACTCCTTCCCGTTACGGAATGCTGACGGGCACTTATCCTTGGAGAAAGGAGAATACGGGTATCGCTCCGGGCAATTCGGAGCTAATTATAGACACTGCTTGTGTCACGTTGGCCGATATGTTCCACGAAGCGGGATATCGTACTGCGGCGGTCGGGAAATGGCATCTGGGACTGGGCCCGGAAGGGGGAACGGACTTCAACGGGCTTATCAAGCCGAACACTCAGAGTATAGGCTTTGATTATGAGTTTGTCATTCCTGCCACTGTAGACCGGGTGCCATGTGTGTTTGTAGAGAACGGACGTGTGGCAGGTCTTGATCCTTCCGACCCGATTACGGTCAGCTATGACCATAAGGTAGGCGACTGGCCTACCGGTGAGGAGAATCCGGAGCTGGTGAAACTGAAGCCAAGCCAGGGGCACAATAACACTATCATCAATGGCATTCCACGTATCGGATGGATGACAGGTGGAAAATCTGCGTTGTGGAATGATGAAGAAATCGCTGATGTGATTACCGACAAGGCGAAGAAGTTTATCTGTGAATCGGCGGATACCACTTTCTTCCTTTATATGGGTACGCAGGACGTTCATGTGCCGCGCATTCCGCATCCGCGTTTTGCCGGAAAGAGCGGACTGGGTACACGCGGTGACGTGATTCTTCAGCTCGACTGGACTATCGGTGAAATCATGCATACGCTTGACAGCCTGGGTATCGCAGACAACACTCTCTTCATCTTTACGAGCGACAACGGTCCGGTGATAGACGACGGTTATCAGGACCAGGCTGCCGAGATGCTGAACGGACACACTCCGATGGGCATTTACCGCGGAGGAAAGTACAGTCTTTATGAGGCGGGAACACGCATTCCGTTCATCGTACGTTGGCCTGCACGCATCAAGAACCATGGTCTGCAGGAAGGACTTTTCTCACAGATTGACGTGTTTGCTTCCATGGCTGAAATCCTTGGTGTGCCTTTGGTGGAAGGAGTTGCTTTTGACAGCCGTCCGCGTGCGAAAGCTTTGTTGGGTGAGGAGCAGACCGACCGTGAGTTTGTGGTTGAACAGAATCTTGACAATACACTCGCTATCATCAAGGACGGATGGAAGTACTTTGAGCCAAGCGACAAGCCTGCGATAGAGAAATGGACAAAGACGGAACTGGGCAATGCACCCAAGCCCCAACTGTATGATTTGAAAAAAGATCCGTCGGAAAAGAATGATGTGGCTGACCAGAATCCTGAAAAGGTAGAAGAACTTTCCGCATTGCTTAGGGAAGTTTCCGGAAGATAGTCTGGAGCCGATGGGGGCAGTCGTATGACTGTCTCAGAATGAAAGTCTGCTTTGTCATGTCATCCTGTTTTTATGATTTGCGCAAGTATCTCATAAAAACAGGATAGCATAATTTTTTTTGGACAGCCTTATATCTTTTTTGTTATAGATGCATGTCCTTAGACAGGGATATAAGGAAATGTTCCGTCGTTTTCAGAAGGCAGTTGTATATCTGAGACTTTTTAAATAACTTGCAGGCTCTTCGGATAAATTGTGGTTCTGAAGATTTTTTAAGATATAAGTGACATATGAGACGGTTGGGTTTGGTCATTCTGTATGTGGTTTTGTGGATGTGTCTTCCGGTACGGGCGGATTCTCCTTCATTGGCGTTCACGCCCGTTGACGCGGCGCAAGGTCTGTCCGCCAATCAGGTGCGGAATATAGTTCAGTTACCGGACGGCCGCATGCTTGTCACGACGACAGGGCAGCTTAACCTGTATGACGGGACGGATTTCGCTTATCTGCATTACGACCGGCGGCATGTGTGCGTGCTTTCTGATTATGGCGGTTATCATCATGTGTATGTGGATGCCAGAGGCTACATCTGGATAAAGAACCGTTTTCGGATGATGGCCGTAGACATTGCGAATGAGCGTATGCTGGAACGTCCGGACAGTGTGCTGTCCGTGTGGGGAGTGCCGGAAGACATGAAGGACTTTTTCATCGACCGGAAGCAGGACATCTGGATATTGGTGTCGGACAACCGTCTGTTCCGTATCCGAAGCGGTACGACACGGGCCGAATCCACACCGATTGATGTATATGGCCTTTCCGGCTGTGACGAAGATTTGCTCTATGACCTGGAACGTGAGGATGACAAGCTTTATCTGTTTTATCGTTCCGGCAGACTGGTCTGTTACGATTTGATTTCCAATGAAGAATTATATGTCCGGGATTTATCCGAAGTTGTTCCTCATGGCTGGTATGGCGGTACTTCCTATATGCTTTCTTCCGAGGGTGGCTTCTATCAGCTCTGTAACGGCTCGCGGGGCGGTGTCATGCTGCGTTATGACTTCAAGTCCGGGACTTGGCATGAAGTGGTTCGTACTCCTTACCGGCTCAACTACATTTCATTGGACGACAAGGGGAATATCTGGATGAGCTGTCAGGAAGGGCTGTGGTTCATTTCGTCTGATCTGCGTCACAGGCAACATTTTCCCACGCAGCATCTGGTGGACGGAAGGAAAATAGAGACCGAACTCAGCACGTTGTATTGTGACACGGGCGGCGGTCTTTGGGTGGGTACGCTGAACCGGGGTGTGCTTTATTATCATCCGTCCCGTTTCCGCTTCCGTAATGTCGGACGCACACTGTTTCCCGTTTCTGGCAGTTCTGCCTTGTGGGTAACCCGTTTCATGGAGACGGACGACCGTCGGTTGTTGGTGGAAACGACTGCCGGAATATTCTCTTATCATCCGGGTGATGTAAACCTCCTTCGGCCGGTCCCTTCTTTCTCCGGGAAAACGGAAGGAACGTCCCGGACCGTACCTTTAGGCAATGACTCTGTGGTCGGACTCATGTGCGACGGCTGGTTCATAACGGATTGCCGGACCGGAAAAAGAACGGAAATGAAGACTATGCATACCTGCAATGACATTTGTGTGGATTCCTTACACAATGTGTGGATAGGAACGGAGGACGGTCTGTTGTGCTGGAACCCTTCTACAGGTCGCCAACGCAGGTTTTATACTACGGACGGACTGGTGAACAATTCGGTCCGTTCCATCATCAGGGCATCCGACGGTGCCCTCTGGGTATCTACCGCCAATGGACTTTCATGCCTTACGGTTAGGGAAGAGGCGGGGAAGCTTCATTGTTCATTCACCAATTTCAATCGGCTGGATGGTGTCATAGAGGGTGAATTCTGTGGGTGCTCTGTTCTGCAAGCATCTGACGGTACACTTTATTGGGGCGGCATCAATGGCTTCAACAGCCTTTCCCCTGATTGTCCCTCTTCCGGGCAGACCCGCTCTGTTCCTTTGTTCGTGAGCTTCAGTCTGTTTGGCAGACCGGTGGAAAACGGGGTCGCCTACAACGGGAGAACGATACTGGAGAAGCCCTTGTCGCATACGCATGCCATTATCTTGTCGCACGACCAGAATTTCTTTACAATCGCTTTTTCCGCTTTGAACTATGTGAACCCTACCCAGACCTATTATCGCTATTGTCTGGAAGGAATAGATGGGGAGGAACGGGAAATCCATTCAACCGACGGACGCGGATATGCCGCATATACCGATGTGCCTCCCGGTACTTATCGTTTCCGGGTGAGGGCGGCAGGAAACGGAGCCGCCTGGTCGGAACATTACGCCGAACTTCTGATTACGGTGGAAGCTCCGTTCTGGAAAACGTCTTGTGCCTTTTGGGTTTACATTCTGTCAGGAATAGGGATGTTGTGGCTTTCAGTTTCCGGTTATATAAGGCATAAACGGCACAGTCTGGTGCGTGAACAGAAAGAGGAACTGGACCGGATGAAAGGTCTGTTCCTGCAGAATGTCAGTCAGGAGTTGTCCGCTCCCGTTGACCGGATATCCGCGCCTCTGGACAATGCGCTTCGTGCATTGGATGAAGGGCATGTAAAGCGTCAGCTTCAGGGTGTGAAGCAGGAGGTGTCCGGTCTGAAAGGACTGATTGGACAATTGTCGGAAGGCATATTGCTTCCCTTGCCCGCCGATGGGGATGCGTTGGACATGGATGCGCTTCTGGCAGATATGCGCCGCCTGCTGGAGCAACAGGAAAAACGGAAGGAACAGGTGCGGGAGGACCTGTCTGCTTCCGGAGAGGAAGAGCTGCTCTCCGAAGCGGACGAAGTCTTTATCCGCAAGGCACTGCGTTACGTTGAACAGAACCTCGACAACTCCGGCTATTCGGTGGAGGCATGGAGCCGCGACATGGGGATGGACCGGACTGGCCTTTACCGCAAACTGGTTTCTGTGGCAGGCAAGACACCTACCAGCTTCATCCGTTCCGTCCGTTTGAAGGAAGCTGCCCGTCTGCTGGAGGAGGGTTATACTGTGGCGGAAGTGGCGGATATGACAGGTTTCAGTACATCAAGCTATCTCAGTAAATGCTTTCAGGAAGAGTTTGGAGTGCGTCCGTCAAAATATGCGGAGAGCCGTATGAAACGGCGGTTATAGATGTTGTTTTCAACGGATATGTTGTTTCCTGCAACGAGTGTGCATCGCGTTTTGGTAGGTAAGCGGGTATATTTGCAACATGTTTCTTGCATATAAAACTTATCAAAATAAAATGACCATGAAAAAACGAAATCTGATTCTATTTGCGGCTTTGGGCCTGAGTATGGCCTCGTGGGCGCAGACTTTTGAGAAGACCGCTCACGGGGTGAAGTTCCGGACCGCGCAGCCTGTACTGAACGGAGAGGTGATTTTCTATTCCCCTTCCATTGCGCGTGTAGTGAAGTATCCTTCCGCCGAGATGCCGGAGAAGGAAAGCTATCCGGTCATCAAGACTCCTGAAGAAGTGGAAATCGCTTATGCGCAGAACGGTAACGAGGTAAAGATGACCACGGGAAACATGTGTCTGACACTGGATGTCGCTACGGGAAAGGTCATCTATCAGGATCTGAAGGGCAATGTCTTGCTGAAGGAAAAGGAGCTGGGCACGAACTTCACTCCCCGTTGGGATGTGAACCGGAATGCATTCAGTGTGAGCCAGTCGTTCATTCTCCAGCCGGAAGAGGTGATTTATGGTCTGGGCCAGCGTCAGAGCGGTGCGATGAACCACCGGAACCAGCAGATTCATCTGTCGAACGGAAACACGAACATCTGCATCCCTTATTTCACTTCGGAAAAGGGCTATGGAGTGTATTGGGACAATCCCGCCATTTCAAACTTCAGCGATTCGCCGTATGAAACTTCGTTCACTTCGCAGGTGGGACTTTGCTCGGACTATTACTTCTTTTATAAGGACGGTTCGCAGGACGGTGTGATAGCCTGCATACGCGACCTGACGGGAAAAGCGACCATGTTCCCCTTGTGGACAATGGGCTATTGGCAGTGCCGTGAGCGTTACAAGAGTCCGGACGAACTGTGCGGAGTGCTCGACAAGTACCGTGAACTGGAGATTCCTCTGGACGGTATTGTGCAGGACTGGCAGTATTGGGGATGCGACTCGAACTGGAACGCGATGAAGTTCATGAATCCGCGCTATATCAACAGAATGGACGACCCTGTGGCCATGCGCTATCTGCCGAACGGGGAGAATCGGGACGTCAAATATTCGAAGCCCCGTTTCAAGAGTCCGGAGGAAATGATAAAGTATGTACACAAGAACAACGCGCACCTGATGATTTCCGTATGGGCGAGCTTCGGTCCCTGGACCGACCAGTTCAAGGAACTGGATAAGGAGGGAGCCTTGCTGAAGTTTGAGACATGGCCCCCGAAGTCGGGAGCACACCCGTATGACCCGTTCAACAAGAATGCGCGTGATTTGTACTGGAGATACCTCAGCCATTTACATGGCATGGGAATCGACGCATGGTGGACCGATTCTACCGAACCCGACCATTTGAATCCGAAAGAAAGCGATTTCGATTTGCTGACTGCCGACGGGTCTTTCCGTTCGGTGCATAATGCGTTCCCTTTGGTGCATAACCGGGGTATCTATGAACGCCAGCGTGAGGTGTCGGACGAGAAACGTGTGTTTCAGATGACCCGTTCCGGTTATTTCGGCCAGCAGCATTACGGAGCGTTGAGCTGGAGCGGTGATGTGGTATCGAGCTGGAATGTGCTTCGCCAGCAGATACCTGCGGGACTGAATTTTACGCTTTGCGGAATCCCGTTCTGGAATACAGATCTTGGCGGTTTCTTCGGATGGGAGTATGATAATGACTGCACGAACATTGCTTATCAGGAGCTGCACGCGCGCTGGTTCCAGTGGGGATGTTTCATGCCTTTGATGCGCAACCACTGCTCTTCGCCGATGATGAATGAAATCTGGCTTTTCGGCAAGGAGGGCGACTGGGCATACGATGTGCAGAAGCGTTTCATTAAACTGCGCTACCGTTTGCTTCCTTATATATATAGCCTGAATGGAGCCGTGGCGCAGGAAGACGGGATGATGATGCGTCCGCTTGTGATGGATTTTGCTTCCGACCGCAAGGCGATTCTTCTTGACAACGAATACATGTTCGGGAAGAACATTCTGGTGCGTCCTGTTACCGATCCGCTTTACACGAAAAAAGTGGAGGGGAACAAAGGTGTGGCCATCGTTCCGGACGTGGCAAAGGCTTCCGCTCCGGTCAAGGTTTATTTGCCCAAGGGTGCGAAATGGGTTGACTTCTGGACCAACGAGACATTGGAAGGCGGACAGGAGATCGACCGCGAATGCCCGATACACATCCTTCCGCTCTATGTGAAGGCGGGAAGCATTCTTCCTTTGGGACCGGAGGTGCAGTATTCCGCGGAGAAGAAATGGGACAGTCTCGATCTCTGCATTTATCCGGGAGCCGACGGCGAGTTCACGCTTTATGAAGATGAGTTCGACAATTACAATTACGAAAGGGGAATGTTCTCCACCATCCGCTTCAAATGGGACGATGAGGCCCGCACACTGACCATCTGCGACCGCAAGGGAGAATATCCGGACATGCTGAAACGCCGCACTTTCCGCGTCACCGTCATGGAACCGGGAAAAGCTTCCGGCGAAACCGTGATAGCAGAAGCCGACAAGAAGGTGAACTATTCTGGTAAAGAGTTGAAGGTTAAGCTGTAAAAATTACCCGTTATTTTATTCAAAACGTCCTGTTGTTTAAATTAAAACGTCAGGACGTTTTTTTTCTGTGCTGAAATTTATAACTTTGCACACCTAATATTTTGCATTATGGAGACAGACAAACTGATTATTTACAATACATTAACTCGCAGAAAAGAGCGGTTCACACCTCTGCACGCCCCTCATGTAGGGATGTATGTGTGCGGACCGACTGTGTATGGTGACGCTCATCTGGGGCACGCGCGTCCGGCCATCACCTTCGATATTCTTTACCGTTACCTGAAACATCTGGGCTATAAGGTGCGCTATGTGCGCAACATCACCGATGTGGGACATCTGGAGCACGATGCCGATGACGGGGAGGACAAGATTGCGAAAAAGGCGCGTCTGGAGCAGCTGGAGCCGATGGAAGTGGTGCAATATTATCTGATCCGCTACCACAAGGCGATGGAGGCGTTGAATGTGCTTCCTCCCAGTATCGAGCCGCACGCTTCCGGCCATATCATCGAGCAAATCCGGCTGGTGGAGGAGATTCTGAAGAACGGATATGCTTACGTAAGCCAGGGGTCGGTCTACTTTGATGTGGCGAAGTACAACAAAGACCATCACTACGGAGTGCTCTCGGGACGCAACCTGGACGATGTGCTGAACACTACCCGCGAACTGGACGGACAGGAGGAGAAGCATAATCCGGCAGACTTCGCTCTCTGGAAATGCGCCCAGCCCGAACACATCATGCGCTGGCCTTCGCCCTGGAGCGACGGTTTTCCCGGATGGCACTGTGAATGTACGGCGATGGGACGCAAGTATCTGGGTGAAACGTTCGACATCCACGGGGGAGGAATGGACCTGATTTTCCCGCACCATGAATGTGAAATCGCTCAGGCAGTGGCTTCCGAAGGACATCCGATGGTGCGCTACTGGATGCACAACAACATGATTACCATCAACGGACAGAAGATGGGCAAGTCGTTGGGTAACTTCATCACGCTCGACGAGTTCTTTGCCGGCTCGAACAAACTGCTCACTCAGGCATATTCGCCCATGACCATCCGTTTCTTCATCCTTCAGGCTCATTACCGCAGCACGGTGGATTTCAGCAACGAAGCGTTGCAGGCGGCTGAAAAGGGACTGGAGCGTCTGATGGAAGGCTTCAAGAACCTGGAGCGCATCACTCCGTCCAAGGCTACTTCGGGCATCGAGCCCGCAGGTCTGCGAGAGAAATGTTATGAAGCTATGAATGATGACCTGAATACGCCGATTGTCATCTCCCATCTTTTCGAGGCGACGCGTATGGTCAATACGGTAATCGACAAAAAGGCGACCGTCAGTGCCGAAGATCTGGAGGAGCTGAAGAGTGTGTTCCGTCTGTTCGCCTTCGACCTTCTGGGACTGAAGGCGGAAGCGGAGAACAACGAAGCGCGTGAAGAGGCTTATGGAAAAGTGGTAGACATGCTGCTTGAACAGCGCATGAAGGCGAAAGCCAATAAGGACTGGGCTACCAGCGACAAGATTCGCGACGAACTTGCGGCTTTAGGCTTTGAGGTGAAGGATACGAAAGACGGGTTCACCTGGCGTCTGAACAAATAAGTTCCCCGATATACGGAAAACGGCTTCATCGTCCGGAGAGTCTTCTGTCTCTCCTGCGGTGAAGCCGTTTCTTTGTCTCTGGCATAAGAGTTTTTGTTTTTGCAGCCGGAATGAATGCATTCTTCCGTCCGAATAATTTCTTTCAAACTTTCCCCGTCTCCACCTTTTTTATACCTTTGCAGGACCAATCATTCGGGACATGAGAAAGACATTTATTTTATTAACCTTGGCGATGTGCTGCCTCGTGTCATGCACTGGCCAGAAAAAGAAAAACGATATGGGAGAAACTACTGTACGCCTGGAAACCACAATGGGGAATATCACCGTAAAGCTTTACAATGAAACGCCCAGACACCGTGACAATTTCATCAAGCTGGCGAAAGAAGGAGTGTACGACAATACGCTTTTCCACCGCGTCATCAAGAATTTCATGATTCAGGCCGGTGACCCGGAAAGCAAGACGGCTTCCGATACGGCGTCTCTGGGAAGTGGAGACGTGGGCTATACTGTTCCGGCTGAGTTCAATCCGAAGTTCATTCACAAGAAAGGGGCTTTGGCGGCTGCACGTAAGGGAGATGAGGTAAATCCGGAAAAGGAATCTTCTGGATGCCAGTTCTATATCGTGACGGGGCAGGTGTTCACGGAAGAGCAGTTGCTTGATGTGGAGCGGAGAATGCGTGATGCACAGCTGACCGCCATCTTCAACACGCTGGCGCAGAAGCGTATCAAGGATATCTACAAGATGCGCCGTGCGGGAGACAACGACGGGCTGATGGCTTTGCAGGATGAACTTGAAAAAAAAGCATACGAAATGATGGAGAAGGAAACGCCCGTGAAGTTCACCCCTGAACAGGTGAAGGCTTATACCACTCTGGGGGGTGCCCCTCATCTGGACGGGTCATACACCGTGTTCGGTGAGGTCGTGGACGGGATGGATGTCATCGACCGCATACAGAAAGTGAAGACTAACCGGAAAGACCGCCCGGAAGAGAATATCCGTATTCTGAAGGCTGTCGTGAAAGAATGAAAACCGGAAGGAGCGGAGTGAAATGATTCAAGTAAACCATCATACGCTGGAAAACGGACTGCGCATCGTGCATTACGAGGACAAGTCGACTCAAATGGTCGCGCTCAATCTGCTGTACGATGTGGGTGCACGTGATGAAGATCCGGAGCATACCGGCTTCGCCCACCTGTTCGAGCATCTTATGTTCGGAGGCTCGGTCAATGTGCCTGATTATGACACACCCGTACAGAATGCAGGAGGCGAGAACAATGCGTGGACCAACAACGACATCACCAATTATTACATCACGCTTCCACGTCAGAATGTGGAAACGGGATTCTGGCTCGAAAGCGACCGTATGCTGAGTCTTGACTTTAATCCGAAAAGTTTGGAGGTTCAGCGTCAGGTGGTTATTGAAGAGTTCAAGCAACGGAATCTGAACCAGCCATACGGAGATGCATCCCATCTTATGAGGGAACTGGCTTACAAGCGTCATCCTTACCGCTGGCCTACCATCGGGAAAGAAATCAGTCATATTGCCAATGCCACTCTTGAGGAGGTGCGGACTTTTTTCTATCACTATTATGCGCCTAACAATGCGATTCTGGCCGTGACAGGGCATATCTCCTTTGATGAGACTCTCCGTCTGGCTGAGAAATGGTTCGGGCCGATTCCAAAACGTGAAATTCCTCTCCGCAGGCTTCCTAAAGAAGAGAGGCAGACAGCGTTGCGCCGGAGAACTGTGGAACGCAAGGTGCCGGTAAGTGCCATTTATATGGCCTTTCATATGTGCGACCGGAAGCACCCTGATTATTATGCTTTCGACATGATAACTGATGTGCTTTCCAACGGACGTTCGTCGCGTTTTGTGCGCTCTCTGATTCAGGAGCAGAAGCTTTTCACTGCCATTGACGCATACATATCGGGCAGCATCGACGAAGGGTTGCTCCAAATTACCGGTAAGCCTGCTTCGGGCATTACGCTGGAACAGGCGGAACAGGCCATCTGGGTAGAACTGGAACGGATGAAGAGTGTACCGGTTGATGAACATGAACTGGAGAAAGTGAAGAACCGCTACGAAAGCGAACAAATATTCAGTAACATGAACTACCTGAATGTGGCGAACAATCTGGCATTCTTCGAACTGACAGGAAGAGCGGAAGACATTAATGATGAAGTGAAGAAATACCGTTCTGTAACTTCTGCAGAAATTCAGGAGGTTGCCGCACGTTGTTTCGTGCCCGAAAATTGTTCTGTCCTTTATTATAAAGCTATCGAATGAAACTTGACCACTACCATGCATTGCTCAAACTTGGTCTCCCTATCGTAATCGGACAGATTGGGGTGATTGTGCTGGGATTTGCCGATACGTTGATGATTGGGCACCACAGTACGGAAGGACTTGCCGCTGCAAGTTTTGTCAATAACATGTTCAATCTTGCCATCATTTTCTGTACCGGATTTTCCTACGGGCTGACTCCGGTGGTGGGAAGTCTTTTCGGGCAGAAGAAAATCGATGGAGTGGGTGGAATACTCAAAAACAGTCTGGCGGCCAACACTTTGCTGGCGGTTCTCGTCTGTGTGATAATGGGAGGACTGTATGCCAGTCTGGGGAGTCTCGGGCAGCCCGAAGAACTGCTTCCTTACATGCGTCCTTATTTTCTGGTTCTTCTGGCTTCTCTGCCATTCGTGTTATGGTTCAATGCCTTCAAACAATTTTCAGATGGGATTACAGACACCAAAGTGTCCATGTGGATTCTGCTGGGAGGAAACCTGTTTAATATTGTCGGGAACTATATTTTGATTTATGGGAAGCTTGGATTTCCGGAGTTGGGACTGACCGGTGCCGGCATATCGACTCTAGTGTCGCGCATTTTGATGGTCGTGGTTTATCTGGTCTTGTTTTTTGGAACTTCCCGCTACAGGATATTCCGGAAAGGTTTCCGGAAGGGAAGAATCAACGGAACTGATTTTGGTCTGCTTAACCGTCTGGGATGGCCCATTGCCGGACAGATGGGAATGGAAACGGCATCGTTCAGCTTGAGTGCCATCATGATCGGATGGCTGGGAAGCACGGCACTGGCATCGTATCAGATTATGATTGCGGTGTCACAAATCTGCTTCATGATTTATTATGGGATGGGGGCCGCTGTGTCAGTACGTATCAGTAATTTTTATGGACAGAGGGATATGGAGAATGTGCAGCGCACAGCCAATACGGGTTTCCATCTGATACTGGTGATGGTGGTGTGTACGTCTGTTCCTATTTTCCTGCTCCGGAACTATATCGGCGGATGGTTTACCGACGATGGGGCGGTGAGTCTGATGGTGGCTCAAACCATCGTTCCCTTCCTCCTGTACCAGTTCGGTGACGGACTCCAGATTAACTTTGCCAACGCGCTTCGAGGCATTGCAGACGTACGTCTGATTATGCTGTTCTCTTTCATCGCCTATTTCCTCATTTCGCTTCCGGCCGGCTATCTGTTCGGCTTCGTGTTCGACTGGGGAGTGGTGGGCATCTGGTCGGCTTTTCCTTTCGGACTTACCAGCGCAGGCATCATGTATTATCTGCGTTTCCGGTATAAGACAAGGAAAATGACAATCAGTCAATGCGACTGAACAAGGTGCGGAGACGCGGAGGCTGGCAGATTCCGGAGCTCTCCGTAACTTGTATTCAATAAGAATTACGATTAAATCTTGCAAGTCATGTTTTCCACTTCCACCAAAATCATTGTCGGCTATGTAGTCCTGATAGGACTTCTTTTCGGTGCCATAGTCCATACCTTCCAGCAGATGAACCTGTTGAGTGAGCCTACCGAGCTGGAAGAAAACATCAACAGCCGGAGGCATACCACCCACCGTATCATCAGCCAGCTTTATGATGTGGAAATCATCGGCCAGACATTGCGTATGGGAAAGCTGGACGAATATTCCAGCTATATAGAGAAGATGAAGGAAGTGAACGCTTCAATCGACACGTTGGGAAGCAAGCTGACCGATACCGTCCAGCTTGCCCGTCTGGATACGGTGCGTGTCTTGCTGAAGAACAAGCAATGGAACATGTTTGCGGTTATGGAGGCCATGCAAGACTCTCCGGCTGACGAGCTGTACCGACAGCAACTTGACAGTCTTATTTCTGTTCAGGATTCACTTCTCAAGTCTCCGCATATCCGCCGGAAGACCGTGACGCATCACAATACATACACCATCCGCCACAAGAAAAAAGGTTTCTTCAAACGGCTTGCCGAAGTGTTCGCCCCGAAGGAGGACTCCACGCTGGTCAACAATGTGGTGCAGGAAGAATATACCGACACCATCAATGAAATCTACAATCCGGTAGACACTATCACCAATATGTTGGCAGACATCCAGCATAAGGTGCTGCAGACGCAGCAGAAGCAGAACCGGATGCTGGACGTGCGCATCGAACGGTTGAGAGCGGCGGGGAATGAACTCAGCAAACGTGTGAACCAGCTTCTCGAAGCCATTGAAAAGGAAGAGCAGGAGGCTTCGAAGACAAAATTGGTGCAGGAGCGGGAAATCCGCAGGGACGCGGCCCGCACGATGGCCAACATCGCCATCGCCGCCATTCTCATGGTGCTGCTCTTCTCCATTGTCATTGCCAGAGACATCGCACGGAACGAACATTACCGGAGGGAGCTGGAAAAGGCCAAACTCTATGCGGAGAATCTGCTCGTGGCACGGGAAAAGCTTATGCTTACAATCACGCACGACATCAAGGCTCCGGCAGGCTCGATTATTGGTTACATCGACCTGCTGATGCGTCTGGTCAAGGACCGGAGGCAGCTTCTTTATCTGGGCAACATGAAAAGTTCGGCCCGGCATCTGCTGGATCTCGTCACCTCCCTGCTCGACTATCATCGTCTTGAAGCGGGGAAGATGGATATCCAGCGTATTGCTTTCAGCCCGAATGAACTTCTTACACATATCTATAATGGTTTCCTTCCGCTCACCGGCAAGAAGGGACTGAAATTGAGTCTGCAGATGCAGTTCAGTCCGTCGCTCACTTTGGAAGGTGACCCGTTCCGCATCCGTCAGATTGTGGAGAATCTGCTTTCCAATGCGCTGAAGTTCACGGCTTCGGGAGAAATCACACTTCGGGCGGAATACCGGGAGGAAATGTTTGTGCTCAGTGTCGCCGATACCGGATGCGGAATGAACGAGCAGGAGCAGCAGCGCATTTTCCAGGAATTTACCCGTCTGCGCAGCGCACAAGGACAGGAGGGGTTCGGGCTGGGACTTTCCATCACGCGGAAACTGGTGGAACTGCTCAAGGGAGAAATTACCGTGGAAAGCGTTCCCGGAAAAGGAAGCACTTTCCGGGTGGCTGTGCCCTTGCATGCGCTTGCGTCGCAGACTGCGGAGCAGAAAACCGCAGTACCTGAAAGATTCCGCCACAGGCTGCAGCATATTCTGCTGATTGACGATGACCGCATTCAGATGCAACTGACTGAGGCGATGCTTGTCAATGTGCTTGCGGACGGCCAGTGCGGGAAGCCCGACATACGCTGCTGTGAACAGCCGGAAGAAGTGTTCAGTCTGCTGCTTTCCACCGAGTTCGACCTGGTGCTTACCGATTTGCAGATGCCGGCCATGAACGGCATTGAGCTTCTGCGCCGCATCCGGAGTCTGGAACATCCGCAGGGCAGGACGATTCCGGTCGTCGCCATTACCGCACGGGGAGATATGAGTGAAGCCGATTTCCGGGCAAAAGGATTTGCCGGGATGCTCCAGAAGCCGTTCAACCGACAAGACCTTCTGAGTATGCTGGGCAGGGTGTTTGCGGGAGAAGAATCAGGCGGGCATGTGTCTGCCCCGCAGGGCGAATCCTTCGGAGAAAGTCCGGAAACGGGGAGGTTCAACTTCGCCCCGCTCACAGCCTTTTCGGAAAACGACCCTCAGGCTGCGCTTGAAATCATGCATACGTTTGTGAAGGAGACGGAGCGGAGCATCCGTCTGTTGGAGCAGGCTGTTCATGAGAAAGATATGAAACAGGTATGTGCCATAGCCCACAAGATGCTTCCCACGTTCATTATGATTGAAGCGAAGGAGGCGGTTCCGGCTCTGCAATGGCTGGAAAACAGACGCGGAGAAACGGAATACACGCCGGAGGCGGACAAGGCCGTAAGGCTGGTCATCAGGCAGGCCGGGGCAGTGGTGGCCGAGGCCGGAAAACTCACAATGCGCGATGTCTGACAGAACATGGGGTTGTCCGGATGAAAACAACGTTTTGTCTCAAACAAAACAGGCCGTTGCTTCGACCGGAACATGCGGACATTTTTCAGCGTCAGGATTGATGCCTGAAAATTGCGGACATTCAAAAAAAATATTACTTTTGTAATGATAACCAACCGACATATATGCATATGGCTCTGTCTCTATTGATTGTTGAGGATGATTTGACCTTCTCCACTATGCTGAAAACGTGGCTCAGGAAGAAAGGGTTTGAAGTGGAAGCGGCAAGCACTCAGGCTCGTGCGCGCAAGCTGCTCTCCGCGAGGGACTTCGACCTTGTGCTTTCCGACCTGCGCCTTCCCGACAAGGACGGGATGGCTCTGCTGTCGTGGCTGCGTGAACAGAACAATCAGACACCTTTTATCATTATGACGGGATATGCGGAAATCCAGAGTGCCGTAAAAGCCATGAAGGAAGGGGCGACGGATTATATCTCAAAGCCGGTACAGCCCGACGAGCTTCTGAAGAAAATAGACGAAGCTGTCAGAAACGGACAGGGGCAGCCGGAGGAGGAAAGTGTGTATGCCGTTCCCCAGAACTTTCTGGAAGGGGAAAGCGAAGCTGCGCGCCAGCTGTACAATTATGTGAATCTGGTGGCTCCTACTCAGATGTCGGTGTTGATCAATGGAGCCAGCGGTACCGGAAAGGAATATGTGGCCCACCGCATCCACCAACTCAGCAGGAGGTCCAACAAGCCCTTCATCGCCATTGATTGCGGGTCCATTCCAAAGGATCTGGCGGCATCCGAGTTTTTCGGACACGTGAAAGGTTCTTTCACCGGAGCGTTCAGCGACAAGACCGGAGCGTTTGAGGAGGCCAACGGCGGTACGCTTTTTCTTGATGAGGTGGGCAATCTGGGTTATGAAGTGCAGGTGCAGTTGCTCCGTGCGCTTCAGGAACGCCGTATCCGCCGGATTGGTTCGAGCAAGGAGATTGAAGTGGACGTGCGTCTGATCAGTGCGACCAATGAGAACCTGAAGGATGCCATCGCCAAAGGAAACTTCCGTGAGGACCTGTATCATCGTATCAATGAATTTACTCTTTATATGCCGGCTCTGAAAGAGCGTCAGGATGACATTTTGCTGTTTGCCAACTTCTTTCTTGACCAGGCCAACAAGGAGCTTGGCCGTGACCTGATTGGGTTTGATGCAGAGACTTGCACGGCACTTCAGAACTATTCATGGCCGGGCAATCTCCGGCAGTTGAAGAACACTGTGAAAAGAGCGACACTGGTGGCTCAGGGCGACTTCATCTCATTGAAGGATTTGGGAGAGGATTTCAATGCGGCCTCTTCCGAAGACCCTCAGTGCGCTAAATCTGTGTCTTTCTCCCTGCATGATGAAGAAAATGAAAAGCAGCGGATTCTGAGAGCACTCCGGCAAACCAACAACAACAAGAGCAAGGCTGCCATTCTGTTGGGAATCGACAGGAAAACGTTATACAACAAGCTGAAGCTTTACAATATTCCACAATAAAGTGTGGAATATTTCCACATGTATGTATGGGGAATCCACACGTCTCTCTACACTTTGTTGGCATGAAAGGAATGGTGTCAGAATCTCTGTATTTTATAATATGCTTGTTTTCACATATATAGAATCGTAGTGCATATCTTTGGTGTGTTCTGGCACGGCAATTGCACTTTCTTAGGTGGGGAAACAACTAAAACCAAGCACAGAATTAAACTAGATTTAAACCCAACCCCATTAGAACATAGAGATTGTACTCATCGGAAGGTTATGATCTCTTGATAAATGAAGATGCCTATGTGTTAAAGAGAGAGGAGAACGCTGTGAAGCCTTCTCCTCTTCATTTTTTATCTATGTCCGTAAAGCACTTCCAGAGATTGTCGGAAGGGAGCGGAGCTGTCAGTTCAATCGGTTTCTTCGACACGGGATGGATGAAGCTTATCCTGCGTGCAACCAGAGAGATGCTTCCGTCGGGATTGGAACGGGGAAAGCCATATTTCAGGTCGCCTTTGATGGGGCAGCCTATCTTGGCCAGCTGACACCGGATCTGATGATGGCGGCCCGTCTTCAGTTCCACTTCCAGCAGAGAATAGTTCTGTGAGCAGCCTATCAGACGATAATGGAGTACTGCCTTCTTCGAGTTCTTCACTTCTCTGTCGTATGCGTACGATTTGTTCTGCTTCTCATTGCGTACCAGATAATGCATCAGTTCACCCTCTTCCACTTCCGGTCTTTGTTTCACGATGGCCCAGTAGATTTTCTTCACTTCTCCGTTGCGGAACATTTCATTCAGCCGTGCCAAAGCCTTGCTGGTTTTCGCGAACACCACCAGTCCGCTTACCGGACGGTCAAGGCGGTGCACCACTCCCAGAAACACGTTTCCCGGTTTGGCATATTTTTCTTTCAGGTATTGCTTTATCGTGTCTGAAAGAGATTCATCGCCCGTCTTGTCTCCCTGTACGATTTCCGATGAACTTTTGTTGACCACGATGATGTGGTTGTCTTCGTAAACTACTTCCATAGAAAAATATAAAAGACAGAGACGCAGAAGCGCAGATTTCTCTGCGATTTGCGTCTCTGCGTCAAAATAAGTTCAAAATTACATGTTCATGCCACCGTCAACCTGGATAACCTGTCCCGATACATAAGAAGACATGTCGGAAGCCAGGAACAGAGCGATGTTGGCCACGTCTTCCGGAGTACCGCCACGGCGCAACGGAATACGTTTGTTCCATTCAGCCTTCACTTCATCGGAGAGCTGTGCCGTCATGTCGGTGATGATGAATCCCGGAGCGATGGCATTGGCGCGGATGCCGCGTGAGCCCAGTTCCTGTGCGATGGACTTGGCCAGTGCAATCAGACCCGCCTTGGAGGCAGAGTAGTTGCACTGTCCGGCATTTCCGTGAACTCCCACTACAGAAGCCATGTTGATGATGTTTCCGCTTCTCTGGCGCATCATGATTGGTGTGCAGGCATGGACAAAGTTGAACGCAGACTTCAGGTTTACGGCAATCACTGCATCCCACTGTCCTTCGCTCATGCGCATCATCAGGCCATCCTTCGTGATGCCGGCGTTGTTCACCAGAATGTCAATCGAGCCGAAGTCGCTGTGAATCTGTTCCACCACCTTTGCGGTTTCCTCGAAGCTGGCCGCGTTCGACGCGTACCCCTTCACCTTCACCCCGTAAGCGGCGATTTCCTTTTCTGTATTCTGTCCGTTCTCGTCAATCACCAGGTCCGTAAACGCGATGTTGGCTCCTTCTGAAGCGAACTTCAAGGCAATAGCCTTACCGATGCCACGGGCAGCACCCGTAATGACAGCTGTTTTTCCAGTTAATAATCCCATGTTTCTATTTCTTTTAAAATTAAACTATAAGTTTCTCTTCCCGTTTCCTGCATCCGAGTGCGCCGAACACGATTTTCGTCACGTATTTCCATCCTATCTCATCGTCCAGCTCCTCGCCGATTTGTCCGCGGATGTACGGCACTTCGATGCCCTTCACGCAATAATGCAGGATGTCGGCGGTAATCTCCACGTTGTCCACATCGAAGTATCCCTTTTCCTTCCCGTCCTGAAGCACTTTGCGGAAAAGCAGAATTTCTTTGTGATCGAACACTTTCCGCACCGCCTCTACCTTCCAGATGTTGCGGAAGAATCCCGCGCGCAGAGTTCCGTTGCGGTAGACTACCATCTTGATGGCATCCAGATGTGTCATGATGAGTCCCATAATCTTTTCATCGGGCGCAATCGGCCTTTCTGCGGCCTCTTCCATCTGGGCCGAAAGCATTTCCAGTTCCGACTCCACCACCGCCAGATAAATCTGTTCCTTGCTCTTGAAGTACGTGTAGAGCGTACGTCTTCCTTTTCCGGAAGCCATGGCTATGTCGTTCATGGTCGTTTCTTCCACCCCCTTCTTGGCGAAAAGCTGGCGGGCCACGTCCACAAGTCTGGCTCTCGTTTTCTGTACGGTCATCTTATTGCACATCTGATATTGATGTGAGCAAAAGTACTGCTTTTCTTTCTATTACACAAATATACATGAAGAAATCGGGGGGGGAAAACGGCCAGGATACCGGACACCCGTCCGGAACAGACGGTTGTCTTCTTCAAGACAAGCGGTTATTCTGCCAAGAATGACCGCCTGTCTTGGGTGAGTCAGCCGCTTGTTTCATTTGTAGAAATTCTTCTCGAACGCGGAGAATGAGTCTTTGCCGAGCACGCAACGTTTCCACCAGGCACGGAGGAAACCGGTCCCATATCCCGTAAGTTGGATGAATGCGGCTTCTACGGAGAGTATTCCTATCCATATGTTCCTGTTCTGCAGAGATGAATCCAGAAATATCACCAGGGCGAATATCAGAAGAAGAACCAGACTCCACGGGCAAATCAGAGCGGCAAGCAACACCAGCGCCACTCCTATAGTGAAAGCCGCCGGAAGCAGATGCACGAGTTTCAGCGATTCGGGATATTTCTTGTAGAGATTGATGCGCGCAATGCCCGAATTGTGCACCTGTTTGAAGAACTTCCGGAAGTCTGTGCGCCGCTTGTGCCACACCCATGCTTCGGGAAAGAGACGGCACCTGTATCCGTTCTTGAAGATACGGATGCTGAAGTCGATGTCTTCGCCGAAACGCATGTTCGAGAAGCCTCCCAGTGCCTTATAGACCTCGGCACGCACGCCCATGTTGAAGCTCCGTGGATAGAACTTGTCCATTTTCTTCTTCCCCCCCCGGATTCCGCCTGTGGTGAAGAAAGAGGTCATCGCATAATTGATGGCTTTCTGGACGGCCGTGAATGAGTCATGTGCCCGGTCGGGCCCTCCGAAAGCGTCGGAAGGCTCCTTTTCCAGTTCGGTTTCAACCGCCTGAAGATACCCTTCCGGCAAAATGCAGTCGGAATCAAGAATGAGGAGATATTCCCCCCGGCTCCGTTCCGCCCCATAGTTGCGGGTCTGTCCCGGTCCGGAATTCGGTTTTTCATAATAGCGGATTTCCATCTCTGGCAGATACTTGTCAACTACCTGTCTGCAGGGTATGGAAGAACCGTCCTCCACAACTATCACTTCAAAGTTCTTGAATGTCTGGTGCGAAAGGCTCTCAAGAAGCTCGTCCGCTTCGTCAGGACGGTTATATACGGGGATGATGATGGAATATTTCGGGTTGTTCATTTTTCAGTCTTTTTCAATCAATACCGTGGCATAGGCGGAGATTCCTTCTTCGCGTCCGGTAAAGCCAAGCTTCTCGGTCGTGGTGGCCTTGATGGAAACGTCGTCCATATCCACGCCCATCACTCCGGCAAGCGTTTCCTGCATCAGGGGGATATGCGCCTTCAGTTTGGGGCGTTCGGCACATACCGTCGCGTCAATGTTTCCCACCCGATACCCTTTCCGGGCTATCAGGCCGACGGTTTTCTTCAGAAGTATTTTGCTGTCTATATTCTCGAACTCCGAAGAGTTGTCGGGGAAATGATACCCGATGTCGCGCATGTTGGCGGCACCCAGCAATGCGTCGCAGATGGCATGTATCAGCACGTCGGCGTCTGAATGTCCCAGAAGCCCCATCTCATGTTCCAGTCTGATACCTCCCAGCCACAGCTCGCGTCCAGGCACCAGCCGATGGACATCAAAACCGAATCCTACTCTTATCTTCATCGTATATTGAATTCAAGTACTTTATTCTCTTCCAGATAACCTTCCAGATGATTGCCTATCTGCACGGGGCCTACTCCGGCGGGGGTTCCCGTATAGAGCAAGTCACCTATCTTCAGAGTGCAGAACTGGCTCACATAAGCAATGATCCGGTCTACATTGAAAATCATGTCGCATGTGTTTCCCTGTTGCACCGTTTTGCCGTCGATGTCCAGATGGAAACGGATGTTCTGGATGTCTGCAAAACGTTCCACAGGAATCCAGTCGCCGATGGCTGCCGAATTGTCGAATCCTTTGCAGAGTTCCCACGGCCTGCCTTCCGCACGGAATTTCCGCTGGAGGTCGCGTGCGGTAAAGTCTATGCCTACGGTTACGGCATCATAATAGCGGTGCGCGAAACGTTCCGCGATGTTCTTTCCCAGACGACTGATGCGTACCACCAGTTCCGTCTCGTAATCCACCTGCCTGCAGAAGTCGGGTATGAAGAACGGTTTCCCGTCTTTCAGTATGGCCGAATCGGGTTTCATAAAAATCACCGGTTCTTCCGGTACGGGTTCTCCGGCATGCAATTCTTCGCAATGCGGCCGGTGGTTCATGCCTACGGCTATAATCTTCATGGGTTATTTCTTTACGAGTTCATTCAAACGGTTAAACATGACGGCCAGATGAGCGTAGAGTGAGGTGTTCTGCACGACGATTCCTTCGGACACACGGATACGGAACGGAGTGAAGTTCCACACCGCCTTGATTCCGCCCTCCGTCATCTTGTCGGTTATTTCCTGCGCGATGTTGATGGGTACGGTCAGTACGCCGATTTTCACTCCGTCGGTTTTAATGTGTCGCTCAAAATCATCCGTGTGGTAGATGGGGATGCCATTGATTGCCGTTCCCACCAGTCTCGGATTGATGTCGAAGGCTCCCACTATCTCCAGCCCGAAATGCGCCAGACCGGAGTCGCGGAGCAAGGCACCGCCCAGGCTTCCCACACCGAAGAGATAAGCCCGATGCATGTTGGTAAAGCCGAGAAAATCCTCCAGCACGTCCACCAGACGGTCGATTTCATATCCCACTCTCGTCCGTCCGGAAATGTTCACATACGACAAGTCTTTGGCTATCTGCGAAGCGTCGATATTGATCTGGCGCGAAATCTGGGTAGACGACACATACGTTTCTCCCTTCTCTTTCATCAGCTTTGCGCTTGAAAGATACCACGGGAGTCTGCGCAGGGTCGGCTCAGGTATTTTGTCCATATTCTTATGCATCCGTTCTGCCATCAGCATATCGTTTATTCAATAACAGTTCATCATTGCAAAAATACGCTTTTATCCGCAAACGAATAAAGGGAATAATAAAAAATGTTCTTACCTTTGAGCATTTAAAGATATTTTGACATGAAGAAGAATGACTGGAAAGACCGCCTGAACATCGTGTATTCGACCAACCCCGATTTCCGCTATGACGACGGGGCGGAGGAAGAGGAGGCAACTCCTGAAAAGGACAGGCAGAAGCTGCGCGTGAATATCGAAAAGAAGGGGCGTGGAGGAAAGACGGTGACTGTTGTATCCGGATTCACAGGCCGGGAAGACGACCTGAAGGAACTGGGGCGATTGCTGAAGACGAAATGCGGCGTGGGAGGTTCCGTGAAGGACGGGGAGATTCTGATTCAGGGAGAATTGAAACAGCGGGTCATTGATTTGCTGAAAGCGGACGGCTATACTCAGACGAAATGACGTGCGGACATAAAAAAAGGAGTACCGCTGTACTCCAACCTTTGTTAACCTTAAAATCTAATACTATGAAAAACACGTTGCAAAGATACGGACTTTCCGGTTATCTGCAAGCGTTTTCATGGGAAAATTATGTTTTATAACATGAATTAATAGTCTCTCATTCGGTGTTAAGGGATTTTCAGGAAAGGAGAGATTTTCATGTACAAGTCATCTGTTTTTCATCGTTTTGTCATATGAAAAGGCAAACTTTGATGTCTCAATAAAAAAGGGACTGAAAATGCAGACTGGTTCAAATGACAGATGGAAAGCTTGGGGGATTGTCGCGACGATGTTGCTTCTTTCGTGCGGCTATCTTTTGTTTCTGGGATATCGCCTTTGCACGTATGGAGAATGGTAGACGGAATGTTTGAGTGTATAAAATGGACAAAATCCGCCGTCCGTGTTTGTCACGGCGGCGGATTTTGTCCATTTCCTGTGTCTTGTAGGATTATTTCTTTGACTTTACGAACTTGTACATAGCGAACGTCATCGGGCCGATTTCCGTATCCAGTGCGTTCCCCTCAATGCTGACGGAAGTTTCTTTCGGAACAATCCTGTTCGGTTCGTCCAGTGTGTTTTCTGCCTCCGGGTTGTCGCAATGAAGCGTGGTGCATTTGCCGTCGGTCAGTTGGAACGATTTTTTCAGTCCGGCGAATTCCAGATTCAGCTTCTGTACTTTGTCGGAAGTGTTGACTACCTTCACGATATATGTCTGGGTCGGTTCATCCCATACAGCACTGGCGAAGAGCCCGTTCTGTCCTTCCTGTCCGCTCACCGGTTTCTTGTCCATTGTCAGAGGAACCACATTCGTGCCCCGGTTGTGTCCGTAGATGGACTGTACATACCAGCTGCATGTGCGTACCGAACGGAGATTGTCGAACCAGATCAAGTCCGGGCGCCACTGCCATCCTTCCACGTGGGCCAGCAGCGGAGCATAAGTCGCCATGTGAACCACATCGGCATTGCGTTCCACTCCCGTAAGGAAAGCGGCTTCCAGCAATGAGGCATGGAAATGATTCCATTTCTTTCCTTTTCCGTGACAGGCATATTCTCCCGCGAATACCTTCGGGCCCTTCCGGTCGTAATTGTCATAGCGGCTTCCTGACTTCAGGAACCAGTCTTCCGGGCGGTAGAAGTGTTCATCCACCAGATCCACCTTCAGCTTTCTCATTTCCGGCCAAAGATAATCAAAATCCTTTCCTTCCGAGTTCGGTCCGGATGAGCCGATAATCTTGATGTCCGGATATGCCTTACGGATAGCCTCAACGAACAGTTTCAGGCGTTCCGGATATTCAGGTCCCCATTGCTCGTTTCCTACACCGATGAACTTCAGGTTGAACGGTTCCGGATGCCCCATGTCCGCACGGAGTTTTCCCCATTCGGTGTCAGTGCTTCCGTTGGCGAATTCAATCAGGTCAAGTGCATCCTGTATATAGCTGCCCAAATCTTCCACTTTGACATGTGCGTCGGGTGTATTGTTCTGGTATTGGCATGCAAGACCGCAATTGACCACAGGCAACGGCTCCGCTCCCAAGTCTTCAGCCAGTTGGAAGAGTTCGAAGAATCCCATTCCGTATGTCTGGTGATAGTCGGGATAGAAACGGTGCGGGAAAGTATATTCCCAACGGTTGGAGTTCAAGGGACGGTTTTCTACAGGACCTACCGAATTTTTCCACTGGTAGCGGTCTTCAATGTCCGTTCCTTCCACGATACATCCTCCGGGGAAGCGGAAAATGCCCGGCTTCGTGTCGAGCAGCGCCTGCACCAGGTCTTTACGCAAGCCGTTTTCGCGGTTTTTCCATGTATTGACCGGGAACAGCGAAACGTGTTCCAAATCCACGGTTCCAGATGAAGCCAGGAAGATACGGAGATGAGCTTTGGCAAAAGTAGCTTTCGGAGTGAGTATTACCTCATACTTTTTCCATTCTTTCGAGTTGACGGTCAGGTCTTTTGAAGTAATAACCTGAGTCTCTCCCATAGATGCATTGTCTATCAGTTCCACTCTGATTTTCTGGTTCTCTCCGCGGGCCCATACGCTGAAGCGGTAAGGTTCGTCAGCTTTGATTCCGATGCCGAAGAAACCTTCGTTCTCGATTCCCGTACGCTTGTGCGCATGTCCGGGGTTCCCCAGACGTACATAATGGGGGTTGCGCTCAAACGGCCCGTCATTCTGCAGAGTGACGTTTCCGAAGGTGTCCCATCCCATCAGGTTCTGAGGGAATTCAAACGAACGGTTCTTGACGAGTTCTGCATACAGTCCTCCGTCAGCACCGAAATTGATGTCTTCGAAAAAATGTCCATACATGGTAGGTTGGATTTCCGCGCCGATTTTGTTTGTCTGCACCGTCAGCTGGTTGACGTTCTGGGCATTCAGATTCAGCCCTGCTGTGATGGCCAGTGCTGAGAGAAAGGCTAAGTGTTTGTTCATGGTAATGTTGTTAATGAGTTATCAATGGCAAATATAAACATTTATAGTGTTTCTCCTACACTTTTCCGCAAAAATTTCAGACAATTCTCAATTATTTGAGAATCTTGACATTGGGTAGATGCCGTTCACATAATGAGTGACGTTGGGTATGCTCCGTATGAATTGGGGTTTCTCCCCGCTGCAATCGTAAACCAGCAAGTGCGAATTGGGGACTTGGCCTTCCATTCTCGTGTCGGATGCCGCCACGTAAAGGCGGCCGGTGGCCGGGTCTGCCACGGGACAGCAGTCCAGATACTCGGCAGACGGCGCGTCAGCTTTGATGTTGATGACGTCTTTTTCCACTTTCCCCGTGGCAATCGAATAGCGACTGACGGTGGTGTTCAGCACTGAGGTGAACTCTGTTTCTTCCGCTCCCGTAAAATAAATGCAGCCGTTCAGATACGTGATTCCGGAAGTGTCGCCCGAACCTGCCGAGATGTTGGCCGGGATGTTTTTCTGTTCTTTTACAGACCAGCTTTCCAAGTCAATGAAGTAAAGATAACCCGTATCCTTCCCTCTGGTGTATGTACCTACGACCAATGTTCCGTCATCCGTAAGACACATCCCGCTTATCTGGTCCCCTTTCCCCAGTTCAAGCCGGCGGTTCACTTCATCTTTCCCTTTTGCAAATTCAAGGAGTGCGGTTGAAGACCAGAAACCTCCGGCAGCGGCATACAGACAATCGCCTGCGGTGAGCATGCCTCTCGGAGAGACTGTCGATTCCACGGTGTTGGCCGATCCCTTATTGCCTATTTCGTATGCTCCCTCCATGAGGTTCAGTTCTCCGGTAGTACTGTCAAAACGGAGCACCCCCTGCGCTATGATGAATATGTTGCGTTCGTCCAATGCGGCGATGCCTCTCATGCTTTCGTCCACTTCTTCCTGCACATCGTTTATCGGATGGGCGAACTTCATCTTTTCCCTTCTGAACGATTTCTCTTTCTGCAGAGTTTCCGCATTCGCTATGACCAGAAGTCCGTCATTGTTTTCTTTGCCTTCGACCTTTCGCCAGTCATTACACAGAATATATAGTTTCCCGTCGCGCATATAGAGACCTACACCATCATTCCCCAGTTCCGTTCCGTTTGCGTTTCTGTAAGCGTCTGCCTCTATCGTCCCGTCAGGAGCGAGATAGGAGAGGAAGGCATTTTCAAGCGTATAGGTTCCTTGGTTGAGTATCAGTATTCCGTTCGGGTCGGCATAACCGCTGAGGGAAGTTTCCGGAACGCTGCTTCCAGAACCGGAGTTTTCCACGTTTTCATCGTTGCAGGCAACCAGCAACGCACAAGTCAAGAATAAGACGTATATCTTTTTCATAAGTCAAGAGATGTATTAGTTATATTGTCATTTATCGTTGAAGAATGCTCCGGCCGGGAAGCGGGTATAATTGTCAAACCTGTGTACCGGAGTGTCCGGATTTGCGTCAAAGTCAAACTCCCAGATGGAGTTGGTCGTGAAGAAATTCCCTACCCCTTTGATTGTGTTGACATATACGTGTCCCGTTACAGGATGGACTCCCAGACCATTGTAGAGTTCTCTTGCGTTGTCATCGAGGTTGGAAAGGTCGACAAGCATTTCGTCCTGCGGACCTTTGTCTGTGTTCTCCGGGTTGAAGTTCACGCGATAGATGGAGGTCCCGCTGGCATAATAAATGATGTTGCCGTGAGCGGCGAACGTGCAGTTGTAGGCTTCATTGGCTTCTTCACTGATTACATTCGTCTTTAGAACCTTGTCATCCGGATTGTATTTTCCGATATACCTTTCACCGAAGGTAAGCGCACTCATTATCCAAAGTTCATTGTCGGAAGATGCAGCTATGCCTGTTATTCCATCGAATTTTGTGAGGGACAACTTGGTGCCGCCGGTCTCATTGATTTCATAAAGTCCCGGTAGATTGTATGAAGTGTTATAATAAGTGTACACTTTTCCGTTCACAACCGCAAACCGTGACTTCGGCGCGCCTTCAGAGCCTTCCACAAAAGCCAGTGAAGTGTCGTCCATGTTCAGTCGCCACACTCCCTTGTTGTCACGGATATACACATGCTGTTCATCAGGCACGGCAATATGAGTCGGCCAGTCCAGTCCGGCAAGGTCCTCTTTTGAATAAGCCTTTATTTTCTTTAAAGTACGCACGTCCGCCACCACAAGCATCCCGTCATTCTCAAACGAAGAACCTGTAGGATTTGTGTCTCCGTTCTGGGAGATGATATAAATCTTTCCGTCGTGGAAATACATGTCCTGCGTCACGTTTCCCAGATACGTGCCGTTCACCCGTCTGTATACGTTGTTCACCACATAGCCTTGCGGAGTAATGTAGATGAGCGAACCGTTCTCTGTGGTCATGTTTCCTTCGTTCAATACGAATGTCCCCTCCGGATCATCGAAAGTTGCCACATAGTGAAAATCCACATCTGCCGTAAGGGTCTGTGCATCCGCTCCCGTCGCGGTTACCCGAAGAGTCGCATCGCTTTCCCCTTCTCCCTCGGCAGGTGCTGTAACAACGATATTTCCCGCCTCCTCGTCAATTGTCGTTGTCCAGCCTTCCGGCAGTCCGCTTGCGGTGACATTCACATTTTCCGCCTGGAACGCCACTGTGTACTGCTCGCCGGAAACCAGCACATGAGAGAGCGTTTCGTCTGTTTCTCCAGTCAGACTGAATGCAGGTTCACCGGAAAGTCCGGTATCGTCTCCATCCGGATTCGGAACCTCATCCTTACTACAGCCAACCAGGCCGACGGCTACAAAAAGAGCCAAAACTTTGAATAACTTTTTCATTTTGTTTTGATTTTTAGATGTTTATATTAATATGACAATGTTCCCAAAAGCGTGTCCCTTTCCCTCGCAGATTCTTTTCTGTTTTTGAACCTGCTTGTACACTAATGTTGTTTTGTCGCTGTTACCTTGTCGCTATTTCCTCTCCCAACAGATGAAGGTCTTCCACTCCGAGGACTTCCGTAGAGCATTCGCCTATCCACCCGTTCTGCTGGTGTACTCCAGTATAGATTCGGATGAGGTCAATTCCCGGAAGCGAAACCTTGTTCCCGTCGGCATCCACGGCCCAGTCAATGTCGATGGCCGACTCATCGCCGGAATTCACGGCATTGTCCGCATAGCCGAAGGCAAACGGATAAAGCACGTAATAGGTTCCCTTCCCGCTTTCATCGATGCCGTTTTGTGGAAGGCGGCTTTCCCTGAACTTCAGTTCACGTTCCGTAATCCATTGCGGATAATAGGTCTGTGAGTGGTATATATTCTTGGCGACATATCCTTGGCCGCCTTTGTTGTCTTCCCATCGGATATAGTTTTCATAGTCGCCTACAGGTTCCGTTTCCGGCGCGTAGTAAGTGATTTCATAATCCGTGTAGAAGTTCATGTCGTTTCCGGCGTTTTGGGCCGTCCCGTACCATGACTCTTGCGTGACATCCCGATGCGCGCTTCCGGCAATCTCATACCAGACTCCGCCGTCGGCCTTTCCGTCCTTGTCCTCATCGAGTGCCACCTGGATGATTCCCGGTTCATAGCTTCCTCCGCTTCTGACGGTGGACGCACCGGAAAAGGCATTGCCCAGCACACGGAAGTCTTTCAGTCCCGGCCTGTTCTCAATCCGGTGGTCGAATCCCACGGTGATGTATCCTCCATATCCTCCTAATGACACCATGCCGCGCCGGTCGTTTCCGATGGCTTCGAGTGCTTTCCGGTTCATGTCATCCTGCGTGTCGCCTTCTTCATATTCCGGCATCGTATTGACAAACTGTCCCGGAGCCGGCATATATTCAAGCACTTTCGTGATGTATGCCGAGGAAGTGGTTTCCTGCGGAGTGCTGTTGTAGTAGAACTCTTCGGTAGTGAAGGCGAAATGCGCCGGAATGTCGCCCGTGCGCACGCTCCATTGCTTCTTTCCGTCAGGAGTGAAGCAATAAAGATAGCCGGGAGTGACATAGTCGGTGGCATCGCTCACATAGATTTCCTTCGTCTCCGGGTTCACCGCCACTCCGTAGGGAAGCCGGATTTCCTTGTCCGTCCCGTCGGTGATGAAGTTGTCCGACACCGTTCTTTCCTGTGCCGTATCATAAATGAGGTATCTGATTTCATTCTTTCCGCCCGTATAGCTCCATTCGGCGGAAGTGATGTAAATGGAATCTCCGTCCATCCACATTTCGTTGGCGGGGATTCCCAGGTTTCCGGTTACGGTTTCGGTGGAGGTGTCGATGACATAAATGTCAGACCCTGTTCCGTAGTAGTCTCCACGTGAAGAGACATAAATCCTTCCTCTTCTGTCCAGTTCCATACGGTGAAGGTTGATGGCCACATCAATCGTGTTGACCACCTGGAAAGTTTTAAGGTCAATCACGGATACGGTGCGGTCATAATTCGGATAGCGGTAGCCTCCCGAATTAGCCACATACAGACGCCCTCCGGTGATGACCATCTCTTCCGGCTGGTAGCCCACCACCACCTCACGGGTAATCTGGAGCGTATTCGTGTCGAACTCCACGATTTTTCCCGGACGCGCCTCCGGATCAATCTGTACCGGTCCGGCATACGAACTGACGTATGCCTTGTCGCCGTTGAATGTAATGTAGCGGCAATTGGTTATGTTCACGCTTCCAAGATGCTTTGCCGTACGTACGTCCATCATTTCCACGAAGTGCGAGCAGTTGACCACCACATACAGCTTTCCGTCGTGTATCTGTATGTCGTTGCCCACATCACCCAGTTCCTTTACGATGTGGGGGTTGCTTTCCGGATAAATGTTGCGCAGATAATATCCTCCCCGCGCGTTGAAGAAGTCGATCGTGCATTTGTTGCTTCCCATATTCCCCTCGTTCAGCAGGAAGAACCCTTCGATGCGCTGCGGGTCGGTGGGATAGGCCACGAATTCTCTTTCGGAATCGAGCACAGGCAGTTCTTTCCGGCAGCCGGTGGCCAGAACCACCAGAAACAATGATATGAGCTGAAACTTTTCGGTTTTCATGTCGGTATGTTTAGAATGTATATTGTGCGATAAACTTGAAGTTTGTTCCCGGCATGGGATAGCAGGAAACGACTTCATATTGTTGGTTCAGCAGATTGTTGACTTCCAGCGTGAGTTTCAGTTCGTGGGCGTTGATGCGCAGGCTCTTCGCTATGGAACAGTCGCTGGTGTACCACGAAGGCTGATAGTTGACCGGCAGGTTAGCTTGCGAGGAGTACCGCTCACCTGTGTAGATGAAGCTGTAGCTTGCTTCCCATGAACGCCATGAAAGATTGAGGGCCGCCGAACCGCTGTGCCAGGGAATATAGGGAATCTGTCCTCCGTAGAACTCATCGGCAGGGTCGGTAAAGTCCTGCGCTTTCTGGTAGGTGTAGTTCACACGTCCGCTGAGATACGCTTCATGCCCCAGTTTCCAGTCGGTTTGTAGTGCCACATCAATGCCTCTGATTTCCACTTCCCCCAGATTGACCATCGTCCAGCGGAAGAAATTGGAAGTAGGAGTGGCCACGATTTTGTTTTCCACTTCATTGTAGTAGGCATCGGCCTGCACTTCAATCCGTTGCAGCCATAAGTTGGGGAACTGCTTTTCGTAGGTTACACCTATGTTATATTGGTCGGTATATTCCGGTTCAAGATAGGCGTTGCCCACGAAGGTATAGTATAAGTCGTTGAGCGTAGGCATGCGGAAAATCCGTTTGTAGAACGCACGGAAATTCAAGCCGATTCTTTTAAAAGGGCGGTAGCTCATCACCAGCGCAGGAGTCCACTCCATCTTGTCGGAAGCGGCGTTGCCCTTTTCCCGCAGACGGTCGGACACGAACGTGCCCAGCAGACTGGCCTGCAATTTGAAGCGGTCGAAATTCAGAGCGGTCGCGGCGGCAAAAAGTCCCGTGTTCCGGCGCGGATAGACAAAGTCTTTCAGGTTCGCATTGAGCAGGTTGAATTGCCAGTCGACCGAAAGGTTGAGGCTCCAGAAAGAAGTCAGGTCCAGACAGTTGGCAGTGGAAGCATACACTTCCTGCTGGCGGTAGACATTGTTGATGTACATCAGCGATTCGTCCCGGTTGGGGTCGGCCAGATAGTGCAGGTAATTGTATGAATATTTCGCGCTCGCCATGAAGTGATACCGTTCCGAGAAATCTTTACGGAACATACCCTGCGCGAAAAAGTCGGCATCCTTCTGACGGTCTTCGTGCGTGAACTTGTTGCGTACAATCGCTCCCGGATATCCCCTGTCGGAGAAATAAGCATAGAGCTTGGTACGCCAGTATCCGTCTTCCATGTTTCCGTAAAGGCCGTGTTCAATGCGCAGCGCGTTCACGTCTCCGTTCTGGCGCACTGCAGTGGTGTCATATCCGCCTTCTGTGGCATAGCGGAACTTGTATTTTCCGGTAGTGTACATATATTCCGCGCTGAACGAACTGCCCAGTCTGTCGTTCAGCTTCTGCTCCCAGAGTATAGCCGGATTGACCACCCCGAACGAGCCGGTCTTGAATGTAGCCTTGACATTGTAATCTTTTTCTTCACTGAATTTCGGTGTCCGTGTCTGGAGGTATACCGTTCCGGCCGAACCGAAATCCTTGGCCGACTGGAACACTGCGCTTTTCTGTCCGTTGTAAAGTGTGACGCTTTCCATATTGTCCAATGAGAAGCGTCCCAAGTCAACTGTCCCGTTCTGTGCGTTTCCCAGTTCGATGCCGTCATAAAACACTCCCACATGGTTGGTGCCCATGCTCCGGATGTTGACGGTCTTCAGTCCCCCGATGCCTCCGTAGTCTTTCAGTTGCACGCCGGAGAAATAGCGCAACGCATCGGCCACATTGTGCGAGCCGAGACGTCGGAGCTCTTCCCCCGAAAGCTTCTGCACCGGAATGATTTCTTTCTGCAGGGCACGGGCGGTCACTAACACCTCATCCAAATGCTGCAGGCTGTCCGTTGAATTCTGGGCGCGGAGCATGGATATGCCACTTCCTGCCACAAAGAACAACAGTAGCCAGACAAGCCGACTTTTCTGTCCAATCATATAACAATGTAATAAAAAACAATTAACCGCATTGTCCTCGCATACGGATAACATGTAACATTGGCAGGTCTTCTGACTGACTTCTCTTTCGGAACCTTCCCGGCGTGTTTCTGTCGTGCGCCAGTGGTAATGAGCCTTCTCCGAAAGATTCTTGAAGCTTCACAGCAGCGGGACTGTCCGGGATTTTCACCCGATTCCCTTTTAATCCGCCAGCCTGAACAGACAGGCGGAACCAATTCTGAATGCAAATGTAGGCTTTTTGTTCGGGATATGCAAGTTATGCATTGAATTAAGATAAAAAGATGAATTGGCTGTATTATTTGTCTTTTGGCGGAAACCAGTCTGTATGTGCTCTGGAAGCTTTCTTTTTTATACTTATGCAAAGACGCAGAGACAGGATGTCGTTTTCAATTTTTTGTAAAGTCACTGCTCGGACTGAGTGCCCGGTTGTGAGACATTATGACAATAACAAGCTGATGACAGATGAAAGTGTTTTCCGTTCGGATAATGTTCGCTGTTATAGAGGTAAATTTAGAGCTGTTTAAATTGGGAGACTTGTCGGTCGGAGAAGGCTTCCGCTTGTATAGCAAAAAGCAAGCGTTTGTTTTTATTAAAGTAACGAAGTACTTGCATCAAAACAGGCCGTTGCCTTTTTCTCATGAATAAGGTGATTTAAAACAGATTCTTAGCTCTACTATCTTGCTCTTTGCCTCACTTGTCTTGTTGGCTATGAGTCCCTATCGGGGCAGTTGGGCCTAGGCTGCTTCTTCTCAAAGTGAAACACCAAGGTTGATATTATCTTGTCTTTCTGTCCTTGTATGAGAAGTAACTCTCTCGTTAATCATCCTTTGACTTTACAAAAGTAAGTGTCCGGTTCTATTCCTCCAAATAATAATTATTTAGGGTGATTCTCAATATTGTCCTAAATAAAGATGAAGAAATAAAGAAAGGAAGTAGCCACTAAGGAGCAAAAAGGCTATCTTAGTGGAGAGCTACCAACTCATCTACTTCCTATGGCAAATATAACACTATTCGCGCAGATAATCTCTCAGTTGCCCAAAGAAAAGATTAGGAGAATCATCAAAAAGTCGGGAACGGACAAGCACAGCAAGGGCTACAACACCTGGAGCCAGTTCGTCAGCATGATATTCAGCCAGTTTTCCGGGTGCGATTCCGTGCGAGACATATCCAACGGGCTGAAATCAGCTACCGGGAACCTTAACCATCTCGGCATCAGCCGTGCCCCGTCAAAGTCGACAGTGGCATATCAGAACGCCCGCCGTGACAGCTCGGTCTTCCGCGAGATATACTACATGCTGCTCCGGCATTTCGGACAGCAGGCAGAGCGGCAACGTGGAAAGTTCCGTTTCAAGATGCCGATAAGGCTGCTTGACTCCACACTTATAACCTTGACCCTCTCGATATACGACTGGGCGCATTACACAACGAAGAAAGGGGCAGTAAAGATGCACACGCTCCTTGACTACGACAGTCTCCTGCCTGAACTCGTGAACATTACGGACGGGAAGGTGGCGGACAACAAAGCCTCTTTTGATATGGACGTGCAACCATTCAGCGTCGTGGTTGCCGACAGGGGATACTGTGATTACGCGCTGCTCAACCATTGGGACAGCAACCATGTGTTCTTTGTTGTGCGGCACAAGGACAATATCCGCTATACAAGGGTTAAAGAACGTCCCTTGCCGGAAAAACGAGCGCAAAACGTGCTGATGGACGAGACGGTAGAACTGGAACTTCCCGCTGCAAGGGCAAAATATCCGAAAAGGCTGCGCCGCATCGCCGTGTGGAACGAGGAACACCAATACGTGGTGAAAATCCTCACCAATAATTTTTCACTGGCCGCATCGACAATCGCCGCGCTCTACAAGGCACGATGGGAGATTGAGATTTTCTTCCGGAACCTCAAGCAACTGCTGCGCATAAAAAGTTTCATCGGAACATCACGTAACGCCGTGGAAACACAGATATGGACGGCTTTGACGACCATGCTGCTTTTATGTTGGCTTAAACGCATCGCAAAATACAAATGGGCCTTGGCAAACCTTGTCGTCTCGCTCAGGCTTAACACGTTCACCAAAATAGACCTCTTCAAATGGCTTGACGAGCCTTTTACGCCTCCACCGGACAACACAATTCTAGCATAGGGGGATTAAAGCGTAATTGTATTTGCGACATTCTGCAATGCCGCAAGTTACATCATTCCCTAATTTTATTTAGGACAATATTGGGTGATTCTCGCTTTCTTGCTTGCAGGTTCAAGATTTTCTTGATAACTTGCCACTGTGTTTCTTCTAAATCCGTCGGATACATAATTATTTCAAGTGTGGTAACTTAAAAATAATCATTTTCGCGGAAAGGAGAAACACTCTTTCAATATTAAAATTTAAACAAGCTCTAAGCATTCGTTTCTATTATATAATGTTGTAAAATTGAAAATATTTGGAATATTTCAAAAATACAACTTGTTTTTGAAGTAATTTTATTATTTTTGTGAATAATAAAGACGAATATTACTAAATTTGTTTTATAGTTGGCTTTTAAATTCGTTCAAAAGCCATAATAATATTAATTTTTATTAATATGAAGAAAAGTGTATGTGTTTTTATATCCGTATTGACTCTACAAGCATGTTATGAAGATGAAGTAGATGTAGGATTTGACTATCAATCTGGAGATGTAATAACAATGGTACCTACATTTAATTCCCAAACAGACTCTGTAGAATTCTATTGGGATAATGTAAAGATTGCTACTGAACGAGTAATTCCCTATGTACATAAGTTTCAGGTTACAAGCGATATTAGTTCTGGAAATCATGAATATTCAATGAAAATGTATTATCGCGATAATGATAATAACGATATAGGCATTTCTATTAAAACAAGCTTAGTACGAATAAAATAATTAGACACATGAGATGTTTTTTTATAATATTTATCTTTGGCCTTTTTTGTAATAGCATTAAAGCCCAAAATGAAGAAGTTAAGCGTACAACGATAATTAACTCGTTAGGTTTATTTTTTGATGATCTTTCTTATCTCAATGATGAATTCGATCCCATCCCTGCACATGTGTTTGAGTCAACATTTGGTAATAAAAATATTACAACTGGAGGAGGAAATTATTTTCGTTATAATGGTCATGATTTTGACATGGTTTTTTTTATTAAAAATTACTCACAAAAAAACATAGAGGGAAGAAATATAAATCACACATTTGACATCTCAAATCGTAAAATTAATGTAAAACCGATGAGCCAATCATCTGATGATCAAAGATGGCAAGTTAATGGCATATTAAAACGTTCAAATGCAAACTTCAAAGAAGGTGGTAGTGAAGATTTCTTAATTAAGGATGAACCAATTAGTCTTATTGTAAGGTATAATGGTGAGGGAAAAGAAATTTCTATATTAGAAATTAATATTGAGAAACCTAATATTCAAAAAGTATATCCTGTTTATACTAATGATACAATATTTACTATTAATAAAGGGCAATCAATAACTCATTTATCTTCAATTGGGGGTGAATGGCATTGTAAAATGAATTCTTATTATATACAAACTAAAAGCTACCCAGGATTTGATAAGACAGACAAAAAAATAAGCTTGTTAGATTATTCGTTGATTAAGCAAACAGGAAAATCACGCATAGATAATATAAAATTAGTTAATGGGGTAATTGCAGGTTCTATTCCACAAAACTATTCTAAGAATAATTGTTCTTATTCCTTAACTCTAAGTCAAAATAATACAAACAGACAACAGACAATAGTTATCACTCAATCTGGAGATGTGAATCCATGTTATTGGTGTGATTTCTTTGATGTTGATGACAATTATAACCTTAATCAAATTGACCTTTCATACAATATTAAATATGGCATAGGAATTTCTTATAAATGTCACTTTGAAGATACGAGATTTTCTTTTGGTGGCCTCATAGCTACAAATTTTGACACCTATAGAGGTTGGAAGTCTCATAAGGACATTTGGATTACAGAGATATTCATAGATGGTTCGAATACAATCAAAGAAGACATGTATAAGATACATTCTGAAACAGTAAAGCCTGAAACATCCAACTATAGCTCTCTAATGGACCCATATAACTCTGCAAAAAAGTACACTGCACGTTCATTGTTTCTTTTACAAGCTGGAGTGAATATTACTAATTGGGTTAGTTTTAATTTTGGCACAGGCATTGCTCTTTCACGCAATATATATTTCCTAGAAACAGCATATGGTTATACAAAATATTCATACGAAAAATTAGATCCAATGCTTCCTGACTTAGAAGATATATATTCATATAAAGCATATTATAAAGATTACTATTATAAAGATCCGATAAAAATTCATTTTGCCATGAGACCATCAGTGGACTTTCGGATACCATTAGAGCGACATGAATATTTAAATTTGGGACTTGGATATGTAATTACCCCAGGATATAAAGAGGGATGTTCACTCGATTTTTCTATTGGATATACATGGAGTTTTTAAAAATAAAAAAATCATGAAGAAGATTTTGTTTATTTTAACATTGTTGTTTTTAAATCACAGTATTGTTATTTATGGACAGTCGTCTATTAATGAAACAAACATCAAAAAGATAAACGCGCAAGCAAATGTCCTTGCAAAAAGATTCTGTGATTGTATTGTAAAAGTTGGCACAACGAATGGCATTAGTTATAACGACAAGAAAAAGATAATAAGTGAAGTAGGAAAAGATTTTTATAATTATTATGAAGATCCTCGCCAAATGACCACAACTACAAGTACAGGTATAGAAAATCATAAACCTATACACAAATATTTTAATAATTTACTAACACAATCTAGTAATAACACCCTAAAAAGACGTAAATATGAAATTAGATATGATAAAATAGTTTTGAACGGATCTTCTGGAGATTGGAAATATGTAAAAAAATTAAGTGATGGATGTATACTCTACAGCAGAACTGTTTGTTTCTATCAGACTTATAGAGTAATTGATATATTCAACAAAAATCCAGAACTTCGAAATAGTGAACATAAGGAAATAGAGAAAAAAGAGATGACTATATATGCAATAATTAAACCTAAAACAACTATTCCTGTAGTTCGTTTGGGCGACATATCAAGATCTGAATGTTTAGATGGTCGTAGTAAATAATAACTATACAATATAATCAATTATGTACATAATTCCTAATGAATTAGATGGCATCGTACTTCTTGAATTTGAAAATAAGGTCATCTGTGCAAATTATAATAATATGACAGATATGCAGATGCAAGAAATGTCACTGGCCCAAGTCAAGGATATTTCAGAAGCATATGTTATATTTGATTTACAAAATGGTAAGATCATAGAAAGTCATAATATTCTTAAGGAAGATTTTGAAACTATATGTTATATTCGTATTAAAAATAAGTACGATGAAAATGGAGATAATTTAGAGTTATGTCACTACATCCTATTAAATGACAAAAAGCCCATAACTTCGTGGATAAGCATTACAATTTCATGGATAAAGACAAATAAGAAAAAAATCTTTATTCTATTTCTTTTCATTTGTGTCACTATTGTACTAATACTGATATGGCCAAAGCCTGAACCTAAGAATAACATAGAAGATCAATCAAATAAAAATGATTCAATTACTTACATTAGACCAATAATTGAAGATCATCTTACGACAAAAGGATATTTATGTTTTTCTGCCCCAGATTCAGTAAAGGTAAAAATGTATGTGAGTTCGAATACTCAAGCTAATGGAAATAAAATAGACTGGGAAAAAGTTGAGACATATATTCTTCATAATGATACACTCTATCCTAAAAGAAGTTGCAAAATTTTTTTACGAGCTTTTCCTGTAGCAACAATAGATAGTGTGTATTGCGATTATTCATACGAATTCAATATGCCAGATTTTGTACAAAATATTCTTCTAAACATAACAGATGAAACCAATATAGATGTTGCGAAAGACTTTTTTGTTAGTTTAGATAAGAATCATCTACTATTTTTTGATAATGGGCTTGAACAGAAGAAAATAGCGTCTATAAGAGATCTAAATGATTACGTAATCGAATATATTAAACAAGATCCTATCGCATTCAAAATAGATTCTGTTGCATTTTACAATTACTCTGTTTCAGTTAAAGGTAAGACAATATTTTATAAAAGATATCCTAGTATAAAATACATAAAGTCAAAATAATTTTGCCATGAAAAAAGGTTTACTAAATACTTCTCTTTTATTTTTTATCACAGTGATTACCGTGATAGGTATCATGTCATGGTCACTTATAAACAATTATTCAGATTACTTCGATGAGGTAGAATCAAAATTTAAGAATAAAGATATTATTGATTTATCTAAGCCAATCTCAACGCAGTTTTTCTCCAATTTTCTATTAGAAAGAAATTATGTAGATTCTCAAGATGATGCATTATTCATTGCCCAAATAATTAAGAAACGTCTTGATAATGGAGAAACAATTGAAGACATTGATGACTTTAAAAAAAATGCATGGCGCTTAACTATTGAAGAAATAAAAAAAAATGGAAGTACTTCTTATAAAAATAAAGTATTAGATATACAATCAGAAAAGGAAAATCTGATTAAAAGCATGGTTAACATAGAAGATAGCTCTTCTCAAAAACAAAATGGCATAATACGCGCAACAGTCGTAGAAAATAGAGAACCAAAAGGTCGTTTCGATGAAATAGTAAATAGATTGCTTAAAAAAGAATACATTCCATGTGAAGGTGTTGTCGTTCGACTATCAGAGCATAGTGATAAATTTATATCGTCTTTAGGGGGCCCTGATAGCATTATAGGATATAAAAAGACCAACAAAGATGGGAACGTTATTTTTAGTGGACTTGACTTAAAAAAAAGTTATAGTGTTTTACCTATTTCTGTTAAATATCAATATGGAAGTGCCAAAGGTACATTCGGCGGAAGTCTAGACTCTGTCTCAACCAATGGAATGCTTATTTTCAAGCAACCTTTCATTCAACGTCCAATAACGCTTCCTTTATTTTCAAATTCAGTTTTGAACAAAATAAAAAAAGATCAATCAATCATAGTACGTTCTCCTAACAGTTTTAAAAAAGCTTATTGGAATGATATTGTTCTGATTATATTCAGTTGGATTGTATTGTATGCTATTCTTTCATTTATATCTCAAAAGGCAAACTTCAAATTTGAGAAAGATTTAATAACCTGTATTGCATTCCTAACAAGTGTTAATATTATCATGATGTATTCTATGACCGACCCCTTAACAGATCGGTTAATAGGTGGTGATACTGCAATTGGAATAGAGATTGGTATTGGTTTAATGTTTATATTATTTTTCTTCAATATTATAAATTTTTATCAGGGAAAATACCGACTGAGTTTCGACTGGCTTTCAAATAAATATTCAACAATACCCAAAGGTCTCTCATACGTATTAATAGCCTTATTTTTAACTTTATTATTATTTACCCCACTTGGACAAGAGGTTGGAGGGATGAAAGTAAATTTGAATTTCGGTTTCCTTTTCCAACCCAGCGAAATCGCAAAGTATTTGGTTGTTATATTTATGGCTGCGTTTTTTAGCGTTCATGAGAATGCAATAATAAAATACTCTCAGGAAGGAAATGCAGGATTGTTTAGGAACAAGATTGTATATATGTGGGCCATAATTATAGGACTTGGTCTCTTGATATTGTTATACATGTTTTTAGGAGACATGGGGCCTGGTTTGGTTATAGCAATTTCTTTTGTTTTATTATATTCCTCAGTAAAATCAAAAATTAATCTACAAAACAATAACACTTTAAGCATATCTAAATTTTTAACCAGTGATATTATGTTGTTATTTGCTGGAGTTCTCAGCTTTTGCTCTATGTTATTCATTGGTAATTCTTTAGGATGTGCTCCTTTATTTACAATTATATGGTATATCTTATGGATTTTAGGAGGACTTTTATTAAAAAAGCAAATATACGAATCACCAATAATGTTCAATTTAATTATTACATTATTTGTTTTCGGAGGTAGAATTTTCAAATTTCTTTCTAATATCCCATATTTGGAAGTACTCCAATCTATTGGTGACCGTCTTGATTCAAGATCTCAAATGTGCTTAAATACGTGGGGAGAGTTGGGTCTAGGAGACTCATTAATGAAGGCTGGTGAGAATACACAAGTAGCAGAAGGGTTGTGGGCTCTTGCCTCTGGAGGATTTTGGGGACAGGGTATTGGTGAAGGATTTCCAAATAGAATACCAGCTTTTCATACAGATATGATTCTTTCAAGTATAGGCGAAAACTTGGGTTTCATATATATACTACTTATTATATTCACACTGTCCATTTTATTAAAGCGTTCGTTAAATGTTGGTTATAGGACAGAAAATACCTTTGGGCTATATCTTGTTATGGGTATAGTCATAGTTACTGCAATACAATTTTTTATTATTGCATTAGGCAGCACTGGAGTAATTCCACTAACTGGTGTAACTGTTCCTTTTCTCAGTTATGGTAAGGTAAGTCTTATTTTAAATATGGCAGCATTTGGCATGATTCTATCTATGTCAAAAAAAACGAATAATACTATAAATATAGAAGGAAAATCTCAGATAACAAAAGAATATAGATATACAATAGCGTCAATGAGTCTAATATATCTTTTTATAGCATTATGCCTATGTAGTACTTATTGTAATTATCAACTTATTAATCGTGATAATACTTTAATCAGACCACTATTTGTAACAAATAGCAAGGGGGCACCTGTTATTGAATATAATCCAAGAATATCTATACTGACTGATATGTTGTACCCCGGCAATATCTATGACAGGAATGGCATAATTTTAGCAACTAATAATATTGATACGTTACGTTCTCATATAATGGATTATGAAGATTGCAATATAAACATTGAAAATCTTTTATTAAAAGGAGACAATCGATTATATCCTTTTAAAGAACATTTGTTCTTTATGTTAGGTGATCTGAATGAGCAATTATTATCAGAAAATCTAGGTTATATGGCAGATGGAAGACATTTATCATATCTAAGAGGTTTTGATAACCTACTATATGATGAACAAAGAAATCCAATAAAATTAAGACTAACTTCTACAAAATACTATATTTCTCCATTTTTGCCTGCTAGAGAATACACAACAAACGAAGAGTATTGTCTTAGGGATTACTCTATGTTGCTTCCAATACTTAAAAATGGATTAAAAAATAGAGACAGAATTGAAAACATAAATAATAGGATATCAAGTTTCTGGCACACTAATGACATTGTACCTAAAGATCTTCACTTAACAGTAGATGCAAAACTTCAGTTTTCTATACAGGAAGAAATGCAACGTTATGTAGAAAAAAATTATAGCGGAGAAGAATGGAGATATCTTAGAATGTCTGCTGTAATATTGGATGCTCAAAGTGGAGATTTACTCACATCTGCTAACTATCCATTACCAAACATTAATACATTAAAAGGAAATAGTACAAGCTATTCAGATAATAACAGAAATCAAAATTGGCAAGCATACACTGATATGGATCTTGGACTAAAATATCCCACAGCACCTGGTTCTACAGCAAAAGTTATGTCTGCTTTGGCTGGAATAAAAAAAATAGGAATGGAAGCTACTAAACAAAATTATTTTATCCGTCCTATTGAAAGAATAGAAGTTTTTAATAATGGAGGTGGTGAACCACATGGAATAGTTTCTATGGAAAAAGCAATAGTTATTTCATCTAATTGTTACTTTATAAACCTAGTTAATAGGCTTAACTTATATAAAGAACTTAGTGAATTATATAAAACTGTAGGGGTACAATGTAACTTTAACTTCATGTCTCCAAATGGTAAATTTAATCCAATTTTACCATACTCACTAATGTATCCAGAAAGGAAGAAAGAGTCTGTTGAATGGAATAATCTTTTTGAGCAAAATACAGTATATGCAATAAATAAATTTGACGAATATATCAACAAAAAAAAGTATAGAAAAATTAATGATGCAGAATGGCAATTAGCATGGGGACAAGGTCTGATAGTAGCAACTCCACTAGCTATGTGTAGAGTCGCTTCAGTTGTCGCAAGAAACGGCCAAATGCCTATAACTAATTATGTAATTGCAGATAAACTTGAGAAGAAAGAAATGGGATATTCTATCTATGAATCTCCGTATATTCAATATATAGATAAAACAAATGAATCAGCAGTATCCGTTTTGTCTTCATATATGGTAAAACAAGCTCAAAAATACGAAATTGGGAAATTCTACAAAAATAAAATTGGAGGAAAGACCGGAACTCCTGAAAGAATAATTTATAAGAATGGCAAAAAAAGAAAATTAAATGACGGATGGTATATTTGTTATATTAGAGATTGTAAAGTTAATGGTCATAATCATGATATTGCCATCGCAGTACGCATGGAAAGGCTTTATTCCGGCCTTTCTGGGCGAGCTATGGCTTTAGTAAAAGATGTTATATTACCACAACTAGCTAAATATAATTATATACAATATAAATAATAACTATGGCATTTTTAGACGAATATACAAGTTTAGGGCATCTTGGATCAGGTGGATTTGCAGAAGTATATAAAGTTAGACATAACCAATTAGGATATGTTCGAGCTGTAAGAGTGCTTAATCAAATTATAGAATCTGAAGATTCTGTTTCATACAGAAAATTTATAGACGAATGTAAAGTTCTTCTTAGGCTTGGTAATGGCAATCATCCTAATATAGTGCACATATATAAACCAGACCTTAAAGAGCAGAAGGCTTTTGTGGAAATGGATTATATTGATGGATGTAATTTATATGACTATATTGAACAAAATAAAGGATTTATCGATATAGAAGAAATCCTTAGATATACTAAAGAAATTTCAAGTGCATTGTCATATTGCCATCATGACATCTATGAGTATTGTATGGATCCAGATTCCGATAATCTTGAAACTGCTCCAAATGATGGGTCCATATATTTATTAAACAAGACAAAGGAAGAAGAATTAGTAAATAAATATAAGGTGATTCATAATGACATGCACCCCGGTAATGTCATGCGCAGGAAGAATGGCAACTATATTCTATTAGACTTTGGATTGTCAATTGAAGGTGATTCTGTTGCTGTAAGTAGTAAACGTACGAACGGAGCACCAGAATATAAAGCACCAGAAAAATGGGATAAAGATGTTATTACAGAACAATCTGATATATATAGTTTCGGATGTATTTTATATATGATGTTGGCAGGAACTCCTCCATTTCCAGCACCTCATGACTATGCCATTAATTTTAATGCGCAAAAAGATATGTATGAGGCACATAAATCAAAGACCCCTCCAGCAATATACCCAATAAGGAAAGCTGCATTTGAGAAAAAATATAATAAAAACTATCAAAAAGACTATCCTGATTGGTTAGAAGAAATAATAATGAAATGCTTATCAAAATCTCCAAATGACAGATTTCTGAATGGGAAACAATTACATGAATATTATATTCAAAAATATATTGAATATGGTAAAACATTAACAAATAGTCAAACTGTTCTAGATGCTAAATATTACGAGATGCAAATTACTATCAATAAACTCACAAAAGCTCTCAAGAATTCAAGACAGGAGGTAAAATACCTGCTACAAGCATTAAGAAATAAGAAATAAACAAATGAATTATGAATTATAATGACAGCATAAAATTCGAAGCACAATTGCAGAAACAAATTGCTCATACTCTGAGAATATTATACACTGGTAAGAATCTTGATCTCTCTGATTCAAAGCTTATAATAGGTATCTTAGACAAGAATATTTATAACAGCTTACTCATATCAAGTTTTGCAAGCGACACCTTAGCATATTTAATAAATAATGATGGTTTAAACTTTAGCAATGTAGAGCTTGTAAACTATATAAAAGACAATTGGACTATAGTTAAAGGACAAGAGGAAATTCGAGTTTTTATTGATAAAAATAGCATTCAAAGCGAACAAAAAGCTGAGATAAAAGTATTTAAACAATCTGGAAGTTTGCTACAGGAAACTTATTATTTAAATTCTTCAGAAGATATCATATACTATATTGGTCGAGGAATTAACAAGAGGGAAAATGATATTGTTATTGATGATTCGCACAATTCCCAATATTGGGAATTGAACAAATATGTCAGAAGTGCACATGCACATATAACATTCACAAAATCTGAAGGTTTTTTATTGTGGGCAGATCAAGATGGCACACCTGCATTTGGTTCAAGAACTCGTATTTTTAGAAAAGGCTTACAGATCCCTGAAGATTTACCATCTGATAATGTTCCACTTAAATTAAAAGACGGTGACATAATTGAACTTGGTAAGCATGTAAAACTTTTATTTAGGATTATATCTGAAAACTAAAAGAAAATGAGAAAGATAATAGAACTACTAACTCCTTCTGAGGACAACAATAGTCTGGGTAAACTTACCAATCAAAGCCTTATTAATAGAATTGAGGAGGAGTTTGAAGCAAAATTAGTTAATGCGTCAACCTATGATACTGTTTTATTTCCTATGTCATTTACAATTTTACTTCATCCAGATAATTATGATGATATAAGTCCATATTTTGCTTCTATAGTTCAAAGCATAGTAGCAAAGTTCTATCAAACAATAAGAAAGCACAGGAATTATTCTTTAATGAATAAAATTATAGGAATTTGTAAAAAGGAGTCTACTCCACTGAAAAAAGTAATGCCAATGGGGCGCAACTGGGAATTTATACTATCAAAAACTGATATTTCAATGATTGGAGATTTTGCTATAGGTATAAATAATCCTGCGTTCCTTATTTCAGCAACAGCAAGAGTCTATGGTAATGTTAATAAGTCCTCCTCTGTAAGTGTTTCTATTGCATGTCAAAATTCAAATCCAAGCGAGACAAAGGATATCAACATAGAAGCTCTTAAAGGTATTAATCTTATAGGTAACAATCATTTTTTAATTGCATATAATAAAGAACTTGAATTTAAGAATATAGATATTGAAAGTAATGATACCTCCGTTTATTATGGTACTCTTCAATATACAAGAATGGGACATAAATATACTTTTTTTATAAAAGACGAAATTGTGAGTATTTCTAGTGAGAATGACACTAGAGAACAACGTAATATATTTAAAATTCCATCTTCTAATTTGCAGAATAACCATGTCCAGATAAAATATGATAAATCGAATGAAAGTTTCTTTATTTCAACAATTGCTTCAGATACGAGGCTTAATCAAAGAATTATGCAACAAAGTATTGGTTCTCCAATATGGATACCACTACAAAATAATTCTGAGATTTTTATGATGGAAAAATATTCAATAAGATTTCTAAAAAAATAATTTTATGGAAAGAAATCATTCCTTAGAATATTCCGGAGTTTCATCTGTGGGTGTGATTCGAACCAACAATGAAGATTCATTCTATGTTAATAAGATTTGGGATGATAATACAGTAATTGCAATTGTTGCAGATGGACTAGGCGGTTGTCAAAAAGGCGAAATCGCCTCTAAGTTAGCTGTTGATACGATTGTTTCATATCTATCTAAATATAGCAATGGGGATCGTTTGGAATTATTACGCCAAGCTGTAATAGCAGCTAATAATACAATAATTGAAAAGCAGGCCGAAATTCCTGATGCCAATAATATGAGCACAGTAATAACCATCGCCATTTTCGATCCTATAGCTAGATTGGTATATATGGCTCATGTAGGAGATACTCGCTTGTATGTATTTACTAATGAGAGAAAACTGGTTAAGCTATCACATGATCATACATTGGTAGGATATAAAGAGGAACTAGGAGAGTTGACGGAAGAAGAAGCTATGTCACATCCCAAACGAAATGAAATAAGCAAAGTATTAGGAATGTCCTTAATAGACATCAACAGTAAAGGTTTTGTTGAACTTAGTAGTTTTGAGTTATATTCAAAATCGACGTATCTTTTATGCTCTGATGGTCTATATGATATGATAACATCACAGGAGATAAGCAATGTACTCAGAGATAAGAATAGTCTAAAGGAAAAACAAAAAAAATTAGTAGAGTATGCTAATAAAGCTGGTGGGAAAGATAACATCACTGTTGTCTTGATAGAAAACAAGAGTGAATGGAATGATGTTAACAATTTTACTGATGTATCTACAAGTAATAAAATAGAAGAATCATCATACATTCACCAAAAGCAATCTGTTTTTCAACCACTAAAATTGTTCTTTTTTTTATTAATAGGAGCTATTATTGGTGCTACAATTTTTTATTTGTACGATAAGGCTTATAATAAAGAGAATTATAATAATACTAACCACATTGATATAGTATATATGAACTGTATGCCTGATAGTACAATAAATTTAAGAAAAAAACAAGATAGTATTATCCATCAACTTGAAATTAACATTATGCTACTTAAATCAACAATAGAAAATATAGATTCCAATAATGGTAAGCATTTGGTAAACCACGTTGCAAATTTTGGAACTTAGTTCCGAATCGGTGCCATTTGTAGTTGATTCGGAACAAGTTTGATTGGATTTTACTCAATTACGCGACAGAAGTTCTTCCATCCCCCTAGGCGGATTGAAAGAGATAGAAATACGCAACCGGCTGGTGGTGCCATACGCATTTGCGGTGAGATAAACGTAAGCATTCCTGATTTTATCATTGCGTCACCCAAATCAGAGATTCAGCCCCTAACTTCGTCATTCAAAAATGCTGTGATTTATAATTGTCTATAACATAATTATTTGTAGATTTGTGTCACCCTAAAATGGGTGACACGGTCAGAAAAATCATGTTTATGCGCAAGAAGAAATAGCCATCAGGTAATATTGGTGTAATCGTCGTAGAGAAGACCAAAGGCAAGATGAAAAAGCTTGTCACTATAGGCGTGGCGCAAAATCAAGACGAACTTGATGTCCTCCTCTCTAAAGGTCATGAGTGGATCGATAAGGAGCGGGCGCGGTGTCATCCACGCTTGGATTTGTTTGGAGAGGAACGGAACAGATGTGAAGCGGAACTTATGAATGCCGAACGGATGCTTTCATGCATAACGAGCATCTCAATAAACGATGCGGATCTGATTCTTGACCACGTGTTTGACGTAAGCATTCGGTAAACCACGTATTTTCGTCTCCAACTTCCATCATTAACTTTACGTCCAAAAAGCCAAGTTATG
>CALUIZ010000012.1 GCA_944320815.1 uncultured Phocaeicola sp. | reverse complement strand
TGTGAAAAGCACGGTTGCCACCATACTGAAAGACGCGGGGCTGACCGACAAGGAGCTTCGTGCAGCCATCAGTGAACTCCGTCAGGGGCAGAACGTGACTTCGCAGTCGAGCGAGGACACCTACCAGTCGCTGAACAAATATGCCATCAATCTGATTGAAGCGGCCCGGAACGGCAAGCTCGACCCGGTTATCGGACGTGACGAGGAAATCCGCCGTGTGCTCCAGATATTGAGCCGACGCACGAAGAACAACCCGATTCTGATCGGTGAGCCGGGTACCGGTAAGACTGCCATCGTGGAAGGTCTTGCCCAGCGTATCCTTCGCGGCGATGTGCCGGAGAACCTGAAGAACAAACAGCTTTATTCATTGGATATGGGTGCGCTGGTTGCAGGCGCCAAATATAAAGGTGAGTTTGAGGAGCGTCTGAAATCGGTTGTCAACGAGGTGAAGAAATCTGAGGGGAACATTATCCTTTTCATTGATGAGATTCACACGCTGGTTGGCGCGGGAAAGGGTGAGGGCGCGATGGATGCGGCCAATATCCTGAAGCCGGCACTGGCGCGCGGAGAGCTGAGAAGCATTGGTGCCACGACTCTCGACGAATATCAGAAGTATTTCGAGAAGGACAAGGCGTTGGAACGTCGTTTCCAGACCGTCATGGTGGACGAACCGGACACGGCAAGCTCCATTTCCATTCTGCGTGGCTTGAAGGAGCGTTACGAGAACCACCATCAGGTGCGTATCAAGGATGAGGCCATCATCGCTGCCGTGGAACTGAGCAACCGGTACATCACCGACCGTTTTCTGCCAGACAAGGCCATCGACCTGATGGATGAGGCAGCCGCCAAGCTCCGTATGGAACGCGACTCGCTTCCGGAAGAGCTGGATGAGATAGAACGCCGTCTGAAGCAGCTTGAAATTGAGCGTGAAGCCATCAAGCGGGAAAAGGATGAGGCGAAACTGGCCCAGTTGAACAAGGAGATTGCCGAGCTGAAGGAACAGGAAACTTCGTACAAGGCCAAATGGCAGAGTGAGAAGGAGCTGGTGAACAAGATTCAGCAGAACAAGAAGGAGATTGAGCAACTGAAGTTTGAAGCTGACCGCGCGGAGCGTGAAGGCGACTACGGAAAGGTGGCCGAAATCCGTTATGGCAAGCTCCAGGCACTTGAGAATGAAATCAAGAGTATCCAGGAAGACTTGAAGAAAAAGCAGGGCGACAGTGCCATGATCAAGGAGGAGGTTACTGCCGAAGACATTGCTGACGTGGTATCGCGCTGGACGGGTATACCGGTGAGCAAGATGCTGCAGAGCGAACGCGACAAGCTGCTCCATCTGGAAGATGAACTGCACAAGCGTGTCATCGGTCAGGATGAGGCCATTGAAGCCGTGGCGGATGCGGTGCGCCGGAGCCGTGCGGGACTTCAGGACCCGAAACGTCCGATTGGCTCGTTCATCTTCCTCGGCACTACGGGTGTGGGAAAGACGGAACTGGCCAAGGCCCTTGCCGAATACCTGTTCGACGACGAGACACTGATGACCCGTATCGACATGAGTGAGTATCAGGAAAAGCATACCGTGTCACGTCTGATTGGTGCGCCTCCGGGATACGTGGGTTACGATGAAGGTGGTCAGTTGACGGAGGCTGTGCGCCGGAAACCGTATTCGGTCGTACTGTTCGACGAAATCGAGAAGGCTCATCCGGATGTGTTCAACATCCTGCTTCAGGTGTTGGACGACGGACGGCTTACCGACAACAAGGGCCGTACGGTGAACTTCAAGAATACCATCATCATCATGACCTCCAACCTGGGAAGTTCGTACATACAAGGTCAGTTCGAGAAAATCAACGACCAGAACCATGACCGGATTGTGGAAGAGACCAAGAAGGAAGTGATGGAGATGCTGAAGAAGACCATCCGTCCGGAGTTCCTGAACCGTATTGACGAGATTATCATGTTCCAGCCGCTCGACAAGGATCAGATCAAGCAGATTGTACGCCTGCAGATTAACGGCATACAGAAGATGCTGGCCGACAACGGCGTTACGTTGCAGATAACGGATGAGGCCATTGAGTTCCTCGCCTCTGCCGGATTTGATCCGGAGTTCGGTGCACGTCCGGTAAAACGTGCCATCCAGCGTTATTTGCTCAACGACCTGTCGAAAAAGCTGCTGGCACAGGAAGTGGACCGCACGAAACCGATTGTGGTGGAACGCAGTGCGGACGGACTGAGATTCCGCAACTGACAACAATGAATGAGTGAGACAAAAGGACCGTTTCAAGGCGGAAGGTGGCTTTCGCTTTGAAACGGTCTTTCTTTTGTCTTTACAAATCCTTGTACGGCTGCTGTTTGTCAGGGTATTATCAGAAATGCAAGTTGCACGAAAATAAGAGTTGGAACTTATAACGCATCATAATAAGCTAAATCCCTTATTTTGTCACTACCTCGTTTTTTGGGAGAAGCTCATAAGTGGTTTATTTTTAATATATTTCTTTTTATTGTATTTTCGGATAAAATTCCCGCTGAAATGCAATAATATTCAAAAAATAATATATCTTTGTGACATTACCATAAAGCGTTAATTTATGAATCCTGCGAATAATCATGTTGTTATTATGGCCGGAGGTATCGGAAGTCGTTTCTGGCCAATGAGCAGCCCTGAAATGCCGAAGCAGTTTATTGATGTGTTGGGATGCGGGCGGACACTCATTCAGCTGACTGCCGACCGTTTTAAAGACATCTGTCTTCCAGAGAACATATGGGTGGTGACATCCGCCAAATATGCTTCCATCATAAAGGAACAGCTTCCCGAAATCCCGGACGAACATGTGTTGCTGGAACCTTGCCGCCGGAATACGGCACCATGCATCGCTTATGTCAGTTGGAAAATCAAGGCGAAAAATCCGAAAGCGAATATAGTAGTGACTCCAAGTGACCATATTGTGCTCAACGAACGTGAGTTTGCCCGTGTCGTGACTTCTGCCATGAAGTTCACGACCGATTCTGACGCAATTGTCACACTGGGAATGAAGCCTAACCGTCCGGAAACAGGATACGGATACATCGAAGCGGACCTGACGCTTCCATGTCCTTCGAACAAGGAAATCTATCGGGTGGACGCGTTCAAGGAAAAACCGAATCTGGCTACGGCCGAACGTTATCTGCAGAGGAACAATTTTTTCTGGAATGCAGGTATTTTCGTGTGGAACGTCAATACTATCGTAAACGCCATCCGCGTTTACCAGCCTGTAATGGCTAAAGTGTTCGAGCGGCTGCTTCCTTATTATTACACCGACAAGGAGCAGGAAATGATTGATGAACTGTTCCCCACTTGTGAAAACATCTCGGTCGATTATGCCATTATGGAAAAGGTGGATGAAATCTATGTGTTCCCTGCCTCGTTCGGATGGAGCGATTTGGGTACATGGGGGTCATTGCATGAGAACTCCAAACGCGATGCACACAGTAATGTATGTATCGGGCCGAATATCAAGGTATATGAATCGCGCAACTGTATTGTTCATACCACTCAAGAAAAGAAGGTTGTGGTGCAGGGATTGGATGGTTATATCATTGCAGAAAAGAATGACACATTGCTTATCTGCCGTCTGAGTGAAGAGCAGCGGATTAAAGAATTTTCATCCGAAGAATGACGGCTCTGAAGAATAGGGAGAAAAAGCATTCTGGGATTTCATGAGAAGAATCCCAGGATGCTTTTTCCTTTCTCATTTCTGGCATTTTCTGACAGCGTCCAATGCCGCTTCATAGTCCGGTTCCTGTGTTATCTCCGGAACAAGCTGGGCATATATCACTTTTCCCTCCGGATTGATGATTACCACAGCCCGTGCAAGCAGCCCGCAAAGTGGACCGTCGGTCATCAGCACACCATATTTTTCTCCAAAATCGGATGTATAACGATAATCAGACAATGGAAGCACATTCTTGATGCCCTCAGTTGTACAGAAGCGTCCTTGGGCGAAAGGCAGGTCTTTTGAGATAGCCAGTACAACCGTGTCTGGCAGATTCACAGCCAACTGATTGAACTTTCGCACAGAAGTGGCGCATACACCGGTATCCAGACTTGGAAAAATATTGAGGAGAACATATTTCCCCTTCACGTCTGTCAAAGAAAAGTTGCTCAAATCTCCTTTTACCAGTGTAAAGCCAGGAGCGGCGGCTCCTACCTCTACAAAATTTCCCGCCAGAGTGACAGGATTTCCTTGAAATGCAGTCTTTGCCATAAGCGTAAATATTGTGATGAATATGTACAAATGTAAAAAATAAAAGATTAAGGCGGAAATGTCAGAACGCAACCGGCTTCCTTTTTAATTTACATTATGACTTGACTTTGGCAGTCCGGGAATAAGATGACGAGATGCGTTCAAATTTCTTCCAAGTAATCCTCCGGAGAGATTTCTCCTGTCTTCAGCATCTGACGGACCTCCTCTATCAGAGCAAAGAACTCGTTTTCTGTCTGCATTCCCATATCTGTCAGCTCGGGAGTATAAATTATGGCACCCACAATATATTTGATGAGATTTCCTTTTTTCTCACCTGCCATCCAATAACAATAAGCCATAAGGTAATAATACTTTCTTAGCGCCTGGCTGTCGAACGTCATCTCCATTCTCGTCGCTGTCCGGGCGGCATCATTAAACAGAGCACAATCGAGATAGAGCAGAACGATTCTCTTCAATATCTCCTCGTCATTTTCTGCATAGAGTTCCGCATACCCTATCTTTTCCGCTGCACTGTTATTATCACCTCTTTTCAGGAAATAGGCTGCATAAGTCAGATAAACGATAGAATCTTCAGCGTCATACTTCAATGCCGTGTCAAGATCGGTCTTGCATTTCTCCAGTTCGGATATTTTCAGATAGGCTTCGGCACGCCGCTGATAGACGGAGGCTTTATCTAGCGTGGTCATCTTGGCAATACATTCGTCAAGTGTCCGACTTAGGCAACGGATAGCCTTGTCATAGTCTTCCATTTCCATTGCACAAGTGGCAATGTTTTCCAGCGCGACAATATTGTCAGGGTCAATGCATATGATCTTTTCTCCATATTCCATTGCTTCCTGGAATCTGTTTTCCTTCATATAACACAAGACATACAGACCAAGAGTTTCGAGGCACGTGTCATCCACGCTCAAAGCAAATCCAAGTGCTTCAAGTGCTTTGTCTGTCTTTTCCAACGTTATATAGCAGCGCGCCAAATCAAGCCAACCGTCTATATTATAAGGATTCTCGTCCAAATCCTTGTTGATTAGTCTGATGGACAAATCATAATTCCCCGAATCATAAGCACACTGAAGCATAAGCTCTTTCACATCCGTTTCTTCAGGATAATCCTTGAATAGGGACGCGGCCCACTTATAGGCCGTGTCCGGCATTCCTGCATCAAGATAAAAGTAGGCGATATCAAGCAATGTGTCTTTTGAATATTCTTCATTTTCCGCCAGATTGTGAAGAAGCGTTTCCATTTCATCGGGACGATTTTTGTCCAGCAGTATACCGGCACGCAAAAAGACAATCTCCCTGTCTTTCTGGTCAGGCAATGAATTCAAGAGTTTTTCAGCTTCCATCATTCTTCCCGACACCACCAGCATCTGACATCTGCAAATCTGCAGGTCAAGATTTGCAGGGTGAAGCTTCAAGCCATAGTCAACAACTTCCATCGACATGTCAGGCTTTCCCTTGTCAACATAATATTCGGCAATGACAACCAACTCATCAATGTCAAAATATTCAGATTTTTCAGTCTGAAGCATATTTTCATACTTAGCGACCAACTGCCTTACTTTGTCGTGGGGCATGGAAAAACTATTACCGCCCATGATATGATGAAATTTGATATTAGAACAATGGAGTGCACATGTGTCACGCGCACTCCATAAAAACTCTTTGCTATTATCCTTATTTGTTGATTTTGCTCCAAGTATCTCTCAGTGAAACTGTACGGTTAAAGACAAGATGTGCCGGAGTGGAATCCTTATCTACATTGAAATATCCTATACGCTGGAACTGCAGGTAATCGAGCGGTTTTGCGTCGGCAAGGAACTTCTCCACATAACATTCCTTCAACACTTTCAGCGAATCCGGATTTATCATTTCCTTCATGGCTTCCAATGCCGAACAGTTCTTGGCCTCACGGATGGCTGCCATTTCATCACGCGGATTCTCCACTTTCCACAAACGGTCGTAGAGCCTTACTTCCGCTTTCAGACAATGGGCGCAACTTACCCAGTGAAGCGTTCCCTTTACCTTCCGGTTCGCTTCCGGCATTCCGCTCTTGGTATTCGGATCATATTCCGCATACACTTCCACTACATTGCCATTTTCGTCCTTCCGGCATCCTGTACACTTCACTATATATGCATTCTTCAGGCGCACCTCCTGTCCGGGAGTCATGCGGAAATATTTTTTTGGAGCATTTTCCATAAAATCCTCACGCTCTATCCAAAGCTCACGGCTGAACTCGATAGTGTGTGTCGGCGAATCCGGATCTTCCGGGTTATTTATGGCTTCCATTACTTCCACACGGTCTTCAGGATAATTCGTCAGAACCAGCTTCACCGGATTAAGCACAGCCGAAACACGGGTTGCACGTGCATTGAGATCTTCACGTACGGCACTCTCCAGCAAAGCAAAGTCATTCAGTGCATCATATGTGGTGTAACCTATCTTATTGATAAAATTACGGATTGACTCCGGCGAATATCCACGGCGGCGGAAAGCGCAAAGGGTCGGCATGCGCGGGTCATCCCATCCGTCCACAAGTCCTTCCTTCACCAGAATGAGCAGATTGCGTTTGCTCATCAGAGTATAATTCAGATTCAGTTTGTTGAATTCATATTGGTGCGGGCGGTTATCATCAAGGTCTTTTCCATCCTTCACCCAGTCCACAAACAGATCATAAAGCGGGCGATGCACCACAAACTCCAGCGTACAGAGCGAATGGGTCACTCCTTCGAAATAATCACTCTGTCCGTGGGCAAAGTCATACATCGGATAAGCCTTCCATTTGTCACCTGTACGATGATGCGGAGTTTTCACCACCCGATAGATGATCGGATCGCGGAAATGCATGTTCGGATTGGCCATATCAATTTTGGCGCGCAGCACCATCTTTCCCTCTTCAATCTCTCCACTGTTCATTTTCTGAAACAGCTCAAGGCTTTCTTCCATCGGACGGTTGCGGTACGGACTTTCCGTTCCCGGCTGCGTGGGAGTTCCCTTCTGGGCGGCAATCTCTTCAGATGTCTGTTCGTCCACATATGCCTTCCCTTCCTTGATCAGACGGATTGCAAAGTCCCACAACTGCTGGAAATAGTCGGAAGCGTAATATTCGTTGCCCCACTGAAAGCCCAGCCACTGGATGTCCTCCTTGATGGCTTCCACATATTCCATGTCTTCCTTTGTGGGGTTCGTGTCATCAAAGCGAAGGTTGCATACCCCGCCATATTTTTGTGCGATACCGAAATCCAGGCAAATGGCTTTGGCGTGTCCGATGTGCAGGTAGCCGTTCGGTTCTGGCGGAAAACGCGTCTGCACTTTTCCGCCGTTCTTGCCCTCCTTCAAATCTTTTTCCACAACCTGTTCGATAAAGTTCAGACTTTTCTTCTCTGAACCTTCTGTCATATTATTTTCTATCATAATGGAAATCTTGTAATATCTTCATTTCAGAGCACAAAGATAATATAAAAAAATGAGATACTGAGTAACAAACGGAAAAATGATTGAAAGTTAGTGTCTTACACGGTTTTAGCGATTGCTGCAATCAACCGTGGGTTGATACAGCCCGTCGGCTTTGCATAAAGTGATTAATCGATGATTTCAAAACGAACCAGCATGGAATAGGTCTTTTTGACGGTGCGGAAGCTGTCGAATGAGGCAGCATCGGATGACAGGACATTGCTTTGCGCAAACGGGAAAGCATTGCCGCTATCCTTTTCCACGATGCGTATGACGTTACCCAATTTCTTTCCCACTGCCTCCACCAAATAACCGGCTTTCCGTTGGGCCGCCTTCAATGCTTCAATCTTCCCCTTTTGGTGATAGGCAAGCATATCCTTGTTCTCCAACTCGCCGATGCGCATGGTGTGGATGCCTTTCGTATCAATGCGTTTGACGATTTCATTTATCTGATTGAAATCGGCCAGAGTAATGTCAAATTTTTTGGAAACCAAGAAGTCTTGCCCTTGCTGCCGCCAATAGTCGCCGATTTCCTGTGTGCGGATGGCATTTTGCGGAATGCCTGCTTGGGCGAGGGCTTCTCTTAATCCCTGCTCTATCTCCGACAAGGGCACTTTGGTGCGGTATTCTTCTGGTTTCGATTTCCCGTCAAACTCTTCCTCAAAGTATTCACGGATTTCAATCAGATAATGGATTTTGTCGGGTACGATTTCTATTTCCGATACACCCGTCACTTCGATGTAACGTTCGTTGGTTTGAGCAGGCAACGAAAGAACGGACAATAGGCTGATTACTAATGCAAATAATTTCATTTTCATTTCTTCAGGTTTTTATTTATTTGTTCTCAAATCCTTTTACAAGAGAGCGGGCATCAATATAATCCAATGTGTTTATGATTGAATCCTGCTTTTCTTGGTCCAATTGATTAAAAAAGAGCATATCGTTTTCCCATCCGTTGGCTTTGAATAAAGCGTCTAAAGAATCTTTCTTTTCTTTCAACAGGCTTCTGTATAAAGATAGCATATCATAATTGTGTGGATTCGATATTTGGAAATTTCCACTTTCTAACCTCATGTTTATTCGTGGCGCGGTAATCACGGAATCATTGAATACGAATCCTATCCGCTTGTTTATGAGTTGTTCCGTCGAATTTGCCCATGCCTGCAAATTGTGCTTGCTCACGCTTCCTGTTATTACTGCCTTTCCGAAGACGTCTGTGTCCAGCCGTAAGCTGGCAAATTCCTTTACAGTAACAATCGGCAGGGAAGCGATGCTGTCCTTTTGTCCATCTATGATGCAATACCAGCCGTTTTCCCGATGTTTGATTGATTGGGAACAGCCGGAATAGTTGGCGCAGCCCAGGTAAACGACACTTGATAATATTGCGAATAAAATTATTACTTTCATGGTAGAAGTTCTCCTTTCTTGTTTATATATTGCCATTTATCACTTATCCATTCGTGGTGTTCTCCGTTGAATATCGCTTTCTCTTCTCCTGTAAATGTAACCTTCGCTTCCTTCAAAATGAGTTGAAATTATGGATAAAGGTAGTATGTACAGAAACGTTCTCATAATCAATTATCTTAATGGCATTCAAAGATAGCGAAAAGGAATAACTTAATCAATCTCAGAATGTATTTCTTTGCTGTCTGGCTACAGCTCTTTTCATTTGACCGTAGGAGGGTGTGCCGGACATGCTTTCTGAACACAGAGCCACAAAGACACAGGGCTTAATTTGTTTGGTGGCCAAGCAATATCCTCTGTGCCTTTGTGGCTCTGTGTTTGATTTCAGGCCGTCAGTGGGCCGTTCATTCCTTTTTCCAGAGTCTGGTCATGTCTTCCAGAGTCTTTCCTTTTGTTTCAGGAACAAGTTTCCACACGAACAGGGCGGCAAGCACACAGATGATGCCATATAGGCCGTATGTGAACCAGTGGCCGAAGTTCGGGTCGCCGTTCGTCTGCATATTGAACATGGGCACGAACGATGCGCTCACAATCCAGTTGAATATCCACTGGAAAGCCACGGCTATCGCGACTGCCGCGCCACGGATCGTGTTCGGGAATATCTCAGCGATAAGCACCCAGCAGATGGGTCCCCATGACATCATGAACGATGCGCTGTAAACCATGATACTGAGCATCGTGACCAGTTCGAGCCCTGCGTGACCGAATGTCATGGCCACCCCGAAAGCTCCTATGGCCATACCGGTCGATCCCGTAATGAGCAGCGGTTTGCGGCCCCATTTTTCCACGGTAAAGATGGCTATGAGCGTGAACAGGATATTCACGACTCCCATTATGATGGTCTGCATCATGGGATTCTCCATACCCATGTCGCCGAAGATGCGCGGCGCATAATAAAGTACGGCATTGATGCCTACGGCTTGCTGGAACACGCTCAGCATGACACCCACAAAGATGACCAGTATGCCGTAAGTGAACACTTTTTCCGTCTTTTCGGTAATTGTGTTCTTGATGTCGTTCAGAATGTCATTCCCTTCCGTCTTCCCGTTGATTCTGCAGAGTACGGCGAGAGCCTTGTCATCCTGTCCCGACATGACGAGGTATCGCGGAGTCTCAGGTACCAGACAAATCAGTATGGCAAAAATTCCCGCAGGAACGGCTTCGCTGCCGAACATATAACGCCATCCGGTAGAGATGGTCCATGGGTCGCTTCCCGGAGCGACTGCATTGACTCCCTGGCCTATCGATTCGATGATAGGGTTCGTATGGTCGCCCAGAATGAAGAAGTTCACCATATAGACTACGAGTTGTCCGAAGATGATGGCGAACTGGTTCCATGAAACCAGCGTACCGCGAATGTTGGACGGTGCCACTTCGGCGATATACATCGGACAGATGGCCGAAGCAAGCCCTACGCCTACGCCACCGATGACACGGTAAATGTTGAAAGCGATGAGCAATGAATAATTGGGCACCCCATGTTCAAAAAACAGGAATTCCGGTTCCATCGAGCCGAGGGCCGAAATGAAAAACATGACACCCGCGAAGATGAGCGAGTTCTTGCGTCCCCAGTTGGAAGCCATATAGCCCGATACGGCACTTCCGATAATGCATCCTATGAGTGCGCTGGCACAGGTGAAGCCATGCCAACTGTCGGTATAGACGAAATCTTCCGCTCCCAGGAAGAAAGCCTGAAGTCCTTTCTCCGCTCCGGAGATGACCGCTGTGTCATAGCCGAAAAGCAATCCTCCGATTACTGCCACGAGCACGATGGAGAAAAGATATGTTTTGCTGCCTTTTTCTGTATAGTTCATGATATTAGTGGTAAAGATTATAAAAAAAGAAGACCGGAACGTATTGTCCGCCCCAGTCTTCCAACACAATGAGTGGTTAGCAATACATGTTCAGAATCGCCTCATACAGTTCCTGCTTTCCGCTGGTCTGTTTCGGCTCGCCTACAGTCTTGGCATATGCCACAACGTCTTCCAGCGTCAGCTTGCCGTCTTCAAATTCTTTTCCTTTGCCGGAGTCGAACGAAGCGTAGCGATCGGCCAGCATCTTTTTGTACGGAGATTCTTCCAGCAGTTTGGCTGCACTCAGCAAGGCGCGTGCCATAACGTCCATACCTGCAATGTGGGCGATGAAGATGTCTTCCAGATCGGTGGAGTTGCGACGGGTCTTCGCGTCGAAGTTGGTACCTCCGTTTCCGAATCCTCCGTTGCGGATAACCTGCATCATGGCCTGAGTCAGTTCATAGTTGTCGATGGGGAACTGGTCGGTATCCCATCCGTTCTGGTAGTCGCCACGGTTTGCGTCGATAGAGCCCAGCATTCCGTTGTCAACGGCCACGCAAAGCTCGTGCTCGAACGTATGTCCGGCCAGCGTAGCATGGTTCACTTCGATGTTCACTTTGAAGTCCTTGTCCAGATTGTGCGCTTTCAAGAATCCGATAACGGTTTCGGTGTCTACGTCATACTGGTGTTTGGTCGGTTCCATCGGTTTCGGCTCGATCAGGAATGTGCCGGTGAAGCCTTTTGCACGTGCATAGTCACGGGCAATGGTCAGCATCCGTGCCAAGTGTTCCTTTTCACGTTTCTGATCGGTGTTCAGCAATGACATGTAACCTTCACGTCCGCCCCAGAATACATAGTTCGTACCGCCCAATTCGATAGTAGCGTCGATAGCGTTCTTAATTTGAACAGCAGCACGAGCTACAACGTCGAAATCAGGATTGGTGGCGGCACCGTTCATGTAACGTGCATGACCAAATACGTTAGCCGTACCCCAAAGGTTCTTGATGCCTGTTTCTTCCTGTTTCTTTTTCAGGTAAGCTACGATTTCCTTCATGTTTGCTTCGTATTCTTCAATCGTTTCCGCTTCTGCGCAAAGGTCTACATCGTGGAAGCAATAATATTCAATTCCGATTTTCTGCATGATCTCGAAACCGGCATCAGCCTTATCCTTAGCAGCCTGAACCTTATCAGGATTCTCGTTCCAAGGGAATTTCTTCGTGCCGCCACCAAACTGGTCACCGCCTTCAGCGCACAACGTGTGCCACCAAGCCATAGAGAATTTCAGCCAGTCTTTCATCTTCTTTCCCATAACCAGTCTTTCAGGGTCATAATAACGGAAAGCCAACGGGTTCTTGCTTTCTACACCTTCAAACTTAATTTTTCCGATTTCAGGAAAATACTCTTTAGTTGCCATTGTTTTGTAAATTTAAAAGTTAATGAATAAAGAATTATTATAGATTTTACAATCTGTTCAGACAGTCGAGCCAGCGTCCGTATGCGTCCTGATATGCCTGACGGTCGGCCTCCTTCGGTTCGATGACTTCCAGCTTGTCGAGTGTGGCGAACGCTTCCGTATTGTCTCTGTAAATGCCGGCTCCCATACCGGCACCCTTGGCGGAACCGACCGACCCGTCCGTGTCATAAAGCTCGATGACGGCTCCCGTCACTCCCGACAGCGTATCACGGAAGATAGGACTCAGGAACATGTTGGCATGTCCGGCATGAATCTTTTCGACATTCATCCCCATGCCTTTCATTATGTCGATACCATATTTGAACGAGAACACGATTCCCTCCTGTGCCGCACGGAGCAGATGGCTGCGCGTATGGAGATTGAAGTTCACGTTCTGGATGGAGCATCCGGTTTCACGGTTCTGGAGCATGCGTTCCGCACCATTCCCGAAAGGCAGCACGCTGACTCCTCCCGCACCGATCGGAGCCTGTGCGGCCAGATCGTTCATTGCGGCATACGAAATGCCTTCGGGGGCTACCGTACGTTTCATCCATGAGTTGAGGATACCCGTGCCGTTGATGCACAGCAACACACCCAGGCGTGTCTGATCTGCAGTATGGTTTACATGAGCGAACGTGTTGACACGTGATTTTGAATCATAGTTCACGGTGCCGTTCACACCGTAGACCACGCCCGACGTTCCTGCCGTTGAAGCAATTTCACCGGGGTTGAACACGTTCAATGACAGTGCATTGTTGGGCTGGTCACCCGCACGGTAAGTCACAGGAGTTCCTTCCTTCAGTCCCAGAAACTCCGCAGCCTGTGCCGTCACGCGTCCCTGTTCGGAGAATGTAGGGCGGATGGCCGGAATCAGCGAACGGTCGAAGCCATAGTAGTCCATGAGGAATCCCGCCACTTCGTTGTTCCGGAAATCCCAGAACATGCCTTCAGAGAGGCCCGACACGGTCGTGCAGATTTCCCCTGTAAGCTTCATCGCGATATAGTCGCCCGGAAGCATGATCTTGTCAATCTTTTCATATACGTCCGGTTCGTTTTCTTTCACCCATGCCAGCTTGGAGGCCGTGAAGTTGCCGGGAGAGTTCAGCAGATGCGGCAGGCATTTCTCTTCACCCAGCTCCTTGAAAGCCTTTTCACCGTAAGGCACCGCACGCGAGTCGCACCAGATGATGGCAGGGCGGAGCACATTCTGGCTCTTGTCGACGCACACGAGTCCGTGCATCTGGTAAGAGATTCCGATTGCCGCGATTTCATCCTTCTTCACGTTACTCTTCTGCATTACGGATTCCGTGGCCGCGCGCAAATTGTTCCACCACATCTCCGGATGCTGTTCCGCCCATCCCGGACGCACCGCGATGATTTCCGCTTCCGTCTTCGGATAGAAATCCGAAGCGACACACTTGCCCGTCTGGGCATCCACCAAAGAAGCTTTCACCGAAGAACTTCCTATGTCATATCCCAACAAATACATAATGTTTATTTATTCTTTTGTTTGTTATAAATTGTTCTGTCGAATCTGTAATAGCGCGCCGCGCGATGCCGCACACCTTGTTCCTTTTCTTCCAGAGGCACCAGATAAGGCATCTGTGCTATCTTCTTGTGGAAGTTGCGTATGTCTATGTCCTTGTTGTAGACCAGCTGGTAGAGAGTCTTGAGCTGGGCGACGGTGAATTTGCGCGGCAGAAGGTCGAACATTACCGACGGAGAGCTTTCCACATAATGCCGTATGACCTCCAGCGCATCTTCCAGAATGCGGTTGTGGTCGAAGGCCAATTTCCCCACTTCCGAAACCGGCATCCAGCATGCATCATATGTGGTGGAGAGCTGTTTGTTGCGCTGGTTGATTTTCAGGAGAGCAAGGTAGGCTATTGTCACGATCCGGCCTACACGCCCTTCCTTGATAAGGTGAAAATGCTCCAGCCACAGCACATCCTTCGGGTCGGCCGTACGGTCTTTCGACCCGTATGCCTTGAACTGGTTCATCTTGATGTTTTTCAGTCCTGTCAGTTCCGTCAGCACCCGCTTTGCGGCATCGTCCAGATCTTCGTCCACATAGATAGGGCTTCCGGGCAATTTCAGGTCATTGAACTTCCCGTCCGACTCCTTGCCGATCTGCCGTACCAGAAGTACGCGGAACTGCTCGCCGTCGAATCCGATGACTGCGCAGTCGACGGACACATGCAAATCTATTGTCTTGTGGTCTTCCATGTCATCTCGTGTTTTGACGTTGCAAATATATGTGGTTTTTCAATACGTTGTCATTGAAAAAGTAAAAATTATATATGTTATAAAACATTGTTTCACAGGTTTGTAGTTTTCATATAATATATGATATATAAATTTGTATTATCGTATTTTGTACAATAACAGAACGTTTTGCCGGGAAACGGGGTTTTGAATACCCGCCTGTTCGGGTTGGAATGAACGCATGTTCTTGCCGGAACAGCCTGTTGTTTTGTGGCGATTATGGAAATCGCTGTCGGAATGGGCGGATTGTTGGGAAAGATTTCATACATTTGCGGAACAACCATCCGATATGAAAAAAATGAAACACTATCCATGTATATTGACCATTGCCGGGTCTGACTGTAGCGGGGGAGCCGGCATTCAGGCCGACATCAAGACCATTTCGGCTTTGGGCGCGTATGCGGCAAGTGCCGTTACCGCCATTACTGTGCAGAACACCCTGGGGGTGTCGGGCATTCATCCTGTCCCTTTGTCTTTCGTGAAAGGGCAGATTGAGGCGGTGATGACCGACATCCGTCCCGAAGCCGTGAAAATCGGCATGATAAACGATGCGGGCATTATTGAGACCATAGCCGGATGTCTGCGCGAATATTCTTCGGCATACGTCGTGCTCGATCCGGTGATGGTGTCGACCAGCGGGCACAGGCTTTTGGAGGAGGAGGCTGTAAATGCGCTCACTTCTTCGCTGATGCCGCTGGCCACTCTGGTCACTCCCAACTTGCGTGAGGCGGAGGTGTTGACAGGAAAGCGGCTTTCTTCACCCGAAGAAATGGAGGAGGCAGCCTGTGAGTTGCTCCGGTTCGGGAGCGGTGCGGTGCTGGTGAAGGGCGGGCATCTGGAAAAAGGTATGATGTGCGATGTGCTGCGGATTGACGGAGAAGAGAAGGCGCGCCGTTTTTCTGCTCCGAAGATTGCCAGCCGGAACACACATGGCACCGGATGCACTCTTTCGTCGGCCATCGCCACATTTCTGGCATTGGGCTGCGCTCTTCCGGAGGCGGTGGAGAAAGCCAAGGAGTATGTATATAAAGGTATAGAAGCCGGGAAAGATGTGTGCATCGGTGGAGGGCACGGGCCGCTCAATCATTTTTATGCTCCTGAAAAGATGCGTGTGCTGGAGTGAACTCGTATTGCTTGAAGACAAATATTGTGGGTTGGTGAAGTGTCTTTATAGTCGGTGTGCTGTTTTTACAACATTGATAATCAGTGTTTTATGATGTGTGACGGGCGACCCTGAACAAAAAAGACCTTGCGATTCTGTGTCTCCATGGCTGGAAATATGAAAAGAATCATTACCTTTGTGCGTAAAGAAAGAATGTAAATCAAAAATAATGAAATTATGAAAGCATTTGTATTTCCCGGTCAGGGCGCGCAGTTTGTAGGGATGGGAAAAGATCTCTATGAAAGCTCTCCGCTCGCCAAAGAACTGTTTGAGAAAGCGAACGAGATTTTGGGTTATCGCATTACTGATATAATGTTTGAAGGAACTGACGAAGACCTGCGTCAGACAAAGGTGACCCAGCCGGCGGTGTTCCTCCATTCGGTCATTTCCGCTCTCTGCATGGGCGATGATTTCAAGCCGGAGATGACTGCAGGACATTCATTGGGCGAGTTCTCCGCGCTGGTGGCTGCAGGGGCACTGTCGTTTGAAGACGGACTGAAACTGGTCTATGCACGTGCCATGGCAATGCAGAAGGCATGTGAGGCTCAACCTTCCACTATGGCGGCCATCATCGCGCTTCCTGACGAAAAAGTGGAGGAAATCTGTGCGGCAGTGGCAGCCGAAGGCGAAGTCTGTGTAGCCGCGAACTATAACTGTCCGGGACAGATTGTGATTTCCGGAAGCATCGAAGGCATCAACAAGGCCTGTGAACTGATGAAGGCGGCCGGCGCGAAACGTGCGTTGCCGCTGAAGGTGGGAGGAGCGTTCCATTCTCCGCTGATGGAGCCTGCGAAAGTGGAACTGGAAGCGGCTATCAAGGCAACGGAATTCCATACGCCGAAATGTCCGGTATATCAGAATGTGGACGCGAAACCGCACACGGAGCCTGAAGAAATCAAGGCCAATCTGGTGGCGCAGCTGACAGCTTCTGTGCGGTGGACTCAGACCGTGCAGAACATGATTGCGGACGGTGCCGATGACTTTACCGAATGCGGACCGGGTGCGGTGCTTCAGGGACTTATCAAAAAAATCAACAAGGAGGTCAACGCGCACGGTATCCAATAATGGTTTGTAGGCTCCGGATGAACCGGAGACACACATCATGACACAAGGATTTGCAGATGCCGGGACTTCTCGCCTGTCTGCAAATCCTTGCGGCATATAAACACGACTAATGCTTAAAGAAGAAAAACATGGAAACGACTGAAAAAATCATCATTTATCAGATTTTTACCCGCCTGTTCGGGAATACGAACGGCCGCTGCACGCAGAACGGAACGATTGAACAGAACGGATGCGGAAAGATGGATGACATCACCCGGCAGGTGCTGCAGGAGATAAAGGATCTGGGGGCCACTCATGTGTGGTATACCGGGCTGATAGCGCATGCCACCCAGACAGACTACAGTGCATATGGGATTCCAAAGAACCATCCGGCTATCGTGAAAGGGAAAGCCGGCTCTCCTTATGCGATTACTGACTATTATAATGTGGACCCCGACCTTGCCGTGCATCCGGACAGGCGGATGGAGGAGTTTGCGGAGCTGGTGAAGCGTACCCATGAAAACGGACTGAAGTTCATCATGGATTTTGTGCCCAACCATGTGGCGCGGGAGTATCATTCCGTGTCCAGTCCGGAAGGCGTGAAGGATCTGGGGGAAGATGATGACACGACTGTGGCTTTCAGTGCAGACAACAACTTCTACTACATTCCCGGACAGAAGCTGGAGGGGGAGATAGACCTTTACGACGAACAGATGGGGAGTTATCTGGAAATGCCTGCCAAGGCTACCGGAAACAACCGCTTCGATACATGGCCCAACCGCAACGACTGGTATGAGACGGTCAAGCTGAACTATGGGGTGGACTATATCCACAACACGGGGTGTCATTTCAATCCGGTTCCTGACACATGGAAGAAGATGAGGGACATCCTGCTGTTCTGGGCCGGAAAGGGAACCGACGGCTTCCGTTGCGACATGGCGGAAATGGTGCCCTGCGAGTTCTGGGGATGGGCGATTCCTCAGGTCAAGGAGCAATATCCGGAGCTGATATTCATCGCTGAGGTCTACAACCCGAATGAATACCGCAATTATATCCACAACGGCCATTTCGATTATCTTTATGACAAGGTGGGGCTTTATGACACGTTGCGTGCCGTTACCTGTGGCTATCAGTCGGCCACTGCCATCACGTCCTGCTGGCAGAGTGTCGATGACATTCAGGGGCATATGCTGAATTTCCTCGAGAACCATGACGAGCAGCGCATCGCCTCCGATTTCTTTGCGGGCAATGCTTTCAGGGCCATTCCTGCACTGATTGTCTCGGCCTGCATGAACACCAATCCGATGATGATTTACTTCGGTCAGGAACTGGGCGAGCGCGGAATGGACAGCGAAGGGTTCAGCGGACGCGACGGCCGCACCACTATCTTCGACTACTGGAGTGTGGACACGATACGCCGGTGGAACAATCACGGACGCTTCAACAATCATCTGCTGAACGGAAAGGAAAAGGAACTCCGGAGCTGTTACCGCAGACTGTTGAATCTTTGCCGTGAAGAGGCTGCCATCGCTCAAGGGAAGTTCTTCGACCTGATGTATGTGAACAGAAACGGGTGGCAGATGAATGAACACAAGCAGTATGCGTTTCTGAGAAAGTATGGTCAGGAGGTGCTGCTTGTGGCGGTCAATTTCGCTGATATGCCTGTGCAGATATCTGTCAATCTTCCCCAGCACGCGTTCGAATACCTGAAGATGTCGGCTTTCCAGTCCTGCACGGCGACCGATCTGCTGACCGGTGTGGAGGAAGTCGTGTCGTTTACACCTTCCAGACCTACCGGACTCAAGCTGGCCGCGTGGAGCGGGAAAATCCTTAAAATAAAGTTAGGATAGGTATATGCCTCCAATCCATATCCAAATGCAAGGTATAAATGGAATTTATGACTCACGAAGAGCGGATTTAATAAAATTTGCTTATTTTGGGTGGGCATGAAGAGGCGCAGTAGTTAAAAACTCCAATGAAAGGAAAATGAAAGAAAAGCGTAAAATGTGTTTTATGACATGTTTTTTTATTTGGTCAGGTGAAAAAAAGGCCGCATCTTTGTGTCGTTATCCTGAAAACAATCTTTTTACCTTAAGAAAAAAAACTAATACCTATTGAAAACTTTAAAAAAGGCTCTTTGTGAAAAGCGCCTTTTTTTTATGTCCTTATACAAACTTTCAAAACTTTCTGTATCTTTGGCCATCGTTTTATAATTTTTGATTATGGCACAACCGTTAGCTGAACGAATGCGTCCGAAGACGCTGGATGATTACATCGGCCAGAAACATCTGGTGGGTGAGGGGGCGGTCCTCCGCAAGATGATTGACGCAGGCCGCATCTCTTCCTTCATCCTGTGGGGGCCTCCGGGTGTGGGAAAGACGACGCTGGCACAGATTGTCGCAAACAGGCTGGAGGTTCCTTTCTATACGTTGAGTGCGGTGACGTCGGGGGTGAAAGATGTGCGTGATGTGATTGAAAAGGCACGTAGCGGACGTTTTTTCTCGCAGCAGAGCCCGATTCTTTTCATCGACGAGATTCATCGCTTCAGCAAGTCCCAGCAGGATTCGCTGTTGGGGGCGGTGGAGACGGGTGTGGTGACTCTGATTGGCGCGACAACGGAGAATCCTTCATTCGAGGTTATCCGTCCGTTGCTTTCGCGTTGCCAGCTTTATGTGTTGAAACCGCTGGAAAAGGATGATCTGCTGGAATTGCTCGACCACGCGCTTGAACGTGATGCGGTTCTGAAGGAGAAGCATGTTGAGCTGAAGGAAACGGATGCCATTCTCCGTTATTCAGGCGGGGATGCCAGAAAACTGCTGAACATTCTTGAGCTGGTGGTGGAGGCTGATGACGGCGACCCGATTGTGGTTACGGATGAAAAGGTGGTCAGCCGTCTCCAACAGAATCCTCTGGCCTATGATAAAGACGGGGAGATGCATTACGACATCATATCGGCTTTCATCAAGTCTATCCGGGGAAGCGACCCGGATGCGGCTCTCTATTGGTTGGCACGGATGGTGGAAGGAGGGGAAGACCCGGCGTTCATCGCCCGGAGACTGGTGATTTCCGCATCGGAAGACATCGGGCTTGCCAATCCTAACGCTCTGCTTCTTGCCAATGCCGCTTTTGACGCAGTGATGAAGATCGGATGGCCGGAAGGGCGGATTCCTTTGGCGGAGGCTACGGTCTATCTTGCCACAAGCCCGAAAAGCAATTCAGCATATGAGGGGGTCAACTCCGCGCTTGAACTTGTCCGCCGGACGGGAAACCTGCCGGTACCTTTGCATCTGCGCAATGCGCCGACCAAGCTGATGAAGCAGCTCGGATATGGGAAGGACTACAAGTATGCGCATGACTATCAGAATCATTTCGTGAGGCAGCAGTTTCTGCCTGAGGAGGTGAAGGAAACCCGTCTCTGGCACGCTCAGGAGAATCCTGCGGAAGCGAAACTTCACGAACGGATGGTCGCCTTGTGGGGAGAGCGTTACAAGAAATAAAAAGAATCTGAATATAGTGTCAGTTAAAAAAAGAAGAGTATGAAGATTGTAGTATTGGACGGATATACGTTGAATCCCGGTGATTTGTCATGGGATGCCCTGAAGAGTATAGGCGATGTGACGGTTTATGACCGTACGGCACCGGATAAAGTGTTGGAACGTGCAGCCGGAGCTGATGCCGTTCTCACGAACAAGGTGGTTCTGGATGCAGAAACCATCCGTTCACTAGAAGGTTTGAGGTATGTCGGTGTGTTGGCTACAGGATATAATGTGGTTGATGTGGATGCGGCCCGCGAGGCGGGTGTCGTCGTGACGAATATTCCTGCCTACAGCACCGCTTCGGTGGCTCAGATGGCATTCTCGCATATACTCAATATCGTGCAGCGTGTGGACGTGTATGCCGATGAAATCCGGAAAGGAAAATGGAGCGGAGGAACCGATTTCTGTTATTGGAATGCGCCCCTGCATGAACTTGCAGGGAAAAAAATGGGAATTGTCGGTTTCGGAAACACCGGAAGTGCTACGGCACGCATTGCAGTGGCTTTGGGAATGGAGGTGTATGCATATACCCGGAAATCTGCCGCACAGCTTCCGGAGGAGGTGCACAAGTGTCCGTCGCTTGATGATGTGTTCAGGAAATGTGACATTGTGAGTCTGCATTGCCCTCTTACGGAGAGCACGAAGGAAATGGTTAATCTGGAGCGGCTGAAGATGATGAAGTCTACGGCCATCCTCATCAATACAGGAAGGGGAGGGCTGGTCAATGAGCGGGATCTGGCGGAAGCGTTGGAGAACGGAGTCATCGCGGCGGCCGGACTTGATGTGATGGTGTCGGAGCCTCCCCGTGCGGACAATCCGCTTCTTAAGCTGAAGAATTGTTTCATCACACCTCATGTCGCATGGGCTACCTATGAAGCTCGTGTGAGACTGATGGATGTGGCGGTGAACAATCTGCAGTCTTTTCTTGATGGTAATCCTATAAATAATGTGGCCGTATGAATATGACGAAAGAAGAGAGGGTACAGAAGGCTGTGTCCCTGTTTAAGGAAGGTTATAATTGTTCTCAGTCGGTGGTGGCAGCCTATGCCGACATGTATGGCTTCACGCGCGAGCAGTCTCTGCATATGGCTGCATCTTTCGGTGGAGGTATCGGGCGTATGCGTGAAACTTGCGGTGCGGCCTGTGGCATGTTTCTTCTGGCCGGGCTGGAACGTTGCGCTATAGAAGGTGCCGACCGGGCAGGCAAGGCAGCCAATTATGCACTGGTGCAGGAGCTTGCTGCCAAGTTCAAGGCTGAGTGTGGTTCCATGCGCTGTGCCGATTTGTTAGGGTTGTCAAAGAAGGAACCGATTGTTTCGGTGCCCGAAGCGCGCACTCCTTCTTATTATGCCAAGCGTCCTTGTCCGAAAATGATTGAGACGGCTGCGCGGATTTGGGGGGATTTTCTCGAAAAAGAAGGGAAATTGTAACACTTTTTGGTCAATTTTCTGTTGTGGAAGAATATTTTCTGTTTTTTTGGAGGAGCAACGACGTTTTTTAGCTATTTTTGTGGGGACACAAAATGAATGTTTAAAATATAAAAGCAAAAGATTATGTTGAAAGAAAAAGCAGGTGCCATTGCCGGACAGATTTGGGAGGCACTGAACGGAACAGAAGGCAAAACTCAGAAGCAGATTAAGAAAGAGGCGAAACTGAGAGCGGACAAGGATTTGTTCTTAGGTCTGGGTTGGTTGTTGAGAGAAGACAAGATTGAAACAAGCGAAGTGGATGGTGAATTGTTTGTAAAGTTGAAATAAAGGAGCTTGCAGAAAGTGGAGGTGCGCCGGACCGGAAAATGACGGGTCTCGGCGCACCTCTTTTTTATGTTCTGTGGGTTGGTTCTTATAGCTCGTAGCAGCAGTTGTCCGTGTCACAGCAGGGGCAGCCGCTGAACTCGAATTCGATGGTCGAATGACTGATTCCTCTTTCTGCCAGCGTATGCTTCAGTTCATGTTTGATGTCGCTCATTCGTACAGGCTCGCTGATTACCACGTGCACGGTCGCGGCGTTTTCAGTAGTGCTTACGGCCCATACGTGCAGATGGTGCCAGCTCTCTACTCCGGATGTCTTGGAGATGGCTTCTCCTATTTCATCAAGGTTCACGGATTCCGGCACGGCATCCAGTGACAGGTAAAGACTCTCTTTGAGGAGATTCCATGTGGAGACCAGTATGATGCAGGCAATGGCCAGGCTGACAAGCGCATCGATGATGACGAATCCTGTATAGATGATGATGATGCCTGATATGACTACTCCAAGAGAAACCAAAGTGTCCATGGCCATGTGGAGGAACGCGCCTTTCACGTTCAGGTCGTGTCCCTGATTTTTCATCAGGAGAAGGGCGGTTATGCCGTTAATGATGATTCCGGCACCGGCCGTCCATGAAATAGCTTCTCCGGAGACTTGTTCCGGGTTGCGCAGCTTATAGATGCTTTCTATCAGGATGCCTCCTACGGCAACAAGCAGGATGATGGCATTGACAAGTGAGGCAAGCACTGTACTTTTCTTGTATCCGTAGGTGAAATGTTTGTTGCCGTGACGTTTGGCCATCTGGATGGCAAAGAGCGAAAGCAGCAGACTGAACACGTCGCTCAGGTTGTGTCCGGCATCAGACAGAAGCCCGAGCGAATTGTATCTGAAGCCCACTCCGGCTTCGATGAAGACAAACAGGAGATTTAATACGATGCACAGAATGAAAACTGTACTGAGTGAGGCTGGAACATGATGGTGATGTCCATGCAGATGATGATGGTCGTGCGACATGTCAATATCTTTTTATGTTTTCTGACGGCAAAGGTAGATGATTTTGCATTATCTTGCACCGCTTTGCCTTTAATAACAACCCGGTTGCAAAAATAAGATGTCTGAAGGGGAAAAAAGGGATGAACTGGAAAATAGGAGTAGTGCATCATATAGAGTGATTGTTTATTTCTCATGTGGGAGATATGAAAAATATTCCATGAAAAAGGTGAAATAAGATATTTTATTTAGAAATTATCGGATGTCTTGAGACAGATTTTCCGTATCTTTGTCAGAAAATTATAGCTAAAAATAAGATTGTATGGAGAAAGTTGTAGTTAATTCGTACGAAGAGTTTGAGAAACTGTTGGGCAAACAGATCGGTGTGTCTGAGTGGTTGGAGATTCCCCAGGAGCGCATCAATCAGTTTGCTGACGCGACATTGGACCATCAGTGGATTCATGTGGACGTAGAGCGCGCAAAGGTGGAGAGTCCTTACAAGAGTACAATTGTTCATGGGTATCTTACTTTGTCATTGCTTCCTTATCTTTGGAATCAGATTATTGAAGTGAACAATCTGAAGATGATGGTCAATTATGGGATGGACAAGATGAAGTTCGGTCAGGCAGTTCTGTCGGGACAGAGCGTGAGACTTGTGGCTGACTTGCATTCGCTGGTGAATCTGCGTGGTGTGGCCAAAGCGGAAATAAAGTTTTCTATTGAGATAAAGGACCAGAAGAAGAAAGCGTTGGAGGGTATAGCTACTTTCCTTTATTATTTCAATTGATGGATATTGATATAAAAGAGAAACTTCGGGAGTGGGCGCGGCAGTATCATCATGCCGCGTTCATTGTTTCTGACCCGGTACAGTTTCCTCACCGCTATTCCCGGCAGCGGGATATAGAAATCAGCGGATTGCTTACTGCGGTGTTGAGTTTCGGCAGCAGGAAACAAATTCTGAAGAAAGCGGACGAGCTGGACCGGATGATGGGACAGGAGCCGCTGCGTTATGTGTTGTCGTGTCGGTGGAGAGATGATTTTGACACCTCGGACACCAGAAGTTTCTATCGGATGATTTCGTATGCCGGTTTCCGGTTTTATTTTGAAAAGCTTTATGAAGTGTATCGTTCCGGCCTGACGCTGGAGGATGCGTTGTCGGGTTTTGGAGGAAGTCCGATGCAGAAACTGTGTGCTTTTCTGGGGGTGTCCGATCGCAGCCCCCAGAAGAAGCTTAACATGTTTCTCCGGTGGATGGTGCGCAGAGATTCGGAAGTGGATTTCGGAGTCTGGAAAACAATGTCTCCTTCAGAACTGGTCGTTCCTCTCGACACGCACGTGTGCCGGACGGCATTCCGTTTGGGACTCACCGACAAGCCTGCGTTTTCTCTGGCCAACGCGCGGAAAATCACCTCCGCATTGGCCGAAGTCTTTCCGGGAGATCCGTGTCTGGGTGATTTTGCCTTGTTCGGATACGGAGTGACTCATCCTGATGATTAGAATTTCATGGAAGCGTAGATGCCGCAATGTCCGTCCCCGGCTACGGGACTGAGAGTCAGCTCGTGCTTTTTTGCGAAGGGTCGCGTAAAAATATACGAACTTCCTATGCCGATAGCCGCTCCTGCGGCCACGTCCCACCAGTCATGCTTTTTCCCATACACGCGGCTCCATCCTACATAGGTAGACACGACATAAGCCGGGACTCCCCACTTCCATCCGTAACGTCGCTGGATAAAGGATGCGGCCGTGAATGATACGGATGTATGCATGGAAGGGAACGAATGGTTGTCGCTCCGGTCGGGGCGTTCTTTCTTGACTGCATATTTCAGCGCATAGGTCACCCCGAGGGTGGTGATTCCGGCAAAGACTCCCTGCTTCAGCCCTTGCCAGTCTTTCTGGACAAGTATGGCGGTAAGTCCTGCCACAGGGAGCAGCACCGCACCGATATCGCCCGAAGTGCGCACAGCCTTGCGGCTTCCGGTCACTTTGATTTCCTGCGCGCTGACAGACAGGGCAAGACAAAGTGCGGTAAGGAAAAGCAATATCTGTTTCATTTCTTTCAAAACAATTTGGGAATAAATATGACAAGACCGATGACGGCAGAGGCGATGGCCAGTATCAGCACGGCACCCGCCGCCAAGTCTTTTGTACGCTTGATGGCTTCGTTGTAGCCGGGAGACACCAGGTCGGCCAGGGCTTCAATCGAAGAGTTGAAGGCTTCTGCTGCCAGTACCATGCCGATGGCCATCGTGATTACAATCCATTCGGTTGCCGACAATCCCACGAGGCATCCTGTGACGATGACACATACGGCTATGAAACAATGAATCCATGCATTATGTTCACGGGTGACGAGCAGACGGATTCCGTTGAATGCGAATCTGAAGCTCTTCAGGCGTTTGCGGAGTGTGAAGCCGTCGTTCTTCATACGGTTCAGAGGTTGACGGTCACTTCCACGGGACAATGGTCGGAGCCGAATATCTCAGTATGGATCTTTGCACCTTCCAATTTGTCGGCAAGCCGTGCGGAAGCCAGAAAATAATCGATGCGCCAGCCCGCGTTCTTTTCACGCGCCTTGAAGCGGTAAGACCACCATGAATAGATGCCCGTCTGTTCAGGGTAGAAATGGCGGAAAGTGTCGATGAATCCCGCGTCGAGCAGCGTCTGGAACTTTTCACGCTCCTGGTCAGTGAATCCGGCGTTCATGCGGTTGGTTTTCGGGTTCTTCAGGTCGATTTCCTTATGCGCCACGTTCAGGTCCCCGCACACCAGCACAGGCTTTTGCGCGTCGAGCCGTTGCAGATAGGCCCTGAACTCATCTTCCCACGTCATGCGGTAGTCCAGACGTTTCAGACCGTCCTGTGAGTTGGGAGTGTAGACTGTGACAAGAAAAAATGTTTCCATTTCCAGTGTGATGATACGCCCTTCGTGGTCGTGTTCGTCGATACCCAGTCCGTAAGTGACGTTCAGCGGTTCATGACGGGTGAATATGGCGGTTCCTGAGTAGCCTTTCTTCTCGGCATAGTTCCAGTAGGAAGAATATCCGTCGAAGGCCAGGTCGAGCTGTCCGGCCTGCATTTTGGTCTCCTGAAGGCAGAAGAAGTCTGCGTCAAGTTGGGTAAACGCGTCACGGAAACCTTTCTCGCAGCAGGCACGCAGTCCGTTCACGTTCCATGAAATCAGTTTTATCATAAGGATTGATGTTTTAGCGTTTGTCTTTTGAAGATTCTGGTGCCCGGAACACTACTTTCTCAGGTCGAACAGATAGGTAATCCTCACTCCGATGTAAGAATGTCCGGAACGTCCGAAATAGTCCTTTTTGGTGTTGTTGTAGAAGTCGCTCAGTCCGTAATAGTAACGCGCTTCCGCTATGAAGTTCCCGATGCCTGTGCGGACCTCAAGCCCGCCTCCTCCGATGATACCGTAGTCGAACTTCCGTTCGGCCGGCTTGTCATATTGCTCGTTGGTACCCTGCGGTCTCTGGGACGGGTTCCATGGGTCACTCTTGAATTCTTTCTCACTGATAAGAAATCCCACCTGCGGCCCCAGGTTCAGTACGAAGCGCACTCCGTTTCCCTTGTCCTTGCCGAATGCGATGTGAGCCAGCAGCGGCACTTCCAGATAGTTCATCTTGCGGTAGTACGTGTCGCCCGTGCCGTCTTCAATCACTTCCTTCCATCCCCGCTGTGAAAAGTTCAGTTCGCCCTGTATGCCGCAAATCATCTTGAAATATTTTTCGGAGACATAGCGTGCGGTGACACCGAATTCCGGACCCATAAGATTGGTCTGCTTGATGCTCGGCTGGAAACTGACCGAACTCAGGTTGATTCCCCCGTTGACACCTATTGCAAAATTGTGCCTTTCGTCCTGCAGTTGCGCATTGGCCGGCAGAGTCCATGCACAACCTGTCGCAATCAGAATGAGGAAGAGAATATGTCTTTTTATTGCGGTCATTCAAAGTCAAGTTTAATCAGTTCAAAATCTTTTGTGATATGCACGAAAAACACCTTCCGGTTGATGAATCCCCCCCAGTTGTTGACACGCTCAAATTTGAATCCGGTCTGTATGGGAGTTACTTTCACCTTGTCCAGATTGTCTTCCAGCTTGTTCCCCTCCTGGGCCAGTCCCTTCAGGAAAAAATACCCCGTGTCGAATCCCAGCATCCCGAATTTGGGATAGCTGTTTGCCATGTCCTTGCTGTACCACCGGCGGTAGCTTTGCGTGAAGTCCACGGCCTCTGGGAAGAGGTTGTTTGTGTAGAAGGAAGAATAGAAATAGGTGTCCAGCTCATAGAATGAGGCCAGATGTTCCTGCGTATAGGTCTGCCATTCGGGGTATCCGAACAGATGCATGTCGAAGTTCGGATGTTCACGGCGCACCAGCGTGAGGTGGGGGAGCAGACGGGTCAGTGCCGAGCCGCGTCCGGAAGTGGGGATGAAGATATTGGTGCGCGTCGTGTCCATTGCTCCTATCACCTTGTCCGGGTCAATGGCACTTCCCAGCTGGATTTGCTTGAATGTGACATGGCTGTTGTGCAGTTCGTTCTTCAGTCCGGTGAGGAAGTCGGCCTTTTCCTTGTCTCCGTTTGCCGGGTCAAGGAAAACCACGTTGCACCGGCTGAATTTCCGGATAAAATGTTCGTACACTTCAGAGTACAGATACGACTGCGGTGTGTTGATCTGGTAAATCTGCGGCGTGTTGAACACCTGTCCCACCTGCGGCTCGAACGGAATGACAAGACGGATGTTGTTCTTTTTTGCGAAATCGGCGGCGAGGGGTATGTTGTCGAGCGACACCGGTCCGAAAATGATGTCCACGTTTTTCAGTTCCGGCTTTTTCAGGATGGAGGACATGACCGACTTGCTTCCCTGCGTATTGTAGGTGTAGAGGTCGAGCGACACGCCCTGGCGTTTCAGGCTGTCTGCAGCCAGAAGTAACCCCTCATAGTATTCCACCATACGGGTGTTGTCTTTCGTGATTCCGTTTTCGCTGACGGTGAACGGAAGCAGGAGAGCCGCCTTGACCACACTCATTTTCGTGGCGGCCGGACGGTTCTGGCTGAACAGTTCTTCGTTGGTAGGCATTTCCTCCGTAAGGGCCGGGCGGGAATCGCTTTGTTCCGTTCGGGGATAAGGAATGAAAAGATACATTCCTTTCCTCAGTTTCCCGTTCTTCAGGCTTGGGTTGGCGGCAACCAGTTCTTCCTGTGTGATGCCATATTCCTTGCAGATGCCGAAGATGGTCTCTTTACGTTTCACTTTGTGCATCTCTTTCCATTCCGGCTGTTTGGGCTGGACCGTTTCCTGAACACTTGCGGCCGGTGCCGTTTCGGTTGTCTGCGATGGAATGTACACCACTTGTCCGATGCGGAAATTGCTTGCGCTCAGTCCCGGATTGGCTTCACAGATGGCCTGTGCCGTCACGTTGTATTTCACGGTAAGCTGGTAGAGGGTTTCGCCCGCCTGTATGGTGTGGAAGATAGCTTCCTTCCGGTTTGAGTCCTGGTTTGTCTGAGGAATCTTCAGCGTTTCTCCCATGCGTATCTGCTTGTCGCTTCCCGGATTCAGACGCACGATGTCATCTACGCTTACATGATAGGTGTTGGCTATCGAATAAAGGCTTTGGCCTTTGGCCACGGTGTGCAGGAAATATCCCTTTCCTGTCTGGGCTTTCAGAGTCATCCCTGCGCTCCCCGCCATCAGGGCGAGTGAAAGGCATACGATATGTGCTAGCTTCATCTTCTTTTCTTCTTTCTTGCTTAAATGTCTGGATAGTTTTGTCTGAATGTCCATGGCCTTCCCTGCAGGTTCCGGCATGCGGAAAATCTTCCCTTTGTCTGGAATGAAACATCCGCTTGTTCCGGTCGGAACAGGCCGTTGTCTGCCATAAGGCAGCCTGTTGTTTTTTCTGTCAGGGCAGATCGGGGCCGACGGACATTCATTGCCGGCCTATCAGGAGGCAAAAGTACAAAAAAAGTTCTTTATCTAAACAAGAAAGCCCAAATATCTCTATCTTTGCACGGATATATAGATTGATTTGTAGGATATGACTGAAGGAACGGAAACGATAGACGTGCAAGGGGCGCGCGTGCATAATCTGAAAAACATTGACGTGGCCATTCCCCGCAACAGCCTGACGGTGATTACGGGGTTGAGCGGAAGCGGCAAGTCGTCGCTGGCTTTCGACACGATTTTTGCGGAAGGACAGCGGCGGTATATCGAGACTTTTTCCGCTTATGCGCGCAATTTTCTGGGAGGGATGGAGCGTCCGGATGTGGACAAGATTACAGGTCTGAGTCCGGTGATTTCCATCGACCAGAAGACCACGAACAAGAATCCCCGTTCTACGGTGGGCACCACCACCGAAATCTACGATTATCTGCGTCTGCTGTTCGCCCGTGCCGGAACGGCCTATTCGTATCTGTCGGGAGAGAAGATGGTGAAGTACACCGAAGACCAGATTCTTGAACTGATTCACCGGGATTATAAAGGAAAAAAGATATTCATCCTCGCCCCGCTGGTGCGTACCCGCAAGGGACATTACAAGGAACTTTTCGAGCAGGTGCGCAAGAAAGGCTATCTTTATGTGCGTGTGGACGGGGAGGTGAAGGAAATCGTGCACGGCATGAAGCTCGACCGCTACAGGAACCATGACATCGAGGTGGTGGTCGACAAGCTGGTGGTCAACGGGCAGGACGAGCAGAGGCTGAAGCAGAGTGTGGCTACCGCCATGCAGCAGGGCGACGGACTGCTGATGATTCTTGACGCGCAGACGGAAAGTGTGCGTCATTACAGCAGACGGCTCATGTGTCCGGTGACGGGACTTTCGTATCGGGAGCCTGCCCCTCACAATTTTTCCTTCAATTCGCCTCAGGGTGCCTGTCCGCGATGCAAGGGACTGGGATATGTGAACCTGATAGATGTGGACAAGGTGATTCCCGACCGTTCGCTGTCGGTGTATGAAGGTGCCGTCGCTCCGCTGGGAAAATATAAGAATACGATGATTTTCTGGCAGATTGAAGCGTTGCTGGAACGTTATGAGGCTACGCTGAAGACTCCTGTGTGCGAACTGCCGGAGGATGTCATCAATGAAATCCTTTACGGCTGTGACGAGCGGCTGAAAATCAGGAGTACGCTCATACATACCACTTCCGATTATTTCGTGGTGTATGAGGGTATCGTGAAATATATCCAGATGATGCAGGAGAAGGACGCTTCGGCCACTGCCCAGAAGTGGGCCGACCAGTTTGCCAAGACCGACGTGTGTCCGGAATGTCATGGAGCGCGTCTGAACCGGGAGGCACTTCATTTCCGCATCCATGACAAGAACATTTATGAACTGGCCTCGATGGACATCAGCGACCTGTATGAGTGGGTATGCCATGTGGAAGAGTTTCTCGACAGCAAGCAGCGTGTCATCGCGTCTGAAATCCTGAAGGAAATCCGTACCCGCCTGAAGTTTCTGCTGGATGTGGGGCTCAACTATCTTTCGCTGAACCGCTCTTCGGTGAGTCTTTCCGGCGGAGAGAGCCAGCGCATCCGTCTGGCCACTCAAATCGGGTCGCAGCTGGTGAACGTACTGTATATTCTCGACGAGCCGAGCATCGGTCTGCATCAGCGCGACAATGTCCGTCTCATCAATTCACTGAAGGAACTCCGCGACCTGGGCAATACGGTCATCGTGGTGGAACATGACAAAGACATGATGCTGGCGGCCGATTATGTGGTGGACATGGGACCGAAGGCGGGACGTCTGGGCGGTGAGGTGGTGTTTTCCGGTACACCCGATGAGATGCTCAGTACCGACACGCTGACTTCAAGTTACCTGAACGGAAAGATGAAGATCGAAGTGCCGGCGGAAAGGAGGAAAGGAAACGGAAAGTCCGTCTGGCTGAGAGGGGCCACGGGGAACAACCTGAAGGGAGTGGATGTGGAGTTTCCCCTCGGCAAGCTGATTTGCGTGACGGGGGTGTCGGGAAGCGGAAAGTCGACGCTGGTCAATGACACGCTGCAGCCTATCCTTTCACAGCACTTTTACCGTTCTCTGCAGGAGCCTTTGCCTTATGGGGCGATAGAGGGGCTGGAGTTCGTGGACAAGGTGGTCAATGTCGACCAGTCGCCTCTGGGCCGTACGCCGCGTTCCAATCCGGCCACCTATACCGGTGTGTTTTCTGACATCCGCAACCTTTTCGTGAGCCTGCCTGAAGCGAAGATGCGCGGCTACAAGCCGGGCCGCTTTTCTTTCAACGTTTCGGGAGGACGCTGTGAGGCATGCGGAGGAAACGGATACAAGACCATCGAAATGAATTTTCTGCCTGATGTGCTGGTGCCTTGCGAGGTGTGCCACGGAAAACGGTATAACCGCGAGACGCTGGAGGTGCGTTATAAGGGGAAGTCGATAGCCGATGTGCTGGATATGACCATCAACCGTGCGGTGGAGTTCTTTGAAAATGTGCCTCAGATTCTGAGCAAAATCAAGGTGCTTCAGGAAGTGGGACTGGGATACATCAAGCTGGGGCAGCCTTCCACCACTTTGTCGGGCGGGGAGAGCCAGCGCGTGAAACTTGCCACGGAGCTTTCCAAGCGTGATACGGGCAAGACGGTGTATATTCTGGACGAGCCTACCACGGGACTGCATTTTGAGGACATACGGGTACTGATGGGTGTGCTTAACCGTCTGGTGGACAAAGGCAATACGGTGATTGTCATCGAGCATAATCTGGATGTCATCAAAATGGCCGACTACCTCATTGATATGGGGCCGGAAGGCGGAAAAGGAGGCGGACAGGTGCTGGTGTGCGGCACTCCCGAAGAGGTGGCCATGTCCGGGAAGGGTTATACCTCCGGATTTTTGAAAGATGAATTGAACAATCAGGTTTCAGCATAGAACGATGAAAAAGGAGAAAATAGAAAAGACCAATGCGGCCCGTCTGCTGGACAGGGACAAAATCAGCTACGAACTTGTTCCTTATGAAGTGGACGAGAACGATTTGAGCTGCGTGCATGTGGCGGCCACGCTGGGCGAAAACATTGAACAGGTGTTCAAGACACTGGTGCTGCACGGCGACAAGTCGGGCTATTTTGTGTGTGTCGTGCCGGGAGAGCATGAAGTCGACCTGAAAATGGCGGCCAGAATCTCAGGCAACAAGAAATGTGATCTGATTCCGATGAAGGAACTTCTTCCGCTTACGGGGTATATCCGTGGAGGATGTTCTCCTATCGGGATGAAGAAGCATTTCCCCACTTATATCCATCACACCTGCAACGACTTTCCTTATATATATGTAAGTGCGGGGATGCGCGGACTGCAGGTGAAACTTGCTCCGGCCGACTTGATAAAGGTCAGCAGGGCGGAGGTGTGTACATTGTTTTGATTCAGACATATTAGTTTTGGTTACTTATGAAATACGGAAAATGGATTGGCGGCATCATGGGATTTATGACCATGGGACCGTTGGGGGCATTGGCAGGATTTGCCATCGGTTCCCTGTTTGACAAGGCGGCCGATGCGCAGGAGGGGTATGCTCCGGAAGAGAACGTGTATATGGGGCAGCGGAACAGTTTTCTGTTCTCCATGCTGGTCATGTCGTCCTACATCATCCGTGCCGACGGGCGCATCATGCACAGTGAAATGGAATATGTGCGCCAGTTTCTGCGGATGAACTTCGGTGAGGCTTCGGTGGAAGAGGGGGAGCGCATTCTGTTGAATCTTTTCGAGCAACGCAAACAGATGGAACGTACTGACCCGATGGCGTTCAAGTACACGATTCGGGACTGCGGCGCACAGATTGCAGCCAATCTGAGCTATGAGCAGCGTCTCCAGTTGCTCGATTTTCTGGTGAAAATCGCTCAGGTCGACGGTCATGTGTGCGCGGCGGAGATTGATGCCCTGAAAGAAGTGGCGGCTTATATGCAACTTAACATGCAGGATGTGGATTCGCTGCTCAGTTTGGGCGGAGACTCGCTGGACGAAGCCTACAAGGTGCTTGAGATTTCCCCCTCGGCAACTGATGAAGAAGTGCGCATTGCCTACCGCAAACTGGTGCTGAAGCATCACCCTGACAAGGTGGCCGCTTTGGGCGAGGATATACGCAAGGCATCCGAAGAGAAGATGCAGGCCATCAATGAGGCCAAGGAACGTATATTTAAAGCGAGGGGAATGAAATGACGGAGGATTGAGAATGAAGGGTCAAGAACAGGAATGAAGAATTGTTGGCGGCATGGATACATGGCCAGGAATCCTTCATTCTTTGTTTTTGGCTTTAATATAAAGATTTGAAGATGGAAAATAAAATTACGAAAATCAACAAGGTGGAGGTCCGCAACCTTCAGATGGAGGACTATGGCCAGCTGGCCCAGTCTTTCACGCGTGTATATGCGGACAAGGATGTGTTCTGGACGCGCGGACAGATTCAGAAACTGATTACCATATTCCCGGAGGGGCAGATTGTGACCGTAGTCGACGGGAAAATCGTGGGGTGCGCGCTTTCCATCATTGTAGACTATGATATGGTGAAGGGCGACCATACCTATGCCAAGGTGACGGGTAACGAGACGTTCAATACGCATAATCCGAAGGGAAATATCCTTTATGGAATCGAGGTGTTCATTCATCCCGAATATAGGGGGCTTCGTCTGGCGCGGCGTATGTATGAGTATCGCAAGGAACTTTGCGAGAAGCTGAATCTGAAGGCAATCATGTTCGGCGGACGCATACCGAACTATTACAAGTATGCCGACAAGATGCGTCCGAAGGAATATATTGAAAAGGTGCGTTCGCGCGAGATTTATGACCCGGTGCTGACGTTCCAGCTCTCGAACGATTTCCATGTGCGCCGTGTGATGCGTAACTATCTGCCCAATGATGAGGAGTCAAAGCATTGCGCCACGCTGCTCCAGTGGGACAACATCTATTATCAGCCGCCCACAGACTCGTATGTCGACAAGAAGACGACCGTGCGTGTGGGACTGGTGCAGTGGCAGATGCGTTCTTACCAGACACTCGACGACGTGTTCGAGCAGGTGGAGTTCTTCATCGATGCGGTGTCGGGATACAAAAGTGATTTCGTGCTTTTCCCTGAATATTTCAACGCGCCTCTGATGGCCAAATACAACAACATGGGAGAGGCTCAGTCCATCCGTGCGCTGGCCCAGTATACGGAGGAAATCCGCGACCGTTTCATTACACTGGCCATCAAGCATAATATCAACATTATTACCGGAAGTATGCCTTATGTGAAGGAGGACAACAGCCTTTACAACGTGGGCTTTCTGTGCAGACGGGACGGAAGTTATGAGATGTATGAAAAGATTCACGTCACTCCCGATGAGGTGAAGAGCTGGGGACTGAGCGGAGGCAAGCGCGTGCAGACTTTCGACACGGACTGTGCCAAGATAGGGGTGCTTATCTGCTATGATGTGGAGTTTCCAGAACTTTCCCGCCTGATGGCCGACCAAGGTATGCAGATTCTGTTCGTTCCATTCCTTACGGATACGCAGAACGGGTATTCCCGTGTACGTGTATGTGCGCAGGCACGTGCCATCGAGAATGAATGCTTTGTGGTGATAGCCGGAAGTGTGGGCAATTTGCCGCGTGTGCACAATATGGATATCCAGTATGCGCAGTCGGGTGTGTTCACTCCATGTGATTTCGCTTTCCCGACGGATGGAAAGCGTGCGGAAGCCACTCCGAATACAGAGATGATTCTGGTGTCGGATGTCGATCTTGACTTGCTGAACGAACTTCATACTTATGGAAGCGTGCGTAATCTGCGCGACCGTCGGAATGACTTGTATGAACTGAAGATGAAGAAGGCCGCGACGGAAGACTGACGTGTGTCATGTCGGACATGAAGGCATGAAGTTGCAGGGCGGGGATGTCGTTGTGAAGACATGGGAAGCACTGCGTCTTCATGCCTTTTTTAGGTTCAGGGGCGTGTTTCGGCTTTGTTCTGGCCTTGCGAGTCTTTGACGGGAAGAGTCCGTGCCGATTTGTCAGGTGCTGAAAACTTGACTGATAATGAATGTAAATTTGGCAGAAATGGCCGTTAACTGCGGTTAACCGCTTTGTAGCCTCTGTTAAAAGACGGAAAAAAGAGAGGGCTGGGAGTACAATCGTATGGAATTTGTTCTACTTTAGCACACGAAAGGTTAAAACAAACTAGGAATTAACATTTAAAGAAGAATGAAAGTATGAAAACAGTAACTAAATTTGCAATAGGTGCGGCGGCTGTAGTGGCCGTGAGTGCAGGAGTGGCTGGTGTGACGGCATATACGTTGATGGAAAAGAATGCGTCGGCCAACAGTTCTTTTTATGAAGCGTTCAATGCGGCCATGCCCGTGCGTACAGCTGCGTTGGATGCATCGAGCATGCAGCCGGTCGACCTGACCAAGGCGGCGGAGAGTTCGTTGAATTCCGTTGTGCATATCATGGCGGTGCAGCGCAGCAAGACGCAGGTGGTCCAGTCTCAGCCGGATATCTTCGATTTCTTTTTCGGTGACGGCCGCGGCCGCCAGCGTCAGATCCAGACACCGGAGCAACGTGGCTTTGGTTCGGGTGTAATCATTTCGAAGGACGGTTATATCGTCACGAACAATCACGTGATTGATGGGGCTGATGAAATCAATGTGAAGTTGCATGACGGACGTGAGCTGAAAGGTCGTGTCATTGGTACGGACCCGACTACCGACTTGGCTCTGGTAAAGATAGAGGGTGATGATTTTCCGGCCATCCCGGTGGGGAATTCTGATAATCTGAAAGTGGGTGAATGGGTGCTTGCGGTAGGTAATCCGTTCAATCTGGGTTCTACGGTGACTGCCGGTGTGGTAAGTGCGAAAGCCCGCGGGTTGGGTGCCAACGATGTGGAATCGTTCATTCAGACTGATGCGGCCATCAACCAGGGAAACAGTGGAGGTGCGCTGGTAAATGCGCGTGGTGAGCTGGTGGGTATCAACGCCATGCTTTATTCGCCTACGGGAGCTTATTCTGGCTATGGCTTTGCTATCCCGACAAGTATCATGACGAAGGTGGTGACCGACCTGAAGCAGTACGGAACCGTTCAGCGTGCACTGTTAGGCATCGGAGGACGTGACATGGGCAACGAGAGCTACCCGGATGAAATCCGTAAGGAGCAGAAGGAACTCGGCATCGGTTATGGCGTTCAGGTTGTTGATGTGCAGGATGAAGGCTCTGCAGCAGGAATCCTGAAGAAGAACGACGTGATAATCGCACTTGACGGAAAGAAGATTGAGTCGATGGCCGCTCTGCAGGGTCAGCTTGCCGAGAAACGTCCGGGCGACAAGGTGAAGGTGAAAGTCTTCAGAGACAAGGAAGACAAGGAATTCACTATCACGCTGAAAAATGCTCAAGGCAACACAAAAGTGGTGAAGAAGGCCGACATGCAGATTCTGGGTGCGGCGTTCCGGGCAGTGCCTGACGAATTGAAACGCCAACTGAATCTGGGCTATGGTGTGCAGGTAACTGGTGTGACAGATGGTCGCATGAAAGACAGCGGCATCCGCAAGGGATTCATCATCCTGAAGGCCAACGGGCAGCAGCTTCGTACAGTGGAGGATTTGGAAGATGTGATGAAGTCCGCTTCACAGTCACCTGATCAGGTATTGTTCATGACTGGTGTCTATCCGTCAGGAAAACGTGCCAATTATGCTGTCGACCTGTCACAGGGTGAATGATGGAAAGGGAATAGATAGGATAATTTTTTGAGGGGAAGGACATGCATGCGCTTGTGGCATTGCATGTCTTTTCCTTTTGTGGAAAGGCACGGAATTTGTGGAAATGGTTGTCGTTTCGCTATCGTTTCTGGAAATGTTTGAAAAAAACTTTAGAATAAGGGCGGAACTATAATAAAATAATTGTATCTTTGTACCCAAATCGTTTTTTATAGAATGAGACAGCTAAAGATTACCAAAAGTATCACTAACCGAGAGAGCGCTTCTCTGGACAAGTACTTGCAGGAAATTGGTCGCGAAGATTTGATTACTGTGGAAGAAGAGGTGGAGCTCGCTCAGCGTATCCGTAAGGGGGATCGTGCAGCTTTGGAAAAACTTACACGTGCGAACTTGCGTTTTGTCGTGTCTGTGGCCAAACAGTATCAGAACCAGGGACTTAGTCTGCCCGACTTGATAAACGAGGGTAACTTGGGACTGATCAAGGCGGCCGAGAAGTTTGATGAAACCCGCGGATTCAAATTCATCAGTTATGCGGTTTGGTGGATTCGTCAGTCTATTCTGCAGGCTTTGGCAGAGCAGTCGCGTATTGTGCGTCTGCCTTTGAATCAGGTGGGTTCGCTGAACAAAATCAGCAAAGCCTTTTCAAAGTTCGAGCAGGAAAACGAACGGCGTCCGTCACCCGAGGAGCTGGCAGATGAGCTGGAGATTCCGGTCGACAAGATTTCGGATACACTGAAGGTTTCGGGCCGTCATATCTCCGTGGATGCTCCTTTCGTGGAAGGGGAGGACAACAGCCTGCTGGATGTGCTGGTGAATGACGATTCGCCTATGGCAGACCGCTCTTTGGTTAATGAGTCACTTTCGAAGGAAATCGACAGAGCACTTTCTACGCTGACCGAAAGGGAGAAGGATATTATCCAGATGTTTTTCGGTATTAATACGCAGGAAATGACATTGGAAGAAATCGGCGACAAGTTCGGGCTTACCCGTGAGCGTGTGCGTCAGATTAAGGAAAAAGCAATCAGAAGGTTAAGACAAAATTCGCGTAGCAAGTTGCTCAAATCTTATCTGGGATAAGAGAGGCGTGGTTTCCGAAAAAACAAGGAGAGGTGGGCATAGAGATGCTTGCCTCTTTTCTTTTGTTAATTTTTATCTTATCTTTCGGTTTTTGTCTATAAATGTTTACTTTTGTGCCCTGTTAATTGGAAAGATTATGCGTAGTACAAAAATTGTTTGTTTCTTTTTCATGGCCTTGCTCGCTGTTTCTGCCGTGGGCAAGCAGCCGAAAGATAAAAATAAATATGGGGTCTATCTGGCAGGTGTCTCTGCTTCTTTTACGGACTCACTTGTCTATTTTACGGACGTGCAGTATCTCGACAGTGCCGCTGTGGACGGAAACGGAATGTTGGTGGCGCGATCAGCATATAGTTTTCAGTTGAAGGACTTCCTGGAACGGGAGGAAGGTGGAAAGAATCGTACCTGTTTCATGTTCTTTAACCGGAAAAAGAAGAATCTGCAGAAGGAGATAGACAAATTGAAAGAGAAATATAAGAAAGGGGGATCTCTGGTACTTCTGAACGTGAGTCCTGACTTTAAATTTGAAAAGCCTGACTGGGAATGACGCGGATGAGGAAATGTTTCGGCTGTATTCTTCTGTGTGCGATAGTCGTGCTGGCTTCATGCTCGAATGAGATTCCGGAAAATAAGCCGGGGGTGCGAAAAGGACGCACGGTGTTGGCTTATCTGGTGGCGAACAATAATTTGGACAGCTATCTGGAAGATAATGTAGAGTGGATGTATCAGGCTTTGTCGGCCATGACGGACACTTGCACGTTGTTGGTATATTATCGTCCAGTTCCGGACGACCAGACTTTTGAGGGGCCTACGCTGATGGAGTTTGTCTGCGAAGGGAATGGATATGTCAACGGGGTTCCGGCTTTGAGCGGAGCGACGGTCACTTTCGACAATGTAGTGGAACAGGCGAGAAAAAAAGTTTATCCGGACGATGGCTCATATGTGGCTGTCGATCCGATGACAATGCGCCAAGTGCTTCTGGAAATGCAGGAGATTGCTCCTTCGGACAGCTATGGATTGATTTTCGGATCTCATGCTACCAGTTGGCTTGAAGGCAATTCCGTACAGTCAAAGTCATTCGGGGATGACAATGGTTATAATATTGATATTCCTGTGATGGCAAGCGTTCTGGCTTCCTGTTTTCCGCAGAAGCTGGACTTTATTCTTTTTGATGCCTGTATGATGGGGACGGCGGAAGTGGCTTATGAGTTGCGCAATGTGACAGATTATATGATTGGTTCCGTGATGGAAACTCCTGTTTACGGTTTTCCGTATCGTCAGATTCTTTCAAAGCTTTATGATGACGTTTCTGTTTTTCCCCAGATATGTGATGATTTTATCTCTTTCAATAAAGAAAGAAAACAATGGGGGACATGTGCGCTGGTGGATTGTTCGAAGATGGAAGAATTTGCAGATGCGGTCGGACGTGGGCTGGAAACGTATGCTTCCGAATTGCGTGAATTGGACTATGAGGCTGTTCAGCAATATGGGATATATCATTCAAAGAGAATAGATTATCAGTATTTTTCATTTGATGTAGGTGATTTTTTCTGCAGTCTGAATGGAGGGCAGATACCGGAAAGCATTCAAAGTGCGCTTGATGAGACTGTCGTGGCGAAATCCTGCCTGTCGGGTTCGGATTATGAGTTCGGAGGTGTGATAGTGGACGGGAACCGTTTCTGCGGCATCGGGATGTATTACCCCGATCAGGGAATCAAAGATACTTGGGATAAGTATTATCGCACTTCAATCGCCTGGTACAGGGCGGCAGGATGGGAACGTTTCGTTCCAGCCCTGTCATACTAATTTCTGCGGATTTTTTATTTTTGTGAACTTTGCGTATCTTCATTGCGTTTTTATTTGTTGTCATTAAAGAAGATATGCCATGTGGAATGTGATTAAAGAGCTGAAGCGTCGTGACCACAAACGTTATTTGGGTGGTCTTGATTTCTTCAGGTATATCGGTCCCGGCCTGCTGGTGACGGTCGGGTTCATTGACCCGGGCAATTGGGCCTCCAATTTCGCCGCCGGTTCCGAGTTCGGTTATTCATTGTTGTGGGTGGTCACTCTGTCCACCGTCATGTTGATTGTGTTGCAGCATAATGTGGCACATTTAGGCATTGTTACGGGATTGTGCCTGAGTGAGGCGGCCGCCAAGTATGCGCCGTCGTGGGTGGCCCGTCCCGTATTGTGGAGTGCTGTGCTGGCTTCCGTTTCCACTTCGCTGGCAGAGATTCTGGGCGGAGCCATTGCCTTGCAAATGCTTGTGGGAATGCCTGTCATTTGGGGTGCGTTGCTTACGGCGGTTCTTGTGGTGATTTTGCTTTTCACCAATTCTTATAAGCGTATCGAGCGTTCCATTATCGGTTTTGTGTCTGTCATCGGACTTTCTTTCCTTTATGAGTTGTTTCTTGTAGATATAGACTGGCCTATGGCTGCCCGTTCATGGGTGGTTCCGAGTTTTCCGGAGGGCAGTTTGATTATCATTATGAGCGTGCTGGGGGCGGTGGTGATGCCCCACAACCTGTTTCTGCATTCCGAGGTGGTGCAGAGCCGGGAATACCATAAGCGTGACGACACCTCCATCCGCCGTCTGCTCAAGTATGAGTTTTATGACACGCTGTTTTCTATGGGTGTGGGATGGGCCATCAACAGTGCGATGATTCTGCTGGCCGCCTCCACTTTCTTTGTCAGCGGGGTACATGTGGAAGAGCTTCAGCAGGCCGGAGCTTTGCTTACCCCACTGTTGGGGAGTCAGGCGGGCACTGTTTTCGCTCTGGCCTTGCTTATGGCCGGACTTTCGTCCACCGTCACGAGCGGAATGGCGGCAGGCTCCATCTTTGCCGGAATGTTCGGCGAGTCTTATCACATCAAGGATATTCACTCGCGTGTGGGAATCCTTCTTTCATTGGGACTGGCACTGCTGGTCATTCTTTTCATTGACAATCCTTTTCAGGGGCTCATCATTTCGCAGATGGTCCTGAGCATACAGCTTCCCTTCACCGTATTCCTTCAGGTGGGGCTCACTTCCTCAAAGCGCGTGATGGGCGAGTATGCCAATTCACGCTGGAGCACTTTTGTGCTTTATTCCATCGCCGTTGCGGTTTCCGTGCTCAACGTCATGTTGCTTTTCAGTTGACTTTCATTTTTGTCCGGTAGTGGTGGGCGAGCATCAGCGCGGCCACCGCATAGGCCAGAAAATCGGATACCGGCATACTCAGCCATACTCCGTTCAGTCCGTAGGCCAGTGGCAGCAGTGCAAGGCCCGGGAGCAGGAAAAGGAGCTGGCGGGAGAGGGAGAGGAAGATTGAAATCTTGGCTTTCCCGATTGACTGGAAGAATTGGGTGACGACAATCTGTGCCCCCACCACCGGAAATGCCGCTATGCCGAAGCGGAGGGCTACCGTAGCCTGGGCCGTCAGTTCGTCGTTGGTGGTGAACATTCCCACAAACATCCCCGGCACCAGTTCCCCGATCAGAAATCCGAAAGTGGTGATGAGCGTGGCGGCAATCATTCCCAGTTTCAGCGTGCGTTTCACACGGTCATAATGCTGCGCACCATAGTTGTAGCCTGTGATAGGCTGCATGCCCATCGTGATACCCATCACAATCATGACGAAAAGAATCAGAATCCGGTTCTGGATGCCGAACGCTCCGATGGAAAGGTCGCCTCCATAGTTGAGCAGACTGTTGTTGATGAAGATGGTGACACAGCAGGCGCACACGTTCATCACGAAAGGCGACATGCCGATGGCGAACACATTGCCGATGATTTTCTTCTTCAGGCGGAAACGTTTTTTCTGGAACCGGATGTAGCTTTCTTTGCTGTAGAAATGATAGAGCACCCAAATCATCCCGATGAACTGCGAGAGTATGGTGGCGAGGGCGGCTCCGTGCATTCCCCAGCCGAGCCAGAAGATGAATATCGGAGCGAACACGATGTTGCAGCCTACGGTCAGCATGGACGAGAGCATTGCTTTTTTCGGATATCCCGTGGCGCGCATCACATTGTTCAGTCCGATCATGACATACGAAATGGGAGTGCCCAGCAGAATCACCCGCATGAAGTCGCGTGCATAGCCGATTGTGGCTTCCGTGGCACCGAAGAAATAAAGAATCGGGTCAAGAAAAATCAGTGAGATGCTCCCGAACACCACCGCATTGACCACACACATGATGGTGACATTCCCCAGAATGTCTTCCGCTCCCTGCACATCCTTCTGTCCGAGACGGATGGACGAAAGAGTGGCCCCTCCTACGCCCACCAGCGTGCTGAAGGCGATGATCAGGTTCATCAGCGGGAAGGTGATGGCGAGTGCCGTGATGGCCAGCGCGCCGACCCCGTGTCCGATGAAAATGCTGTCGATGATGTTGTATAATGAAGTCAATGTCATGCCGATGATGGCCGGAATGGAATACTGCCACAGCAGTTTCCCGATAGGTGCTTCCCCAAGCACATGCGGATTGTTAGTTTCCATTTTTGTGTATTCTTTCGTTAAAATTGCGCTGCAAAGTTAGGAAGATGAAAGGATATTTATGAACTTTGCGCCGTTAAATCAAACTAAATTTAAAACAGAATCGGAATGGACTTGACAAAATGTGTGGCCGCCCTTTTTGATTTCGACGGGGTGGTGATGGACACGGAATCGCAGTATAGCATCTTCTGGAATGAGGTGGGAAAGAAATATCATCCTGAATATGAGGAATTCGGAAAAATAATCAAGGGGCAGACCCTCCGGCAGATTTACGACCGCTATTTTGCCGGGATGGAGAAGGAACAGGAGGAGATAACGGACGGGCTGAACCGTTTTGAGGAAAATATGAACTATGAATATGTTCCGGGGGTGGTGGACTTCATGCGTGAACTCCATGCGCATGGGGTGAAGATTGCCATCGTGACAAGTTCGAACGAGCAGAAGATGGCCAGCGTGTATGCTGTCCATCCGGAACTGAAACAGTTGGTTGACCGTATTCTGACGGCGGAGATGTTCGCCCGCTCCAAACCTGCTCCCGACTGCTTTCTGCTCGGTGCGGAAGTGTTCGGCACTGTTCCGGAGAATTGTGTGGTGTTCGAGGATTCCTTTCATGGCCTGGAGGCGGGAAATGCGGCAGGAATGCCGGTCGTGGGCCTGAGTACGACAAACCCGAAGGAGGCGATTGAAGACAAGTGTGCGGTGGTGATTCCCGACTTCAAGGGGTTCGGTTATGAAGAGATGAGTAAGCTGTTGTAACCTGCTTTTGTTCTGAACCGCGGATTATTTTCATTTAACTGTAGGGGCAGACCCGTGTGTCTGCCCGATAACGCTATGTCATGTATCTGGGCGGACACACGGGTCCGCCCCTACGGGCAATGGCATATTGAAAAGAATGGAAGAGCCGTGGCCTGATTCTTTGATTTTTCCTGAAAAGTTGTTTATTCCATAGATTTACCTTACTTTTGTCCGGTTTTTGGTTAGAGCGACGGCCTTCCTTGCGCAAAGCAGCCGCCTGTTTCACATGGAATGAACGCTTGCTTTGACCGAAGTGGCCGCTTGTTTTTTGAAAGTTTTTTTAACAAGAGATTTATGGCAGGATATTTGTCGAGTGACGCCCGTAAGGTGACCACTCATCGTTTGATGGAAATGAAACGGCAGGGAGAAAAAATCTCCATGCTTACCGCTTATGATTACACTATGGCGCAGATTGTGGACGGTGCCGGGATGGATGTGATTCTGGTGGGCGATTCGGCCTCGAATGTAATGGCCGGCAATGCGACCACGCTTCCGATAACCGTCGACCAGATGATTTATCACGGCAGGTCGGTGGCCCGTGGCGTGCGGCGTGCGCTGGTGGTGGTGGACATGCCTTTCGGTTCTTATCAGGCAAACCCGTATGACGGTGTGGCGAATGCCGTGCGGATGATGAAGGAGACGGGAGCGGATGCCTTGAAGCTGGAAGGGGGAGAGGAATACAAGGAAACCTTTTCCCGGATTATTGCCGCAGGCGTGCCTGTGATGGGGCATCTGGGACTCATGCCGCAGTCAATCAATAAGTTCGGCACTTATGGAGTGCGCGCCAAGGATGATGCGGAGGCTGAAAAGCTGGTGCGCGACGCACATGTGCTGGAAGAAATCGGATGTTTCTCGGTCGTGCTGGAAAAGGTTCCGGCAAAACTTGCGGCCCGTGTGGCTTCTGAGTTGACGATTCCGGTCATCGGTATCGGTGCCGGAGGCGGAGTGGACGGTCAGGTGCTTGTGGTGGCCGACATGCTGGGCATGACCAAGGGATTCAGTCCGAAGTTCCTGCGCCGTTATGCAGACCTGAACACGGTGATGACCGATGCCATCGGCAATTATGTGGCTGATGTGAAGTCGGGCGGCTTCCCGAATGAAACGGAACAATATTGATTTGAATGAAGAATCAAAAAGAATGAAGAATAAAGAATGAAGAGTGAAGAAATTTTTCTCATTCTTAATTCTTCATTCTTCACTCTTCATTTATAAAAGTAGATACAATGGTGACTAATCACGGTTTGTGGAACCGGAACTTCTGTCTGCTTGTGCTGGCGAATGTCTTTCTGTATGCCTCGGTCTATATGCTGTTTCCTGTCCTTCACCGGTGGATTCAGGCTGCTCTGGAATGCGATGACTTGCATGCGGCTCTCATAACTTCCGTTTTCGGAATTGCCCCTTTTCTTTCCGGTCCTTTCAATGCCTATCTGGTGGACCGTTTCAGGAGAAAGCATGTGTGCGTGTACAGCATTCTCCTGTTGGCCGTAATAACCATGTGTTATGGCTATGTGTCTGACATGAGGTGGATGATAGTCTGGATGCTCCTGCAGGGAGCGATGTTCGGAACGGCCCTGATGTCGATGGGAGGCACGCTGGTTATTGATGTCACTCCCAGCCATCATCGCGACCGGGCGAATGCCTGCTTCACGTGGGCCGGAGTCGTGGGGATACTGGCAGGAATCGTATTGGGGATAAACGGGGGGCTTCCTTTTGTCATCTCGTCCGATGGGGAGTTCATGTTCTCGGCATGTCTTGCGCTTGTGTCGGTGCTGCTGGTTTCTGCAGTGCGGGTTTGTTTCCGTGCCCCTTTGGATGTCCCGCTTCTTTCGTTCGACCGCTTCCTGCTGTTCCGTACTTTTCTGCCCGGACTGAACATGATGACCGTACCCGTCATGCTGGGCTTTCTGCTCGGAACGGTAGGCTATGGATATACTCACTTTTATCTTTACATGGGTGCGGGATTTTTTGTATTTTTGCCGGTGAGCCGTTTCATCACGCTGAAAGTGGGCGGACGGTTGCTGAACGGTGCGGGAATGTTGCTGATGCTTGCCTCGTTGGGCATACTCGGCTTTCCTGATTTCGGTCACCGTGCGTTCGGATGCGCGGGAGTTCTGGCGGGTCTGGGCTTGGGGCTTTCCCTCTACCAGTTTCTGCGGATGATGATTCTCCTCCCGCTCCATTGCGAACGGGGAACCGGTTATCACACGTTCCAGCTCTTTTGGGGAGTCGGAGTGACGGCCGGCTATTTGCTTTGCCAATGGGAATCCCGGATGACTACAGGTAATCCGTTTGTGACGGCTTTTGTCATTGGCGTGGCGGGATTGCTCTTTTACCAGCTCTATGTGCACCGTCATTACATCCGGAAGCTGAAAGATGCAGACATTATTTAATTAACAACCTATAAAGAATATGGCAGACGACAAGAAAATTATCTTTTCAATGGTAGGAGTGAGCAAGTCATTCCAGAACAACAGACAGGTATTGAAAGACATCTACCTATCCTTTTTCTATGGAGCCAAGATCGGCATCATCGGTCTGAACGGTTCAGGTAAGTCTACACTGATGAAAATCATTGCCGGGATAGAGAAGAACTATCAGGGCGAGGTGGTTTTCTCGCCGGGCTATTCGGTGGGCTACCTGGCTCAGGAGCCTCAGCTTGACAATGAGAAGACAGTGAAAGAAGTAGTGATGGAAGGTGTGCAGAATGTGGTGGACACACTGGCTGAATATGAAGAGATTAACCAGAAATTCGGGCTTCCGGAATATTATGAGGACCCGGAAAAGATGGACGCGCTCTTTGCCCGTCAGGCCGAACTGCAGGACATCATTGACGCGACCGACGCATGGAATCTCGACAGCAAGCTGGAGCGTGCGATGGATGCGCTGCGCTGTCCTCCCGAAGACCAGCCGGTGAAGAACCTTTCCGGAGGTGAGCGTCGCCGTGTGGCTCTGTGCCGTCTGCTTCTCCAGAAACCGGACATCCTGTTGCTGGACGAGCCTACCAACCATCTGGATGCGGAAAGCATCGACTGGCTCGAACAGCATCTGCAGCAGTATGAGGGTACGGTTATCGCCGTGACGCACGATCGTTACTTCCTTGATCATGTGGCCGGATGGATTCTGGAACTTGACCGTGGAGAAGGAATCCCCTGGAAAGGAAACTATTCAAGCTGGCTGGAACAGAAGACCAAGCGTATGGAGATGGAGGAGAAGGTGGCAAGCAAACGCCGCAAGACGCTGGAGCGCGAGCTGGAATGGGTGCGCATGGCTCCGAAAGCCCGTCAGGCAAAAGGAAAGGCCCGTCTGAACTCCTACGACAAGTTGCTGAACGAGGATGTGAAGGAGAAGGAAGAAAAGTTGGAAATCTTCATTCCGAACGGTCCGCGTCTGGGAAACAAGGTCATCGAGGCAAAGCATGTGGCCAAGGCATATGGCGACAAGCTGCTGTTTGACGATCTGAACTTCATGCTTCCGCCCAACGGCATTGTAGGTGTCATCGGTCCGAACGGTGCGGGAAAAACCACGCTGTTCCGTCTGATTATGGGACTCGAAAAGCCGGACAAGGGAGAGTTTGAAGTGGGGGATACGGTAAAAGTAGCCTATGTCGACCAGCAGCACAAGGATATCGACCCGAACAAGACCGTCTATCAGGTAATCAGCGGCGGAAACGAACTGCTCCGTATGGGTAACCGTGACATCAATGCCCGTGCCTACCTGAGCCGCTTCAACTTCTCCGGTTCCGATCAGGAAAAGCTCTGCGGTATGCTTTCGGGAGGTGAGCGCAACCGTCTGCATCTGGCCATGGCCCTGAAGGAGGAAGGAAACGTGCTGCTGCTTGACGAGCCGACCAATGACATTGACGTGAATACCCTGCGTGCCTTGGAAGAAGGTCTGGAGGACTTTGCAGGCTGTGCTGTGGTCATCAGCCACGACCGCTGGTTCCTCGACCGTATCTGTACGCATATCCTTGCGTTTGAAGGCAACAGTGAAGTGTTCTATTTCGAAGGTTCGTACACCGAATACGAGGAGAACAAGATGAAGCGCATGGGCAACGTAGAGCCGAAGCGCGTGCGCTATCGCAAGTTGATGGAAGACTGATTTTTATCTTTAATAGGGCAGGGTCGTGTTACGGTCCTGCCTTTCTGCTTTTATTCTTCCTTTTATGAAGTCTTTTCTGTTCAGTCTGCTGTTTGTGATGTCCGGTATCTGTCTGTCCTGCCGGCATGTTCCTTTGTCGTGCGGAACGGATAGCGGTCCCGTTTCTTGTCTTGATTCCGGCAGATTGTTTCTGGATAGAGGGATGTATGATTCCGCTTCTTTTTATCTGAACAAGGCTCTGCTTGTGGATGATGTGCGGATCAAAGCGTCCGCATACCGTTCGTTGTCGCGTTTGGAGAAGGAGAGAGGCGACTTGTCCGCGGCTCTTCGGTGTATGGAAGCGTATGCGGATTTGCAGGATTCGTTGGGTGCGGACTTGGAGAATCCTCAGTCCCGTGAGCGGAGGATATGGACGAACCGCATCGCAGGTATCGTGATATTGGCTTTTCTTCTGGCGTTCGCCACAATCAAGTCGTTGAAATCCGAATCGAGAATACGGGAAGGGGAACTTCTCCGGAGGGGAAAGCGTATCGCTCATTTGGAGGATGAAAAGAAAAGTCTGAAAGAAGGACTATTCGGACAAACGGACATTTGCAGGAGAGTGAATGAACTGTCCGCCCAAAAGAAAGTGCGCGAGAAAGACCGCAAGGTGTTGTCCAATGCCGGGCGTGAGGAATTGAAGTCTGTCCTTTTTGACATCCATCGTGACTACATATCGGAACTGAAAGCGAAATATCCCCGTCTGACCGAAGAGGACTTGTTTTACTTGTGCCTGCAGCAGACGGGACTGGATTCCTTGACTATCGCCTTTTGCTTGGGATTCACCAATACGCAGCCCGTGAACCAGCGGAGGTACCGTCTGAAAGAGAAAATGAAGTCATAAAGGTATCTTTGTTATAGATATTGATTATTTTCTGTTGATAATCAATGTTATACGTTTCTGTGATGTTATAGCCGTTTCTTGTTTATCTCCTTATGATGCGCTACTTTTGTGTCAAGCCAAAGCTAAGAACTGATCAGTAAAGACGGGCGATGTGAAACTAAAACCTTAGAATTATGAAGAAGCTTATGATTAAAAAGATTTGGAGAATCATTTGGGCAATGATTGTCTTTTTTGTCACAAGTTATGCGTTGGTCCTCATTTTCTTTCCGGAGGATGATTGTATGTCCCAATTGGGACTTGCGGTTTTGTGGACAATCTCCTCTACTATTTTGATGGTTTACTTTAACCGGAAAGCGAAGAACAAAGGAGAACAATAACTCGGAAGGGGCATAAGATTCTTTGGCGAGATTGCTATGATTCCATATTTCTCCGTATTTTTGCAGACGGAAAAATGCAATGCAATAAAAAATGATGAGAAAAGAACTGGTGGAAAACGGAGGTGTGCCCGCTTCCTTGCTCTGGACGCTGGCAATCATCGCAGGACTTTCTGTGGCCAACCTTTATTACAACCAGCCCTTGCTGAACCGCATCAGTGCGGATTTGGGTGTGACAGAATTTGAGGCGAACCTGATACCGATGATTACACAGATAGGCTATGCGCTTGGTCTGCTGTTCATTATCCCGTTGGGCGATCTTTACAGTCGGCGGACAATTATAACAGTCAATTTTGTGTTGCTGGCTTTGTCCATGTGCGGTATCGCGGCTTCTCCTTCTTTGTGTTTTGTATTGGCTGCCTCGCTGGTCACCGGAGTCTGTTCGGTGATTCCCCAAATCTTTATCCCTCTGGTTTCGCAGTTTTCACTTCCGGAGAACAAGGCTCGCAATGTCGGGCTTATGTTGAGTGGTCTGCTGACCGGCATCTTGGGGTCGCGTGTCATCAGCGGTATTGTAGGGGAGTATTTCGGCTGGCGGACCATGTATTATATTGCGTCCGCCATCATGTTCCTGTGTGTCTTTGTCGTGCTCCGTGTCTTGCCGGATATGCCTTCTAATTTCAGAGGAACATATGCCGGACTGATGAAATCACTTGGAGGACTTTATATGAGCCGGCCCACATTGCGTCTGGTGTCGGTGCGTGCCGGACTTTGTTTCGGAAGTTTCCTCACTCTGTGGGCCTGCCTTGCCTTCAAGTTGAGCGGTGAACCGTTCCATGCAGGCAACAACATCATCGGGATGCTCGGACTGTGCGGCATTGCCGGAGCTTTGACCGCTTCGGTGGTAGGCTCCTATGTGCGCCGTATGGGTGTGCGGTTCTTCAACTATCTGGGTGCCGTGTTGATGATATCCGCATGGGTGCTCATGTATTTTCTCCAGAACCATTATGTCGGCTATATTGTCGGAATCATTCTGATGGACATCGGCATGCAGTGCGTGCAGATCAGTAACCAGACATGCGCGCTCTCGCTCGACATTCATGCGTCGAACCGTATCAACACCATTTTTATGACCACCTATTTCCTCGGCGGTGCTTTGGGTACATTGCTTGCCGGCACATTCTGGCATTCGTTCGGGTGGGCGGGAGTCGTTTTTGTCGGCATTTGTCTGTCCGGAATATCCTTGGCAGTTACAGCCTTTACCAAACATTGAACAAATCTATCGTCATATGAAGAAGCAGCATATCTATCTGAACGACTGGCTGGACATACATCCATATTCAAAGGTACAGCCGTCCGACTATTATTTCGTGGAACTCGCCAATCGGCTGTATGATGTGGTGGACGATGGTGTTCCGGAAGATTCCCGTAAAGATTTGGGGCTTTATGCAGCCGCTTATCTGGAAGACATCATCTCAGGATTGGGCCTTTGGAATGCCTTTGTGGAAGGGCACCGCCGTCTTTATGGACGCGAACTGCCTTTCTATGCCTTGGGAACTGACTATGAGTCTGGCTATGTCAATGTGGAGGATCTGCGATTCATTGTGTGGAACACCTGTCAGAAGGGGATGAAGCGTGGACTTTATCTGGACCCTCTTTCGGAAGAGGTGAAGGTCCATGCCGATAAGTTTTATGGAATATTGGACGAGGCTTATGAGGATGCTCCGGAAAATTCGTTGCTGGAAAATTTCTTTGCCGGATTCGACGGAGAGAAAGATGCCCAGATGAAACTGGCCTAGCTTTTTGAGACCACTTATCTCACCCGGCCTTCTATGCTGCCGTATGTCTCTCAGATAACCCCGTCGGACCGTATGATTATGCCGACCGGTCCGCTGGCCTTGTTTCTTTATGAATGGATTGATTTGCTGGCAGGTGCGGACAACATGGAGTGGAAACAGTGTGAGGGACTTTACCGGCAGGAACCGGAGATTCCTGAGGCTGTCCGGGAAAGGAATGCCGGGATGTACCGTAATTTTGTGGAGGGGACAGATGGCAGGCATGTCGTTTATCTGAACGGGTATGATGAACTGAAAGCTTTCTTGACGGGAGTTCTGAAATGGCCTGACGATGACGATCATATGTTGCCTCAGATGAAGCAGAACCGGAATTTTGTGCTGATGGCCAATCCGTTGAAGGGCATTCTGTTGGCCAGGGATGTGTGCGAGTATATAGCCGATCCGGAGAATCCTTTATATAATAAGATAGAGGCGGAACGTCATGCCTTCCGTCTGCTGTCGGAAGAAACACTTTGTCCGCCTGATTTGTTGTCCTATTGTATCCGCAATGACTATCTGCCCGATGCAAGCTATCCCGGAACTGAAGATAAGGAACTTGTGGCTCGGAATGCTGATTTCATCGCACGCTATTTCCTTCTGTATTATTATAGGGGTGACTGATTGTCTTCACTTCAAAGTTCTTCGGATATATATGTGTCTGATAGAAAGAATGTTATGGGGTAAAAAAGAATCCGTCTCTTACGGAGAGACGGATTCATGCCGCAAAAGTACAATAAAAAACATAAACAGGAAAGATTAATCCGATAAAAAAAGGAGGCTTCTTTATATTTCTCTCGGAAAGCCGGTCTGGTTTTCCATATGCTATGGGGTAACTTTCTGGAAATGAGAGTATATACCCTTCAAATTTTGCTGAATTTTTCTATAGTCCGGCGGGAAGACCATACGGACTACATGTGCAGTCCATATAGTCTGCAATGTAGTCCATACGGTCCGTTAGCCGGACTATATTTTTTTTCAGGATATTTTCACAATTTGCCGGATACATTCATCCGCATCTTTGCTTAATGCATTTATTCACAGGGATTTACGTCACGATCCGTCTCTCCGTAAGAGACGGACTGAATTTGACCATCAGGACAGAAAAATGCGAAAGACTGGATTTTGGGAATTTTGTCTGCTCCTGTGATGATGGAAATGACTGTAAATGAATGTGATACGTGATAAATCCGTTTGTTTGCAGGAGTATGAGGTATGCAGTTCCTCAAAATCGAGAATACAAGCATGGATAACGGACGCAAATGGTTCATCATGACCTCGCCCGACCCGAAGATGGTCGAGCTGAGGCTGCTGGAGGAGAATATAGCTCGCGAAAAGTGGGGCATGCCCACTTTCCAATATTTCATTCCCTATCAGTTTCTGAAACACCGGGTGGCCGACTCCAACCCCGAAGACGAGGCGGAGGACGGGCGGTTCTTCAATCCGATGAACCGCGCGGACGTATCGGCCAATAACCAGCTCCGTACGGCCCTGAAGCGGTATATTTTCATCCGCTCCAGCGACCGGGATCTGGAGGCCCTTCTGGGCGGGAGGGAGAACCACGACTGTTACCGTACGCTCTGGTTCTACCGCGACAAGAACCGGAACAAGCTCACCGTTTCCGACGACGCGATGGGCAGTTTCATCGATGCCTGCTGCGACCGCCGCATTAATTTTGAGGTATGGCCCTGCACGGACCACATCGGCGAGAATGCGGAAGTGGTGCTCAACACCACACCTTTCAAGGGCTACAGGGCCCGTGTGCTGGAGATGCGGCAGGACAGGAAGGGCTTTTCGCTCACGGTGGGCATCTACGTGCTTCAGGGCACGATGTACCTGCGTCTCCCTTCCCTCCGTCTTGAGGACGTGCTCTACGAACCGAAGAACGCCGACCCGGTGGTCCGCGAGAACAACCGCTACCGCCTGATAGAGGACGTGCAGCGTCAGCTTTTCGGTGTCATGTCCCGCCGCATGGAGGGCGGCCGGAGTGAGAAGTCGAGGCACAAGGACGCTTCCCTGCTCGACTCCCTCTACAATTACCGCTACCGCACCTTTTCCGGCGACGCGATGCGCCGCAAGTTCCGTGCGCTGATGCTCCTGTGCGCCGTCCTGCGCGGCGACAGGTTCGGTACGGAAGAGCTGGTGGTGGAGGTGAAGAAGGAGCTTGACGGCATCGAGAGCCGTCCGAAGAGCAAGATGAGCGTGTCAGTGCGTGCCTTCCTGCAGTCCGCGCTCTACATCGCCACGCGCGACACCTCCTATTATAAGGAGGCGATGGAGTATTTCAACGCACAGAAGAAGCTTTCGGAGGTGCAGCGGGAGCTGGTGGAGGCGATGGAGAAATATGAACCGACATTAATAGTATAGGAACATCCCCGCCGCAGCTTCCCGTGGCAGACCGTTTCAGCTACTTTTCTCACCGGAGGTTTGTCCGGGGAAATGGCGGGGATTTTATAATTCATATGTATTAGGAGATATTATCTGCCAAAATAGAACCTTCTATGAATATCAATAAATCAAAAAAACAAATTCTATTTTTGTATTGTAGTACAATAGGAGGAGTTTTGATGGGTGTTTTAGTTTCCATACTAAATACCCGTTCTCTAGAGCCTTCAGTATATGGCGACGTGCAGTATATAAATAATATTATAGCTTTTTTTTCTGGTCTTTTTTTATTTGGCTATTTTATTTCAGGAAGTAGATTGTTGGCTTTGGCTGAAACAAAAGAGGAAGCTAGTCAAATTAAAGGAACATTAGTATTTATATTGGGGATTACAATCTTGTTAATGATGATAGTTATGATTGTATGTGGGATCGTTCATCATTATTTTCTTCAAAAATCCTATTATAACTTATTTTATGTTGTTATGCCTGTTTGTGGATCGACTTTATTGTTAAATTATATAAACACTTCATCTCAGGGTGATAATAGCATATCTACTATAGCTATGGCTCGTTTGCTTCCACAACTTGTTTATTTAATTGTTGCATTTTTTATATATAAATGCAGTGGAGCTACCAGTGAGCGTATGTTGCTTTTGCAGAATGGCATAATAACGGTGGTATTGATAATGCTTATTTTTAATAATTCACCTAAGTTTGTTCAGCTGAAAAGAACTTTTCAAAAACTAAATGTGGAGAACAAACATTATGGGTTTCAAGTTTATTTAGGTGGGTTGGCTAGTGTGTCTGTACAGTATATAGCAGGATTAAGCTTAGGTTTATTGGGAGCAAATAATACAGAAGTAGGTTTTTATACATTGGCACTTACAGTTACTTCACCATTAATGATGCTTCCCAATGTAATAGGTACTACCTACTTTAAGCAATTTGCACACCAAGAATTTATCTCAAAAAAAATTTTATGGAGTACTTATTTAATGTCATTAATTACGTTAATAGGGTTTTGTTTATTAATCTATCCTGTAGTTAATATTTTATATGATCAATCTTATGCAGATGTAGCATTTTATGCAAGTATTCTCGCTGTAGGCTTTACTTTTCATGGATTGGGGGATATGTATAATCGTTTTTTAGGAGCCCATGGAAAAGGTGTTTATTTACGAAATGCGGCACTTGTGAGTGGAAGTATTTCACTTATTGGTTATACCATAGGCATTTATTATGGAGGTATTATGGCGGCTATTGTTACGAGGATATTAAGCTCTTTGTCTTATTTTTCAGTAATGTTTTATTATTACAAATTATTTGTGAAATTTCATAGTGATGTCAATAAGTAGAAGCAATAATATTATAAGAAAATATGGTCGTTTTGAGACTATCTATATGTTTATAATGGTAGTTTATATGGCTCAGGCAACTCCAGAAACAAGTAGAATGATTGGACCATTATCTGGGAATCCAGTACCATTATTGCTGCCAATAGTACTTACTTGTATATTGTGGAAAAAACATCCAATTTCTTTTAATAATAAGAATTTGCATTTAGTCTTATTGATTTATGTAATTTGGGCTGTTTGTTCTTTATTCAAATATGGAGTTTATACGACTGAAGAATTCTCTTATCATTTTTTTATGGTATATGCAATTATTATAGCATATATTCATAATCAAATATTTGGATACAAATTAATTCCTATTTATGAGAATATATTAGTATTTTTCTGTAAAGTAGCAGTTATAGGTTGGCTTATTGCAGTATTATTTCCTGCTTCAGCTTCATTCTTTAGATTGTTTAATGAGACTAATTATGGTAATAATGTCTTCTATCTTTTCACATGGATGGATCCAGCTAAAGGGCAGGTTTATTCCAATATTATTAGAAATGCAGGATGCTCATGGGAACCAGGACGTTTTGCTATTATGATAACATTAGCTATATTCTGTAATCTTTGCCAGAATGGTATTAAATTTAGGAAAAACAAGAATATTTATTGGTTAATAATAGCTTTGGCTACAACTCAATCAACTACAGGATATTCTGCTGCATTAGTTATTTATGCTATATTCCTAATCAAAAAATTCAATTTGAAATATACTTTCTTGTTAGTTCTAATAATGATTCCGATTGTCTATGGTTTGATGCAATTAGATTTTATGGCTGAGAAAATTGGGACTAGAATATCAGAAGCACAAGATGTATCTCGATTAGAAGAAAATTTTTATTGGAGTGCAAATTTTCATGAAGATGGGGAATATCGTGGAACAATAGATCGTTTTGACGCTGCAGTTTTTGAGTGGATGAACATTATGAATGATCCTATATTGGGTTATAGCCGAAATATTGAGCATTCATATTTTAGAATACATATTACATCAAACTATGTGTTAGCAAATGGATTTTTTAAAATATTTGGAATGTTTGGATTGTTGTTTGGAGCTTATTTTTTCTATATTTTATTTCGGTCATCGCTTAAAATAGCAGCACAAAGCAACGAACAAAGAAAATTAGGATTGTTTTTATTGTTATGTGTTTCTGCTATTTCTTATCAGCTTCTTGCAATACCTATCTTTACATCTTTTTGGTTTTATGGATTTTTTGCACCTGCATACGTTCAGAAAAATCTATCTCACAGAAATCTTTTGAAAAAACAAATAGTATGATAAAAGCAGATGTGCTATTGGACAAGAATTTAGTTCCATTTAGATACACATTTTAAATTTGTATATTTTTTTGTGCCAAAGTGTAATATAAGATCAAAAGAATATATCATTAAATATCTTTTTAATATGCATTAGTTTTATAATAATTTTAAGCATAATGAAAAAAAATCTTTTTTATAAAGCCTACGGTAAGGTGTTGCATATTTTTTCTTCTTGTTTATCTGATGAATTGTATCTCAAATTATTTTTCTATCATGTTATGGGGTATCATTTGGATTTAGAAAATCCAAAAACCTTTAGTGAGAAACTACAATGGTTAAAATTGTACGATCGAAATTCTTTATATACGATTATGGTAGACAAGGTAAAGGCAAAAGAGTATGTGGCAAATAAGATTGGTTGTCAATATATTATTCCAACATTAGGGGTATGGAAAAGTGTAGAAGAAATAGATTTTGATTCATTACCTTCTCGTTTTGTTATAAAGTGTAATCATAATAGTGGAAATGGAATGTTTATCTGTAAAGATAAAAGCAAATTGGATATAAAAAAAGTTTGTAAGGGGTTACGTAAAGGACTTAAAGAGAATTATTATAAATATGGTCGTGAATGGCCTTATAAGGATGTACCTAGGCGTATTATTGCAGAAGTATATATGGAAGGGAAAAATGATAAATGTATTGAAGGTGAAAAATTTGTAAAATCAGGTAATTTGAGGGATTATAAATTTTATTGTTTTGATGGTATACCTCGATTATGTCAGATTATTAGCGATCGAGCTGTTGATGAAAAAATAGATTTTTATGATATGGAGTGGAATAGATTAGTTGGGCTGGTTGGATTGACTGAGGGTACTCATAATAGCAGCCAAGAAATTGTATGTCCACAATCTTTTGATGTAATGAAAAAATGCGCAAGCATATTATCTCAAAACATACCATTCTCTAGAATAGATTTCTACGATATAGATGGACATGCCTATTGGGGTGAAATAACGTTCTTTCCTGCAAGCGGTTTAGGGACATTTTATCCAAAAGAATGGAATAAAAAAATAGGTGATTGGATACGTTTACCTAAAAAATAGAAAATTCACATTATTAGGATATAAAATTAGTAGTCAATAATAAAATATGTGTTGAGATAATTCATGCTGACATGAAAGTATACATACTTACATCAAAGCCTATTCCTAATGGTATGGCTGCAACAAACCGCATAAAAAATTATGCGCGTGCTTTAAAATTTGCAAGCGTAGATTGTAAAATCTTGATTTTTACGCGAACTGAGATTTATGGAAAAGTGCCTAAAAATATTGAATATACAGGTTTTGTTGATGGCATTCCATACGAATATATAGGCGGTACTCCATTGAGGGGGAAAAATGTGTTAATACGTCTTTTTAATGATTGGAAAGACCGTCGAAAAACAATTGAATATCTAAAAGGAAATCTAAAAGCGGCTGATATTGTGTTTAGTTATGCAGGAACAGACATAAATTTCATGCTTAAGGTTATAGGTATTGTACACAAAAAGAAGGCTAAATTCGTTCGTGAATTATGTGAAATACCTTTCTATGGAGATGTATCTTTAAAAGCAAGGCTTGGATATAAAAAAGCAACAGAGAGATTATTTCCATTATGTGATGGATTTATAGCTATTAGTGAAGGGCTGGTAGAACTAGCTAATAAATTTAAATCGACAAACTGTAAAGTGTTGAAAGTTCCAACTCTTGTTGATTCAAGTTTTTTTTTGATAAAAGATAGATCTTACGAGCAGGAAATTCCGTATATTTTTCATGCTGGTACATTCACGGAGCAAAAAGATGGAATTTTAGGTATGCTTGAAGCTTTTGCAAAAGCACTTCCCTATATAAATAAACCATTAAAATACGTTATGGCTGGGGATATTGAGAGTTCTCCATGTAGGCATAAAATTAATGAGTTGATAAATAGATATCATTTACAGGACAAAGTAGATTTTGTTGGTTATTTGGATACAGAACAAATAAAGAATTATTTGGAAAAAGCTTCATTAGTAGTTCTAAACAAATACAAAACTGCTCAAAATTATTATGGCTTTTCAAATAAATTAAGTGAATATTTGGCAGCAGGAAAAGCTGTAATTACCACAAACTGGGGAGAGGCTCCTCTTTGGCTAAAAGATAGAGAGTCTGCTTATATTGTAGAACCTGAGAATGTTGATGCATTATCTAATGCAATAGTAGAGGCTATAAATGATGATGAGGAACGAAAAAAAATAGCTTTGCAAGGAAAGGAAATCTGTAAAGAATATTTTGATTATCATGTATATGGGGAAAGCATGTTGAAATTTTTCAAACAATTATAAGATAAGTAGAAAATAAAAAACAAATTGATTTTTATATTCACTAAAGACATCTGTCTATTTGTGTTTTGACTTAAAATGTTCTATTTCAGTGGTTTGCCGTTTTAAATAAGATTTAGATAGTTATAAAATGGCTTCTCTTTAAATATAGAAATAGGAAAATCCTAAAACCTAAAATCAAATAATGTTAAAGCATCTTTTTTATGAGAGATTTTGAGAATCTAAGAATCGCAATAGCCGGAACCGGTTATGTGGGATTAAGCATTGCTACGCTATTATCGCAGCATCATCATGTAATTGCAGTTGATGTACTTCCGGAAAAGGTAGAAAAACTTAATAATAGAATTTCTCCTATCCAAGATGACTACATTGAGAAATATTTTGCTGAAAAAGAATTAAAATTGACTGCTACATTAGATAGTAAATCAGCGTATATTGATGCTGATTTTATTATAATTGCAACTCCCACGAATTATGATCCTGTTAAGAATTATTTTGACACATCACATGTAGAGGAGGTGATTGATCTTGTATTAGAGGTGAATCCAGATGCAATAATGGTAATAAAATCGACCATCCCAGTGGGCTACACGCGTAATCTTTATGTGAAATATGCAAAACAAGGTGTAGAAAAGCTCAATTTACTTTTCTCTCCTGAATTTCTTCGTGAAAGTAAAGCTTTGTATGATAATCTCTATCCTAGCCGTATTATCGTAGGTTGTCCGAAAATTATAGATCATCCTGATTTTGTAGAAGAGAATGAAGCTATAAAAAAAATAGCGGATATTAACATGCTTCAAAGTGCAGCACAGATTTTTGTTAGATTACTTCAGGAGGGTGCTATAAAGAAAAATATCGATACTCTTTTTATGGGCATGAAAGAAGCAGAGGCTGTAAAATTATTTGCTAATACTTACCTTGCTTTACGTGTGAGTTATTTTAATGAATTGGATACATATGCTGAGTTAAAGGGTTTAGACTCAAAATCCATTATAGAAGGTGTAGGATTTGATCCTCGCATTGGTATGCACTATAATAATCCTTCTTTTGGGTATGGTGGTTATTGTTTGCCTAAAGACACTAAACAACTTTTGGCAAACTATGCAGATGTTCCTGAAAATCTGATTGAAGCAATTGTAGAAAGTAACCGTACTCGTAAGGATTATATTGCTGATGCAGTATTAAGGAAAGCTGGATATTATGCAGAGAATAGCAGCTTTGATGTGTCAAAAGAATATAATTGTATTATAGGCGTATATCGTTTGACGATGAAATCGAATTCTGACAATTTTCGTCAGTCGGCCATTCAAGGCATAATGAAACGTATTAAAGCGAAAGGAGCTAAAGTTATTATTTATGAACCGACATTGGAAGATGGTAGTACGTTTTTTGGCAGTAAAGTAGTAAATGACATGAAAACATTTAAGAGGATGAGTCATGCTGTTATTGCTAATCGATATGACATTTGTCTGGATGACATTAAAGATAAGGTTTACACTAGAGATATTTTTAGAAGAGATTAAAATACTATGGTAGAAAATAATATAGATTTAGAAAATAAAACCATATTGATAACTGGAGTTGCTGGGTTTATTGGCGGTAATCTATCCAAGCGCTTGTTAGTTGAAGTGAAAAACATCACAATAATTGGCATTGATAATATGAATGATTATTACGATGTACATATTAAAGAAGAACGTTTGAAGACGCTTGAAAGCTTTGATAATTTTATATTTATTAAAGGTGATATTGCAGAAAAGATTACAATAAACAATATATTTGAGAAATATCATCCTCAGATTGTTATTAATCTGGCGGCACAAGCGGGTGTACGTTATAGTATTGTCAATCCTGATGCGTATATTAAAAGTAATCTGATAGGCTTTTACAACATATTGGAAGCCTGTCGTCATAGCTATGATAACGGACCAACGGGGGTAGAGCATTTGGTTTACGCTAGTTCGAGCAGTGTGTATGGCAGCAACAAGAAAGTGCCTTACTCAACTGATGATAAGGTGGACAATCCCGTCAGCCTTTATGCAGCCACAAAGAAAGGCAATGAGCTGATGGCACATGCCTATAGTAAGCTTTACAATATACCAAGCACAGGTTTGCGCTTCTTTACTGTATATGGTCCGGCGGGCCGTCCAGATATGGCTTATTTTGGATTTACGGATAAATTACTGAAAGGTGAAAACATACAGATTTTCAATTATGGTAATTGTAAACGGGATTTTACTTATATCGATGATATTGTAGAAAGTATAATACGTATCATACAACATGCACCAGAAAAGTCTTTGGGTGAAGATGGGTTACCTATTCCTCCCTATAGGGTATATAATATAGGGAATAATCATCCTGAAAATCTTCTTGATTTTGTTCGTATCTTGCAAGAAGAACTTGTTCGTGCAGGTATGCTTCCTCAGAATTATGATTTTGAAGCGCATAAAAAGTTGGTACCTATGCAAGCTGGGGATGTTCCTATTACTTATGCAGATACCACACCTTTGGAAAATGATTTTGGTTATAAACCTTCTACTTCTTTGCGTATTGGATTGAAAGCTTTTGTGGAGTGGTATAAAACTTATTACATGAAATAAAAAATGTATAATCCATGATTCATAGAAAAAAGGTTTTGTTTTTTCTTCATTCTTCAACAGGAGGTGCAGAGCGGGTTACTATTACTATTGGTAAAATGTTACCTAAGGATGAATTTGAAGTAAAATACATATTGATAGACAAGATAAAAGGAAATATTACAAGTTTTATACCTCCAGAATATGAGGTAGAATATTATCATTGTTATAATATTTGGTTGGGAGCTACTGCTAAGATATTAGGTTGTCTGAAAAAAGAACATCCATATGCAGTTTTTTGTTCTTCCATGTCACTTTCAGTTAGGGTTCTATTAGCGGCTCATTTTGTAGGAAATATAAAAATCATTATTCGAAATTGCAATTATTTCTCGACTATACGTTGGGATGAGCGCTTTTTGTGTAGATTAACTTATCGTTATGCAGATAAAATAATTGCACAACAAAGTGAAATGAAAGATGACATTCTTCATACAATTAATCTTCATCCAAGCAAGGTAATAGTTCTACAAAATCCTTTAGATAAAGAAAGCATTAATCGTAAATGTGATGTACCATCTCCTTATATATACGAAGATACAACTAAGTATGTATGGGTTGGCAGATTCGATAAAACTAAAGGACAAGATATATTGGCTAAAGCTTTTGTAAAAGTTGCGCGATCTAATTCTAAAGCACATTTATATTTTGTTGGCACTTATAATATCAAAGATGATTTTTTTCAACAGGTACAGAAAATCATTATAGATGGTTGTGTTCAAGATCGTGTTCATTTCATTGGATTTGATCCAAATCCCTACCGATGGATTAAATATTGTGATTGTTTTGTTTTGCCATCAAGAGTGGAAGGGCTTCCAAATTCTCTGATAGAAGCGCAGTATATAGGTAAACCTGTCGTTGCTACAACATGTATTCCTATTATCGGGCGTATTATAAAAGATGAAGTGACTGGTTATACTGTTCCCTCTGAGGATTATAATGCAATGGCGGAGGCCATGTTGAAAGCACCGTTCTTAGGAAAGATTCAGATGATTTATGGAAGTGCAAGTGATGAAGAGTTTATTGAATTATTTAAATAGGAATTGTTGCTGGGTAGAAATTATATAAATCATCAAATTTATTATGGATATAAACATTAATTTGTTATATGGCTCATCTTGTGATTGATTCTAAAATTGTATGACCACAAGCAAAAAGAATCATCCTATTTTCGAAACCGAATTTATGGCATTTAAACCGTTCTTTGATAATACAGTATTTTTTCATATTGCCTATAACGTGCTCTACTTTTATTCGGATTCTGGAAGATTTACCTATTCTCTTGTTTTTCAAAGTGGTAGGCTTTTTCCCCTTTAGGCTTTTTTCTTGTGCATACATATTTCAATACCATCTGGCTTGTATCTTGCCAGAGTCTGATATTTTGGGGAGTGAGAGCGGTCCTTCATCACATATCTTTTTGTCATGAACATGTTTCTCGTATGCGGAATTTAGCTACACAATTTTAAGATTGTTGGTATACAATAGGCTGTGTTGTTCTTTGCGCTATGAGTTTTTACCACTATAGCATACCGACTGCTTCTCTTCATCCACAGAACGTTGAACAGATCTCTCGGTTTTATTCAGCAAGGCATCCTCACATTCTTTAAAAATTTATATCAGTTGTTTAGAGTTACGGTTGTTGGGTAATTTACCAAGTATTTTTAAAGTACGCCAAAGAATCCTGGAAAGAAGATGAATACAATGTTACTTGAGATTGTGCATCTCAGACAGGAGGCATGGAGGGGCTGAAGAGGGACTGGATTTTAGGTATACTAATATTGTAAGCACTTAATAAATAACATCTTAGTGGGAAAATGTAAAAAACATTACTTAAAATAAAATTTTAACTAACCAACAAAATCATGTCAATATTTAAAGACAAAGTCCTGTTGATAACAGGCGGAACGGGTTCTTTCGGGAATGCCGTTCTTCGCAGATTTCTGGATTCGGACATAAGGGAAATCCGAATCTTTTCTCGTGACGAAAAAAAGCAAGATGATATGCGCCACGCATTGCAGAATCCAAAAGTCAAGTTTTATATCGGTAATGTGCGCGACAAGTCATCGGTGGATGTTGCCATGGGCGGTGTGGATTATGTGTTCTCAGCTGCAGCACTGAAGCAAGTTCCTAGTTGTGAGTTTTTCCCGATGGAGGCTACACGCACGAATGTGGAAGGAACTTCCAATGTGCTTCTTTCCGCTATCGAACATGGAGTGAAGAATGTAGTGGTACTTTCTACCGATAAAGCCGCCTATCCTATAAATGCTATGGGGATATCTAAGGCTCTGATGGAGAAGGTTGCTATAGCGAAGGGCCGTGAATTGGGTGAAGATGCAAATACCGTCATCTGCTGTACGCGGTATGGCAACGTAATGGCCAGCCGAGGATCTGTTATTCCTCTGTGGGTGGAGCAAATGCGGGAAGGCAAACCTATCACTATTACAGATCCAAATATGACACGGTTCATGATGACGTTGGATGATGCGGTAGATTTGGTCGTTTATGCGTTCACACATGCCCATAACGGTGATTTGTTTGTACAGAAGGCTCCTGCTGCGACATTGTCTACATTGGCGCAGGCTTTGAAAGAGATTTATGCACAAGTTAATCCGAAATATGGAGAGACGGAAGTGAAAGTCATCGGTACCCGTCATGGAGAAAAGCTGTATGAAACTTTGGTAACACGTGAGGAAATGGCACGTGCCATAGATATGGGAGACTACTTCCGTATTCCCTGTGATACGCGCGACCTGAACTATGACAAGTTCTTTACCGTAGGCAACAGGGACATATCTGTAATAGAGGATTATCACTCACATAATACTCGTCGGCTGGACGTTGCCGGAATGAAAGATCTACTTTTGAAACTCCGTTTCGTACGTGAGGATTTGGGATTGGCATCGAAAGCTAAAGCACGGGAAATCAGAAGTGAGTAAACGTGGAGGAAGATTGTATGAATATTCTGGTAACAGGTGCCAAGGGGTTTGTCGGGAAAAACCTTTGCGCAGAATTGTATAATATCCGTGACGGGAAGTCTCGTTGTTATGGTGACCTTTCTATTGGGGATATTTATGAATATGACATTGACTCTGACCCTTTTCTATTGGACAAATGGTGTGCTGAGGCTGATTTTGTCTTTAATCTGGCTGGCGTTAATCGTCCGAAAGACCAAAGTGAATTTATGAAAGGCAATTTCGGGTTTGCTTCCATGTTGCTTGAAACATTGGAACGTCATGGGAATACATGTCCCGTTATGCTTTCGTCGAGCATTCAAGCGACTCTTATCGGAAGATATGGAGAGTCGGATTATGGGAAAAGCAAGCTGGCCGGCGAAAATCTGTTTTTCGATTACGCGAAGAGTACCGGAGCGAAGGTACTGGTTTACAGGTTTCCTAATCTTTTCGGGAAGTGGTGTCGGCCTAACTACAACAGTGCCGTGTCGACCTTCTGCAGTAATATAGCCAATGGCTTGCCTATTCATGTGAATGACGCTAATACAGAATTGGAGTTGCTTTATATCGACGATCTGGTGCAGGAGATGATTCTGGCCTTGAAAGGAATGGAGCATCACTGCGACTTTGACGGGTTAAATGCAGTTCTGAAGAAAGACGGAAGGTATTGTGCTGTTCCTGTCACTTATAAAGTGACATTGGGTGAAATTGTTGCGATGCTTGAACGTTTCAGGGATATGCCCCGTACCCTTGATGTACCTTGTCTGGACAATCCTTTCGAGAAGAAACTTTATAGCACCTATCTTTCTTATCTGCCGGGTGAAAAATTTATTTATCCGTTAAAAATGAATGTTGACGGTCGCGGTTCGTTTACTGAAATTATCCGTACACTCCGTTGTGGTCAGTTTAGTGTAAACATTTCAAAGCCAGGCATTATTAAAGGGGAACATTGGCATCATACTAAAAATGAGAAGTTTATAGTGGTGGCAGGGCACGGACTTATCCGCCAACGTAAATACGGGAGCGATGAAATTCTGGAGTTTGAAGTCTCGGGTGACAGGATAGAGGTAGTGGAGGCAATTCCCGGATATACGCATAATATAATCAATCTGTCCGATACGGATGACCTTATTACATTAATCTGGTGTAACGAATGCTTTGACCCGCAGCATCCAGATACTTATGCTTTAAAGGTGGAGGAATAAAAGATGTTGATAGACAATGCATTGCTTGACAGTATCACGCTACAAGCGAAAGAAAGTCCGCGTCTGCGCATGAACTATAATCTGCACGAGTCGCTCGACAGCAGGGCCCAGCGCCTTTTCAATGCTTTGGAGCCGGGGACAATGCTTCCTGCTCACCGCCATCCGAATACAGCCGAAACCTATGTCTTGTTGCGTGGAAAGCTGAAGGTGCTGTTCTACAACGACAAGAAAGAAGTGACAGACGAGTATTCTCTTGATCCGCTTGAAGGGAATTATGGAGTGCATATCCCTAAAGGCCAATGGCATACGTTAGAGGTGCTTGAAAGCGGAACAGTTATTTTTGAAGTGAAGGATGGTCCCTATACTCCGATTACCCCTGACAATTTACTTTTTAAAGACTAGCAACATGCAAATCAAAACAGATTATTCAGATGTAAAGTTCCGCAATGACGGAAGACTGAGACTGCTTATCATTGTCGGCACGCGTCCGGAGATTATCCGTCTTGCCGCTGTCATAAATAAATGCCGTCAGTATTTTGATGTAGTATTGGCCCATACGGGACAGAACTATGATTATAATCTTAACGGGATATTTTTCAAGGATCTGAAGTTGGAGTCTCCTGAGGTGTATATGGATGCCGTAGGTGATGATCTCGGTGCGACAGTAGGGAATATTATTAATTGCAGCTATAAGCTGATGTCGCAGCTCAGGCCTGATGCGCTGCTGGTTCTAGGTGACACCAATTCGTGTCTTTCCGCCATTTCTGCCAAGCGTCTTCATATTCCTATCTTCCACATGGAGGCGGGAAACCGCTGTAAGGACGAGTGTCTTCCGGAAGAGACAAATCGCCGTATTGTTGATATCATCAGTGATGTTAACCTGTGTTATAGCGAGCATGCCCGCCGTTATTTGCATGAATGCGGATTACCAAAGGAACGCACTTATCTGACTGGTTCCCCAATGGCTGAAGTGCTTCATGCAAATTTAAAGGAAATAGAAAACAGCGATATTCACCAACGTCTGGGTCTGGAGAAGGGGAAATATATATTGCTTTCCGCGCATCGCGAAGAGAATATTGATACAGAAAAGAACTTTTATAGCCTTTTCAGGGCCATTAATGCGATAGCGGAAAAATACGATATGCCGATTCTTTACAGTTGTCATCCTCGCAGCAGGAAGCGGCTGGAAGAAAGCGGATTCGGTCTTGACAGGAGGGTTATCCGTCATGAGCCTTTGGGTTTTCATGACTATAACTGTTTGCAGATGAATGCATTTGCGGTAATTAGCGACAGTGGAACACTGCCTGAGGAGAGCAGCTTCTTTGCGAGTGTAGGGTATCCGTTTCCTGCTGTCTGCATCCGCACGAGTACGGAACGGCCGGAGGCAATGGAGAAGGCATGTTTTATTCTTGCAGGTATTGACGAGAAATCATTGCTTCAAGCTGTCGATACAGCCGTAGCCATGAATGCAAATGGCGATGATGGAATACCGGTAGATGTGTATGTGGAAGATGTGGCCAAGAAAGTGGTCAAGATTATCCAGAGCTATACCGGTATTGTTGACAGAATGGTGTGGAGAAAGTATTGATTGTATTTTAAGAGCTTGTTTGAATCTTCAGACTTCATCGGCGGGAAAAACTTCCGTTTTCAATGAAAAAACAAGCGTTTGTTTTGAATTGAACAACGAAACGCTTGCATTTGAACAAGCCGTTGTTTACTTGAGATTCAAGCAGGCTGTTATTTGGTTTTCATTTGTTCTTGAGCAGAAGAGAAAAATATCTTTTTTGCAGAAGATTCAGACAGGACATTTAGAATATATAATAATGTACACAGTTTATAAATTCGGCATCAAACTTAATCCTGTAACCCGGCAGGAGATTGTCAGACAAGTGCAGGATTATATCAACCAGGGGAAGAAAGGCATTCAGATAACCGGTGTAAACTGGGAGGGAATAAGCCTTTTGCATAAATATCCCGAACTGGTAGATGCAATCAACAGTTCGGATATAGTCAATCTCGACGGTATGGGACCGGTATGGGCACTTCGTTTGCACGGTATAAAAGTACCCGATAGGGTTCCCTGTCCTGATTTGTTTGACGATTTGTTGAAACTGGCCAATGAAAAGGGACAGTCGGTTTATTTATTGGGAGGTCAGGAGGCTGTTGTTTGTAAGATGGTTGAAAATCTTCATAAGACTTATCCGAAGATTAAGATTGTAGGCTATAGAAATGGTTATTTTAATGAAGCGGATGAAGCGGAGATTATAAAGGACATCTCTTCCAAAGCACCGAATTATCTGTATTTGGGACTTCCCTCGCCCAAGAAAGAGGTCTTTATAAAAAAATACAGGACGCAGTTGAATGCCAATATCTGTTTCGGTATAGGAGGAGCTTTTGACATTTGGGGTGAAAAGGTGGGCCGTGCACCGGAGTTCTATAGGAAGCATAAACTGGAGTGGCTTTTCCGTATGATGAAGAAAGCATATTTCAAGCGATATGTTGTGTCTTTCTTTCCATATTGGAAATGGATTCTGTCCAAGCACTGACTTGTCCTTTGTATAAAACGTTCGGATTTTGTTGTGTCTGTTACAGGGCTTGATGGAAAAGATTCCTATTCTGAATATAGAAGTTCTTGACATTGCCAGAAAGGAACTGCTTGAAGATTTGCAGGATGGTGTGTTGGTTACTCCTAATGTGGATCATCTTGTTAAATTGCAGTCCGACAAGTCGTTTTATGATGCCTATAGAAGTGCGGAATGGGTGGTTTGTGACAGTAGAATATTATATATGCTGAGCAAGTTCTTGAGGAATCCTTTAAAAGAGACTATATCAGGATCAGACTTCTTTCCTGCCTATTACACTTATCATAAGGATGATGAGGACTGTCGGATTTTTCTGCTTGGAGGAAGAAAAGGTGCGGCACAAAAAGCGATGGCAAACATCAATGCTAAAGTCGGGAGGAATATTGTGGTAGGAGAATATTCCCCGGCTTACGGATTTGAGCGTGATGTGTGTGAGTGTACACGAATTACAGATATTGTCAATGCGAGTGGGGCGAGCGTTTTGCTTGTGGGTTTGGGAGCGCCTAAGCAGGAAGTCTGGATTTTTAAGTACCGTCATTTGATGCCTCGGGTCAGACTTTTTATGGCCTTGGGTGCTACCATTGATTTTGAGGCAGGGACGTTGAAACGTGCTCCCAAAATATGGCGGAGTTTGTGCCTAGAATGGTTTTATCGTTTTATAAAAGAGCCCGAAAGACTATTTAAACGTTATTTTATCGATGATGTCAGGTTTTTCGGATATTTTGGGAAGCAATTGTTAGGGATATATAAAAATCCTTTTCAGTCTCAGTCGTAAAAGTTTAATATCCAATTGTGAGTTTATGTCAAAATTTTCATTTTTAGGCGTGAGATTAAGTCTTTCGTTTTCTTATTTATGGGATAAAATATGGAGCCCGTTTTATAAAAGGAGCATGAAATATTGCGGACCGGATGTGTATCTGCGTCCCATGAGTTCTGATTTCAAGGGACTATGTAATCTGTCTGTCGGAAAAGGTAGTGTCATTCCTAAAGGAAGTACATTTTATTGTACGGAGGCATCACTTTCAATAGGCGAAAGAGTCGTTTTTGGTCCTAATCCGACAATTATTACGGGCGATCACCGCATTAATGTTGTCGGGAAGTTTATTCTTGATTCACATGACAAACTGCCGGAGAATGATGCTCCAGTTTGTATTGAAGATGATGTTTGGGCGGGAGCTAATGTAGTTATTCTTAAGGGAGTGACGGTTGGTCGTGGTTCTGTCATAGCTGCGGGTGCGGTTGTTACGAAATCCTGTCCTCCTTATTCTATAATGGGGGGGGTACCGGCAAGGGTAATAAAGTTCCGTTTTTCTGTAGATGAAATATTGGAGCATGAAGCTAAGTTGTATCCGGAAAGTAAAAGATTTTCATTGGAGGAGTTGATAAAGTGGAGAGGGAAGTAATCGTTTTTTTCTTGACAGATAAAATTTAAAAGGAGAATCAAAAAATGAAAGTTATAATAACTTCACCATCTCTTGACCCCGCGCAAAATATAGGAGGAATATCTTCTGTCACCCAATTTATTATTCAGAATAATAAAAGTGCGGATTATATTCATTTTGAATTAGGAAAGAAAGACAATGAGTCTGGAGGTATTAAACGTATGTTTTCTTTGGTTAAAAGTGTTTTCAAATGGAAAACTTTGTTGTCGGCACATCCGGATGCTATTGTCCATTACAATTTTCCATTGTCAAGATTGTCTATTTTGCGTGATCCATTATTCATAAAGATGGCTGTCAGGGAAAAACATCCGGTGATAGTCCATTTGCATGGAGGTGTATTTTTGACAGCTCAACATATACCGATTTATTTAAAGCGGTTATTGGACAGTGTGTTTGCGCTGTCTGTTCCTTTTGTTGTGTTAAGTAGTCATGAAAAGGAGATCCTTCAAAAAAGGTTCAATTGCAGGAATGTCTTTGTCTTGCCTAATTGTGTGAATCTGGATGAGTCCGATAAATTTAAAAGAGTACCCAATAAACAGAAGGCACTTGTAATAGGGTATATCGGGAGGATTACAGAAACTAAAGGGATGGAGTATTTGTTGGATGCCTGTTGTCAGTTGAAACAGAACGGGATTCCTTTCATGTTGAAGCTTGCAGGAAAGGAGGAGAGGGAGGGAGAGTATCTTCCTCATTTCAGAGAAAAGTTGGAAGGAATGTTCATTTATGAAGGGGTTGTTTCGGGAGAACGGAAAACTTCATTTCTTGAAAGTTTGGATGTATTCATTTTGCCTTCATTTTTTGAAGGACTTCCGATGTCTTTAATAGAATGTATGAGTTTTGGTGTAGTTCCTGTTACTACCAATGTCGGCTCTATAGGAGAAGTCGTTAATGATGGAAGCAATGGATTGTTTATAGAGTGTAAGGATACTGCGTCTATTGTCAAACAGATTGTGCGTCTTAATGCGGACAGGCAGTTGTTGCAGCGATTGTCTGAAAAGACAAAGTCATATATTAAAATGCATTTTAGTGTGCAGGCATATATTGACAAACTTGATGATATTTATACTGCTTCTATGTTGCGATAGCTGAAGGAGAAAGTTTACACCAGAGACATTTTCAGAAGAGATTAATCGGATATGCTCAAATCAATAATCATCGGCATTCTCATATTGGCTGTCATTGTTTTTGTTTCTTTCATTGTCTATTTCATTGTGCTTGACGTGAAGGATGAGGTGCACGATTTCAGGTCGATGGATGACAAGATGAAAGGAAGGTGAGCAGAATATGCGGAAAAGGAAGATGAGGGCGTGTCGGAATGAATCATTCATTCTGATGCGCCCTCTCTCTTTGGGGTTATTTGTCACCGTACATCCGGGCACGCATTTCCTTGATGTGGTCGGATGTGATGTATTCATCGTATTCCATCATCTTGTCGATGATACCGTTCGGGGTCAGCTCGATGATGCGGTTGGCCACCGTCTCGATGAATTCATGGTCGTGTGAGGCGAACAGAATGTTGCCTTTGTATATCTTCAGATTGTTGTTGAACGCCTGTATGGATTCTAGGTCCAGATGGTTGGTCGGAGTGTCCAGAATCAGGCAGTTTGCATTGCGGAGCTGCATGCGTGCAATCATGCAGCGCATCTTTTCACCTCCTGAGAGCACGTTGACTTTCTTCAGCACCTCTTCGCCGGAGAAGAGCATGCGTCCCAGAAATCCTTTCATGTACACTTCGTTGCCTTCACCGTACTGGCTCAGCCAGTCAACCAGATTCAGGTCGCTGTTGAAATAATCGGTGTTGTCGAGCGGAAGATAGGCGGTGGTGATGGTCACTCCCCAGTTGTAGTGGCCTGCCTGCGCCTTGCGGTTGCCGTTGATAATCTCAAACAGCGCAGTCATGGCACGCGGGTCACGGCTCAGGAATACGATTTTGTCACCCTTTTCCACGTTGAAGTTCACGTCGTTGAACAGCACCACACCGTCGTCCGTCACGGCACGCAGACCCGACACTTCCAGAATCTGGTTGCCCGGTTCGCGGTCCATGGTGAAGATGATGCCCGGATATTTGCGTGAAGAAGGCTTGATTTCGTCCACATTCAGTTTCTCCAGCATCTTCTTGCGGCTGGTGGTCTGCTTGGATTTGGCCACGTTGGCCGAGAAGCGGCGGATGAACTCTTCAAGCTCCTTGCGCTTTTCTTCCGCTTTTGCCTTCTGGTTCTGCTGCTGGCGGAGTGCGAGCTGGCTTGATTCGTACCAGAAGCTGTAGTTTCCGGCAAACAGGTTCACCTTGCCGAAGTCGATGTCTACCGTATGCGTGCATACCGAGTCGAGGAAATGGCGGTCGTGGCTCACCACGAGTACCGTGTGCTCAAAATTTGAGAGATATTCCTCCAGCCAGGTCACCGTATCCATGTCAAGGTCGTTGGTCGGCTCGTCGAGCAGCAGATTGTCCGGATTGCCGAACAGTGCCTGTGCCAGCATCACGCGCACTTTCTCCTTACCGCTCAGGTCGCCCATCAGCATGGAGTGCTTGTCTTCCTTTATTCCCAGTCCGCTCAGGAGGATGGCCGCGTCACTTTCCGCGTTCCAGCCTTCCAGTTCGGCGAATTTCTCTTCCAGTTCGGCAGCCTTGATGCCGTCCTCATCGGTGAAGTCTTCTTTCGCATACAGGGCCTCCCGCTGCTTCATGATGTCCCACAGGACGGTGTGTCCCATCAGTACCGTGTCGAGCACCGTATGTGCGTCAAACTTGAAGTGGTCTTGGCTCAACACCGAAAGACGTTCGCCCGGTCCCAGCGTGACGCTTCCTTTGGTCGGTTCCAGTTCTCCTGAAATCACTTTCAGAAAAGTGGACTTTCCGGCTCCGTTCGCGCCGATGACACCATAAATATTTCCGTTGGTGAACTTCATGTTCACGTCGTTGTATAACACTCTTTTCCCAAATTGGACGGCTACGTTTGAAACTGTAATCATTTGATTTTCTGTTGATATGTTTGTTATTATCCTTTTCGACCGGCAAAGATACTGATTTTGGCTGACATTTTGGAGGTTGGCGGAGATATATCTGCCCGGATTCCGGTGAAAAGTAAGCGTTCATCATGGACGGAACAAGCGTTCATCTTGATAAAACCAAGCGTTTGTTTTTTTCCGGATGGGCGGATGGTTCCGGAAAGGGTCGCAAAACAACATTTCGTTTTTATGTCAGTGTGACAGAAAATTGTTATTTTTGCGGCGTTTTAGACAAATCTGCCATCGGGGCACGGAATTTGTAGGTGGAAAATGAAATGTCAATCAGATAAAATATAAGGAACAACAGATATGGATAAGGAAAATCAAAAACAGAACGAAGAGGAACTGAAAGAACAAGTTCATGAAGCGGAATCGGCACAGGCTGAGGCCGGAAAGGAAGCGGGGCAGACGGATGAAAAAGATCTGACTCCTGAAGAAAAGTTGGGCAAGGAACTGGAGGAAGCCCGGAAAACTGTCGAGGAACTGAAGGACAAGTATCTCCGGCTGTCGGCGGAGTTTGACAACTTCCGCAAACGGACGATGAAGGAAAAGGCCGAACTGATAAAGAACGGAGGCGAGAAGGCCATCAATGCCATACTTCCGGTGTTGGATGATTTGGAGCGCGCGCTTCAGAATATGCAGAAGACTGACGACGTGAAGGCCGTGTACGACGGAATCGACCTGATTTACCAGAAGTTCCTGAAGAATCTGCATCAGGAAGGGCTTGAAAAGATGGAGCCGGTGGGAAAGGATTTTGACACCGACTATCATGAAGCGATTGCACTGGTGCCGGCGCAGAGCGAAGAGCAGAAAGGAAAGGTACTCGACTGTGTGCAGACAGGCTACAAACTGAACGAGAAGGTAATCCGTCACGCAAAGGTGGTTGTGGCGCAATAATTTCTGAACCCGGTAAAGAGTTGTAGTTATGGCGAAGCGAGATTACTATGAAGTGCTGGGTGTGGCGAAGACGGCCACGGCGGACGAGATAAAGAAAGCTTATCGCAAGAAGGCGATTCAGTATCATCCGGACAGGAATCCGGGCGACAAGGAAGCGGAAGAGAAGTTCAAGGAAGCTGCGGAGGCATACGAGGTGTTGAGCAATGCCGACAAACGCGCGCGGTATGACCAGTTCGGCTTTGCCGGAGTAGACGGCGCGGCAGGTGGCGGAGGCTTTGGCGGATTCGGTGCCGGAGGCATGTCGATGGATGACATCTTCTCGATGTTCGGTGACATCTTTGGCGGAAGAGGTGGCTTCGGCGGCTTTGGAGGAGGCGGTGCGCAGTCGCGTCAGCGCAGATTCCGGGGGTCTGACTTGCGCGTGAAGGTGAAGCTGACACTGAAGGACATTTCGACCGGAGTGGAAAAGAAGTTCAAGCTGAAGAAATATGTGGAATGCTCCCATTGTCACGGAAGCGGTGCCGAAGGAACGGGAGGTGTGGAGACTTGTCCCACCTGTCACGGTACGGGAAGCGTGACCCGCACGCAGCAGAGCATCTTCGGAATGATGCAGACGCAGGTCGTATGTCCCCAATGTGGCGGTGAAGGCAAGATTATCAAGAACAAATGTAAGGAGTGTAACGGTGAGGGCATCGTGTATGGCGAGGAAGTCGTGACCGTGAAGATTCCTGCAGGCGTGGCCGAAGGAATGCAGGTGACTATCAACGGAAAGGGAAATGCCGGCAAACATAACGGAGTGCCGGGCGATTTGCTGGTGCTGATTGAGGAAGAGAAGCATCCGGAACTGATTCGGGATGAAAGTGATCTGATTTATAATTTGCTGCTGAGTGTGCCGACCGCTGCGCTGGGTGGTACCGTAGAGATACCGACCATCGACGGGAAAGCGAAAATCAAGATTGAGCCGGGAACTCAGCCGGGCAAGGTGCTGCGCCTGAGAGGAAAGGGGCTGCCGAACATAAACGGTTACGGTTACAGCACTGGAACGGGTGATTTGCTTGTCAACGTGAGCGTCTACATTCCGGAAACTTTGACGAAAGAGGAGCGTCAGGCACTTGAAAAGTGGCAGGAGGCCGAGAACTTCAAGCCGAACATGACTTTGAAGGAAAAGATATTCAAGAAGTTCAGAAGTTTGTTCGACTGAGAACGTTCCATATTATGCGGGAGACCGTTCGGGGGATGGATGGAACCAATCTTCCGGACGGTCTTCTTTTTTATATGTTTGCCTCTTGCGTTAATTTTTTGTTATCCGCGGTTTGTTCCGACTGAATAATATTAAAAAGAAGACTTCTGAAGTCCGGATTCCCGGGATATTGCGTATCTTTGGGCAATAAAAATGTAGCTTATGAGAACTTGTATATGGATGGCGATGGCGTTTCTGTTTGCGTTCCGTCTGGAAGCGCAGGAAGCGGCATCTGTCGTGAAGGCCGATTCCCTGCAAGGGCAGGCCGTGCCGGAAGCCGATACGCTCAGTGTGCCTTTGGCCGCTCCTGTTCCTGTCGCGGGTTACACTCCGTTCGGCATGTACGGCATCACTCCTTTCGATTTCGGTTATGCTTCATGGGAACTTCATAAGGGATTCAATGCTTCCATAGGCTTGAACGTCACGTTCAGCCCGAGCAAGTATGCTCCGTCGGGCGCAGGATTCGGCCAGAATGCGGCGTTCATGTATGCCATGCCTGTCACGGACCGTCTGAGCGTTGCCGCTGGGCTGTATGCCGGCAACTTCGACTGGGGATTCATCAATTATCGCAATGTAGGCTTTGCGGCGGTGGCGGCTTTCAAGGTGAACGACCGCATCAGTCTTTATGCCTATGGCAACAAGTCGTTCATGCCCAAGCGTTCGCGGCTGTATTATCCGCTGCCCAATTTCGCTCCCGACAGAGTGGGCGGCATGGTCAACTTCAAGTTGGGTGAAAGCAGTTCCATCAGCTTCGGTGTAGAGGGCATCAGGTGTCCGAACGGTTATTATTGGTGGTAAATTTCATCCTTGTAAGATTTGGATATATGAAGAAAGTGGTTTTGTCGTTACTGGTATTCTTTTCCGTATCATCCTTTTCCCAAACCGCGGACGAGCGTATCGGGAATCTGTTGAACCGTGCGGACTGGTTTGAATTGGAAAGGACCTATCCGATGTTGAAGGATTCCATGAAGGTGGACTTTCTGAAACTTATGTCGGAAGCCCTGATCGGATATTATTTTAATCGTCCGGATGAGGCTTTGGAGAGCATTGACAAGTTACTTGCAAACCATCGGGCGGAAATTGGCAATCAGAATGCTTGTAATATGGCAGCCATGTCTTGCCTTGTGAAAGGGTTGAAAGGAAAATATGCTGCAGCGGCACAGGATGCCCGGAACATCGCGGACCGGCTCAATCAGCAAGGTAAGGGGGAAGAAGCTTATGCGGGATTTGAAACTATCTATGACTTCTATAAGCGGTTGAAAGACGTTCCTCCTCCACATGTGTCTCGTTGTCCGCAAGAAGATGTGGTTGTTTCCATTGATATTGAGAAAGTGAAGCTCCCGACGGATTTTGAGCCTACGGGAGAGCGCGGCACACATTTGTTGATACCGGTGACGGTTAATGGGGAGACCTATCGGTTCATATTCGATACGGGTGCGGGAACGACTCTTTTGTCCGAGCGTATGGCGAAAGAGCTGGGAGTACGTATGTTGAATGATTCGATACGGATAAACCCTGATTCACCGGCTTCCATGGTCGGAAAAATGGGAGTGTTGGACAGCATGAAGGTTGGAGATATGAAATTTTACAATTCGCTCGTCACGATAGCACCGCCTAACGTCTTGGATTCTGTAGTAAAGGTGGAGGCTGTCCTTGGTATGGATTTTATAAGTCAGTTCGATGAAATTCGGATTTATCCTAAAAAGGAAGAGATGGTTTTTCCATCCGTCGCATCGTCGCTTCCCTCTTCTGGACGGAATTTGATAAAGATGGACCGGACTTTGAAGTTGAAGGCAGACGACAATGGGGAGAATCTGTTATTCGTTTTCGATACAGGTTGCTCAACCGCTGGGTTCAACTATTTATATTATGAAGCCCATAAGTCCGCACTTAAATCTATCGGTAGACGTGAAACGGTGACTGGAGGTGGCTTCAATCATATAAACAAGAGGGAAGTCTTGCGCGTCCCCACTCTCGGAATAAAGGTAGGAGACAGAACGGTAACATTGAACAATCTGATTATAGACATTGAAAATCAGGGAACGAAGACGGCAGATGATATGGGTATTATAGGTATGGATATGATTACCCCCTTTGATTGTGTGATTATTAATCTGAAAGATATGTTTTTGAAACTCGAATAACAGAACAGACTTAATAAACTTGAATGATGAACTATCAGGAAACTATTGCTTATTTATATAATAGTGCTCCGCTTTTCCAGCAGGTAGGAAAGGCGGCTTATAAGGAAGGGTTGGAAAATACATTTGCTCTTGATGACTATTTCGGTCATCCTCATACCAGGTTTCATACGATTCATGTGGCAGGGACCAACGGAAAAGGTTCCTGTTCGCATACGTTGGCGGCCATTCTTCAGGCGGCTGGGTATCGGACCGGACTTTACACTTCTCCGCATCTGGTGGATTTCCGCGAACGGATTCGGGTCGACGGGCAACCGGTGGAGGAGGAATATGTGGTGGATTTCGTGGAAAAGCATCGCGGTTTTTTCGAACCCCTGCATCCTTCTTTCTTTGAGCTTACGACCGCAATGGCTTTCGACTATTTTGCCAGACGGAAAGTGGATGTGGCGGTAATCGAAGTGGGGTTGGGGGGCCGTCTGGACTGCACGAACATCATCCGTCCGGACTTGTGTCTCATCACCAACATCAGTTTTGACCACACGCAGTTTCTGGGTGACACGCTGGCAAAGATAGCTTCGGAAAAGGCCGGGATAATCAAAAAAGGCATACCGGTTGTGATAGGAGAGACTACACCGGAAACAAGGCCGGTGTTCGAGGAAAAGGCCCGGGAGACAGGAGCACCCATATTCTTTGCCGAAGACGAACGGCTGCTGGAGGAGGTCCGGCATGCGGAAGACGGCTCTTATCTCTATCAGACCAGATATTATAAGAATCTGAAAGGAGAGCTTGGAGGCTTTTGTCAGGAAAAGAATACAAATACGCTGCTTTCCGCGCTCCGTGTGCTGATGAAGTCTGGTTATCATATTGGAGACACGGACGTGAGAAAGGGATTTTCACAGGTGTGTGAGCTGACCGGACTGATGGGGCGTTGGCAGAAGTTGTCCGAACGGCCGGCGGTGGTGTGTGATACCGGACACAATGTGGGTGGTATCCGTTATATAGTGGAACAGTTGAAGTGCCAGAAGTACAGTACGCTGCGTATCGTCATGGGAATGGTCAACGACAAGGATATATCCGGTGTGCTGGCGATGCTGCCGAAAGAGGCGCGTTATTATTTCACTCAAGCCAGTGTGAAGAGGGCACTCCCGGCAGAAAAAGTGAAGGAGCTGGCTGAAGGTTATGGGCTGGAGGGGAATGTGTATCCCGACGTGAAGACAGCGTATGGAGCCGCTTTGTCACAGTCTGCTCCGGATGACTTCATTTTTGTGGGAGGAAGCAGTTTTATTGTGGCTGATTTACTTTCTTTAAACAAATAGCCTTCATCTTTTATCGGAAAAGTTTGGGGGTTTTGAATAAAATCTTTTTATTTGCATAATAATTTTAATGTGTAAATAAAAAGATTTTAATATATGAATAACACATTCTATAAAGAAAACAATCTGAGCGGTCTGAAAAGGACTGACTTTCAAAAAACAATCGACGGCAAGGAAACGGATTTGTTTATTCTGGCCAACAACACGGGGGCCGAAGTGGCGGTGACGAACTATGGAGGTGCTATCCTGACGGTGATGGTGCCGGACAAGGACGGAAATCTGGCCAATGTGGTGCAGGGGCATGACAGCATTGATCATGTAATCAACAGTCATGAACCTTTCCTGAGCACGCTGATAGGACGTTATGGAAATCGTATCGCGAAAGGTAAGTTTTGTCTTGACGGGAAAGAATATCAGCTGGCTATAAACAATGGCCCGAATTCCCTGCATGGCGGTCCGACAGGATTTCACAGCCGGGTGTGGGATGCGGAACAGACGAGCCAGCAAAGCGTGACGTTCCATTATCTCTCGAAGGATGGAGAGGAAGGTTTCCCCGGCAATCTGGATGTGACGGTCACTTATACGTTTACAGACGAAAACGAACTGATTCTCACCTATAATGCCGTCACAGACAAGAAGACAATCGTCAATCTTACCCATCATGCTTTCTTCAGTCTTGCGGGCCTTGCAAATCCCACTCCGACAGTCGATAATAATATCCTTACTTTAAATGCAGATTTTTATACTCCGATGGATGAAGTGTCCATTACGACGGGGGAGATAGCGAAGGTGGAAGGTACTCCGATGGACTTCCGTACTCCTCATGCGGTGGGCAGCCGTATTGACGAACCGTTCCAGCAGTTGCTTTTCGGTGCGGGGTATGACCATTGTTATGTGTTGAACAAGAAGGAACCGGGTGAACTTGTTTTCGCCGCGAAGTGTGTGGAGCCGGTAAGCGGACGTTCGCTGGAGGTTTATACGACAGAACCGGGTGTGCAGGTCTATACGGCCAACTGGCATAACGGTTTTGAAGGTTATCATGGTGCCACGTTCCCGGCACGGAGTGCCATCTGCTTTGAAGCCCAGCATTTCCCGGATTCGCCCAATAAGGGACATTTCCCTTCCGTGGTGCTTGATGCCGGAGAGGCATACCATCAGGTGACTGTCTATAAGTTCGGAGTGGAGAAGTGAAAATAAAAAGTCAAGAAACTAATTTAATCATTAACTTTATATTTAAAAAATAACTATGAATCAACAAAAACAGAATGGTAAGGTGATAGCAATCATTACCATGATTTTCTTGTTCGGTATGATTGCGTTCGTTACCAACCTCGCTGCCCCCATGGGAATTGTATTGAAAAACCAGTTTTCCGTCTCCAATGCCCTCGGAATGCTGGGTAATTTAGGCAACTTCATCGCGTATGCGGTAATGGGAATTCCCAGTGGAATCTTATTGACTAAGGTGGGCTATAAGAAAACGGCATTGATAGCGGTTGCCGTAGGTTTTATTGGAGTGGGCATTCAGTACCTTTCCGGACATGCCAGTCCTTCTTCCGCTTTTGCGGTTTATTTGACTGGTGCATTCGTTTCCGGTTTTTCGATGTGTCTGCTTAACACGGTGGTGAATCCGATGCTGAACATGTTGGGAGGCGAAGGAAACAAAGGAAACCAGCTTATTCAGGTAGGTGGTTCGTTCAACTCCATCATGGCCACCATCACTCCGATGTTTGTCGGTATCTTGATTGCCGGTTCGGTTGAAAAGGCTACCATTTCCCAGATCTTCCCGGTTATGTACACTGCGATGGCTATTTTCGCATTTGCATTCTTTGTTCTTCTGTTTGTGAAGATACCTGAACCGAAAGCGGCTGAGTCATCTGAACCTATCGGTGTCCTGATGAAGGGTGTACTTAAATTCCGCCATTTTGTTTTGGGTGCCATCGCCATTTTCGTGTATGTGGGTATTGAAGTCGGTGTGCCCGGTACGTTGAACCTGTTCCTCAACGACCCGATAGAGAAGGGAGGAGCGGGAATTGATTCCACCATCGCAGGATTTGTGGTAGGTACCTATTGGCTTCTGATGCTTGTCGGCCGTCTTATAGGGGCTTCGTTGGGAGCGAAGGTGTCAAGTCGCGCGATGATGATTTTCACGTCCGGTCTGGGTCTGATACTGGTGCTGCTCGCAATATTCTCCTCCACCGCTTCATTGGTGAATCTGCCGGTGTTGCAGCAGACTGCGACAGGCCAGTTATCCTTCGGCTTGGCTGAAGTGCCTATCAATGCCATGTATCTGGTGCTTATCGGTTTGTGTGCTTCCATTATGTGGGGAGGAATCTTCAATCTGGCGGTTGAAGGTCTTGGAAAATATCTTGCGGCAGCGTCCGGTGTGTTCATGGTGCTGGTGTGCGGCGGTGGTATTCTTCCTGTTATCCAGGGATGGCTGGCCGATGTGGCAGGATTCATGAACAGTTATTGGGTAATCGTTTTTGCTTTGGCTTATTTGCTGTTCTATGGTTTGATTGGATGCAAGAACGTGAACAAAGACATTCCGGTAGATTGACAGATAGAGAAATGATGAAGGATGGAAAATCGCTTTCCGTTCTTCATCATTTTGTTTTGATATGAATGTATTAACCTTTAATTTTTTATCATTATGGATATTGAATATGTAAGAAGCCGTTTCATCAAACATTTCGACGGTACGACTGGCTCAGTATATGCTTCTCCGGGCCGCATTAACCTGATTGGTGAGCATACTGATTATAATGGTGGATTTGTGTTCCCCGGTGCGGTTGACAAGGGGATGGTCGCTGAAATCAAACCTAACGGAACAGATAAGGTCCGTGCCTATTCCATTGACCTGAAGGATTATGTGGAATTTGGTCTTAATGAGGAAGATGCTCCCAAGGCAAGCTGGGCACGTTATATTTTTGGCGTTTGCCGTGAAATGATCAAACGTGGCGTTGATGTGAAAGGTTTCAACACCGCTTTCTCCGGGGATGTGCCTCTGGGTGCAGGAATGTCGTCTTCTGCAGCTTTGGAATCGACTTATGCTTATGCTCTGAATGATTTGTTCGGTGAAAACAAGATTGACAAATTTGAACTTGCGAAGGTAGGACAGGCTACAGAACACAACTATTGCGGTGTGAACTGCGGTATCATGGACCAGTTCGCTTCCGTTTTCGGAAAGGAAGGTCATCTGATCCGTCTCGACTGCCGTTCGCTGGAGTATCAGTATTTCCCGTTCAAGCCGGAAGGCTATCGTCTGGTATTGGTTGATTCTGTAGTGAAGCACGAACTGGCATCTTCCGCTTACAACAAGCGTCGTCAGAGCTGCGAAAATGTGGTGACTGCCATCCAGAAGATTCATCCTCATGTAGAGTTCTTGAGAGACTGCAGCATGGAGATGCTGAATGAAGTGAAAGGACAGGTTTCTGAGGAAGATTATATGCGTGCGGAATATGTGATTGAGGAAATCCAGCGTGTGCTTGATGTCTGTGACGCATTGGAAAAGGGTGATTACGAAACTGTCGGTCAGAAGATGTATGAAACACATCATGGCATGAGCAAGCTTTATGAGGTGAGCTGTGAAGAACTCGATTTCTTGAATGACATTGCGTTCGACTGCGGTGTGACCGGTTCACGTGTAATGGGCGGAGGTTTCGGAGGATGTACAATCAACCTCGTGAAGAACGAGTTGTATGAAACCTTTATTTCAACTGCGAAGGAAAGATACAAAGAGAAATTCGGTCGCAGTCCGAAGGTTTATGATGTCGTGATTGGTGACGGCTCTCGCAAGCTTTGCTGATTCTGGGCATTTCAAGACCACTTGGAAGTCATAAAAATGGGCGGACCCGGTTTTTCCGGCATCCGCCCATTTATGTTATAAGCACAATGAATATGGGTAAAGTCTGTCAGAATCCGCTCAAGTCAATGGAGGTTACGCCCACCAGATTCTGGAGTGTGATTTCTTCCGCACCTTTTGAGTTGATGATGACAGTCCGTTCGCCCTCCTTCTCATATCTGTGAGTGATTCCTTCTTTATATTCCTCTTCGTTGCCGTCGCCCCATGAAATATATACGTCTGACATGTACATTCCGCTGAGGACAGGTGCCGTGTACAGAGAATTGTTGTGCATGATGATCACCGTGTTCGGGTCCTGAATCCCTTTCTGTATGATATGGATGGTCTGTTCCACATTGTCTGCCGTCAGGGTGATTGTCGCTTCACGTGGCTCTTTGCTTTCATTGGCCTCTATCACAAAGCTCAGGGGCACTTCTTCCAGTGCGCGCGACTGGTTTGTCCTGAGCCAGTCGGCCGAAAGTTCCATCTCGAAGTCCACATTGGTGTTTATGCTGAAGTTCAGCTCTCCGCCTTCTGCCTCCACTTCGTACGATTGCTTCGCTACAAGAATTGCGTTGTTCTGCACCTGCGTTACCGTGATCTGCTTCGCGGCTGTTCCTGCCTGCAGTGTGACTGTGGTGCTTCGTTCTTCGTAAGTGTCATTCTTTTTTATGATGAGAGTAATCGTGCGTTCACCCGCTTCTCCCGATGAAGGAGTCGCACGGCACCAGGAACTGCTGGATTTGGCTGTCCATTCCATGTTGGTGGTGAAAGATATGTTTTGCTGTCCGCCAGCCGAGCCGAAGACGTGTTCTGCCGTTCCATCCTCCAGAGCGATTTCCGGTTCTTCCGGCGTTGTCTGTATTTCATCGTTCCCGTCCGAACAGGAGGTCGCCGACAAGAGCAGTGCGACAATCATATAACTGTATTTCTTCATAATCGTATGCGTTTAAAATTGATATATCCGTTTGTCAAAACTTATTCGGTACCGGTTGTGCCGAGTGAAAACTTTAAAGTCTTCCTTTCCTGTCCTTTCTGCAGTGTCAGAATATAGCTGCCTGCCGGGAGTCGGGAGGTGTCGATGGAGATTCCGTCGCTTCCTTTTCTGCACAAGCCGCTCAGGTCGGTTCCGTCCGTATCGCTTAGTGTGACGCTGATTTCATCCGCTATGGTCAGCCGGATAACTTTGTCTGTCTTGTTGTAAGTGAAGGAGGTGCTTTCTTCAATGCTCAGTTCGTCGGTGAGCAGCAGTTCCCATGTGCTCCCGGTTTCTTCATTGCCTCTTATCAGTGTCCATTCAGACGCTTTGGAACTGCGGAAGAAAGCGCGGATACGGTATCCGCCAAGAATGGGTTTCGTGATGGTACATCTTGGGTAATAAACAATCCCGTAGCTCGGAGACAGGTTGGAGATGTCTTTCGTGTTTAACACCTCTATTTCTTTCCCTGTATGGTCAGTTACGGAACACTTTACCTGTCCTGAGACAGTCTCCACCCCCATGTTTGTGACCAGACCGGCATAGAGCGTGAAAGGAACATTCGTTTCTATAGGACCGTCAACGGAAAGGCCGTTGTATATGCGGCCGGATTCATCTTTGTATTGGGCAAACTGTATGATTTCCTTTGCGGTTCCGCCGATATTTTTCTGCATCCCGATTACGGCACCCTGATATAAGTTATACGTTCCGGCACCGCCTCCTGCACCCTGACCTTCCGGCTCAAGCGCATCCAGCAGGAAATAGCCGTTGTATGCCCCGCTCCAGCCCCAGTTTACGGAAAAATAATTGTCAGTGGTATATCCGTCCAGCACGAAAGCGTGTCCGGCTTCGGGACTGAAACCGTCGTAGATGACGGGACGTTTGCTGTCCAGTTCTTCTTTCAGTATGTCATACCATTCATCCGTTGAGTGGTATCCCCGTTCGGTATAATAGATTCCTTTGTCATAGCCCATGTATTTCGTCAGTCCGGTAGGGATGCTTTGGGTTGAAGCACTGGTGCCCATGCTTCCGACCGGGCCGAAGTCGGACTGCAGCATTACGGCGCAGTCGCGCATCAGTGTGGCTACGGCGCTTTCATCCGGAGTGTTGTCTGTGTAGTCCAGTGGCATCAGGTCCCATTGGTATGGATGTCCCAGCGGTATTGAATTGACGCGTATTCCGTATGAACCGGTGGTATAGGCAGGCAATGTCCCGACACCTCTTCCCGGCCACTGGTGGTAACGCATGGCAATGGCCAGTGCAGTGGCCGTACAGCCTGTATAGGTATTCATTCCGTTGTAGGTGGGACAGAGCTGGTTGTAGGGTTCTGCCTGGTCCCAGCGTGCCGTTTCCAGTTCCACCACCACATTCCCGGCACGGAGATTGTTCCAGGCTTGCGTGACAGATGTTTCAGGCTGCAGGTTGTTGCGCCGGGCATCATTGATTTCGCGGCGTACATGTTTCAGCCATTCCTGCAGATTGGGCGGAAGAGTCCCTTGAGGGAAATCTTCCTCGAACGAGTATGCCAGGATGGGACGGACCGCATCGTCTCCGGAGACGATGACAAATCCTTTGCCTGAAGTGTCGTCGAACACGTAGTAGGCCGGTGCGGCATTGCGTTCGGAGAGGGAAGACAGGTTTTCACTGTTCAGAACCATCTGCAGGGCAGGGCCGGAAGCGCGGGATTGGAGTGAGGTGTTCAAGAAACTTGCGGCCACTTTTCGGGCCTGCTGCTCGTTGACATTACCCGCATAAGCCAGACCGGATAAAAAAAGTAACCACCAAAAGATAATGTGTTTCATAATAAAGTGATAAATGGTTTAAAATAACCTGACATTTCTTCTGTGTCAGCCTTTTATTTTGTTATTGTTGACGTGATTCGATGCCAGGGTTCAAATGAATTTATTTATAGTGTTGAATTATAAGTTTAAACAGGCTCTAAGTGATACCTTCGTGTTTTCAGGGCTAAAGATAAGGAGATTTATTATATGACGGACGTTTTTTGCAAAGAATTTACAGACGACGGAAAAAGATATGACGAAAAAAACCGGGACCGCACAGCATGAGAATCGTTTTCCCATCTGTTGCAGTCCCGGTTCTGTTATGCTTTTGTCCGAAGGCTACTCTGTTCAGAGCTTTTTCAGACCTTTCAGTTCGGCTTTGTCTTTTACCTCCATGATGCTTATTGCATATCCTCCGGCGGTGACAGCTTTCAGGTTAAGTTTTGTCTTGCAGGTCACGATGCCTTTCCGGATTGTGTACGACTGCGGGTTGGTCTTGTAGTCCGCATCCTTTCCGTCGGCATAGATTGTGGCGATGTATTTCTTGTCCTTGTCGAGGAAATCCAGCGTGACCTCCGAAGTGTGAGGCTTTTCGCCTGCCACGCATCCCATGAACCAGTTGCCGGTGCCTTTGGCCTTGCGTGCCACGGTGATGTATTCGCCCGGCTCCGCTTCAAGGTATCTGCTCTCGTCCCAATCCAACGCAACGTCCTTGATGAACTGGAACGCATCCATGAACCGTTCATAGTTCTCTGGCAGGTCGGCTGCCATCTGCAGGGGGCTGTACATCGTTACATACAGAGCCAGCTGGTTGGCGATGGTAGCGTTTACGTGCGAATGGTTGTTCGGGTTGATTTTTTCAATGTCCATTTCAAAGATTCCCGGCGTATAGTCCATCGGACCTCCCTGCAGGCGGGTGAACGGAAGTATTGCCGTATGGAAAGGCTTGCTTCCGCCGAATGCCTGATATTCGGTTCCGCGTGCCGACTCGTTGCCTATCAGGTTCGGATAGGTGCGGCACAGTCCGGTGGGACGGACGGCTTCATGCGCGTTTACCATAATCTTATGTTTCGCAGCCTCCTTCACACAGTGCAGATAATGGTTGTTCATCCATTGTCCGTAGTGGTGTTCGCCATACGGGAGCATGTTCCCTACATAGCCGCTCTTCACCGAGTTGTAGCCATATTTGTTCATCAGCTGATAAGCCGCTTCAAGATGACGTTCGTAGTTGCGCGACGAGCTGGAAGTTTCGTGGTGCATCATCAGCCGCACGCCTTTGGCATGGGCATACTCGTTCAGCATCTTGATGTCGAAGTCGGGGTAGGGGGTTGTGAAATCGAAGACGTAATCCTTCTGGTTCCCGAACCAGTCTTCCCAACCGATATTCCATCCTTCCACGAGTACCTGGTCGAATCCATGCTTGGCGGCGAAGTCGATGTACCGCTTCACATTGTCGTTGTTGGCCGAGTGCGTTCCATTCGCAGGCAATTTACTGTAGTTGCAGTTGTCCAGCTTGACCGACGGAAGTGCGTTCGTGTACGACCAGCTTCCTTTCCCCGTAATCATTTCCCACCATACGCCTACATACTTGACAGGCTTGATCCATGAAGTGTCTTCCAGTTTGCAGGGGTCGTTCAGGTTCAGGATAAGGTGTGAGGCGAGGATGTCGCGTGCATCGTCCGACACAATCACCGTGCGCCAGGGCGAATGGCAGGGAGCCTGCAGCCGTCCCTTGTAGCCTTCCGCATCCGGAGTCAGCCACGATTCGAAAATCAGATTCTTGTCATCCAGATTCAAATGCATGCACGAATAGTCCACAAGTGCCGCTTCATGCAGGTTGATGTACAGCCCCTCGTCTGTTTTCATCTGGAGCGAAGTCTGCACTCCGGTATCCGAAAAGACAGTCTGTGAAGCGTTGGATGTCACGGCACCGCGCAACAATCCGCGGATTTCCGACAGTCTGGATTTTGTGTAGTCATATTCCTGTGTGTCATAGTCTCCCGGAATCCACCATGCCGTGTGGTCACCGGTCATGGCAAACTGAGTGCGTTCTTCCTTTACGGTGAAGTAGACCAGGTTTTTCTGTTGCGGGAACTCATAGCGGAATCCCACACCGTCGTCGTAGACACGGAACCGGATGTTCATGTAGCGGTCGGTTGACGGTTGTTTCAGCTCGGCAACCAGTTCATTGTAATGGTTGCGTATCTCTTTCACTTCTCCCCATACGGGTTGCCATGTCTCGTCGAAAGAAGATGTCGAAACCTTGATCTGCTCGAAGCCGTCCGTCAGGTTGTTCCCGTCACGCAGCTCCAGTCCCAACTTGCTTTCCTTAATGACAGGCAGATTCTTGTAATCGATTTTGTAGGTTGGCACTCCGTCCTTCAACTGGAAGTCTACAGCTATCCGGCCGTTGGGCGATTGGATGACTTCCGCATGTGAGGCGACTGCCCCCATCAGAAGTGCGGCAAATGTAAGTTTGAGTTTCATGATAATAGTTTTAATTAGGTTCATTTGTATTCGATTATCAGCATATCCCAGTATTTCAGTGAGGGCAGCGTGAAGTCAAGGCGGTCACCGTTCACTTTGAATCCGATGGGGCATAAGGCACCTCCGGCGAAGTCGGGCGATGCCATCCAGATGCCTTTCACGGCACGAGTCGGACGGAAACTGAACTGCGGGTTCTGCACGAGAGCGGGTTCGGGCATCGTTCCGTCGTCATCCCTCCACTCGTCACTGTCCGCCTGCGAGAAGTTGAGCAGATGGATGATGTCCTTGTCTTGCAGGCTGCGGCCTATGGTACACAACGTTTCTTTCTGCGGAGGCCACTGGCTGACGGCAAATTTCCCGTCGGCTGAAGTGATGTCTACAGAAGTGTTGAGCGTTCCTCCGTCGCGCAGCACGTTCTGGTAGGCAGTCAGGAAATCGTAATAATGTATGATTTCGCTTTTCAGTTCTTCGCTCATGCTCAGGTTGTTGTTCGGGAAATATTCCTTGCAGAGCATATGCGGGCCAAGTTCCAGATGCGAGCCGCCCAATGCAAACATTACGGCATCCGTAAGCAGTACTCCCGGCGTGTTGAACTCTCCTTTATTGTCTGCAAGCCGGTAGTTCATGTAGGCGGCAAACACTGTGTTCAGTTGGTTGTTGCTATATTCTGCGTTCTCATCGATGATTTGCTTGAGGTGGCTGAATTTCGCTTCGGTACGGTCCGCGTCCTTGCCCCACACTTCGTTGTAGAGAAAGTCTACGGCACCTGTCTGCGCGATATTCTTGCTCCCGTATCTGCTGACTGCATTCATGACCAGCCGCTTGTCCGGGTGGGCCGTTTTCATGGCCTTGATGAACGAGGCATATCCTCCCGGAAGGTCAACCTCCTTTCCGTACACGTTGAATACAGTGCCACGGTCGCCCAACTGGTCAATCTGGTATCCGTCAAAATCGAACTGGCTGTAGACTTCCGTATTCCGTTCAACCAGATACTTCTGCCATGCAAGGTTTCCCGGGTCGACCAAATAAATGTCGCTTTTCCATCCGTCCGGAAGGTCGTGGAAGTCGCGTGTCTTGGCTGCATAGTCCTTATACAGGCCCCATGCGTCGCTGACCCCGTCTTCACGTGCGTCGGAGAGTGCACCGAAGCAGAGATTATAGAAGATGGACTGCATTCCGTAGGCATGTTGCACATCAATGTATTTCCGGATGGTTTCCGTATATACGTCCCGGTTGGCAATGTCTTTATACACATCGAGAATCTTTCCGTCAAGCGTGCTGCCGAGCGGCCAGTGATGCTTGTTGTGCCAGTCCTGGAACTGCACGCCGTTGATGTGGCAACGGTTCAGGTAGTCCATTTCCTCCCGGATAGTCTCGTCCGACTTCTGTCCGAAGTCTGCCACGAACCCGTATCGCGGGAAACGCTTCCAGTCGCTCGACGCATCTACGGCAATGGTACCGTAGATGGTTTCAGTGTTGTTTGAGGATGAATAGATTTCAACCATATAGCCGGTGAAATCCTTTTCCGGAAGCGTCCAGCTCCATGAGTTGCCGGTGTAGTCCTGTTCTGCGACCACTTCCCCCAACTGACGGTAACGTATCTTGGCACCGGCAGGCACTTGCCCGTCGGCTGTGAACGTAACGCTCTCGCCCGGAGCATAGCAAGCCTTGTCCGTCTGAAGTCTGATTTCCGTTCCGGCGATTACACTTGTCGACACGTCCCCTCCGGAGTGGTCTGACGGATTGACTCCGATTGTCGCATTGTCGTCTTTGCACGAAGAGAAAAGCATGAAGCAACATGCCAGATAAAATATCTTTTTCATGGTGTGTTATTTATTCTTTAGTTTTTTACGATGTTGAGTGTCTCGGTCGCTTGATTCAAAGTGACGGTATAGTTCCCGGCTTCCGTAACCTTCCATTTGTTGTCGAGATTACCATAGCCGTAGTCAGGGTTTGTCTTGTCAATCAGATACATGGAATGGTCGCCCGGAGTGAATGCCTCTCCGCCTTCGACAGCCATGAACCATGCGCCCATCCAGTCGTTCCTGTTGTCACAGCTGAACTTGATTTCTCCGGCATTCAGGTCACCTGTCCATTTGAACGTGAAGTCATCCACCTTTTCCATAGGAGTGTTCGACGGGAGATTCCATCCGGCAGGTGTTGCGTCTCCTATCAGATAAATGTCCGGATAAGGAGTGAACGGAGTCATTGTCATTGTCTCTTTTCCGTCGGTAATGTCAAGGCGTATCTTGTAGACCTTTCCGCATTCCCCTTCTTTCAGCACCCATTTCTGGTCGGTTCCTCCCAGCTTGACGTTCTGGTCTGTGTAAGGAGCTTTGTCCTGTGTGGCCATGTACATGTTGTCCCAGCTTCCCGGCATTGTCCCGAATTTGAATTCTCCGTCGGCCACCCATTCGAAATACCTGCTATAGAGGAACACGAAAGGATTTACAGGGTCTTTCTTCATCGGGTCGAAGCTCCAGTTGTTGAAGCTGCCCACAAAATAAATCATGTCGTATGCCGGAGCGAGCGGCTCTGACTTCAGCACACTCAGTGTGTTGTCCAGCAGATTGACGGTAAGTTTGTAGAGCTCGGTTTCGCTGACAGTGAAATTCAGGTCTTCCACGCTGCCGTCCGTCTTCCGGACTATCGGACAAACCGAACCGTCGGTAAGATTGGTTCCGCTGTCAGCGGCGCGGACGTATGCGGTTGACGTGAAATCTCTTTCCGTAAAGAATTTGAATTCTTCGCCGGCGGTCAGGTTGGTCACGATACTGAATATGCCCGGTTGCTGGTTGTTTTCGAGCGAGAGGGCCGACATGTCATTCGGCTCTTCTGCATTTGCAGCATCAACGCACAGGTAGAGGGTTTCCGATACGGGCTCATAAGTTGTCACCTTCAGTGTCAGGGATGAAGTTTGCGTGTATTCCTCATAGCCCGCGACTTCGGCGGTCAGTACGGCCCGGACATCAAGTGTCTCTCCATAGTTGAGACTGATTCCCGCATTGTGCAGATAGTCGTTCAGTTCGCGTACCGAGAACGAATAAGAAAGTTCCTGGTCGTTAAACCGTTTGTCGAACAAAGGTTCTGCTCCGGTGTTTCCGGCGGCATTGTCCAGTGTCAGCGTATAGTTCAGACGGGCACCGGTTCCGTAGTTTGTTCCGCTTGTCCATGTCAGCGTGACAGCCGTCTGGGTGGCGTCCGCTTCCTTCAGATTGATTTCCTGCCTGTCGGCGGTCAGTGTCAGTGTGTCGTAGCCCTTGTTGAGCTCGGCCAGTTCGTCAGCGCAGGATGCGAAGAGACAGATTATGCCTGTCAGCAATCCTGTCCGTGTGAATATGTCTTTTAGTTTCATAATCGGTAGATAATATGATTCATGTTATGGTTATGGGTTGGAGCAATCTGCCGTTCGGCCGCCGCTCCGGATATGGTCCGGAATGAACGTTTGTTTTCCTTGAAGCAAACGTTTGCTTTTCCTGAAGCAGACGCTTGTTTTGTTTCGGATGACAGGCGGCTCCTTTCCCTGAAAATCTTTGTCAATATCCCGGATTTTGTTTCATCAGCTTGTTCGCGTCCATTTCCACTTGCGGGATAGGGAGCAACAGGCGGTCTTTGGTCACATTGGTCTTCCCGATCGACTGGAAGAAGTTCAGTGCGTAATCACCTCCGTCAATGCGGATCAGATCGAACCAGCGGTGTCCTTCAAAAGCCAGTTCCATACGGCGTTCATGGATGATTTTTTCCTTCATCTCCTCCTTGTCGGTGCCTGTATAGTTGCTCAGTCCTGCGCGGTTACGGACAATGTTCAGCGGTTCCTGCGCCTGGGCCGTCTCTCCCAGTTCGTTCAACGCCTCCGCCTTCATCAGCAGTACGTCCGCATACCGGTAAACGATGAAGTTCTGCGGACATGTCTCCGCATCCTGATACAGATTCAGCGACATGGGAATCAGGAACTTGCGCACGTTGCGGCCTGTCATGAAGGCATAGCTCGCCTTATATTCCTTTCCGTCAAAGTCCGGACATCCTTCATAGAGCACGGTGATGTCCTTGCGGATGTCGCCATCTTCGTAAGCGTTGAAGAACTCGTCAGTCGGCTGGTTCCATCCGTAAGAACCGTAAGTGAATCCCGAGTTGCGGGGACCCATGTAGGTCGAGCACCAGGACGACTGTCCGTCATTGGCCCAGAATCCTCCCGTTCCGGCGTTCTCTCCGGAATACTGTACTTCAAA
>CALUIZ010000011.1 GCA_944320815.1 uncultured Phocaeicola sp. | reverse complement strand
CCGAAGCCAAACCCTCTGACCGTCAGTGAGAATGCTCAAATTCGCTTTATTCTGCGTTTTATCCTATTATTTTCATACAAAATTTGGCGGAGCTTCCACCCCGCCAAACAATCGCGCTTCAAGTCTGTCAATAAGTGTGTTCTCCTTTTTTCATTTCTTCCGCAGTAATCGGCTTCCGGTCGATGACACGCCATGCATATACGATATAGGCCAAAACGAAAGGAACCAGAATGGAAACATAAGCCATCGTCTTGAGCGTGAACTGGCTGGAACAGCTGTTGGCGATGGTCAGCGAACTTTGCAGGTCAGCGGTTGAGGGATAATAGGCGGTACCGTTATATCCCACTGCAAGCAACAGGGCAAGTACGGTCAGCACCGTTCCCGCTCCGGCAAACCAGATTCCCGCGGTATAAGTCTTGCTGAAAATGCTCTTTATCAAGCCAAACAACACTCCAAGCACACCCGCCAAAAACAACACAAGCAAATAAGGCATGGCCAGCAGATTATGAAGGTATTTATAAGGCTCCATCACAACCTGACCGCTTCCGGCATCCACCGCAAATCCGTCTTTCAGCAGCACATAGCCTACGAAAGCCAGAAAGAAAAGCAGGAAAGGAACTGCATCTGTAATCAGTTGGCGACGGCAACGGGCAATCAGCTCCTCATGACGGATGTTGTTGATGAAATACAGATTGCCGAGCAGACGCGCCAGAAAAAACACAGCCAGTCCCAGAATAAGGTTCCACGGATTCGCAAGAGCGTCAAGCCCGTGCCATCCGTTCGCCCATTGACTGATGACCGGCATCATATCGTCTGTAAGGTTCGCTTTGTTCACTACAAATTCGGAGCCTGTGAAGAAAGTGGCCACAGCCGCTCCCAGAAGCAACGGCCCCACCACCCCGTTGAGCACGAGGAAGAACTGATAAGTGCGCTTGCCCAACCAGTTCCCAAGCTTCGACTGAAACTCATAAGATACAGCCTGAAGCACAAAACTGAACAGGATAATCATCCAAAGCCAATATGCGCCGCCGAAACTCGTGCTGTAGAACAAGGGGAACGAGGCGAAAAACGCGCCGCCGAAAGTGACCAGCGTGGTGAAAGTGAATTCCCATTTGCGCCCTGTGGAGTTTACCAGCATCGTACGCTCCTCTTCAGAGCGACCCAAACAGAACAGCAAGGAGTTCCCTCCCTGCACAAACAACAGAAACACCAGCAAAGCCCCCAGCAGTGAAACCAGAAACCACCAATAATGCTGCAAGAATATATAAGTTGAATCCATAATCTTTTGTCAGTTGAAAATTAGAATTGAGAATTGAAATTGATTGCCGGCCGGATTCTCCCGTCATTCGGGCTGTACCGTTCCATCGATTGCCTTGTCTTCCTCCGGACCTTTCTTTATCGCTTTCACCATAATGCCGATTTCAGCCACAAGAAGTACTGTAAACATGACCAGAAAAATGAAGTATGTGGTCTGCACGGCCCCGGCCTCCAGCTTCGACACGGCTGCACCAACAGGAAGCATGTCCTGAATAGTCCACGGCTGACGGCCCACTTCTGCCACAATCCAGCCCGCATGGCTAGCGATATAAACCAGCGGAATGCTCCACAAGGCTACCCAATGCAGCCATCGGACCTGTCCCAGCCTGCGCCTCCATGTAAAAAACAGAATCAGCAGGAAAAACAGGATGAAATACATTCCCAGACCAACCATTACGCGGAACGACCAGAACATCATCCCCACATGAGGAACCAGTTCGGAAGGCTCATTGATGTATCCATAACCGAAATACGGCATGTTCTTGTCAAGATTGCTGCGTGCAATCTGCATGGCAGTTTCATCATTCTCCTCTTTTGCCTTACGGAAATCGGCCAGTGCCGCAATCGCCTTCTTTCCGTTGGCCATCTTCTCTTCAGCGGAAAGGGCAACCGTACCGTCGGTCTGCCTGAAACCTCCATCAAGCAAATCATTGATGCCCGGCACATAACCAGACAGCTCACGCGTGGCAAGGAACGACAGCATCTCAGGAATCTTGACCGGACCTACCACCGTAAGCGGCTGATGTGTTCCGCCGTCATACAATCCCTCCATGGCCGCCAGCTTCATGGGCTGCACCTGTGCCACCTGATAAGCAGACTGGTCGCCGGTTCCCGCCGTAACCAGTGTGGCTGCCAGACCCACGCAGGCGGCTATCTTCATACTGGCCAAAGCAAACTGTTTTTCACGCTTGCGGAGAAGGTACCAGGCACTCACGCCCACCACGAACACGGCTCCCACAATCCAACTGCTCAACACCGTATGGAAGAATTTCATCACGGCCACCGGCGAAAACGCCACTGCCATAAAATCAACCATCTCATTGCGCATGGTCACAGGATTGAACTCCATCCCCACAGGATACTGCATCCACGAGTTTGCCACCAGAATCCACCAGGCGGAAATAGTCGCCCCCAACCCGGTAAGCCATGTAGAAGCCAGATGAAAACCTCTGCTCACCTTGTTCCATCCGAAAAACATCACAGCCACAAAAGTCGCTTCCATAAAGAAGGCCAGAATACCCTCAATGGCAAGAGGGGCACCGAAGATGTCACCCACGAACCAAGAGTAATTGCTCCAGTTTGTGCCGAACTGAAATTCCAAAATAAGACCGGTGGCTACCCCGATGGCAAAATTGATTCCGAACAGTTTCATCCAGAACTTTGCCGTCCGCTTCCAGAATTCATTGTCAGTCGCTACATACAAAGTTTCCATAAGAGCCATTATTACGGCCAGACCCAAAGTCAACGGCACGAACAGCCAATGGTAAATGGCCGTGAGAGCAAACTGAGCCCTCGACCAGTCAATCATCGAAGTGTCGATACTTTCCAACATAATCTTTTATTTATCAGTTATTATTAAAGACAAGTCACTTGATTCCTCTTTCAATCAGTTCGCAGCCCACATGCTGCTGCTTTTCAAGTTCTGACTTCCCTTTGAGATAGGGTGTAAAGAAGAATACGCGCAGAATCACGAACATGACAAACAGTTTCACCAGAATGACAATCCACAACGTACGTCCCCACGTCATGTTCCTGAAGCCATCCCGATAAAACTCAAAAACTGAAATGATATGCTTTCCAATCATGATATAGCTTTATAATGATTACAAAGTAAATGATTTATCGGCAAAAAACAACTGTTTATCGAGAGATTCTGCATGAAAATCTATCTCTTTTGCGCTTTCAACGGAGAAAAAGTAGCTTTGCAACATAAAAAGAAGAAAGAACAAACGTAACAACATCCATGATGAAAAGACGAAATCTATTATTTTTCATTACACTGGTGACGGTCTCGGCCCCTCTCTCCGCACAAGACGCAAAGAAATGGACGCTTGAAAACTGCATCAGCTACGCGCTTGACAAAAACATACAGTTGCAGCAAGACAAAATCTCTCTGGAAGAAGCTGAAGAGGATGTGAAGAATGCAAAGGCGGCACTCTTCCCGACCTTGTCATTCAATACCGGGCACAATGTCGTGAATCGTCCGCATCAGGAGAACAGCGCGACCGTGAACGGCACGGAAATCATCAGCAGCAGCAAGAAAACGACATACAACGGAAGCTATAACCTGAGTGCACAATGGACACTCTGGAACGGGAACAAGCGACTGAACAATCTGAAACAGCAGAAAAAGAACCGGGAAATCGCCCGACTCACCATCGCGGAAACCGAAAACATGCTGAAAGAACAGATTGCCCAACTTTTCATCCAGATTCTTTATGCAAATGAATCCATCGAGATAAACAAAGGTACGCTGGAGGTGAGTGAGGCAACTTACAGACGCGGACAGGAGCTGTTCAATGAAGGGAGCATCTCAAAAGCCGATCTCGCGCAACTGGAGGCACAGGTGAGCAACGACCGGTATCAGCTGGTAACGGCGGAAAGCACACTCCGCAGCTACAAACTCCAACTGAAACAGCTTCTCGAACTGGACGGACCGGCCGAAATGGAGCTGGAACTACCCAGTCTGAACGACAGCTACGTGATGGAGATGCTTCCTCCACAGACAGACATCTATCAGACCGCACTGGCCTCAAGACCGGAAATCCAAAGCAGAAAACTGGACATCGACAACGCAAAACTAAACATATCATATGCCAAAGCAGGATATATGCCGACCATCAGCCTGTCAGCATCTACATCGAGCACAACGAACAACTCCAGCCAGAACAATTGGGCACAACAGATGAAATATGGCTGGAACAACATGATCGGCGTGAACCTCAGCATTCCTTTGTTCGACCAAAGGCAGACAAAAAGTGCGGTACGGAAAGCCAAACTTCAATACAGCACTTCCCAACTGAACCTGATGGACCAGGAAAAGGAGCTTTATTCCACCATTGACGGACTGTATCTGGATGCACTCAATGCGCAACAGCAGTTTGCCGCCGCTGAAACGAAAGTGAAAAGCAGCCAGACCAGCTTCGACATGGTAAGCGAACAGTTCAATCTGGGCATGAAAAACACAGTTGAACTGCTGACGGAAAAGAACAACCTGCTCAGTGCCAGACAGGAACTTCTGCAGGCAAAATACATGGCCATACTCAACCGCACGCTGCTGAATTTTTATGCAGGAAAAGAAATCAAACTGTAAAATATAGAAGAACAACAAGATATGAACAAGAAAAAAGTTATCATCACGGCAGGCGTAGCTGTCATCGTGATTGCAGGATGCTTCTGGATATTCGGAGAATCGAAAGCACAGAGCAAAGTGGATTTCGCCACTGAAGCGGCCAAAATCGGAACCGTAAGCAATTCTATCACCGCCACCGGAACAATCGAACCGGTAACGGAAGTGCAAGTGGGTACACAGGTGTCGGGAATCATCGACAAAATATATGTCGACTACAACTCCGTAGTCAGAAAAGGAGAGATCATCGCCGAGATGGACAAAGTGACGCTGCTCAGCGACCTCCAGTCGGCACAGGCTACCTACAATGGCGCGGAAGCCGAATACAACTATCAGAAAAAGCTGTATGAACGGAACCGGACTCTGCACGAAAAGCAGCTGATCAGCGACACTGACTATGAAGAGAGCCTCTACAGCTACCGCCGTGCCGAAAGCACTTACCAGCAAAGCAAGGCAGAACTGGCCAAAGCGGAACGCAACCTTTCATATGCTACCATCACTTCGCCCATCGACGGTGTAGTGACCAGCAAGGATGTGGAGGAAGGACAGACCGTAGCGTCCGGATTTGAAACTCCCACCTTATTCAATATAGCCGCCGACCTGACCAAGATGCAGGTCGTGGCAGATGTGGACGAAGCTGACATCGCCGGAGTGAAGGACAGTGCAAAGGTGACGTTTACCGTAGATGCCTATCCGGATGACGTGTTTACCGGAAAAGTGTACCAGATCCGCCTCGGCAGTACAAACAGTTCCAGCAGTTCAACCACAGCGACAAGCGAATCAGTCGTGACATACGAAGTGGTGATCACTGCCGACAATCCCGACCTGAAACTGAAGCCTCGCCTTACTGCAAACGTAACCATCTATACCGACATACGGGAGAATGTGCTTACCGTGCCGAACAAAGCCCTTCGCTTCACACCGGAAAAATCACTTGTCGGGAAGCGTACCATCACCGACTGTGAAGGCAAAAATAAAGTCTGGACAATGAGCGAAACGGGATTTACCGCACACGCAGTGCAGACAGGCATGAACGACGGAGCAAACACAGAAATCATCTCCGGTATAGAAGAAGGAACTCAAGTGGTGACTGAAACCATATTGAAAGGAAACTTCCCCGAAGTGGGAATGCCGGAAGACCAGAGCGAACGCAGCCCCTTCATGCCAGGCCCTCCGGGACGCGACAAGAAAAAGGACAAAAACAAGCCGGAGGAATGACATCATGGGCAAGACAGTCATTGAGCTACAGAACATCAGGCGGAATTTCCAGGTGGGCGATGAAACGGTACACGCGCTCCGCGGCATTTCCTTCAAGATTGAGGAGGGAGAGTTCGTGACCATCATGGGTACCTCAGGCTCCGGAAAATCCACACTGCTGAACACACTGGGGTGTCTTGACACACCGACCAGCGGGGAATATTACCTCGACGGAGTGAGTGTGCGCACCATGTCGAAGCCCCAGCGTGCCACCCTGCGCAACCGGAAAATCGGGTTCGTGTTCCAGAACTACAACCTGCTGCCAAAGACGACAGCCATCGAGAACGTGGAGCTGCCGCTGATGTACAATCCGGCGGTGAGCGCGGCCGAACGCCGTCGCCGTGCCATTGAATCACTGATAGCCGTCGGTCTGGGCGACCGTCTGGAACACAAGTCGAACCAGATGTCGGGAGGACAGATGCAGCGCGTGGCAATAGCCCGGGCACTGGTGAACAATCCGGCGGTGATTCTGGCGGATGAAGCGACAGGAAATCTGGACACACGCACCTCGTTCGAGATTCTGGTGCTGTTCCAGAAACTCCATGCGGAAGGCCGCACCATCATCTTCGTGACCCACAACCCGGACATCGCCCAATACAGCAGCCGGAACATCCGACTGCGAGACGGACACGTGACAGAAGACAGAACGAACCCGAAGATACTTTCGGCTGCGGAGGCACTGGCTGCCCTGCCGAAAAACATTGACGACTAAACTTCAATAGAAATGAACGGAACGAATCTTTTCAAAATAGCCCTGCGGGCATTGGCGAACAACAAGCTGCGGGCATTCCTGACCATGTTGGGAATCATCATCGGAGTGGCTTCGGTCATCGCCATGCTCGCCATCGGACAAGGCTCGAAACGGAGCATCCAGAAACAGATTTCCGAGATGGGGTCGAACATGATCATGATTCATCCGGGAGCGGAAATGCGCGGTGGAGTGCGCCAGGACCCGGATGAGATGCAGACCCTGAAACTGGAGAACTACGAAACCCTGCGCGACGAATGCATGTATCTTTCCGCCATCAGCCCGAACGTATCGGCTTCAGGACAACTGGTGGCGGGGTCAAACAACTACCCTTCGTCTGTAAGCGGAGTGAGCATCGGATACCTGACCATCCGCCAGCTGGTGGTGGAGCAGGGAGAAATGTTCACGGAAGAAGACATCCGCACGGCTGCAAAAGTATGTGTAATCGGAAAGACGATTGTTGACAACCTTTTCCCTGACGGACAGGATCCCATCGGAAAAGTGATACGGTGCAATCAGGTGCCGATGCGCGTGGTAGGGGTACTGAAGTCAAAAGGATACAACTCGATGGGTATGGACCAAGACGATGTGGTGCTGGCCCCCTACACCACCGTCATGAAACGACTGCTCGCACAGACTTATCTGGGAGGAATCTATGCCTCAGCCCTTACGGAAGACATGACGGAAGAGGCTGTGGACGAAATCACGTCCATTCTGCGGCGTGAACACAAGCTGAAAGAGGCGGACAGCGACGACTTCACCATCCGCACGCAGCAGGAACTCAGTTCGATGCTGAACACGACAACCGACCTGATGACCACGCTGCTCGCCTGCATCGCCGGAATTTCACTGATTGTGGGAGGTATCGGAATCATGAACATCATGTATGTGAGCGTCACGGAACGCACACGCGAAATAGGTCTCCGCATGTCGGTGGGGGCCAGAGGAATAGACATTCTGTCCCAGTTCCTGATCGAATCAATCCTCATCAGCATCACGGGCGGGCTGATAGGTGTGGTTCTGGGATGCGGCGCAAGCATCGTCATCAAGACGGTCGCCCACTGGCCGGTCTTCATACAGCCATGGAGTGTGCTGCTCTCATTCGCCGTATGTACGCTGACAGGGATTTTCTTCGGATGGTATCCGGCCAAGAAGGCCGCCGACCTTGACCCGATTGAAGCGTTGCGCTACGAATGAAAAAACAGCCCGACAACATCGGAACACTTTGTTCTTCATAACTTTGGTTTTCTTTGTCCGGCGCGAAATCAAGCGGACGGCATGTGCCTTTCCATTGCAGACCGTCCCTCGCTGCCGGACTTTTTTTCAGAACAACGGCAATCCCGACAAAAAACACCGGCATATTTCATGCAGAACAACAGGGTGTTTTTTAACGAGAAAACAATATCTTTGCATATATATGACAAATGCTTCCATGAACATAAAAAACAACGGCCACCGTTCGCTCGAACCGATGATACATATCATCTGCTGGGGACTCTTCTTCGGATTCCCGCTGTTCTTCACCCAGCACGACAACGGAACGATAGACTGGTCCGACTTTCTGCATCATTCCGTGGTGCCGGCTTCACTGTTCACCATTTTCTATATCAACTATCTGCTGCTGATTCCTCTGGCCCTGTTCAAGAAACATACCGGACGGTTTCTGCTGCTGAATCTGGTCATCATCTGCATGGCGGCCATGGGACTGCGCTACTGGCACAACATCCACATGCCTCCTCCCAACCCGCACATATTCATGCCTCCGCAATACATTTTCTACCTGCGCGACATCACCAGCATGATATTCGTGGCCGGACTGAGTGTCGCCATCCGGATGAGCCTGCGCTGGAGAGAAACCGAACTCGCGCGGCAGGAGGCGGTGAAAAGCCGTACGGAAGCGGAACTGAGAAACTTAAGAAACCAACTGAACCCCCATTTCCTGCTCAACACGCTGAACAACATCTATGCCCTCACCGCATTTGACACAGAGAAAGCCCAGCAGGCTATCCAGGAACTCAGCAGACTGCTCCGCTATGTGCTCTACGACAACCAGCACACGTTCGTTCCACTCACCAAAGAGGTTGATTTCATCCGCAACTATATTGAACTGATGCGCATCCGCTTCTCCTCACAGGTGAAAATCAGCACATCTTTCCACATCAAGCCGGACAGCCAGAGTCCCATCGCCCCCCTGCTGTTCATTTCACTGATAGAAAACGCCTTCAAGCACGGCATCTCGCCGACCGAGCCCAGCTTCATCGACATCCGGATTACAGAAAAGGAAAACTCCATATGCTGTACCATACGCAATAGCAATTATCCGAAGAACTCGACCGACAAAAGCGGCTCAGGCATAGGCCTGGAGCAGGTGCAGAAACGGCTGGACCTGCTTTATCCGGGCCATTACGAATGGAAGAAACAGGTGAGCGGCGAAGGAAAAGAATACACTTCCTCGCTGACAATCAACATACCTCAAAACCAACCGGACCATGACACTGAAATGCGCAATCATAGACGATGAACCGCTGGCACTCGGCCTGCTGGAGAGTTATGTAAAGAAAACGGCCTCACTCGAACTGTGCGGCCTATATTCGAGTGCCATCGAAGCGATGAAGACACTCCCCGACCATCCGGTCGACCTTTTGTTTCTGGACATACAGATGCCGGAACTGAACGGACTGGAATTTTCAAGAATGATACCCGAAACGACCCGTATCATCTTTACTACGGCCTTCGGCCAGTATGCACTCGACGGATACCGGGTGAACGCTCTCGACTATCTTCTGAAGCCTATCAGCTTCGCAGACTTCACGGAAGCCGTAAACAAGGCTATCCGATGGTTTGAACTCAGGCAAAAAGCCTACGGAAACATTTCCGGCACCGCCCCCGACAATGAAATGAAATACATTTATATCAAGAGCGACTATAAACTGATACAGATTGAACTGGACAAAATTCTTTACATTGAAGGACTGAAAGACTACATCAAGGTCCACCTGGAAGACACTCCCCGCCCTGTCCTTTCGCTTACCAGCCTGAAGGCGATGGAGGAAAAACTGCCGTCCGACCGGTTTATCCGGGTACACCGCTCATTCATCGTACAGAAACAGAAGATCAGAATCATTGAAAAAGGAAGAATCATATTCGGGAAAGACTACATCCCCATCTCAGACAGCTACAAGCAAGAGCTACAAAACTATGTTAACGAACATATTATTTGATTACAATTTGTATATTTCACAAATTTTCCTTACAAAACGCGTTTTTTTGCAGATTTGTTTTGGAAAGTCGGAACATAACCTCTATATTTGTGACGTACATAATAAGGAAAGGAAGTTGTGAAACTCCCGATTAGAATAGTTTAGTTAAGTCTAGTTTAGTTTTTGTGTTGTGATACTCCTGGCAATAGAGATTGCCGGGAGTATCTTTTTTATCGTTGATTATCAGCATATTCAAGATGCGAACCGAATCTTTTTGAAGTAAGTCAGTAACCTATACCGGACAGAAAAAACGTCACTTTTGACGTTATTTCATTCCACTTTTATTCCAGTCGAACCAATAAAGAACATTATGGCTTACTTTTTCATCACAATAGTCCCGAATCTAAGGTTAAAAAACGGTAATCATACGGTACGCATAGCCGTCACGCACTCCGGGCAGACAAGATACATCCCGACAGACGTCACAATCTCTTCCGAAAAGGAGTTCAAAAACGGGAAGGTCGTAAAGCGGCCGGACAAGGACGCGCTAAACCTCAGGCTGAGAAGCATACTCAACAGATACGAAGAAAAGGCGGAACACATACGGTACGCCGAGACCCTCACCTGCTCGCAGCTCGTCAAACTGCTGAAAGCCCCCGCGATGGGGGAAAAGAGGCGAACATTCTCCGACATCGCGGACGAATATCTCTCCACCATAGACAAGGACGACAGGGAAAAGACATACAGGCTCTACAGGCTGGCGGCAAACAGATACGCCGACTTCGCAGGAAAGGACACGCTCATGGAGCACGTGAATCCACTACGGATAAACGGATACATCATGAGCCTCCAGAAATCCGGGCTCTCCCACACCACCGTCAACATCTACGTGACGTTGCTGAAGGTAATCATCAACTACGCGGTCAAGATGAGGTACGTCTCCTTCGAGGTGAACCCCTTCGTCACCGCAAGGATACCCTCCGCAAAGAAACGAGACACGTACATCACCGTGGAGCAACTGAAAAGAATCCGTGACGCGGAGCTCGGCACACACGGCCTTTCCGTGGTAAGGGACATCTTCATGCTCACATACTATCTTGCAGGAATGAACCTCGTCGACATGCTGGAATACGACTTCCGGAACACGGACGAAATATACTATGTCCGGAAAAAGACCAGGCACACGAAGGAAGGGGACAACGCGGTGAACTTCTCCATCCCGGACGAGGCGAAGCCCCTCATCTCAAAGTATATGGACAGAAAGACCGGAAAGCTCGTATTCGGACGATACAGAAGCTACACGAGCTGCTACAACGTGCTCGCAAGGAAAATCAAGAGTCTGGCCGAAGCAGGCGGAATAAAGCACCGCTTCACCCTGTACTCCGCCCGCAAATCCTTCGTACAGCACGGATTCGACCTGGGAATCCCGCTCTCCACGCTGGAATACTGCATCGGGCAGTCCATGAAGGACAGCCGCCCCATATTCAACTACGTGTCAATCATGAAAAGGCACGCGGACAAGGCCATACGCGAAATTCTTGACAACCTGCTGTAAAAAAAATCGTCCGGCACTTTCATATAACATATTTATTATGCATATTTGCAATGTCAAAAACAAACAGAATATTAACAACTTAAAAAAGAAAAGATGACAGATGAAGAACTTGAAAAGGAAATCAGGAAAGTGAAACAGATGATTGCGGACTACCAGAGGATCAAGAATCTGATAAAACCTTCCAAAGAGGATTACGAAAAACAAATCAACATCCTGCTTGACCGGCTGAACAATCTTCTGAAAATGAAAAAGTGAAACAATGCCCCTCTCATGAGGGGCACTAAAAAATACATCTATGGACAATTTCAACGAAAAGCTGAACGAACTGAAACTTGCGGTCGGAAAGGAAGATTCCGAAAGCAGGAGCAAATTTGATGCCATAATTGCGGAACTTCAGGATACGGAACTGAACGAAACGGAACGGAAGGAACTGGAGGAACTTCTCAGACAGGGACTTGCAGAAATCAGCGCGTCAATGGACACCATTGAAAAGGAAATCCGGATACGCGACCAGATCAGGGATTCGCTTGACATCCTCCCGCTTTCATACATAGCCAAACATTATTTCGGGAAAAGTGCATCATGGCTTTACCAGCGCATCAACGGAAACAAGGTAAGGGGCAAGGTATATACCCTGAACAAAGAGGAAATAGAAATATTCAACAAGGCATTGAAAGAAATCGGGAACAGAATCGGCTCACTGTCTATTAGTTGCTAATAGCTGTTGTTTTTGACACCGAATCCCCGCATGGGCCGTGTGGGGATTCTTCTTTTTGTAATCAAGTAAAAGGAAAACAGTGTCAGTTCCTGTACGTCAGACCAGATATTTGCCGCCAGTTTCTTTCAGATTCCAACTCACGGTGGACACCCTTGCCTTGGGCTATACACTTCCCGCTATCGGACGTGTTACGGACTTGCACCCGTTAGCTAATACTCATGCCGAGCATACTACGAAAAAATGCCGCCCCAGACTTGAAAGTCCAGAGCGGCATTTCTATTTTGCCTTCTTCCGAAAAAAATGTCAGAGATTTTTCCCGTGACAGTTCTTATACTTCAAACCACTCCCACACGGACACGGATCGTTGCGTCCCACTGTCTTCTCCGCACGATGAGGTTGCTGCTTCGGCTGCTCACGGGTATCCCGTGAAGCGGCGGCCTGCTGGTTCGGATCTGTCAAATCCTGTTTCTCCTCTTTATACTGTTGACGGGGACGCTGAGGTTCAGGAGCAGCTTCACGCACCTGCTGGGGTTCCTGCACCGGAATCTGTGCACGCATCAGAACAGATACCGTATTGTTGTTGATCTTGTTGACCATGTTGTCAAACAGATTCACTGATTCCAGTTTGAATATCAACAGCGGATCCTTCTGCTCGTAACTTGCATTCTGTACGGAATGCTTCAGTTCGTCCAGTTCGCGCAGATTCTCCTTCCATGCATCATCTATTGTGTGAAGCAGGATAGCCTTTTCAAAAGATTTTACAATAGCCTTCGATTCGGTCTCATAAGCCTCCTTCAGATTGACCGCCACATTATACATGCGTTTGCCATCGGTGACAGGAATCATAATGTTTTCATATACATGCCCCTGATTCTCATACACCTGTTTGATGACCGGATTGGCAATCTGAGCCATACGGTCCATCTTGCGCTTAAACAAAGCCATCGCATTTTCAAATACAGTTTCCGCCAAATCATCTTTTTTCTTTGTACGGAACTCTTCTTCCGTGAACGGAGTCTCCATTGCTAATGTATGGAAAATTTCCATGCGGGCATCTTCAAAAGTTGGCTGTTCCACCGCATAGAAACACCGGTCTTCAATCATGTTGGCGATATCCATACCGATACGTTCACCCATCAGCGCATGACGACGCTTGGTGTAAACCACCGTACGCTGTTTGTTCATCACATCATCGTATTCCAACAGACGCTTACGGATACCGAAGTTGTTTTCTTCCACTTTCTTCTGGGCACGCTCGATGGATTTAGAAATCATGCTATGCTCAATCATCTCGCCTTCCTTGAATCCCATTCTGTCCATCACATGAGCGATACGGTCGGACGAGAACAGGCGCATCAGGTCATCTTCCAATGACACGAAGAACACAGAAGAACCCGGGTCGCCCTGACGTCCGGCACGACCACGCAACTGACGGTCCACACGGCGCGATTCATGACGTTCCGTACCGATAATTGCCAGACCTCCGGCAGCCTTCACTTCCGGACTCAGCTTAATATCCGTACCACGACCGGCCATATTGGTGGCAATGGTCACTGTAGAACTTTGCCCGGCCTTCGCCACAATCTCAGCCTCCTTCTGATGCAGTTTCGCATTCAACACATTGTGAGGAATCTTGCGCATGTCGAGCATCTTGCTCAACATTTCTGAAATTTCCACTGAAGTGGTACCAACCAGAACCGGACGTCCTGCCGAAACCATCTTCTCGATTTCCTCAATGACAGCCTTATACTTTTCACGCTTGGTCTTGTAGACACGGTCATTCATGTCAACGCGTGCAATCGGACGGTTGGTCGGGATTACCACCACATCAAGCTTATAGATGTCCCAGAACTCACCGGCTTCCGTTTCTGCAGTACCCGTCATACCGGCCAGCTTGTGATACATACGGAAATAGTTCTGCAACGTAATCGTAGCGAATGTCTGCGTGGCGGCTTCCACCTTCACACCTTCCTTCGCCTCGACAGCCTGGTGCAGCCCGTCGCTCCAACGGCGGCCTTCCATGATACGTCCTGTCTGTTCGTCAACAATCTTTACCTGCCCGTCCATCACCACATAGTCAGTGTCTTTCTCGAACATCGTATAAGCCTTCAGCAACTGGTTGATGGTATGCACACGTTCCGACTTGATGGCATAATTGGTGAGAAGTTCATCCTTCTTGGCCAGTTTCTCCTCGTCCGTCAGGTCTTTCTGGTTTTCAAGTTCAGAAAGTTCAGCCGCAATATCAGGAAGCACGAACAGTGTCGGGTCCTGCGAATTTCCCGTAATCAGATCAATACCTTTATCTGTCAGGTCGGCACTCTTCAGCTTCTCATCGATGACGAAGTACAGAGGTTCCACCGCTTCCGGCATACGCTTGTTGTTCTGCTCCATATAGATTTCCTCCGTCTTCAGCATGCCTGCCTTGATGCCTGCCTCACTGAGGAATTTGATGAGCGGCTTGTTCTTCGGCAACGCCTTGTGGCTGCGGAACAATGCCAGGAAACCGGCCTCCTGATCTTCCTTCTTGTCAGAAGCGATCAGACGCTTCGCATCAGCCAGATACTGAGTGGCAAGCTTGCGCTGCGCCTCCACCAGACGCTCAACCAAAGGACGGAGCACCTCAAACAACTGCTGGTCCCCTTTGGGCACCGGGCCGGAAATAATCAGCGGAGTACGCGCATCATCAATCAGGACTGAGTCCACCTCATCGACAATGGCATAGTTGTGCTTGCGCTGCACAAGGTCTTTCGGAGAGACTGCCATATTGTCACGCAAATAATCGAAGCCGAATTCATTGTTCGTTCCGAAAGTGATGTCAGCCATATAAGCTCTGCGGCGGGCCTCCGAATTAGGCTGATGCTTGTCGATGCAGTCCACGCTCAAGCCATGGAACATATAGAGAGGTCCCATCCATTCCGAGTCACGCTTGGCCAGATAGTCGTTGACTGTAACCACATGCACACCGTTGCCGGTCAATGCATTCAGGAAAACCGGGAGCGTAGCGACGAGTGTCTTACCTTCACCGGTAGCCATTTCCGCAATCTTTCCCTGATGCAGAACCACACCTCCGAAAAGCTGCACATCGTAATGAATCATATTCCACACGGTTTCATTGCCACCCGCCTGCCAATGATTCCTCCATACAGCCTTGTCATCCTCTATACGAAGGAAATCATGTCCTCTGGCCGCCAGTTCACGGTCAAAATCAGTGGCAGTCACCACAATCTCCTCATTTTCAGCGAAACGGCGCGCCGTATCCTTCACGATGGCAAAAGCCGTGGGAAGCACCTCATTGAGCGCAGTCTCATATTTGTCCAGCACCTCCTTCTCCAGCTTGTCAATCTGCGAGAAGATAGCCTCACGTTTTTCAATCTCTGTTTCCTCGATAGTTGCCTTCAGCTCTTCGATTCTCTTGTTTTCTTCTGCGGCAGAATCCTTGATGTATTTCTTCAGTTCTTCCGTCTTCGCCCGTAGTTCGTCATTGCTCAGGCTGGAGATTTCCGGATAAACGGCCTTCACCTTTTCAACCCACGGCTGAATCTCCTTCATGTCACGCGTTGCCTTGTTTCCGAACAGCTTGCTTATAAATTCATTGAATCCCATTGTATGTTGTTGTTTTTATTATTATCAAAAAAAGTATTTCCGTTTTTCTCTGCAAAGATACTAAAAAGCCGGCTAACGGGCATATTTATCCCCTTCATTCTTTACAGATGTCAGTCATTGGGGCTACAGAACTGGCATTGGGTGCCCGAATGCGCATGAAATGGGCCAGTGTGGGAACAATGGCCGCAATTTTCACCGGAGTGTAAAGCACTTTGGGCTTTACGCCAAAGCCCATGAAGACAAGCGGAGAAGAGCTGTAGGCTTCGCGCACCACCTTCGTCTGATGAGCGGAAGAACTTTCATCGTTCACGACTGTCCACCCCGGCATCACTTCTATATAGATGTCGCCCGAACGGCTCGGGTTATAAGTATTGCGTATCTTTTCAATCTTCGGTGTCCACGAACCCAACAGCAGACGCTGGGCGGTATAAGCGTTCTGCACCCCGCTCATCTGCACGACAAATTCAGCGGAACGGCTCATCATCTCCACAAGATTCAGCTTCTTGTCTTCTATCAGCTTATGGTTCAGATAAATCTGGCGGTCATAATAAGTCTCCACATATTGTCCCGGACCATAAATGGCCATCAGATACATATTGAGCAATGCGGCACAGCGTTTGATATGGAACTCGCCGCCCGGAATCTTGAACTGAGGGGCATCCGCCGGATCCGGGTCAGCATAACCGGTAGACGTGATGAAGAACAGCGCGTTCTTCAGACCAACCTTCCGGTCGATCAAGTCCAGCAGATCGCCGATGCTGTTGTCCAGACGCACATACACATCCTGTATTTCCATCGACAGCTCGGCATTCGGCTTATGCGCATAATTCCCGGCATAATACGACAACATGAGAAGATCGGGAACATTGTCCATCCCGATGGCCGTACTGTTGAAACAAGCTTTCGCCAGCCGGTTCACTTCATCGTTGACATATGGACTTGTCTTGAACCTTTTATACTTTTCATAACGCTCGTCCGAGAAATCATGCTTGAAGTCCAGTTGCTTCGCCCCGGAAGTGACATATCTGTAGGCCGTAACCGGAAGATAAGGCTGCCACACGATACTGTTGATGCGGAAATCCAGCCCGTCACGGTCGTTGTAGTCGCTCACCCATTTGGGAAAGCTGCCATAATAGGTACTTCCGCCCCATTTCCCCGTAATGTCATTCAGCCAGAAGGCTCCCTTTGCCGCATGTCCTGCCGCCAATATCGCCATCTCACGCGTAGGAGCGATGGAATACACCTCCGCCTCCCCCTGGCTTGCCACCATCAGTTCATCAGAAAGCGTGGACACCTGCAGGAAACGCGGTGAAGAACTTTCAGAAGTATAGACCCCCATGAAAGCCGGGTCGTCAACCGATTTCATCAGACGCAGAGAAGCGCGGTCCATCCACCGGTTGCCCGGTATTCCATTATAATAAGGAGAAGTGCCCGTATAGACAGCGGCGGTGGCCGACGAACGGTCGATATTGATGAAGTCGTATTCAGCGTTCACATAAACGCGCCCTTCCTTGAACAGACGCTTGAACCCCCGCTCTCCATAGAGCGCGGAAAAAGCCTCGATGTAGTCTGTGCGCAACTGGTCAATGGTCAGTCCCACCACCAGCCGTGGAGCAGCCGGTGCCGTCTGAGCCTGCAGCCCCGTGATGACAAATACAGTCAGTAGAGATGTCAGTATGCGTTCTTTCATTCCTTATGTTTCAATACTAATACATGGCTTACAGCATTCACCAGCAAACCGAGTGCCAAAGGTAACACTGTTAAATTAAATTTTTGCGGCAAAAGCAGGAATAAGGCTATAAAAAGTGTTAAATAGACCATATTTGCAAGATGATAGCCATCTTTCCTTTGCTTTATCGTCCGAAAAACCATCACCGGAAGATAGAGCAACGGTATCGGGTTGAACAGAATGAGCAGCCAGTTGGAGCCGACGGTAGGATGCGATGACACAAAAAACAAGAAGGCGATGACACATCCGGCGATTCCCTGACAGGCATACAGAAGGATGTCCCACCCCCAGAAAATGCGGCGGCGTTTCCATTGCCACCAGCCGACCAGCACATTCAGCATGAGGAAGGCCACAGCCGCCATCATCGGAGTGAATGCGGAAGCGGGAGCCGGTTCAGCATCCACATCCACAATCTTCTCTTCGCGCAACACCAACGGACGTCGGTTCCCGTTTTCATCCTCTATATAGGCACGCGAAGCGAAAGCCTTCATATAAAAAGGAGCGAACATCTGGGAACGGGCAGGTATCGGACGGTCGGCTTCCGCTCCAAGACAGAAATCGATGCCCATCTCATCCCACGGAGAGCCTGCCGTAAACTCATGGACGACGCTCCTGAATGTCTTGCCGGGAACGCCATCCGGATAAACGACTTTCCCTGCTATGCACTTTTCAATCTGGTCGCGCGCACGGGTGGTGCAGTTGTCGTAGAAATAGTTGTAGCGGTACACCCGATTCTCCGGACGGCAATTCTCTTCCAGCAAAGCCAGCAGACGGAATTTCTCGTCTTCTCTCAGGTTCAGCACCTGCTGCCACACGGAAGATCCTCTCATGGCATACTCCACCTCAAAATAGCGGGTGGGAGTCAGTCCTAGACAGTAGTCGGTCTCCCCTTTCACGAAACGATAAACGAAATGCGGGGCACTGAAGCTGAACATGCCGTAATTGAACATCACGTCCTCGCCGCGCGAAAAGTTCTGATAGCGGATGGCCGTATGTCCGAACAGAGCGTAGATTTCACTTCCCGGCGCACACGTGACCAGACTGAACTGAATGCTGTCGCGGGGCTGCTGCGCCTGAGACAGGCAACACACGCACAGCATCCATAACCCGACAAACAGGCGTAATCCGTATTTCTTCATTCCATACATTTTTTGCTTTGAAAACAACATTACTGCCACGGAGCATTTCCATGCGTCCGTAAAAACACCGAAGTATTCCGGCCGAAGCACCAAGGTATTCCAGCCAGAACATCAGGGTATTTTTCACGGTGCAAAAATACACCGATATTTCATAAGTCTGAAGAATTAATCGTTTTTTGTTGACCAATGTATTTATTTTTTGCGTTACTTTGCACCGAATTTTAAACAACGCAAAGGTGAACTTAATAATAGACATCGGCAATACGGTCGCTAAACTGGCGGTTTTCGACGGAGACAAAATGGTGGATATCCTGCGAGGATCAAACCATTCGCTGGACTGCCTGAAGATTCTGCGGCACAAATATCCCATCGAACGGGGAATCATCGCCTCAGTCATCACACTGAGCAACACCATCCGGCGGCAACTGGCCGAGGTTGACTTTGAGCTTCTCGAACTCAACTGCAAGACTCCTGTCCCCATCACGAACAACTATAAAAGTCCCCAGACATTGGGAATGGACCGGCTCGCGGCAGTGGTAGGAGCCAACTACCTGCTCCCGAAAAAGAACCTGCTCGTCATCGATGCCGGAACGGCACTGACCTACGAATTCATCGACGCGGAGGGCCGATACTGGGGAGGGAACATCTCTCCCGGAATTTATGTGAGATTCAAGGCGTTGAACGCCTGCTGCGACAAGCTCCCCCTCATCGACCGGCGGGGGGAAGTGCCTGAATTCGGCTATAACACGGAGACCGCCATCCGCGCAGGAGTCATCAAAGGAATGGAATTTGAGATAGCGGGATACATCCGGCTCATGCAGGAGAAATATCCCGACCTTTTGGTTTTTTTAACCGGAGGAGATAAATTTTCCTTTGATACAAACTTAAAAAGTATCATCTTTGCAGACAGATTTTTAGTGTTGAAAGGTTTAAACAGAATTTTGAATTACAATGTCAAATAAAAAAGTATTCATTGGTGCATTGTTCCTGGCCGTATGCGCAGACGCATGGTCCCAAGCAAGCACCAATTCCCCTTATACCCGCTACGGACTGGGAGACATGTCCGAACCAGTTTTCGCGAACAATGCCGCAATGGGCGGTGTGGGCTATGCGCTGCGCACGGACCAGCATATCAACCCGATGAATCCCGCATCATATACGGCCGTCGATTCGCTGTCGTTCATGTTTGACACGGGGATGACATTGAAAAGTTCAAACTTCCAGGAAGGAAACTACAAGTCGAACGCGAAGAACGGAAGTTTCGACTATCTGGCCATGCAGTTCCGCCTTCATCCGCGTGTGGGAGTGGCAATCGGCTACATTCCGTTCTCGACGGTGGGATACAACTTCAGCCGGACAGAGGCGATTGAAGGAAGCGATGTGACAAACACCAATAATTTTTACGGCGACGGCGGTCTTCAGCAGATATTCGGCGGACTGGGATTCAAAATTGTTGACAACCTATCGGTCGGTGCCAACATTGCCTACCTGTACGGCAAAATAAACCACCAGACTACGGCAAGCCCCAGCGACGGAGGAGACCAATACATCAAATACGATCAGACAAGCGTCAGCAGTTACAACGCGAATTTCGGTCTGCAGTACACTCAGCAATTGGACAAGAACAATTCGCTGACTTTAGGAATTGCCTATACGATGGGGCATGTGCTGAACTCAAAAGACACCCGCGGCACACAAGTGACGAACGGCTCCACCTATTCAGTGGTCGACCAAAGCTCTTCTGAGAACTCTTACGGGATTCCGCATACCTTTGGAGGAGGACTTGCATGGAAATACAAGAAAAACCTGACGGTAGAAGCCGACTACACTCTCCAGAAATGGGAAGGAGTGAAATGCGACAACCGTACCGACAGATATATGAACCGCTCGAAAATTGCCTTGGGCGCCGAACTTATGCCTAAAGAGTTCGGGAGAAGCTACCTGTCAAGAATCAAATACAGAATCGGGGCATACTACTCCACACCGTATCTGAAAACTCCGACGACTGATCCGCACAGCGCATGGGTGGACGGTCCGAAGGAATTCGGAGTGAGCGCGGGATTCGGACTTCCGCTGAACCTGTATCAGCGCAACAGTGTGTTGAGCATCACGGGCCAATATGTGCGCGTGTCCCCTTCCGTGAAGGGACTGCTTTCGGAAAATCGTTTCATGATCAAACTCGGACTGACATTCAACGAGACATGGTTCATGAAATGGAGAGTTAACTGACGGGAAATACAGATGGGCTTCCTACATTATTATTCATATATGACAGAAATCAAAAGGCTCGTGCTGGCAGCCATGCTGGCCGTCTTCACGGCAACCGTCTCCGGACAGACTGAAACAGAAGACAGTCTGCACTCCGGCCAAGAAGAAGACAGCCTCCAATGTGCGCGCAACATCGGGCTTTACACGAAGTGCATCAGGGCATGGGATTTTCAGGGAGCCTACTCTCCGTGGATGTATGTGTTCAGAAACGCCCCTCTGGCCGGAACTGGAATTTATACAGACGGGACGAAGATTCTTCACGCACTCATAGCCGACACAAAAGACGAAGCGCAGAAAAGAAAGTACTTCAACGAGCTGATGGATGTCTACGACAAAAGAATCGAGCATCTGGACACTCTCAACGCACTTTCAGCCGACTCGATGACAGCAGGGCGCATTCTCCGGGAAAAAGCGCACGATTATGTCCTCTTCGCCGGTACGGAAATGGATATCGACAAGGCATATGACATGATCAACGAAGCGATGGAAGCTGAAGAAGAGACCGAACCGGAATATTTCCTCCTGCAGGACCTGGTGAACATCTCCGCACAAAAGCTGAAGAACGATGACACACACAAGGAACAGTTCATCTGGGACTATCTGACCGCATCAGACCGGATGGCCCGCCTCGGAAAGACTGCCGGAGAAAAAGAAAGACAGCAGATTAAAATCGCGAAAGACAATATAGATGCCCGCTTTGTCGGCAGTGGAGTGGCAAACTGCGAGAATATTCAGACTGTCTACGGAGCTGGAATCGAAAAAAACAGGAACAATCTGGAATACCTGAAAAGGGTTATATCCGCAATGCAGCGGTTGAAATGCACCAGCGAAGACGCTTATTATGCGGCCTGCGAAGCTGCACATGCGATGGAACCGACAGCTGCCACTGCCCTCGGATGCGCATACATGTACTACAGAAAAGACAGCATAGACCAGTGTCTGCACTTTTTTGATGAATCAGTAAGACTGGAAAAAGACACGCTCAAGAAAGCGGACAACTGCTATAATGCAGCGGTAGCCCTTTACAGCAGAAAGCAACTGAGCAAAGCCCGGGAGTATGCCGACAGGGCATTGTCTTTCAACGGAAAATACGGGAAGGCTTATCTTCTGATAGCACAGATGTATGCTTCAAGCCCCAACTGGAGCGATGAGGCCACACTGAACAAATGTACATATTATGCCGTCATCGACAAGTTGCAGCTCGCCAAATCTGCCGACCCAGGCCTGAGTGAAGAGGTGCAGAAACTGACTGCCACATATGCCGCACTGACTCCGAAGGAAGAGGACTTGTTCTTTTTGGGGCTGAAAAAAGGAAATGTGGTCAGCATCGGGGGATGGATCAACGAAAAAACAACCATCAGATGAAAGCCGTATGACCGACAAGAGAAAGACAAGCAGGAAACACAGTATGCTGACAGGCATGACAGTGATCGCATGGGCGGTTGTCATGTTTGTCTTTTTGCCTTCATGCGGCAAAAAGAAAGACACTACGGCGGCTGCCGTGAAAGAAAGCGATTCGCTCCCAGACATGCGCACTCTCGGTGTCACCACACTGGTGTCTGATTCAGGCATGATCAGATATAAAATCATCACAGACGAATGGCTGGTCTACAGCCAGCGCGACCCGTCTTTCTGGGCATTCGAGAAAGGTATCTATCTCGAAAAGTTTGATACGCTGTTTCATGTGGACGCGAGCATCAAGGCGGACACCGCTTATTATTATGAGCCCAAAAAACTGTGGGAACTGCGAGGGAACGTGCATATCCAGAGCCAGAGGGGCGACAAATTCGACACACAGCTGATGTTCTGGGACCAGAACAAGGAAAGGATTTACTCAGACAAATTCATCCGTATCGAACAGGTGGACAAGACACTGACGGGATATGGGTTTGAGTCGAATCAGGAAATGACAGAGTATCAGATATACAACAATACAGGTATATTCATGGTGGAGGATACCGCCCCCGCAGACACGGCATCGCGCGGGAACCGAAACTAAACCAATCCGGGATTATGGAAATCATCATACAGATAATCGTCACCGTGGCATTCGCCGCTTTCTTTTCGGGAATGGAAGCCGCTTTCATCTCCACAACAAAATTACGCTTTGAAATGGACAGGAAAGACAATCTTCCCACCCGTATCCTGTCGGTATTCTACAACCATCCGAAGGATTTCATCTCTACCATGTGGATGGGATACAATGCTTCGCTGGTCATCTTCTCCATCCTGATGGTCAGATTAGGCTCTCTGTGCCTTCCGGCTGATTTCACCATACACCCTGTCCTGCTGCTCCTGACAGAAATTATCGTCATTTCTCTCGTCATTCTTGCGGCAGGGGAATTCATGCCCAAGACGCTGTTCAAACTGAACCCTCAGTTCACGCTTAAAGTGTTCAGCCTTCCGGCCTTTGTCTGCTATGCGGTGCTCTATCCTTTCAGCCGCATCGCCACTCTCCTCTCCGTCGGCCTTCTCCGCCTGACAGGTACACGCATCAACAAACAAGACCAGGAACGGGCTTTCACGAAAGGAGACCTTGACCATCTGATCCAAACCAGCATAAAAGAAGCGGGAGGGGATGAAGAGAGCATTGAAGATGAAATCAAGATTTTCCGCAACGCGCTTGATTTCTCGAACATCAAAATCCGCGACTGCATGATTCCGCGAACGGAAATCATTGCCGTAGATTTCAACACGCAGTCTGAAGAACTGAAGAATACATTCATAGAAAACGGAATCAGTAAGGTAATAGTCTACAAGGAGAACATCGACAATGTGGTAGGCTATATCCATTCGTCTGAAATGTTCCGCGACACAACTGAATGGCAGAAGAATATCCGCTCCATACCGATTGTTCCGGAAACAATGGGAGCCAACAAGCTGATGCGGCTGTTCAAACAGCAGAAACGGTCGCTGGCGGTAGTGGTCGACGAGTTCGGAGGAACTTCCGGCATTGTCGCCATGGAAGACCTCGTGGAGGAGATTCTGGGGGACATAGAAGACGAACATGACACGAATTCTACTGTCGCCAAGGCTATCGGAGAAAACGAATACATACTCTCCGGACGACTGGACATTGAAAAGGCCAATGAAGAGTTCGGCCTCAATCTTCCTGAAGATGATGAATATCAGACGATAGGAGGACTTATCCTGCATGAATACCAAAGCATTCCGAAAGTGAATGAAATCATCAGGATAGACCGGTTCCAGTTTAAAATCATCAAAGCGACCACTACAAAAATCGAACTTGTAAAGCTGAAAATAGAGAAATAATCATTTTTTTCACATGAAACATAGCGACTGAATGGCATTTTTTGTATCTTCGTGCGCTAAATACGGGAAATAAAAATAACAAACAAAAAATAATAACTTTAAATGGCAACTTTACAAACAATCAGAAGCAAAGGACCATTGTTGGTCATTGTAATCGGACTTGCCCTTTTTGCGTTCATCGCAGGTGACGCGTGGAAAGTCCTCCAGCCACATCAGGGAAAACAGGATGTAGGCGAAGTGAACGGAGAAACACTCAGTGCACAGGATTATCAGAAAATGGTGGATGAACTCAGCGAAGTCATCAAATTGACCAACGGACTGAACTCATTGTCTGAAGACCAGCTGAACAATGTAAAAGATCAGGTATGGCAGAATTATGTGAACAACCAGCTGATCGCTGAACAGGCTGAAAAACTGGGACTCACAGTTACTGACGCTGAAATTCAGGCCATCATTGATCAGGGCACTCACCCGCTGTTGATGCAGACTCCATTCCGCAATCCTCAGACGGGAATGTTTGACAAGGATATGCTTCAGAAATTCTTGGTAGACTATGCAAATTTGGGGAACAGCCAGATGCCGGCACAATATGCAGAATATTACCAGAAAATGGGAGCATTCTGGATGTTCATTGAAAAGACACTGAAACAGAGCACATTGGCAGAGAAATATGAGAATCTGGTCACGAAATCTCTGGTTTCAAATCCTGTAGCTGCAGAAGATGCATTCAAAGCACGTACAGAACAGAGCGATTTGCTGCTGGCTGGAGTACCCTACTCTTCAATCAACGACTCTACAATCGAAGTGACAGATGAAGAGATTAAGAATCTGTACAATGAAAAGAAAGAGCAGTACAAACAATTGGCTGAAACGCGTGATATTCATTATATCAATGTAAAAGTCGTTCCATCGGATGCAGACCGCGCGGCTGTACAGGAGGAAGTGACAGAGTACAGCAACCTGTTGGACAATACAACAAGTGACTATGCCACTTTTATCCGTTCCACAGGTTCTTCTGTAAGTTTCGCAGACATTCCCATCAATAAGTCTGTACTCCCAAGCGATGTGGCAGCACGTCTGGACTCTACAGGTGTGAACGAGGTATATGGTCCTTATTATTACCAGGCTGACGATTCATACAATGCATTCAAAGTCATCGCCAAAGTCTCGGCTCCTGATTCAATCCAGTTCCGCCAGATTCAAGTCTATGCAGAGACGGAAGAAAAAACAAAAATTCTGGCAGACAGTATCTACAATGCATTGAAAGATGGGGCAGACTTCGCCGGAATAGCCAAAATCTACGGACAAACCGGTGAGGCCACATGGGTGAATGCCAGAAGCTGGGAAGGTACTGAAATGGATGCAGACAATGCAAAATTCGTCAATACGCTTATCAGCCAGCCGAAAAATGAACTTGCCAACCTGACCATTGGACAGGCACACCTTATCCTTCAGGTGATGGACAAGAAAAGCATGCAGACAAAATACAAGGTGGCGACAATAAAGCGTCCCGTTGAATTCAGCAAGGAAACATACAATGCCGCATACAACAAATTCAGCCAGTTCGTAGCCCAAAATACAACACTGGAAGAATTGCAGAAAAATGCGGAAGAGAACGGCTATTCTCTGGTTCCACGCAAAGACCTTTCAAGCGCAGAACATTATGTGGCTGGTGTAAGATCAACTGATGATGTGATGAGATGGATATTTTCCGCAAAACCGGGTGAGGTTTCTCCACTGTATGAATGTGGAGAAAATGACCATATGATGGTTGTCGCACTTGATAAGATACACAGCACCGGCTACCGCGACATCAATTCTTTGGCACAAACATTAAGAAATGAAATCCGCCGCGACAAAAAAGCAGAAAAGATTCTGGCAGAAATGCAAGGATTCAACTCACTGAGCCAAGTAAAAGCAATGGAAGGTGCCGTAAGCGATTCTGTGAAACATGTCACTTTCTCTGCACCGGCTTATATATCCGTAGCACATGCCAGTGAACCAGTAATAGGAGCTGTCGCTTCAAAAACGGAAATCGGAAAGACCAGTGCTCCGATAAAGGGTAATGCAGGTGTCTATATGGTTCAGGTTTACGCAAAGGACAAAGGTACAGAAAAGTTTGACGCAAAACAGGAAGAAACTTCCTTGTCAAATATGGCAACACGTTTCGTTCCGAACCAAATCCTCAACGACTTATATCAAAAGGCTGATGTGACAGACCAACGTTATCTGTTCTTCTGATTCTTTCAGCGGAACGAATAAAAAAGAAGCCGACCGGATCGTAATGAACCGGTCGGCTTCTTTTTTTGCCCATTCAGGACAAGTCATAAAGAATGCCTCCCAACAGGAGACATTCACGCCTTCAAATCAGGATTGTCAGCCTTTTTCTCCTTTTCTTTCTCTGAAAAAGATGTATCTTCTGTCCTGATATTCCTTTCCACTTCATTCATGCCTTCCTTGAAGCTTCTCACTCCTTTTCCAAGCCCTCTCATCAATTCCGGAATCTTACGGCCTCCGAAAAGGAGAAGAATTACAAATGCGATAACAATAATTTCTGACATTCCTAGTCCAAACATATTCTTCTTTCTTTTTAAGTTTCTACTGATTCATTTCATTTGCGCCACAAAATCACAGATTACGGGATAAAGCTCTTCAGGTTCCTCCGACACGTCGCAAGCGGTTTCGAGCGGACAACGGCCCGTACCTGTACGGTTGATAATGAACGGAACGACCTTTCCACATTCCACTTTTACACCGGCACCGTCGAGGAGTCTGCGTGCAGACTCACTCAACACATCTGCCCACATTTCCGACACCTTGCCAAGAGCGAGAACGGCAGCGGCTCCCTTCCCTATCACTTTGTCGGCCACTTCCGCCCCTTCCATAAACTCAGAGTCGGACTGATAAAGCTCGAACAGATCAATCACACCGCGACGCGTATATGTGCGGATTTCCCCATCTTTGCCCACCACACACGAATAATGACCTTCATGCAGCAATTCGACCAGTTCATTTCTCATAATATATCTTGTTTCAGTTTTTCCACGTATGCATCGATGCGGTGCAGTTCTTTCGGAATATCAATAGACTGCGGGCAATGAGGATTGCACTGGGCGCATCCCACACAATGATTTGCCTGACGGAGCTTCGGCACACTCCGGTCGTACCCCACAAGAAACGCACGACGCGCCTTCGCGTAATTTTCGTCCAGGCGGCTTTGAGGAATGTTCCCTTCGTTCACACACTTGTTGTAATGCAGCAATACACCCGGAATGTCAATGCCATAAGGACAAGGCATACAATATTTGCAGTCGTTACACGGCACGGTGGGATACTCACGCATCAGCGCGGCAGTGTCAAGCAAGAACTTGTTTTCTTCTTCCGTAAGAGGCCGCAGCGGCGAATAAGTGCGGATATTGTCCTGCAGATGCTCCATATAAGTCATCCCGCTCAATACAGTCAGCACCATAGGAGGAGTACCTGCAAAGCGGAAAGCCCACGAAGCCACACTTTCATCGGGATTCCTCTCTTTCAGCCGCGAGAAAATGTGCTCAGGAAGTTTTGAAAGACGTCCGCCGAGAAGCGGCTCCATGATGACCATCGGAATGTTCCTCTTCGATATTTCAACATAGAGATAATCGGCATTGACATTGTTCCCGGTAGCATATTTCCAGTCGGAGTAGTTCAACTGAATCTGTATGAAATCCCAATGCACTTTTTCATGAAACGACAGAATCCGGTCGAACTCGTCCTTTTTTCCATGGAATGACCATCCCAGATGGCGGATGCGTCCGGCTTCACGCTCTTTCACCAGATAATCCAGCAGACCATTGTCGAGAAAACGGGTCTGGAAACTCCGCGCACCCGAAGAGCCCAAAGAATGGAGCAAGTAATAGTCGATATAATCCACCTGCAGATGCCTCATCGAATCATGATACATCTGTACACCGGAGTCGAAATCCGGATTCGAGAAGTTCGACATTTTGGTGGCCACAAAGAACTTCTCTCTCGGATGACGCTTCAAGGCGATGCCCGTAGAGGTTTCCGACCATCCCTGCACATACACCGGAGCCGTGTCGAAATAATTCACCCCATGATCAATGGCATAGTCGATGAGACGGTTCACCTCTTCCTGGTCAATCACATTCCCGTCGCCGGCAGGCGAAGGAAGCGTCGGCCAGCGCATGCATCCGTATCCCAGCAGCGACACCTTGTCGGGTGAAGGTGGAAAATTGCGGCAGGTCATCTTGCCTTTGGGCACCTCGGAAGAACCGTTCCCGGCAGTTTCCTCTTCCCTTTTCGAGGAAGAACACCCCGGCAACCCTGCGGCGGCCATCGTACTTATGCCTACAATTTTAAGGAAATTGCGGCGGTTCATCTTATTGCAGTCATTATGATTGTCTTTTCCTTCCATGTCAAAATCTGTTTTAGAAATCTGGTACAAAGGTCAAATCGTCCGGTGCACTTCATGCCCTTCCACATAAATCGCGCTCAACGGACGCGCCGGACAAAGGTTCTCACATGCGCCACATCCGATGCAGCGTTCTGTGTTCACCGCCGGAATCTTCAGCGATTTCGGGTCACCCGGAACCGAAGGAACCATAAGAATGGCACCTGTCGGACAATGGCGCGCACAGTTGCCGCATTCCTGCCCGTCGGTGAGCGGAATGCAGCGGTCTTTCACCCACACGGCATGGCCTATCTGGATGGAGGACTTGTCGGCCCTGCTGATTTTCAGGATGGCTCCTGCCGGGCACACATCAGCACACTCCGTACATTCAGGGCGGCAATATCCGCGTTCATACGACATATAGGGCTGCATGAATGTTTCAAGCTTGTGCGACGGACGGAGCACTTCATTCGGACAAACCGACACGCACAACTGGCAGGCGGTGCAATTTGCATGCATGTTGCGTGCACTCTGTGAACCGGGAGGCGTGATCGGTGTGGAACGCACCGGTTCCTTCTTGTCAACGATATCCGCCAGACCTCCGTCCATCTTGATGGGTTCCACTTTTTTTGCCACCTGCGCGCTTGCAGCCGAAGCAAGCATCACGGCCGCCCCCGCAAGGAACGAACGTCTTCCACCGGCAGCCATCTTTTCTTTTCCGGCCTCACCGGATGCGGCAGCATCCCCGACCGCTTTCTTCCCATAAGCGAAACGGTAACCTATGGCCCCTCTCGTACACTTGTCCAGACAATTGAAACAAGCCACACACCGGCTTCCATCCACCTGATGGGATTTCGCGTCGATGCATGAAGCCTTGCAGTTACGTGCGCAGAGTGTACATCCGTTGCATTTGGAAGTGTCTATCGTGATGCGGAACAGGGAATACCGAGAAAGGAAGCCCAATACGGTGCCTACGGGACAGACAGTGTTACAGTACGTGCGCCCGTTGCGCCAGGCAAGCAGAGCCACCGCCGCAATCATAACGAACGACACGCAGAAAACCGCCAGGCTCTTCATCCATACCTCCACCGGATAAAACGCATAGCTATCCATCCTTTCCGCGAAATAAGCCAACAGATTGTTTCCCCACATCCAAAGCGGCTGAGCCAGACTGTTGGCCGCCCGTCCGTAGATGGCATAGGGGTCAAGCCATGCAGCCGCATGAAAGGCCACCGCTATGATGACAAATGCGGCCAGCACTCCATAGCGCAGTACATTTTTCGGTCTGGAGAACGTATAGGGAAGCTTTTTCCCGCGCCGTCCGAAACGCGCCGCAATGTCCTGAAACACGCCCAAAGGACAGATGACGGAACAATACACACGACCGAAAACCAGCGTGAGCACGATGAGGAAAGCGATGACTCCGGCATTGAAAGCAAGCAAGGCCGGCAAAAACTGGACTCTCGCCAGCCAGCCGAACCAGTGCTGTATCGTACCCGTAAAGTCGAGGAACAAAAGGGTGACGAATGTGAAGCAGACGGTTGCCAGCACCTGTCTTAATCTTTTCATAGGCATATCCACAAAATTTTTTTTCATTCAGTTAGCTTCCGCAAAGTTATACGATTTTCAAGTTCATGAAAACAATTGTCAGTGAAAAAACACAAACATATTTCCGGTAAAAAAACATCCGCCTGTTCCAGATGGAGCAAGCGGACATTTCAGAAAGAATATCAGGGTATTTCCGGATGGATACCGGCAAGCCATGCGACTATTGGTAAGCCTGCATGTGCACACCGCTCACGGCACGCCCGCTGGGGTCGTTCATTCCGGCAAACGTCTTGTCCCACGCAAGTGCCTCCTGTGTGCTGCAAGCTACACTCGGCACACTGGGTACACTTTTCGCCGCACTGTCGCTCGGGAAGTGAGCGGCAAACAATGAACGGTAAAAATACTCTTCCTTGTTGCGCGGAGGATTGATGGGGAAACGTTGGGCGGCATGGGCCATCTCATCGTCGGTTACGCTGTCGGAAGTTATCTTTTTAAGCGTGTCTATCCATGAATACCCCACCCCGTCGGAGAACTGCTCCTTCTGCCTCCATGCCACCTCCGGAGGAAGCATCTGGGCAAAAGCCTCACGCAAGATCCTTTTCTCCACCACTGCGCCGGGGCACATCTTGGCCGACGGATTCAGACGCATGGCGACATCGAGAAATTCAGTGTCAAGGAACGGCACCCGGCCTTCCACTCCCCAGGCGGCCAGACTCTTGTTGGCACGGAGACAGTCGTAAAGATGCAACTTGAACAGCTTGCGCACCGTCTCCTCATGAAACGCACGGGCCGACGGAGCCTTGTGAAAATACAGATAACCGCCGAATATCTCATCGGCACCCTCACCGGAAAGCACCATCTTCACGCCCATGCTCTTGATGACGCGCGCCAGCAGATACATCGGAGTGGACGCGCGTATGGTGGTGACATCGTAAGTTTCGGTGAAATAAACCACGTCGCTCAACGCATCAAGCCCTTCCTGTATGGTATAGTTTATCTCGTGATGCACCGTGCCGATATGTTCTGCCACAAGACGGGCTTTCGCAAGGTCCGGCGCATCCTTCAGTCCCACAGCGAACGAATGCAGTCTGGGCCACCATACAGCCTCCTCCCCTTCTGTTTCTATGCGACGTTTGGCGTATTTCTGCGCCACCGCACTGATTATGGACGAATCGAGTCCGCCGCTCAACAGCACACCGTATGGCACGTCGCTCATCATCTGACGGCGCACCGCCGACTCCAGCGCACACCGCAGTTCATCGATGTCCGCCGGATTATCCTTTACATTGTCATAGCTGAACCAGTCTCTTTCGTAATACCTCCGCGGAACAGTGTCATGGCCGGTGAGCAGGTGTCCGGGCGGAAACGGGGCATAGCTGTCACACTGGCCTTCGAGTGCCTTCAGTTCGCTCGCCACATAGAGCCGCCCTTCCTTGTCATATCCGAAATAAAGGGGAATCACCCCCACGGGGTCGCGTGCGATGAGATAGTCGTTCCGCTCGACATCGTACAGGGCAAAGGCGAAAATGCCGTCAAGTTCGTCCAGAAACGTATCGCCCCGTTCACGGTAAAGAGCGAGAATCACCTCACAGTCGCTTCCGGTCTGGAAATGATATTTGCCGACATAACGCCTGCGTATGTCCTGATGGTTGTAGATTTCTCCGTTGACCGCCAGCACCTGCTTCTTGTCCGGACTGAAAAGCGGCTGCCGTCCCGACTCCGGGTCGACGATTGCCAGCCGTTCATGGGCCAATATGGCCGAACCGCCGCAATAGATTCCGCTCCAGTCGGGTCCGCGATGACGTATCTTTCCGCTCATCTGCAATGCTTTCTGTCTCAGAGCAGAGGTCTGTTCCTCAATATTAAAAATTGAAACAATACCACACATAATTCAATCTGATAGTTGACAATTAATATTTAATGTTTTACAATAGCTGCCTGTCGTTTAATTGTATGCACTTTCTCCGTGCTCATAGATGTCAAGTCCTTCCTCTTCCACACGTCTGTCGACCCTCATTCCGACAAGCGCATCGACGATTTTGTAGAGCACGAATGTCACCACCGCACTGAATGCCACCGAAACAAGCGTAGCGACAACCTGAACCCACAGCTGGTGCCAGTCTCCGTAAAGGGCCCCTTCGACTCCGCCATCGCCCGTGATACTGCGCGTGGCAAAAACACCGGTGAGGATTGAACCCACCACACCGCCGATGCCATGCACGCCGAAAGCGTCGAGCGCGTCATCGTACTTGAACTTAGGCTTTATCACAGCAACCATGAAAAAGCATACCACAGGTGTGATCAGACCAATACAGAATGCTCCGAGTAGTCCGGTGGATCCGGCGGCAGGCGTTATCGCCACAAGCCCGGCCACAGCCCCGGTGCACGCACCCACAGTGGTAGGCTTCTTGTTGAATATCCAGTCGATAGCCATCCATACAACGGCTGCGGTCGCAGTGGCTATATGCGTCACCAATATGGCATTGGCGGCGATGCCGTCGGCTGCCAGACCACTGCCCGCATTGAATCCAAACCATCCCAACCAGAGGAACGAAGTGCCGAGGAACACGAAAGTGATATTGTGCGGCGTGATGGGATGTCCCACCTTATAATCTTCTCTCTTGCCAATCATCAACGCCATGACAAGTGCCGAGATTCCGGCATTGATATGCACCACAGTACCTCCAGCAAAATCTATCGCTCCCATTTCCTGCAGGAAACCGCCTCCCCATACCCAATGGGCCATAGGGAAATATGCCAGTACCACCCACAGGATTGTGAATATCATGTAGCCCTTGAACTTTATCCTTTCCGCAAATGCACCAAGTATCAGTGCGGGTGTTATCAACGCGAACATGCACTGGAACATGACAAACACCAGTTCCGGAATACCTCCCGCAGTGAGCGTGGATGGAGTGATGCCGTTCAAGAAGGCTTTGTCAAATCCTCCGATAATAAAGAACAAAGGATTGTCCGAATCTTTGAAACCTGTGCCGAACGACCATGTATAACCTATTGAAACCCATAATATACTAATAACGCCGACAATCAGCATGGTCTGCATGATGATGCTTAAGACATTCTTCTGTCTCACCAAACCGCCGTAGAACAGGGCGATACCGGGAATTGACATGAGCAACACCAATGCCGTAGCTGTCATCATCCATGCCGTATCGCCGCTGTCGAGCATGGGCGCAGCGGCATCCGCCGTGCCGTCAGCCCATGCGCTCGCTGAAAACAATCCTGCCATGACCGCCGTCACAAGCCACCTTTTACCTATGAAATAAGAAAATCCATACTCTTTCATAACAAGTCCTCCAAATCTTTTTACCTTTTATTTTTTTAATTCTCTCCAACTGTCATCATATTTCCTGCTCCGCATTATACAGGGCAATATCCCCACGCTCGCCGGTGCGTATTCTTATGGCGCCATCCACGGGCATTATGAAGATGCGTCCGTCACCTATCTCCCCGGTCTGGGCTGCATTCAGTATGGCCTGTACCGACTTCTCTACATTCTTGTCGCGTACGACAAGCGAAACAAGCGTACGTTCTATTGAACTGGTGTCATACACAATGCCACGATAAATGCGTCCCTGACGCGCCTTTCCGTTCCCACGCACATCATAATAAGAAAACCATTCGATGTCAGCTTCAAGCAAAGCCTTTTTTACATCCTCAAATCTTGACTTGCGGATGATTGCTTCAATCTTCTTCATAATTCCTCATCTTTTTGCTATGTAAATAATAAATATATGATTAAAAAGAAAGCTTTCAACGGCAAACATATACCATTTTGATACATAAAACAATATTTCAATATCATTACACAACAAAAGCTTCATCCTTATATCTATTTATCCGGAAAATAGTAATGTTTGTTTTAGATTGAAAGTCAAAACAACTATAAATGCAACAAACTGCAACACCGACAGACTCCCGATTAAAATAATGCTATTTTCTTGCTACAGCCAAGACAAAAATTACAATTTAAAACATCAACAGACACAAAACATTACAAATCGCAATAAGAATAACCCGTTTTTACAACACAATAAAAGAGAAGCAAGAAAATATGAGCATTTGTGTATAAAACCGATTAATCCTATTTCAAAATGCAATACATTTGCCACCATAAAAATCAAAAAGAAATAATCAACAACAAATATCAGTCTCTATGACAGCATTTCATTATAAATACAATAATATATGAAAGAGATGGAGAGAAAAGTAATGATGTTGGCTGTGACGTTAAGTATAGTCGCACCGACCGCAGCACAAGACAGAGTAAAAGGCATTGTACAGGCCGACATTGTGAACCAATACATATGGAGGGGACAGGACCTTGGAAATACAAGCCTGCAACCGACTCTTGGACTATCATACAAAGACATATCACTTGTGGCATGGGGAAGTGTCGGACTGACGGACTCCAATGACACCAAGGAATTTGATTTGACACTTGCATACAAGACCGGAGGACTGAATATCGGAGTGACCGACTATTGGTTTAACTCTCCCAATGACCGTTATTTCAATTATGCGTCACACAGCACTTCGCATGTGTTTGAAGCTAATATCGGCTATGATTTCGGTCCTGTGGCAATACAATGGTACACCAATTTTGCGGGTAATGACGGCATCAACAAAAACGGCAAACGCGCTTATTCGTCCTATTTCGAAATTGGGGCTCCATTTAGTCTTGGTGGACTTGAGTGGATGGCAACCGCTGGTGCAGTTCCCTATGCCTCAAGTTTTTATGCAGACTGTAACGGTTTCTCTGTCACGAACGTCTCGCTCAAAGCCACGAAAGACATCAAGGTCACAAAAACGCTCAGCCTACCGTTGTTCGCCGGAATATCTGTCAATCCAAGTACAGAGAAATCTTATTTCGTATTCGGTTTCACACTGTGTCCCTAACAGAAGCGGCACAAAGGAAATTTTAAAAAAAACGACAAAATGGAAGACATGATAAAGTTCACCAAAATGCAGGGAGCGGGAAACGATTACATATATATAGATACGGCACACTATCAAATAGCCGACCCCGCGTTTCTGGCACGAAAATGGAGCGACCGGCACATGGGAATAGGCAGTGACGGACTGGTGCTCATCGGACGGTCATCCATACCGGAAGCTGACTTCACCATGCGCATATTCAATGCCGACGGATCGGAAGCCTTGATGTGTGGAAATGCCTCCCGCTGCATAGGTAAATATGTGTATGAAAAAAGACTGACAGACAAAACGTCCATAAAACTGCTGACGCGAGCCGGCATCAAGACACTGGAACTGCACATCAGTGATGACAACCTCGTGGAAAGCGTTACTGTCGACATGCAGGAGCCGTGCTTTGCCGACCGTAGGTTACTGGACACAGCAAACGGTTCAATGATTGACGGACCTGTCACTGTCTGTGGACAAGAGTTGCATGGCACGTTCGTGTCTATGGGTAATCCACATTTCGTCATTTTTACCCATGACATAAACGACGTGGACGTACCCCGATTAGGATGCGCATTAGAAACCAACCCACTGTTTCCCCAACGTTGCAACATAGAATTTGCCTGCCTGATGGACGACGGCCGCATACGCGCAAGAGTGTGGGAGCGTGGCAGCGGCATAACCATGGCATGTGGCACCGGAGCATGCGCCACCGCAGTGGCCGCAGTCAGGACAGGACGTTCCGAACAAAAGAATACAATCGTAATGGACGGAGGGGAACTGGAAGTAGAATGGAACCAGACAGACAATCATATTTATATGACAGGCCCTGCCGAATTCGTATTCGAAGGCGAAACAAAAATACCATCAGACAAATAAGAACAATCTCACTGACAAAAAACAAAATGATATGGCATTAGTAAATGAACATTTCCTGAAATTGCCGAACAATTACCTGTTCGCTGACATAGCCAAAAAAGTGAACGCCTTCAAGGTGTCGCATCCCAACGCGGATGTGATAAGCCTGGGGATAGGCGATGTCACACAGCCCCTCTGTCCGGCAGTGACAGAATCCATGCACAGAGCCGTCGACGAAATGGCCACCGAAAAAGGCTTCCGGGGATACGGACCGGAACAAGGATACCTGTTCCTGCGGGAAGCTATCGTGAAGAACGATTTCCTGCCGCGCGGCATACATCTGGACGCCTCTGAGATATTCATCAACGACGGGGCAAAAAGTGACACCGGCAATATTCAGGAACTGGTGCGTTGGGACAACAGCATAGGTGTGACCGACCCGATATATCCGGTTTACATCGACTCGAACGTGATGATAGGGCGAGCCGGAACAATAAAAGACGGGAAGTGGAGCAATGTAACCTACCTGCCCTGCACAGCCGAAAACGACTTCATCCCGGAAATACCCGACCGCAGAGTGGACATCATCTATCTGTGCTATCCGAACAATCCCACAGGTACTGTCCTTTCAAAGGAAGAGCTGTCCAAATGGGTCAATTATGCTCTGAAGAATGACACGCTCATCTTCTACGACGCGGCTTATGAAGCATACATACAGGACCCCGACATTCCACATTCCATATACGAGATAAAAGGAGCGCGGAAAGTGGCCATCGAGTTTCACAGCTATTCAAAGACAGCCGGATTTACAGGCGTAAGATGTGGCTATACGGTTGTGCCGAAAGAAGTTACCGCCGCCACACTGGGAGGGGAACGGATATCGCTGAACCAGCTCTGGCACCGCCGCCAGTGCACAAAATTCAACGGTGCCAGTTACATCAGCCAGCGGGCGGCCGAAGCCACTTATACACCGGCGGGCAAAGAACAGGTCAGGGAATCCATCGCCTACTACATGGACAATGCCCGGACCATGCGCGACACACTCACAGAACTCGGTCTGGAGGTATACGGCGGACAGAATGCCCCCTATATCTGGCTCAAGGTTCCCAACGGTGAAAGCAGCCGGCGTTTCTTTGAGCAGATGCTATACAATGCCCACGTAGTATGCACGCCAGGCGTAGGCTTCGGACCGAGCGGCGAGGGTTACGTCAGACTTACAGCCTTCGGGAAGCGCGAAGACTGCGCCGAAGCGATGAGACGGCTGAGAAAATGGCTGTAAACCCTTACATATTGACAGAACACAAAAAACAAAACAATCAACATTTTACATGATGACAAACTTAAGATTCAAAGTAGTAGAAAGTGCTTTTCAGAAAAAGCCTTTGGACGTGGTTGCCCCGACGGAGCGGCCGTCAGAGTATTTCGGGAAAAACGTATTCAACCGGGCCAAGATGTACAAGTATCTGCCGCCGTCGGTGTATGAGACAATGATCGACGTCATCGACAATGGCTCATGCCTCGACCGCTCGATTGCGGATGCCGTAGCTGCAGGCATGAAGAAATGGGCGGAAGAAAACGGGGTGACACACTACACCCACTGGTTCCAGCCGCTCACCGAAGGCACTGCCGAAAAGCATGATGCCTTCATCGAGCACGACGGAAAAGGCGGAATGATTGAAGAATTCTCCGGCAAACTGCTCGTACAGCAGGAGCCCGACGCGAGTTCATTCCCCAACGGCGGAATACGCAACACGTTCGAAGCGCGCGGATACTCTGCCTGGGACCCCACATCGCCTGTATTCATCATGGACGACACGCTTTGCATCCCGACGATATTCATTTCATACACGGGAGAGGCACTGGACTATAAGGCTCCCCTGCTCCGCGCACTGCATGCCGTGAACATCGCCGCCACAGATGTCTGCCATTATTTTGATCCGAAAGTGAAGAAAGTGACATGCAATCTGGGCTGGGAACAGGAGTATTTTCTTGTAGACGAAGGGCTGTACAACGCACGTCCTGACCTGGTTCTGACAGGCCGCACCCTCATGGGACACGATTCGGCCAAAAACCAGCAGATGGACGACCATTATTTCGGCACCATCCCCGACCGCGTGCAGGCTTTCATGAAAGATCTGGAGATACAGGCACTGGAACTGGCCATACCGTGCAAGACCCGTCATAACGAAGTCGCGCCCAACCAGTTTGAGATAGCTCCCATATTCGAGGAGGCCAACATCGCCAACGACCACAACATGCTTCTGATGTCGTTGATGAAGAAGGTGGCACGCAAACACGGCTTCCGTGTATTGCTGCATGAGAAACCGTTTTCCGGCATAAATGGCTCGGGCAAGCACAACAACTGGAGTCTTTCCACCGACAAAGGTGTGCTGCTGCACGCACCCGGCAAGACTCCGGTCGAAAACCTGCGCTTCGTCACTTTCGTGGTGGAGACGCTCATGGGTGTGTACCGCCACAACGGTCTGCTCAAAGCATCGATAATGAGCGCGACGAACGCACACCGGCTGGGCGCGAACGAGGCTCCTCCCGCCATCATATCCTCATTCCTCGGGAAACAGCTTTCCGAACTACTCGACCATATCGAGAAAAGCGACAAGGACAACCTGTTCAATGTAACCGGGAAACAGGGCATGAAGCTCGACATCCCGGAGATACCGGAACTGCTCATCGACAACACCGACCGTAACCGCACATCGCCCTTTGCCTTCACCGGCAACCGTTTTGAGTTCCGTGCCGTGGGAAGCGAAGCGAACTGTGCTTCGGGCATGATTGCGCTCAACACTGCCGTGGCTGAAGCCCTTACCGACTTCAAACGCCGCGTAGACGCACTCATCGGGAAAGGACAGGACCAGACCGATGCCATAATCGACGTGCTGCGTGAAGACATCAAGACCTGCAGGCCCATCCGCTTTGACGGAAACGGATATTCCGACGAATGGGTGGAGGAGGCCAAACGCCGCGGACTGGATTGTGAGACGAGCTGCCCCGTCATCTTCGACAGTTACCTGAAAGAAGACTCCGTGCGCATGTTTGAGACAATGAACGTGATGAACCGCAAGGAACTTGAGGCGAGGAACGAGGTGAAGTGGGACACCTACACCAAACGCATACAGATAGAAGCGCGTGTGATGGGCGACATAACGATGAACCATATCGTGCCTGTGGCCACGCACTACCAAAGCCGCCTGGCCAAGAACGTGCTGGACATGCATCAGATATTCCCGGCCGAAAAGGCCGAGAAACTGTGCGCGCGCAACATGAAACTCATTGAGGAGATTGCCGAACGTACACAAACTATCGAGACGGGAGTAGAGGAGCTCATCAACGCACGCAAAGTGGCGAACAAGATTGAGAACGAGCGTGAGAAGGCGATAGCTTACCACGACACGGTGGAACCTAAAATGGAGAAAATACGTTATCAGATAGACAAGCTGGAACTTATCGTCGCCGATGAATTGTGGACGTTGCCCAAATATCGTGAACTTCTGTTCATCAGATAAGACAAAAGAATCTTTTCCGGAATTTATCATACTTTAGCTGCATGAACTTCGGGTGCGGGATGACTGTGAAGCCGTTCCGCACCCTTTTTATATTCATCCGACACAAAACAAGCGGATAACATGTCACAAACAACCGCTTGTCAGACTGCAACCAACGGGTTTCTTCATCCCGACCAACGGCTTTCCATACGGCAGACGGAAGTTCTCTCAAATGGATGGCCTCACTTTCAGAACGAAAAGGTTCTCCAATCGGAATCATGCCCGAAAAAGTGCGGAGCACGACCGTCTCCGTATTCCAAAGCGGAGCGGAAAAAGAAAAATTTATGACTGCGGTTTTGCTCGTTTCCGTATCCAAACACTATCTTTGCAAATATCATCAATCTATTATCGCATATTTGCAATACAGACAAAAAAATGGGAACAGAAAAGATAAACCGGTTAAAGATAGTATTAGTGGAACAAGGCAAGACAGGAAAATGGCTAGCCGGACAGTTGGGAAAGAACGAAGCCACCATTTCCCGGTGGTGTTCTAATACGAGCCAACCCTCGTTGGAAATGCTGATGAAAATAGCCGCCATCCTGAATGTGGACGCGAGAAGACTGATTAACAGTGGAATAGAAGAATGAAGTCATGGCAAAGAGACAGCTGAAAGGAAAAAGAATCAGGATATGGATTTGAATGACAAAATTGTAATTTACCGTACTGCCGACGGACAAACCACCGTAGATGTCAGGATGAATGGGAATACCGTGTGGCTCTCACAGGCACAGATGGCCGAACTGTTTCAAAAGGACAGGACTGTCATCGGACGACATATCAACAATATATATAAGGAACATGAGTTGGAGCGTGAGACCACATGTGCAAAATTTGCACATATGGGTAAGGACGCTGACCAAACCTATCAAACAGTCCTTTATAATCTGGATGTCATCATCTCTGTAGGCTATCGTGTAAAAAGCCAGCGTGGCACACAATTCCGCATTTGGGCTAACAAGATACTGAAAGAGTATCTGGTGAAAGGATATGCCGTCAATAAGGCTTTGACGGAACAACGCTATACGGAGTTGAAACAGTTGGTAGCTGTCTTGGGTAGAACGGTCAAGGCACAAGAGGCATTGACCTCCGATGATGCCCTGAATCTGGTAGAGGTGGTTTCCGACTATGCCTATGCCCTCGACACCTTGGATAAGTACGATTACCAACAGCTAGCGGTGGAGCAAACCACCAACGAAGCAAAATTCCGCGCCACTTACGAGGGAGCTATGCAGGCTATCGAAGAGTTGAGAGCCAAGTTTGGCGGAAGCCAATGGTTTGCCCATGAAAAAGACGATTCGTTCAAAAGTTCCATCGGACAGATTTACCAAACCTTCGGCGGGCAAGACCTCTATCCTTCCGTGGAAGAAAAAGCTGCCATGTTGCTCTATTTGGTTACAAAAAATCACTCGTTCAGCGACGGCAACAAGCGCATTGCCGCCACGCTCTTCCTGTGGTTCATGGCAGGGAATGGCATCCTTTACAATCCGGACGGTACGAAACGCATAGCCGACAACACCCTTGTCGCTCTCACGCTGATGATTGCCGAAAGCCGTACGGAAGAAAAAGATGTGATGGTGAAAGTGGTGGTGAACTTGATTAATAGAAATAACTGACAATGGAATAAAATCAATTGATTACCTTTGTGAAAATCATTCATTCAAGATAAAAGTTATGATTATACAAAATAATTTCCGCAAATTATTGCAGGCAATAGGATTTGAAATGGAAGATAATTCTGTTTCTACCATATATTCCGAAACAACCGTTATTTGAAATAGTGTTTGGTATATAAAGTATAGAATGGTATATATTAGAGATGGAAAGACAAATACCTACATTTAAAGACGCTTTTCAACTATTGGAGCTTCCAGACTATTTAAATGGAACTGAAATTCGTTATAAATTGAATATTATAGCGTCTAAAAAAGAAAGAGCGATATTAATTGAGACATGCCGTCGATTGCAAGATTTGTATGATGAAATATGTGCAGCTCGTTTTGCTTTGATTACATCTTGTCAAGTGAAATATCCTGAGTACTTATCTGCTGATACCGACGAACGAGGTCATTTGTGGATTCAATCTCAATTTGTCAATACTGCGATATTATGGTATAATGCAACATTTGATATGTTGTTACAAGTCGTGTGGATATATTATAGATTATATAAACAAGTAAAAGAAGCATTAACCTTAAACAACATAGAGGACGTGTTAAGTAGGTGCAAGAAAAAGATTGTTATAGAACTTGTTCCTAACGAGCAAATAAAAGAAGAATTGAAATCTTTTCATGCAAAAAGCCATTTGACTAACATAAATACTAAATATAGCAATCAAAATGTGGTTGAATGGGCTAACACTTTAAAACATCGCAGAATGATAGAGTATGAAGAGCTAAACAAGCGAAAACATACTGCTTGCTTTATCACATTATCTCGGTTGCCTGAAATTGTTGTTAAGAGACAAACTCCTCCAAGAGGAAATCTGCAAGAAGGAATAAAGACATTGTATAATTCAAACGAGACTTTAAAAAGAATAAAGATGACCGATGTAATCAGCGTATTATTTGAATACCATAAAGATATATGTCGGTTATCTAAATCAATATTTGATAAAATAGAATTCTAAAAAATGATTTGCTATGCCAAATAAACAAAATAATTACGGAATCGTCTACGTCCTCACTAACCCCGCTATGCCTGGATTGGTAAAAATAGGCATGACCACAAGGGATAATTTGGATGCCCGAATGAAAGAACTTTATGGCACGGGCGTCCCTGTTCCTTTTGATTGTAAATATGCTTGCAAGGTAAAATCTTCAGATTGTGCCAAGATTGAAAAAGCCTTACACACGGCATTCGCACCGAATCGGATTAATGCGAATCGCGAGTTCTTCCAAATCAAGCCAGAGCAGGCGATGGCAATATTGGAACTGTTTAATCGGGAGGATGTGACACAAGAAATCACAGAAGAGATAGACAACGACCTGACAACAGAAGACAAATCCGCTACGGAAAAAATCAATTCGTCGCGCGTCCTCCCCTCAATTATTTTGAGATGGGAATGAAGAAAGGTGATATTTTAGTATTCGTAAAAGAGCCATCTATTGAAGTATCGGTAGTTGATGAAAAGAAAGTGATGTATCAAGGTGATGTTTATTCATTGACTGGAATTACCAAGAAATTGCTCAATCTCACTCATGCCATTCAGCCTACAGGATATTGGATGTATGAAGGCAAGAACCTAAGAGATATTTATGATGAAACTTATACATTGGATGACTAAATGATGATTACCGAATACCAAAACATAGAGTTCAAAGAATCTTAGTACGACGAATACCAGAAATGGATCCGTGGCTTTGCCAATGCACAAGGCGGCATCCTGCGTAAAGGATAATGGCGAGGTGTGCCTGTGCCTTATCTAAATGCGGAGGACTTGGACAACGCTACGTTTGATTTGTTCCGCAAGTATGCCAAGCGGAGCGGACGCATGGAGGAAGCGGATTTGATGGACAACATTCAAGTTTGAATACCCCGAAAGGGCTATTACCCAAAGCGACCAGAAAACTACCCAAAAGGCCATACAAAACCTGACGGAACAACAGCAAGCTATACTGTCATTCTTAAAAGGACATCCGGAAGCGACCCGAAAAGAGATAAGCGAAAGCCTTTCTAACATTACAGAGGATGGTGTAAAGTACAATCTTTCCCGCCTTCAAGAGCTTGGCTTACTGAAACGTATAGGAGGCAGGAAGCAAGGATATTGGCAGATTATAGAATAAAGGATTAATCCCGAAGTATTCAAAATGTGTCAACTCCTTGAAGAACTCTGCAGGCAACTGGATTCTATCTTTTTATTATGATTATTTTTTATAAAAACAAGGGTATATTACATATTGAAACAATAAATAAGCATTTTACTTACACTTTACATAATAAATCACTGGTTTTAAAACAATCATTAATACAACCGAACACCATACCAAAATAATTATCACTTTACACCTGAAACGCAATCCAAAAAGAAAGTATTTTCATATTTTTGCAATCAATATGATATAAATATGTTGTATTTGAAATTTAATTGCAATAAAATATGAGAAATGGATTGTATAATGCCGAACACGAGCATGACGCGTGCGGTGTCGGAATGGTAGTCAACATTCATGGAAACAAAAGCCACGAACTGGTTGACAACGCGCTGAAAGTACTCGAAAACATGCGCCACCGCGGTGCGGAAGGTGCCGACAACAAAACCGGCGACGGCGCAGGCATCATGCTGCAGATACCCCACGAGTTTATACTTCTTCAAGGAATCCCCGTTCCGGAAAAAGGGAAGTACGGCACAGGACTGGTCTTTCTGCCGAAAGATGCAGGAAGGAAACAGAGTATCCTGAGCGTAATGATTGAGGAAATAGAACGGGAGGGCCTGTCGCTGATGCACCTGCGCAATGTCCCCACATCGCCCGAATGTCTCGGAAAGACAGCTCTCGCGAGCGAGCCGGACATCAAACAACTGTTCGTGACGGGTGTCACTGATGAAAAGGTACCCGAATTCGAACGTACGCTGTATCTCATCCGCAAGCGCATCGAGCGTCGTATTGATGACAGTGACTTTTACGTGTGCTCGCTTTCGTCGAAGAACATAGTGTATAAAGGCATGTTGTCCAGTCTCCAGTTGCGCCAATATTATCCGGACCTGACTAACAAATACTTCACGAGCGGTCTTGCGCTGGTACACTCACGTTTCTCCACCAACACCTTCCCTACATGGAGTCTGGCACAGCCTTTCCGTCTTCTGGCACACAACGGAGAGATAAATACCATACGGGGAAACCGAGGATGGATGCAGGCACGTGAGAGCGTGCTCAGTTCCGATGTGCTCGGCAACGTCAAGGACTTGTCTCCTATCGTGCAGCCGGGCATGAGCGACTCGGCCAGTCTCGACAATGTATTCGAGTTTTTCGTGATGTCGGGACTTTCGCTGCCTCATGCCATGGCCCTGATGGTGCCCGAGAGCTTCAACGACAAGAATCCCATATCCGAAGACCTGAAGGCCTTCTATGAATACCATTCCATCCTTATGGAACCATGGGACGGCCCTGCAGCATTGCTTTTCAGTGACGGACGCTATGCCGGCGGTATGCTCGACCGCAACGGACTGCGCCCTGCGCGCTACACTATAACCAAGAACGACATGATGGTGGTGGCCTCGGAAGTGGGCGTAATGGATTTTGACCCGTCGGAGGTGGCCGAGAAAGGGCGTCTCCAGCCGGGAAAGATTCTGCTCATCGACACCCAAGAAGGCAAGATCTACTACGACGGCGAAATTAAGGAGCGACTTGCCGCCGAACATCCTTACCGCCAATGGCTCTCCACCAACTGCATACAACTGGAAAAGCTGAAAAGCGGACGTAAAGTGAACAACTCCGTACCGGACCTTGTACGCCATGAGCTTATGTTCGGATATGGAGCAGAAGACATTGACAACACTCTCATCCCAATGTGCGTGAACGGGCAGGAACCTACGGCAGCAATGGGGAACGACACCCCGCTGGCCGTACTCAGCGACCGGCCCCAACCGCTGTTCAACTACTTCCGCCAGCAGTTTGCCCAGGTGACCAACCCTGCCATTGATTCCATCCGCGAAAGCCTCGTCATGTCGCTCACGGAATATATAGGGCGAGTGGGGTCGGGAATACTTCTCCCTGACGAATCGAACTGCAAGATGGTGCGCCTCCCCCATCCCATACTGAACAACACCCAGCTCGACATCCTTTGCAACATACGCTACAAAGGATTCAACACGGTGAAGCTGCCGATGCTTTTCGAATGCGCCAAAGGAGAGGACGGATTGCGCTCCGCACTCGACACGCTGTGCAAGGAAGCCGCCCGATGTGTGGATGAAGGCTACAACTACATCATCCTTTCCGACCGCGACATCGACGAGACTCATGCCGCCATACCGTCACTCCTGGCCGTCAGTGCCGTGCATCACTATCTCATATCTGTGGGGAAACGCGTCCAGACCGCCCTCATCGTGGAAAGCGGCGAAATAAAGGAAACCATGCACGCTGCCCTTCTGCTTGGCTACGGAGCGTCGGCACTGTGCCCTTATATGGTGTTTGCCATTCTCGATGACCTCGTGAGACGGCAGAAAGTGCAGGAAGACTATGAAACTGCCGAAGCGAACTATATCAAAGCCGTGAAGAAAGCGTTGCTCAAAATCATGGCGAAGATGGGCATCTCCACCATACGTTCATACAGAGGGGCGAAGATTTTCGAATCTGTCGGCCTTTCAGAGAGTCTTCTGAAAGCATATTTCGGCACAGAAGTGTCTACCGTCGGGGGAATAGGTCTGGAAACGATAGCCAGAGATGCCGTGGCAATGCACGATGCGGGATTCGTCCGCAAGGCTGAAACCGACTTCCTTCCGAACCAGGGACAGTTCCATTATCGTAAGGACGGAATACGGCATGCCTGGAATCCGGAAACCATAGCAACGCTCCAACTTGCCACAAGAACGGGTGACTACAAAAAATACAAGGAATTCACGAAACTTGTGGATGACAAGGAGGATGCCATCTTCATCCGCGACTTCCTCGACTTCAAGCGTGCCGCCGTACCTGTAGACATAGACAAGGTAGAGCCGGTAAGTTCCATAGTGAAACATTTTGTGGCAGGAGCAATGAGTTTCGGGGCACTCTCCAAAGAAGCGCATGAAGCTATCGCCCTGGCCATGAACAAGCTCGGTACACGTTCGAACACGGGAGAAGGCGGCGAGGACAACGAACGTTTCCACACACAGATAGACGGAATATCACTCTCAAGCAAAACAAAGCAGGTGGCTTCGGGACGTTTCGGGGTGACAACCGAATACCTCGTGAATGCCGAAGAAATACAAATCAAGGTGGCACAAGGTGCAAAACCTGGTGAAGGAGGCCAGCTTCCAGGATTCAAGGTTGATGAAGTGATAGCCAAGACACGGCATTCCATTCCCGGAATATCGCTCATTTCACCGCCGCCACACCATGACATCTACTCCATAGAAGACCTGGCACAGCTCATCTTCGACCTCAAGAACGTCAATCCGAAGGCGATGATAAGCGTCAAGCTGGTGGCTGAAAGCGGTGTGGGAACCATTGCCGCCGGGGTGGCGAAAGCCAAAGCGGATCTCATCGTCATATCTGGTGCGGAAGGAGGGACAGGTGCAAGTCCGGCATCCAGCATGCGCTTTGCCGGCATTCCGCCTGAAATAGGTATCAGCGAAACGCAGCAGACACTTGTCAGAAACGGTCTCCGCGGACATGTGCGGCTGCAGGTGGACGGGCAGTTGAAAACCGGGCGCGACATCATACTCATGTCGTTGCTGGGCGCGGAGGAATTCGGCTTCGGCACATTGCTGCTCATTGTGCTCGGCTGTGTCATGATGCGGAAGTGCAACCTGAACACATGCCCGCTCGGAGTGACGACACAAAATCCGGAACTCCGCCGGCATTTCATGGGAAAATATCAGTATCTGACAAACTACTTCACGTTTCTCGCGGAGGAAGTTCGCGAATATCTGGCCGAAATGGGATATACGAAACTTGATGACATTGTGGGACACACCGAGCTGATTGTACGCAAGCCGGCCGAAAAAGGCAGCAAGGCAGCGATGCTCGACTTCACCCGTCTGCTCTTCAAAGAAAATTCGCAATGTCCATTGTGCCACACGACAGGACAGCCTCATGAACTGGAAGGCATACTCGACCGTCAGATAATAGGCTCGGCCCGTCGTGCCATGGAAGAACAGAAGGAGGTGAACCTCGACTATGCCATCAAGAATACGGACCGTGCAGTGGGCACAATGCTGGGCGGAGTGATTGCCTCAAAGTATGGCGAAAATGGTCTGCCAGACTCTACAATCAACATAAAGTTCAAAGGCAGTGCCGGCCAAAGTTTCGGCGCATTCCTCACAAAGGGAGTGAACTTCAAGCTGGAGGGAGAAGCCAACGATTACTTTGCGAAAGGACTTAGCGGCGGACGTATAGCCATTCTGCCTCCGGTGCGCAGCAACTTCAATGCCGAAGACAACACTATTGCCGGTAACACTGGTCTGTATGGAGCGACTTCGGGCGAACTGTACGTCAACGGCAAGGTGGGTGAACGTTTCGCCGTGCGCAACTCCGGAGCTGTTGCTGTCGTGGAAGGAGCAGGAGACCATTGTTGCGAATACATGACCGGCGGACGCGTCGTCGTGCTGGGGGAAACCGGCAGAAACTTTGCGGCCGGAATGAGCGGTGGTGTCGCCTACGTATGGGACAGGCATCACAACTTCGACTACTTCTGCAACATGGACATGGTGGAAATCAATCTGGTGGAAGAAAGTTCTTACCGCAAAGAGCTGCACGAACTGATACGGCAACATTATCTCTATACCGGCTCGAAGCTGGCGCGCCAGATGCTTGACGAGTGGAACCGCTATGTGGAGGACTTCATTCAGGTGGTGCCTATCGAATATAAACGCGTGCTGCAGGAAGAGCAGGTAAGGAAACTTCAACAAAAGATTGCTGACATGCAGAGAGACTACTGATTCACTGAAAAAATTTCATCTTATATTCATTCAAAGTTATGGGAGACCCTAAAGCATTTCTTACAATACACCGCAAGGAAGCGGGATACCGACCGGTGCACGACCGGATACATGATTTCGGCGAAGTGGAACAGACACTCAATTCCAATGACCGCCGGCAGCAGGCTTCACGCTGCATGGATTGCGGCGTGCCTTTCTGCCATTGGGCATGTCCGTTGGGCAACAAGCCGCCGGAATGGAACGATGCGCTGTACCGCGGCGACAGGGAACTGGCCTACCGGCTTCTCTGCTCCACCAACGATTTCCCCGAATTTACAGGACGGGTATGCCCCGCACTGTGTGAGAAAGCGTGCGTGCTGAATCTTGTAGAGCATGAGCCTACAACCAACCGTGAAGACGAAGCCGCAATCACGGAACATGCGTTTGAAGAAAATTATGTCCGCATACATCATCCTGAGCGCAACGGGAAAAAGGTGGCCGTGATAGGTTCCGGTCCTGCGGGACTTGTCGCGGCCAATCGCCTGAATCTGTCAGGTTATGCCGTCACAGTGTACGACAAGAATGAGGATGCCGGCGGACTGCTCCGTTATGGCATCCCGAATTTCAAGCTGAACAAGGCTGTCATCGACCGGCGTATGGACGTGCTTCGTGCCGAAGGAATCGATTTCAGGTTCGGCACCACCATTGACGTAGAGCACTTGCCCGACGGCTTCGATGCTTATGTGATAGCTACAGGTACACCGCAGGCACGCGACCTTGACGTTCCCGGACGCGAACTGAAAGGGATTTATTTCGCTCTCGACATGCTGGCCCAGCAGAACCGTGTGCTGGCAGGGACAGAAATCAAACATGACGAACGTATAACCGCACATGGAAAAGATGTACTCGTAATCGGTGGGGGCGATACCGGAAGTGACTGTATAGGCACAGCCCATCGCCAAGGATGCCGAAGCGTGACACAGATAGAGATCATGCCAAAACCGCCCATCGGTCCTGATGACCCGCAACATCCATGGCCTGAATGGCCACGCACACTCAAAACCACATCAAGTCATGAAGAAGGGTGCGTGCGGCGATGGAACATCAACACATTACGCTTTATCGGCAAAGACGGGAAGGTGACAGGAGTGGAAATCCAGGAAATAACGTGGAAACCGAATCCGGGAAATGGACGCCCAACGATGGAACCTGTAGGAAAGCCCGAAACAATCAAGGCTGACATGGTTCTTCTGGCCATGGGCTTCCTCAAACCCCAGCAGCCAAAGTTCGCCCCGAATGTATTTGTGGCCGGTGATGCTGCCAATGGGGCCTCTCTCGTGGTACGCGCGATGGCCAGCGGACGCGACGCGGCAAAACATGTAGACGAATTCCTGTCGGCAGAACGTCTTTAAGGCCGCGACCGGAATCTGTTGCTCTTTGCAGCCGACAGAACGGCATCAAAAAACCGGGGAACAGCCACCCAACGGCAGTTCCCCGGTAAAATTATATCCAGATTTCAGACGATAATCATTTGTATTCGTCCCAGCTCTTGATGGCAATGTCATCAATTCCCATTGAGCAGAAGGCATTGATGAACGCACTTGCAAGACGGGCGTTTGTAATGAGCGGAATGTTCAAGTCAATGGCTGCCCGACGGATTTTGTACCCGTTAGTAAGTTCACCCACAGAAAGGTCACGCGGAATATTCACCACCATATCTATCTGTTTCTGATGAAGCATCTCCAACGCTTGCGGATGTCCTTCCTCACTCGGCCAGTACACGCGGGTATTCTCGATGCCATTTTCAGAAAGGAACTTCGAAGTGCCCCCCGTAGCAAACAGATTATAGCCTTTGGCCTTCAATGCGCGTGATGCCTGAAGCATGTCCACTTTCTGCTTGGCTCCACCCGTGGAAAGCAGAATGTTCTTTTCCGGAATGCGATAGCCCACAGAAAGCATCGCCTTCAGAATGGCACATGAAGTGTCGTCTCCCAGACAACCTACCTCACCCGTAGATGCCATATCCACGCCCAGCACTGGATCGGCCTTCTGCAGACGGTTGAATGAGAACTGGCTGGCTTTGATTCCTACATAATCAAGTTCAAAGAGATTCTTTTCCGGCTTTTCCACCGGCAGACCAAGCATTACCTTCGTGGCGAGCTCGATAAAGTTTATCTTGAGCACCTTACTTACGAACGGGAAGGAACGAGAGGCGCGAAGATTACATTCAATCACTTTAATGTCGTTATCACGGGCCAGGAACTGAATGTTGAACGGTCCGGAAATGTTCAGTTCTTTGGCTATCTGACGGGAGATACGTTTGATGCGGCGCACGGTTTCCACATAAAGTTTCTGCGGAGGGAACTGGATGGTAGCATCACCCGAATGGACTCCGGCAAACTCGATATGTTCCGAAATGGCATAGGCCACAATCTCACCATTCTGGGCCACAGCATCCATCTCCACTTCCTTGGCATGTTCGATGAATTGGCTCACCACCACCGGATGTTTCTGCGACACATTGGCGGCAAGCTGCAGAAAACGTTCAAGCTCATCCTGATTGGAACATACGTTCATGGCCGCACCTGAAAGCACATAAGAAGGACGCACCAGCACAGGGAATCCCACCTTACGGATGAATTCATTGATGTCGTCCATCGAAGTCAGCGCACTCCACTCGGGCTGGTCCACTCCAATACGGTCAAGCATGGCGGAGAACTTGTCGCGGTCCTCAGCATTGTCGATGCTCTTTGCCGAAGTACCAAGAATGTTCACACGCTGCGCATCGAGACGGAGAGCAAGGTTGTTCGGAATCTGTCCACCAGTCGACACAATGACACCATGCGGATTTTCCAGATCAATAATATCCATCACACGCTCGAAAGTAAGTTCGTCGAAATAGAGGCGATCACACATGTCATAGTCAGTCGATACGGTTTCAGGATTATAGTTAATCATCACCGAGCGATAACCTTCCTTGCGGATGGTGTTCAAAGCCTGTACACCACACCAGTCAAATTCCACTGATGAACCTATTCGGTAAGCACCCGAACCAAGTACCACAATACTCTTGTGGTCGCCCAAATAATGCACATCGTTGGCAACCCCACTATACGTGAGATACAGATAGTTGGTCTGTGCGGGATATTCGGCAGCGAGCGTGTCAATCTGCTTCACTACAGGCAAGACACCCAAGCTCTTGCGGTATTGGCGCACAGCCAGGATACCATCTTCCATCTCACCCTGCCAGCCGATGGCACGGGCCACCTGAAAATCGGAGAATCCCTGACGTTTCGCCTTGTAAAGGAGTTCTTTCGGGAGTTCGGAAAGCTGTATGTGATTATTCCCCCACTCATGCAATTCTTTCGAAGTCTGCATGATGTTTTCAAGCTTATAGAGGAACCACTTGTCAATCTTGGTGAGCTCGTGAATCTGGTCAACGGTATATCCGGCACGCATTGCCTTCGAGATCACAAAAATACGCTTGTCGGTAGGCTCACGCAAAGCCTTGTCGACATCCGCGATAACCAGTTCCTTGTTCTCCACAAAACCGTGCATACCCTGCCCAATCATACGGAGACCTTTCTGGATAGCTTCTTCAAAAGTACGTCCGATAGCCATCACCTCGCCCACCGACTTCATGCTGGATCCCAGCTCACGGTCTACACCATGGAACTTGCCAAGATCCCAACGCGGAATCTTGCACACCACATAGTCGAGTGCAGGCTCGAAGAAAGCAGAAGTAGTCTTTGTCACCGAATTCTTCAAATCAAAAAGTCCGTAGCCGAGACCAAGTTTGGCGGCCACGAATGCCAACGGATAACCGGTAGCTTTGGAAGCCAAAGCAGAAGAACGGCTCAAACGCGCATTCACCTCAATCACACGGTAATCTTCCGATTCAGGATCGAAAGCATACTGCACATTACATTCACCTACAATTCCGATATGACGGATAATACGGATGGCTAGTTCACGAAGCTTGTGATACTCACTGTTGGTCAGTGTCTGGCTAGGCGCAATAACGATAGATTCACCCGTGTGGATACCCAACGGGTCGAAATTTTCCATGTTACATACTGTAATACAGTTGTCGAAACGGTCGCGCACCACCTCATATTCCACCTCTTTCCATCCTTTCAGGCTCTTCTCCACCAACACCTGAGGAGAGAAAGAAAAAGCCTTTTCGGCCAGGATATTCAGTTCCTCTTCATTGTCGCAGAATCCGGAGCCGAGACCTCCCAATGCATATGCGGCACGGATAATGACAGGATACCCCAGTTCATTGGCCGCCCGACGTGCCTGTTCGATATTTTCGCAAGCTTCACTCTTGATAGTCTTCACACTGATTTCATCGAGCTTTTTCACGAAAAGCTCACGGTCTTCCGTATCCATGATGGCCTGCACAGGCGTACCGAGCACACGCGTACCATATTTCTCAAACACACCCTCTTTATAAAGAGCCACACCACAATTCAATGCCGTCTGCCCTCCGAACGAAAGCAGCACCCCGTCAGGACGCTCCTTGTCAATGACCTTTTCCACGAAGTATGGGGTCACAGGAAGAAAATAAATTTTGTCTGCCACCCCTTCCGAAGTCTGCACAGTGGCAATGTTAGGGTTGATGAGCACTGTCTCAATGCCTTCTTCCTTGAGTGCCTTGAGTGCCTGCGACCCTGAATAGTCGAACTCGCCGGCCTCACCGATTTTCAATGCGCCGGACCCCAACAACAATACTTTCTTTATGTTTTCTTTCATAATCGTTTTCAAATCAGTTTTATAAATTCATCAAAAAGGAACTCCGTATCTGTAGGTCCGCTCGCAGCTTCAGGATGGAACTGAGCGGAGAACCAAGGATTACACTTGTGGCGTATGCCTTCGTTCGACCCATCATTCATGTTGATGAAAAGCGGTTCCCAATCGTCACCCAAAGTATTGTTGTCCACTGCATACCCATGATTCTGAGAAGTGATGAAACAACGTTCCGTACCCACCATACGCACTGGCTGGTTATGACTGCGATGACCATATTTCAACTTATAGATTTTCGCCCCTCCGGCTTTCGACAACAACTGGTTGCCCATGCAGATTCCGAAAATAGGAAGTTTCTCGTTCTGCATCGCCTTACGGATATTCTGCACCGCGGCGTCACATGTGTCAGGGTCACCCGGCCCATTAGAGATGAACAGAGCATCGAAATCCAAACCGTTGAAATCATAATCCCAAGGCACACGAATCACTTCCACACCGCGCTTCAGCAAACAGCGGATGATGTTTGTCTTTACTCCACAATCCACAAGCACCACTTTCTTGCGTCCATTGCCTTCATTGTAACGGATAACCTCCTTGCACGACACCTTATCCACATAGTTCACCCCTGTATACTGTGCCTCAGGGGCATTGTCCGGCTCATCATCAAAGACAATCCGTCCCATCATCACCCCGTGTTCACGGAGCACTTTCGTCAGCTCTCGTGTGTCGATGCCTGTAATTCCCGGCACCTGCTCACGCTTCAGCCAGTCGGCCAGACTCTCCACCGCATTCCAGTGACTGTATTTTTCGCTGTAGTCGCTCACGATGATAGCCTCGGCATGTATTTTCTCACTCTCCATAAACACAGGAAGACCATCCGCACCGAAAGTGAACGGCGGCACTCCGTAATTACCCACCAACGGATAGGTCAGAGCCATCAGCTGACCTGCATATGAAGGGTCTGTCAGGCTTTCCGGATAACCGGTCATCGCCGTATTGAATACCACTTCGCCTGCTACCGGTTTCTCATAACCGAACGACTTGCCGTGGAAACGGCTCCCGTCGTCAAGGATTAACGTCACGTTTCTCATTCCTTAAATCTGTATCGTTGTATATAAATGTCTCATAAATACAAAAAAATACCCGGACTTGCCGAAAAGCAATTCCGGGTATCACATCATAGTTATCAATGTGAATGTCATTATGTATTCCAGTCCGATATTCATCAACTTCTCCTGTCGTGTCATAATTCGGAGTGCAAATATACGGATTTTTCGTCAAACCGGACACCCTTTTTCCAGAATAAAATTCAAAAAAACGAGACTTGTCCGTTTCAGGCCGGAAAAACGCATCTTTATGCGCATTACTCTCATTTTCCCTGTCTGCGACGTTCCGTCTCACGGTCAGACCACTCTTGCAGACGGTCATACTCTTCTTTAGTGAGACGCATGAAAGAACCATGCTGCGGATGAGCCACCCCCTCCAACGTGACGGGAGAATGAAAATTCTGGAGATATTCATCAGCCTGACAGATACGATAACGCTTGGGACGTGAAGAATATTCAATGTAAGCCACACGCCATGTCGAATCTCCCACAAGCTGAAAAGCCGAACATCCCTCACATTTTTTGTTCCCTTCAAACTTCACATAGTCATTCTCATCCTTAATACGATAAGGACCGGTCAGTTTTTCAGATGTAGCGGCAAAGATTCCGGGTGTGCCTCCCTCCTTCTTGATGAGCATATGATAAAGCCCATCGGCAGGTACATAATTGATATCAGCATCTATAGTGGCATATCCCCAATCCACGAGTACACAAGGTTTGGTGAGTCGGGTAAACGTTGCGTCAGCATACGAATAAAACACCCGGTCGTATTTGTCTTCTGCGGGATTGAGCAAAGAGTAATAAATCATATATCCTCCCTTAGTTCCGTCCGGCCACACATAGGCAGGATCCCAGAAAATCTGCGGAGCCCATACCCTACGGATTTCACTGTAATCTTTGTAAACGTCGGGCGAATCGGGATCGCAAAAGATGGAAGGCCCTTTGCGAAAGTCAAAAGTGACGGATGTCCAGTGAATCAGGTCATCACTTTTGAGCAAGTTGATGCCATAATTGAACCATGCCTTGCTCTTGGCGTTACACATGTCGGTGGTTACCATAAGATAACCTTTCCCGTCGGATGTCCGGCAAATGAACGCATCGCGTGCACCTCCTTCGATAGGCGAAAGTTTCTCCACATCATACACCGGACCTCCGTCAAGCAAGTCGTGATAGTTCAGCCCGTCACGGCTCAATGCATATGCCGTCCATTCTCCTCTGCCACTCATGTGACAATACAAATATCCGTAGTCCCCTATCTGAGGATTCTGTGCATGGCCTCCGGCAAAAGCCAAAGCCGCCAGCGGAGCCAGAAACATCTTTTTCATTTTCATCATTTTCCGTCGTTTATGGTTTTGTCTGAAAGCAAAAATACGAAAAAATTGTTCTTGGAGAACGGATTGCGAAAAATAATATTGGGCATAATTTGAACAGAGCAACAAAAAAAGCGGCTACTTTTCTACTGTAACCGCTTGATTTTCAAATGGAGCGGCAAACGGGACTCGAACCCGCGACCCTCAGCCTAGAAGCTAAAGTGGATTTTCATGTAACATTCTGTATATAAACTAATTGCGTTAACATAACCATCAGTTTGTTAAAACATTGCTGAAACAATTCGCAATTTCATAATGAATCAATCTATTCCATACCGTTTTTAAGTTCTTCAATTTTCTGTTGAGCACTCCGGAACGCAGACGCTAAAGCCTCATCGTTTTTGACAACAACAGTAACGGAATCATACCAACCAAATTTTAGAAACCAAGAAACTTTTCTTTTTGATATGCGATACCCTATCAAGAATCCGTCTTCCGTCATAAATCTATTCTCAAGATACTCATAATTACCTTGAATGTCAGAAGCTACCTCTTTCACCATCTTTTCAATGGCCTTATTGACTTCCACTAAATCCGAATATTCAATCATCGCATCTCTTGATTCCGCTGGCTGCTGTTCTATACGATAAAAATATATATTCTCTTCTCCGGTCAAACACGTTCTGATATACGTTTTTACTGCGCCACCAAAATATAATGGGAAATTTGGCACGGGTATATCTGTAAATTTTACCAAAGAGCCCGTCCGCGATGCCAGTTCATCAAACTTAGTCTGTTTCCATACTCCCTCGTGCCCTTGTGCGAATGTAATTACCGGAAACACCATTGCCAGAATGAAAATCAGTTTTTTCATAATTGTTTTGGGTTTAATTGGTTTGTTATTTAATTACATTCATCTTCAATCCTAACAGGGTCATCTCTATGTTCCCGTTAGAGGCATTATATTCATTGTTATCTATCATCAATTTCTTCCACATCCTTGAGAATATATGTTTCTGTATATTGTCATAGTCTGATTGCTCTATCTTTCCACACCCCATTTCATCAAGACCAAATTTGTCTATATAAAAATCAATGAAATTGGATAATTCTGTGGTTATTTTGTTTTCCTTTCCTTTAAATATTAAGGTAAACTCATTATCCGCCACTTGAAGTATCTCTATTTCAAAGAAAAGGTCTAATTCAAGTTCTTTTAATCGAAGATTGTAATGCTTCACTTCGTTTCCAGTCATAGATATTTCAGTACTAGAGTATTTAGGCCCATACTTGAATACGTCCCGTATGTCTATCTTGAAGAAGTCCTCCAGCCGTTCTCTCTTAGGCTCTGAAGGCTTTGATTCTTTCTTTCTGAATAAATTGCTGAATAGTTCCATAATTATTTTATCATATTTCCTTTTCCTAGGAGTATCCATTCTGACGATATATTGAAATCTCGAACTAGATAAACTATCCATTCAGGTTTTAATACACTTTTGTCTGAGTTATGTTTTACGGTACTCAGGTTCCATCTGTTGATGTTATATTGTCTCGTGAATATCTGCAGTCCCCTAACCCTCTTTTGCGCTATGAGCATGTCAATGGCTTCAAAGAAACGGTTGGTTACGGCTATTCCTTCTTTGGATATATTCATAGGTTTGTCTATTTTATTCTTTTGGAGAGGCGTATTTTTTAGCTTCTTCAATCGTCATTTTCTTCCGTATGACGGCATACCTCTCTTTGTATGCTCCCCTATTATTATTGGGGTTTTCATTTGATATATCCAAAACCTCCCATCCCTCCGTGCTTAAGTAATTAAGCGCGTTAAAGAAACTATAGAACGAGAGCTTTTCCCCATTCTTGTCTAGTATGTCCGTGTTACTCCCCTCTTCTCCTAATTCTATCTTTGCGACGTACTTCGTCATCGCGGGTACCCAATTGAGCTGGGTATAAACGTAACAACTATCTTGCGCATTGCCATAGGCGGCACAGATCACAAAAAGTACAGTAAAAATCAATGTTTTCATATATGCCTTATTAATTGTTATATTCTTAATTGTCAGATGCCTTTATTGCGACATCAAGAGCAAATTTGATTTTATCCACATGCATGAAAAGGTCGTCGATACTTTCTATATCTATCCATTCATTAGAGGCGTAACTATCTTTTGGTATGCAGAATTGTTTCTTCCGCTTCCCAAGGTACAGTCGGCATATCCACCACCACGTACTTCCGTCTAGGTTAACGGTGAAATAGCTTTTATAGTCGTTGTATTGAATGCGTTTCACGTCTACATATTGCCTTAATATGCTTCTGACAATGTTGTATGCGTCTATCTCTTCCTGCGTGGTGATGATACCCTTTTCCTTATCTTGGAATACTACACCATCAGGAAGTTTTTCAGCATCCGGATGCGCTGTTTGGTCGTTCTTACATATATTCCCATCTTCAGGTTGCTTATCAGTGCTATTTTCGTTCTTAATGGCCACATTCAGCCTGTCGGCTATGATGTCATTGATTACGGATGCAATAGACTTCTTGACGATGGGACGGTATTGTTCAATCTGCTTGGCTGACGATTTTCCGTCTCCGGTGTATTTTACGAAATACCGCACGAACTCATCTCCTGGATTTTGGAAATTGCGATTCAGCAAGTCTTTCACCTGAATGGTGATTTGCAATTCTTGTGCAGTACTGAGTATTTCCTGCTCGTTGTAATACGATTTGTGGAATTTCTTTAGTTGTTCGATGTCTATATCCGACAAATCAAGCATGTTCACTACGAGGAACGGCTTTTCGTCCATGATGTTCTGTTTCTCCAAGTCGGCATAGAATAGAAGCGATATTCTACTCCGTTGGTGAGCACTCCGAAGCGTGCATTTGAAGCCGCATAATATTTGGCAAGCTGCGTACTGTGTAGGTCAAGGTTCTGTCTGCAATGCTTGCATTCTATCAGCAGGATAGGTATGTTATCCTTCATGATGGCATAATCTATCTTGTCGCCTCGCTTCGTAAGGTCGCAGTCCATTTCTGGAACGACTTCGAACGGATTGAACACATCATATCCCAATGCCACTATCATCGGCATGATTAAAGAGGTCTTGGTAGCCTCTTCCGTAGCAATGCTGTCTCTCTGCTTGACTATCTTTTCGGACAGCTGCATGATTTGGTCTTTGAAATCCATAATTATTTTGATTTTGAGATTAAGTTCTCTATCTTGACAAGTCTATCTTTGTACTTCTGTTCCTTTTTAAATACGGATATGGCACGTTTGCACACACGCTGTTCATTCTGATAGTCTTTTCGCTTCCGGTATAACACAAGAAGCCTATCGAAAGAATGTCTTGCAGGATAACATTCTGAGTTGATATTTTCTTCGTATATCTTTATCACCTCTTCAATACTTCCTTGCTTCTCGTATCTTATCCCTTGATTATTTCGTTCAGCGCATAGGTTCAGCATTCTATCTTTTTCATCCTTTTCCGTTTTTCGTTTTACCATTTCGTCAAATTTTGACTTGGCTATCTCAATGTATTTATCGTGTCCAGTATAAGACCAAAATAAATCTTCGTCCATTAGAGACATGAAATTAGCATTAAGATAATCCCATTTTACACGAAAAAATCCGTTCCCTAAATCTTTTATGTCTTTATCTTTATTCTTGACTAATACATCTAATATATTCATGATTATTATACTTGGATAGTTATTAATATATATGATTTTCAGCTACCTATATATAGCTTTAGAAAGTTACTGTTTTGTTTTTTTTCTGCAGCACATAGTACAAAGCCCGTATTTGGTCCATGTTTAACTGAAAATCCGAATATTCAGGTGAATTATTCAGGGAGTGAAATGTGAGTTCTCCTGTCTCCAGATTTTGAGCCACTATCTGTTTGATGAGTACGTCTATCTTCTTCCTGTACTCCCTTATAAGCTCGTCGCACCTGTCAAGAATCCGCTGGTTCTTTATCCTGAAACTGGCCGTGAGGTCCTTCTTCGTGACGTACATCGTGGTGGAGAGATACCTCGTCTTCCGGTTGTGCGTGAACCGTATCAGCACGTTCCATGTCTTGTCCGCACGCTGCTTGTCTTTTTTGATAGTCGCTTTAAATGTCGCCATGATATTAGGTAAACAATGGGTAAACAATTTCGGGTTACTTGTAGTGCAAAAACGCTACTTGTAAAAACTTGCGGTTGATAAAATCATTGATATATTAGCCATAAACGGCTTGTAATAAGTGAAAAGGAGGGAAATCATGGCTGAAATCCCTCCTTTCCGTGGAGCGGCAAACGGGACTCGAACCCGCGACCCTCAGCTTGGGAAGCTGATGCTCTACCAACTGAGCTACTGCCGCATTTTTTGGTAGTGCAAATGTATGTTTTATTTTGGAAACAAACAATTTTTAGTCTGAAAAAATGCAGGAGACGGAAGAAATTCTTTATTTTTGAGAAACAATTCTATCTATTTTATGCTGAAAGAAAACAATCAGGACCGGAAATGGACCATACTCAACAGTGAATACCTCATCAAAAGACCATGGCTGACGGCACGGAAGGATCATGTGCTCCTGCCTACAGGAGTGGAAAACGAAGAATATTATGTGCTGGAATATCCCGACTGGGTGAATGTGATTGCTATCACAAAAGACGGGCACTTCCTTATGGAACGGCAATACCGCCATGGAATCGGACTCACCTGCTACGAAATCTGTGCAGGTGTATGTGAACCGGGAGAGACACCTCTTGAATCAGCCAGACGCGAACTGGAGGAAGAAACCGGATTTGGCGGAGGCACGTGGACACACTGGATGGACATATCAGCAAACACCAGTACAATGAACAACATCTGCCATTGTTTTCTGGCTACAGATGTGGAACGAATATCATCCGGACATCAGGAATCCACAGAAGACATCTGTACTGAGCTGCTGACATTGGAAGAAGTACGCACACTGCTTCAGTCCGACAAAATCAGACAATCACTCATGGCGGCCCCTCTCTGGAAATATTTTGCAGTGAACGGATTGATTTGACCGCTTCGCGGACGGAAAAGGGTCACCAGTCAGGCAGACCAGAATCCGCCCAATAGAAATGAGCGGTGGAAGCCATCACATTCTTGTAACGATAAAAGAAAGATGTCGGGGCCACCGCTCCTTTCAATGTCTGTACAGGAGCCAATGTCAAAGCAGTACATTCTCCACTGGGCGACACATCAAAATACCGGCATTCATATCCTTTCAACGTGCGGCCGCCGAGCTCAACCTTGCGGTAGCCCGCACAAAGGCGGGCTTCTTTTACAATAATGTCCAACGGAAGTATCCCCGACATACCATAAGCAGTTCCTCCCTGTCTTACGGTAACGGAATTGGCCAACAGAATGACACCCCCTCCTTCAGCCAATATGCGTCCTCCCCCTTCTGCATATTCACGCAGTTGCTGGAGCTGACGCTTCCATCGGTGCAACTGGCGTGCGAACAGTTCGGGGTATCCTCCCGGGAAATAAATCAAGTCAGCCTCCGGGAAGTCGTTTCCATAAACGGGACTGAAAAAGCTCACATTCCCCAATTCTTTGAGATAGTCAAGGTTCTGGCGGTAGAAAAAATGAAAAGCAGGATCGGAAGCCACGGCGATACTCATCTTCTTGCTATATACACGCGGACGCGGTTCTGTTTCCGAAGTATAAGGAAGACTGTAGGCGCATGGAAAAATACGGGTGGTCAGATTGAGCAGCTTTCCGAAATCAACCGTCTTCTCCATCAGTTCTGCCGCCCGGTCGGCCAAAGCGTCAAGTTCAGCCTTTATATTCGAAGTAAGAGCCGAATAACGGGACGGCATGCGCAGCTTGTCCGAATAAGGAAGATAGCCCAAGCTTTCCACTCCAGCATCAGCGCAGATTTCACGGAGAAAACCATATTGTGAAGAGGAGTACACTTGGTAAAAAAGGACACCTGCAATCCGCAGACCTTGCCGGAAATGCCTGAAGCCGTAAAGGACCGGAGCGAGTGAATAGGAAGCGGTACGGGCATTGACCGCCAGTATTATGGGGACAGAAAGAGCCTGTACCATTTCCGCGCCGCTTCCCTGCCATTTTCTGTATCCGTCAAACAGTCCTGTCGCCCCATCTATCACACATACGTCCGCTCCCTCGCCGTAAGTGTTGTACAAATACTGTACGCGAGTTCGGGAAGAATACCACATGTCCAGATTGACCGAAGCGTTCCCTGTGGCCACAGCATGACATGCCGCGTCGGAAAAGTCGGGTCCGCATTCGAACGTCTGCACGCTCATGCCCCTACGGACAAGCGCACGCATCAGTCCCAATGCCAACAATGATTTTCCGGTATCAGGAAACAGCGGGTTCAAAAGGAATTGAGGTTTCATCGTTTATTGTGTATGCTATGGAACTTCCAGGCGGACTGCATTACGACAGTCCTTCTATCTCTCCATTGACAATATCGATATGCAATGCCTGTGGCTCTTTCGGAAGTCCCGGCATACGCATCATTTCTCCCGCCACGATGACCAACATTTCAGCTCCCGCATTGATTACAATGTCGCGCACGGCAAAGTTAAAGTCCTTCGCCACCCCATACTGTTTCGGGTCCATCGAGAAAGAATATTGAGTCTTGGCAATGCAGATGGGGAAATGGGTATATCCCAGCTCTTCTATCATACGGAGCTTCTTCTGGGCTGCGGGCGAGAAAAGCACCTGCCTTGCCCCATAGAGTCCGCAGGCCACCTTCTCCACTTTTTCCGTCACAGAATCCTTTTCGTCATAAGTGAAGGTCAGAGGCCGGGAAGGATTCTTTTCAATCGTATCCACCACCAGACGGGCCAGTTCCACCGCTCCTTCTCCACCTTCCATAAAGGCATTGTTGACGGCGAACCCCACTCCCATTTCCTCGCAATGGCGGCGTACGAAATCAAGTTCCTCATCCGTATCATTCGCATAGCGGTTGAAAGCCACCACCACAGTCTGTCCGAAGGTATGCAGATTCTCGATATGTCTGTCGAGATTCTTTACCCCTTCCTTCAGTCCTTCCAAATTCGGCTCCTTAATTTTGTCAAGCTCCACTCCGCCGTGCATCTTCAGCCCCTGGGCTGTGGCGACGATGACTGTCAGCCGCGGCTGGATTCCGGCTTTATGGCATTTGATGTTATAAAACTTTTCCGCGCCCAGATCCGCACCGAATCCGGCTTCTGTCACCGCATAATCACCAAAGGTCATGGCCAGTTTTGTGGCAAGAATGGAATTGCAACCATGGGCGATGTTGGCAAAAGGACCTCCATGCACAAAAGCGGGGGTGTGCTCTGTAGTCTGCACGAGATTGGGCGCAATGGCATCTTTCAACAGAACAGCAATCGCTCCCGCCACTCCCAGATCTTTCACTGTAAACGGCTTGTTGTCAACAGTAAATCCCAACAGAATATTTTCAATGCGACGGCGCAGATCGGCCTCATCCGTAGCAAGACAAAGAATCGCCATGATTTCAGAAGCCGGAGTAATGTCAAAGCTCGATTCGCGGGTGATGCCGTTCGTCTTGCCTCCCAGTCCGGTCACGATATAGCGCAGCCCGCGGTCGTTCACGTCGAGCACCCGATTCCACAGCACCTCTTTCAGCGCAAATCCGTTGTCCTTGTTCTGGTACATATAGTTGTCGAGCAGAGCCGCTATCATATTGTGTGCCGAAGTGATGGCATGGAAATCTCCCGTAAAATGCAGGTTAATCTTGTCCATCGGAAGCACCTGTGCATAGCCTCCTCCTGCCGCTCCTCCTTTCATGCCGAAGCAGGGACCGAGCGAAGGTTCACGAAGCGCGCAGATTGCCCGCTTCCCTATTCTGTTCAGTCCCAAAGCCAGGCCGATGGATACGGTCGTCTTTCCGATACCCGCCTTGGTAGGCGTGATAGCTGTCACAAGAATCAGGTTGCTGTGCTTCACCTTTTCTTCATCGACCAACGTTTCAGGAACTTTCGCGATATAGCGTCCATAATTGGATATTTCATCGACAGGGATGTTGTATTCACGCGCTATCTGTTTGATTTTCACCAGCTCTATACTGCGAGCGATTTCTATGTCTGACTTCATTACTATTCTTTTTTGTCTTTTTGGAGGTGCAAAGATATAAAAAGTTTTGCAAACAGACAGTCTTGGCTATATTAATGAACGAAGGCCGCACAGCAATGGATTCAACCGGGACAAAAGACTTCAAATCTGGGACATCTATCGCGTAATTCTATGGATTCCTGAAGATTATTTCACAGATTTCCGTAACTTTGCTACATCATTATAGGACATAGACAAACCAACAAACATAAAAAACGTATGAACAACTTTATTTTTTATAGTCCTACCGAATTTGTTTTCGGGAAAGGAACGGAAATGCGGACCGCGGAAATGGTAGCCAAATTCCATGGAACAAAAGTGATGATAGTCTATGGCGGAGGCTCTGCCGTGAAAAGTGGACTGCTGGACCGGATTAAAGAACTGCTGGACAAAGCACACATCGCACATGTGGAACTGGGAGGAGTGCAGCCCAATCCGACCGACCCGAAAGTGTATGAAGGCATTGAGCTGGGACGTGCGGCAAACGTTGACTTCCTGCTCCCGGTAGGCGGAGGTTCAGTCATTGACACGGCCAAGGCCATTGCATGCGGAATCCCTTATGAAGGTGATTTCTGGGACTTCTTCACCGGCAAGTCGGTTCCTGAAAAAGCGTTGAGACTAGGGGTGGTACTCACCATCCCGGCGGCTGGAAGTGAAGGATCGGGCAATACGGTCATCACCCGGACGGACGGCCTGAGAAAACTGAGCCTGCGCACACCCGAACTGCTCCGGCCCGCTTTCGCCATCATGAATCCGGAACTGACGTTCACGCTTCCGGCATGGCAGACGGCCTGCGGCATCACGGACATGATGGCACACATCATGGAACGTTATTTCAGCAACACGGAAGATGTAGACGTGCCCGACCGCATGTGTGAAGGCACACTGAAAGGCATCATCACCGAAGCACTCCGCGTAATGAAAGAACCGTACAACTATGGGGCACGTGCCAACATCATGTGGGCAGGAACCATCGCACACAACGGCACTTGCGGAGTGGGATGCGAAGAGGACTGGGCTTCGCACTTCCTGGAACATGAAATCAGCGCGATTTATGACGTGTCGCACGGCGCAGGACTGGCGGTTATCTTCCCGGCATGGCTGACCTATATGGCTGAACATAACGTGAAAAAGGTGGCTCAGTTCGCCAAACGGGTATGGGATGTGCCCGAATCGGACGACAAACGTGCAATGGCTCTTGAGGGAGTGGCACGCATGAAGTCTTTCCTGCATGAAATCGGTATGCCTACTACATTCAAGGAACTGGGTATCGAACATCCGGACATTGACCTGCTCGTGCAGAAGCTCCATGAAAACAAAGGTGAACTGGTGGGCAATTACGTCAGACTCGACCGGAACGCCACCCGTGAGATTTATGAAATCGCGAACCGATAACCCCATGGCCCTATGATATTCAGCAATGAGAATGTACGCCGTCAGGACAGGCTGCTTGACGAGGAGCGTGCCATGGAAATCATCAAGGAAGGTGAATACGGAATATTGTCCATGAGAACAGAAAACGGCGACGGGGCATACGGAATCCCTATCAGCTATGTATGGGACAGAGGTAATTCCATCTATCTGCACTGTGCCCCCGCCGGAAGGAAGCTGGACTGCATTGACGCATGCCGGCATGTATCGTTCTGCATCGTAGGAAAGACGAAGGTGGTTCCGGAAAATTTCACTACAGCCTATGAAAGCGTAGTGCTGGAATGCACGGCCCACCGGAGCCTGCATGAGGCGGAACGCATGTCTGCCCTGTCACTTCTTCTGAGCAAATATTGCCCGGAAGACAAGGTCCGGGGGATCGAATATGCCAACAAATCATTCCCGCGCACAGAAATTATCCGGCTTGACATCGAACAAATCAGCGCAAAATGCAAACGTGCTGGCAAAGCTGCCGGAGCCGGGCAATGATGAGCTGAAAGGAAGCTGTCTCAAAGTGAAACCAGTCTTCATTTGAGACAGCTTCCTCCCGATTAAAGGTATCCTTCGCTTTTTCTGAGCGTCATGCCTCTTTCCGTAACTTCCCGTATTTTTAGAGACAGAATAAAAACGACTCTGATATGAATGGACGAATTTATTGCTTCAACCCAGCCCACGACATGGCTCTGGCAAACAACACTCCTTTTTATAAAGCACCCGACGAGATTGTGCGCATGGCATACGATCTGGCCGTACTTCCCGGATGGTATGGCAGGCAAAACGCAAAAGTAAAGATTGACGAACCGAAGCAAGCGGAACTGCTGCGTTCGCAGACAGATTGCGAGGAACTGTTTCCTGACATGGAATGGACGCTGAAGTGGGAGTCGTGCGAATACGTTCCCTGGGGTTGGGACCCGTCTTTACTTCATACGCTCCGTCTGGCCGGAGTCGATGAAGATTTTCTCCTGACAGACCCTCAGATGGAACGGATAAGATGTCTGTCCGGCCGTCAGCAGTGCATCAGGATTCTGGAGGCTTTAAGACCGGTGCCGGACGTATGCGGTGAAGCGAATGTGTGCCGTTCGGTCAATGAAGTCAGGTTCTGCCTGTCTGAAATGGGTGAGATCATGCTCAAGGCTCCCTGGTCGGGCAGCGGAAGGGGACTGGCAAAGGTATCTCCATCCACGTGGACTCCTTCACTGGAAGGATGGGTGAACAGAATCCTCCGGACGCAAGGAGAGATTATGGCCGAACCACTTTATGAAAAAGTGTGCGACTTTGCCATGGAATTTTACGCGGACGGCTGCGGCGGCATATTCTTTATAGGTTATTCTCTCTTTGAAACCGACAGCCACGGAAACTATAAAGAAAACAAACTGCATTCAGACGAGCAGATAGGTGGAATCTTGTCGGCTTATGTATCCGCGGATGTGCTGGAACGGATAAAAAAGGAGTTGACCGTAGCACTTTCTTCTCTGCTGGGAAGCGACTATAAAGGCTGCTTGGGAACAGACATGATGATATGCCGCCTGAACGACGGATTCCGCGTACATCCCTGTGTGGAAATCAATCTCCGGATGAATATGGGAATTGTGGCCCATGAAGTGAACGCACGCCTCGTGCATCCCCATTCTGGAGGAGTCTTCCGCATCGAATACCATTCCGGTCCGGATGAGGCACTTGCGGCCCATCACACACTGAAAGAGAAGTGTCCTCTGCAAGTGGCCGACGGAAAAATACTCCACGGCTATTTTCCGCTGACGGGAGTGGACTCAGACACCCGTTATCGGGCATACATTCTGGTGGAATGAAACGCTCAAATTCAAATACCCCCGTTCACCAGCAGATAAATGACCAGAGCCCAGTCCTGGTCATTGGCAAAAGCGTCAAAACAGCGTGCCCGCTGCCCGTTCACCATACGCGGATTGACGAAAGCACAACTGGCCGTACCATCCTCGAAAAACTGACACAAGTTATTGTTCACAATATTTTCGGCACGCTGCTGATAAGACTCATCGCCCGTACATTTCGCATAATAATAATAGGTGGAAGCATTGAGCGCGCTCCAATAATGCGGAAATGTGTCACCGAATAGCTGACGCTTACCGAACCAATAGCCATCCCAATGGCGTATCGCGATTTCATTCATATGATATGTAGGCTGGCGTCCCGTGAAGGCCTCCAGTGTGGGCATCATCATCCGGGCACAGTCAAGATAACCGCTTTCCCCCGTTACAAGATTCATTTCACAAAGCAGTTGCACCGCAGGCGATATGATGGTCTGCTCGTAATTCACCTCATGGCGCGGAAAGTCAAGCCCATTCTTCATGAACACTGCCGCCGTAGCCTTATAGTCAGCCAGCAGGGTATCGCGCTCAGCTATCATTCCCGCCTCATCAAGTGTCCTGAGACTCAGCGTAACGGGTATACCTATGGCATAAAAGCCATAGCCGAAATGACGGAAGAAAGCACGCATGGTGCCATAACCATCACGGGCATACCGCTTGTCTCCGGTCAGGCTGTACATCCGGAAATAGAAATCCGCAATCCAAGGATAATTGTACCCGCGGTGTTTTCCGGTATGGTTCGCTTTCGAAAACGTTGTATAGTCGGCCTGCTGCAACTTCGTACGCAGAAAGGCCGCATAACGCTTGAGCGACTCCAACTGACGGCCGGAAGGGTGAAGGGACTGCCACTGGGCTATGAGCACACCCATGCCGACACGCTCACGGCCTTCATCTGTATCGGAACTGGCTCTGGAATCATCATTGAGATATATCTCATGTGTTTCGTTATCATAGACCATGTAGGCACCATAGCGCGGGTCGGTCACATCATTCATCTGCTGGTGATCAATGATAAAGTCAATGCGCTTCTGTATCAATCCTTCATAAGAGCTTACACCGAGTAACCGCGCGTAGGTAACTTTTCCCGGGGCATATTCAAACGGAATGTCAATCGGACCCGGATTTTCTATCTTCACTGTCTTGGTCTGCGTGCCGTTGGCACTGCGGGCTGTCACTTCAGCCACTTCACCTACCTCATATACGTATTTCGGACTACTCACCACAGCTCCCCCAAGACCAATCATCCGTTCACAGAAATCGGTCCGCGAATCGTGGCGGAACACCCGCCAACTGACAGACATGCTCTCACCGGGGGCAAGATTCTTGTCTTGCGGACAGAGAGCAAGCACTCCGCGGTTGTTCGAAGAGCCTTTGTCCTGGCCTCTCTCCCACACGTCATAGTCATAAATCCTGCCGTCAGTGAGTACCAGTCCGATGCCGTCTCCCTTTCCGCTCATCCGTACGGCCTCCACATAAGCCGTATTCGCACCTGTCCAAATATGGGCATGGCAACGCGATGTCATACAGGTCCTTGAATCCGGATAATTGTCATTGAAAGGCGTATAGATACCAATATCCGTCAGACGTGCCTCTTCCTTGCTGCTGTTGGTGAAAGTATAAGTCTCGCTGAATCCTCCGTCAGCCTTGACACGACTCACTGCAATGGTCATGAAACCGGCCTTGTAAGTCACACTCTTCCCTCCGACATTCTCGGTATCAGGTCTGTACCATTCCAGACGTTCCCCGTTAACGGTAAGATACCCCAACCCCCATCCATATTTATCGGTAATCCACGGATACTGCGAACCATCAGTACGCAACATCCAATCCATTCCTGCAGCATCCCCCTCTATAACCAGACTGTTCAGTGCGCCCGTCTCCGGATTTATCGTATAAGTCACGTCTTGCGATACAGCGGCTGTAGCGACAGACATGAACGCTAGCATACAAGTCAATGTGTTTCTCATTTGCCCCATAATCATTCTTGTTTTACTGACATTCTTTGTTTGATACAGGCTAACCGAGATTTTCATGCAATCCCCTTATGTAGCCATATAACAAAAAAGGTAAATCGCCAGCAACCAGCAATTTACCCACCAAACCATTCTCACGATTTGAGCCGAAAGCGGGACTCGAACCCGCGACTTACTCATTACGAATGAGTTACTCTACCAACTGAGTTATTTCGGCATTGTTCCCTTCCGAAAACGTGTGCAAAGATACACGCTTTCTTGAAATATGCAAAACAAAACGAAATATTTTTTGAAGATATTTTATAAGTGCCCTACAGACAGTCGTTTCCTGCCTTAAAAAACAACAGGCTATTCCTATCCAGACACACGGATATTTCAACCAAAACATGCGGACATTTCAATTGAAGCAAGCGGACAACACAAAAAACATTCACCTTTTCGCCCTCCCATTCTCGCAAAGCGAATATCAAAATGAAATAAAATAATCAAAATCTATTGATAATTTAAAATAGTTATTCTAATTTTGCCGACAATATTTTATAAAACTAACTGTTTAGCTGAATCCAGAACATGAAACTTCCATTTATTTCTGCCGCAGAAGCGGCCGCATACATCCACCATGGCGACACAGTGGGCATCGGTGGATTTTCTTCCGTAGGTACTCCGAAAGCTGTGCCGGCCGCACTTGCCGAACGCGCCGAAACGTTGCACCGCGAGGGAAAAGAATTTAAAGTAGGACTGATTACAGGCGGGGCCACAGGCAATCAGGTGGACAGCGCACTGGCATTGGCAGATGCCGTTTCATTCCGCACGCCTTTCCAGTCGAACAAGGACATGCGCAATTCCATCAACGGTGGCGAAGTACAGTATTTCGACCTCCACCTTTCCCAAATCGGCCAGGACGTGCGCTACGGTTTTCTCGGGAAAATCAATGTGGCCGTCGTTGAAGCCTCCGACATCACCGAAGAAGGGGAAATCATTCCCAGCACCTCGGTGGGCATCACCCCCACTCTGCTCCAGGTGGCCGATAAGGTTATCATCGAGCTTAACGAAGCACATGCGGGAAAACTCGCAGGAATGCACGACATTTATGTGCCGGCCATGCCGCCGCACCGCACGGAAATACCTATATATAAGGTGAACAACCGGATTGGAACGAAAGGCGTGAAGATTGACCCGAAAAAAATAGTCGGAATCGTCCGGACCAACGAACGGGACCATATAGCCGCTTTCACTCCGCTCAATGAAACCACAATACAGATAGGACACAACGTGGCCGATTTCCTCTGCAACGAATGGAAACGGGGAGCCATTCCCCAGGAATTCCTTCCCCTGCAGTCGGGAGTGGGGAACATCGCCAACGCCGTGCTGGGCGCACTGGGCGACAACCCGTCGCTTCCGGCCTTCTCCATGTTCACCGAGGTCATACAGAACTCCGTCATTGACCTGATGCTGAAAGAGCGGATCCGCTTTGTGGCCGGAAGTTCACTGACCCTCTCGGAAGATCATCTGGACATGATGTATGCCGACATCGAGAATTTCCGGAACCGCGTGCTGCTCCGTCCGCAGGAAATCACCAACCATCCGGAACTCATCCGCCGGCTGGGAATCATCGCGGTGAACACCGCCCTGGAAGCGGACATCTTCGGAAATGTGAACAGCACCCACGTATCGGGCACAAAAATGATGAACGGAATCGGAGGGTCGGGCGACTTCGCGCGCAACGCTTTCCTTTCCATCTTCACCACACCGTCGACGGCAAAGGGCGGACTGATTTCATCCATCGTTCCCCAAGTGTCGCACGTGGACAGCACCGAACATGACGTGCGCATCCTCGTCAGCGAACAGGGCGTGGCCGACCTGCGCGGGAAGTCTCCGTCGCAACGTGCGCGCTGCATCATCGAAAACTGCGCACACCCCGACTACAAGCAACTGCTGTGGGACTACCTGAAACTCTCGGAAGGACATTCGTGCCACACTCCGATGTCGCTCAGAAATGCATTCAGAATGCACATCGCATTTGCCGAGACAGGCGACATGAGGAACACAAAATTCGAATGATTCTTTTCCTGTGTGTCGGGAAAATCATGTATCTTTGTCCCGCATGGAAAAATTCGACGTACACATATTAGGATGCGGTTCAGCCTTGCCCACACTCCGGCACAATGCGACCTCACAGGTGGTCAATGTGCGGGAGAAGCTGTTCATGATTGACTGCGGAGAAGGCACGCAGGTGCATCTCCGGCGTTCCCAGCTTCGCTTCAACCGGCTGAACCACATCTTCATCTCCCATCTTCACGGAGACCATTGTTTCGGCCTGACGGGCCTTATCTCCACATTCGGCATGCTGGAGCGCACGGCACAGCTTCATGTTTATGCCCATCCGGAACTGGAACGGTTGCTCAGGCCTCATCTCAACTTCTTCTGCAAAGGTCTGCCTTTTGAAGTTGTGTTCCATCCGATTGACCCGGGCAAACGGGAGGTGATTTACGACGACCGTTCGGTAAGCGTGGAGACGATTCCCCTGAGACACCGTCTGCCTACCTGCGGATTCCTGTTCCGCGAAAAGCCGACCCCCAACCATATCCGGCGCGACATGATTGACTTCTACCGGATTCCTGTCTATATGATAAACCGCATCAAGAACGGAGAAGATTTCGTGACGGAGGAAGGTGTCGTCATACCCAATGCCCGGCTCACCTTCCCGTCCGACCCTCCCCGCTCATATGCCTACTGCTCCGACACGTCTTACCTGCCGCGGATAGCAGAACAGATAGAAGGAGCCGACTTGCTTTTCCATGAGGCCACATTTGCCGAAGACAATGCGGCACGGGCCAGGCAGACCCAGCACTCCACCGCCGCACAAGCCGCGCGGATAGCCCTCGATGCCAAAGTGAAACGGCTGGTCATCGGCCATTTCTCGGCACGCTATGAGGATGAGAAGGCGTTACTGAAAGAAGCGAAAGCCATATTCCCGGACACGATACTGGCAGACGAAAACCTCACCATCCCTGTATGAGGACGTTAAAGAAGGCTAATCCGGTTAAACCGAACCTGCATCTGCCTGTCATATAAACCAGCGATGAATCCAAAAGCATGAACAGATACAACGAAAAAGAAATAGCATTCCGCCTTCAGGAACCTTCCACCCAACGGGAAGCTTTCGGAGAAGTGGTGCGCGCCTACAGTGAACCGCTTTACTGGCAGATAAGGCGCATGGTGTTCTCGCACGATGACGCCAACGACCTGCTCCAGAACACGTTCATGAAGGCCTGGGACAATCTGGACTGTTTCAGGGGAGAAGCCAAGCTGTCTACATGGCTCTACCGCATCGCAATCAACGAATGCCTGAATTTCCTGAACAGACAACGGGCCGAAAAGCAGCTTTCAATCGACGATGCTGATGCCGCCCTCATCAACAGGCTGGAGAGCGACCCGTATTTCGATGGCAATGAAACCCAGAAGATGCTCCAGAAGGCCATCATGACTCTGCCGGAGAAACAACGCATCGTGTTCAACCTGAAATATTTTCAGGAAATGAAGTATGAACAGATAGCGGAAATCGTGGGCACCAGTGTCGGGGCACTGAAGGCTTCCTACTTCCATGCCGTAAAGAAAATAGAAGATTTTTTTGAGAGAAACGATTAAACCTTTTCGCCCGAAAAGTGTCTAAAGAAATAAAGAGACAAGACCATGAAAAAGGAAGAGACCAACTTATTGAACAGATGCGGCAAGGAAAATCCGTTCAAAGTGCCTGAAGGTTACTTTGAAAACTTCGCCGTGCAGATGATGGACCAACTTCCGGAAAAGACATCCGCTGGAACTCCCGCCGTCACCCTATGGACCCGCATAAAGCCGTGGATATACATGACCGCCATGTTCTGTGGCATCATGCTGATGGTGCAGACATTCGTGGGAAAAGAAGACACGCAGGATTCCGGTGTGCCCGGCATCAATCTCTCCGAACTTCCCGACGAATATATCGACCCGATAGTGAACCAGACCATGATGGATGACTATACACTCTATCAGTATCTCACTGATGCGGATGCTGAAATCTATAAATAAAAACAGACTTACGACAATGAAAAAAGCATTTTCCATCTTTCTCCTGTCATCTTTATTCGCTTTCTGCTGCATTCCGAGCCTGCTGGCACAGAAACCGCAGTTGAGCAAGGAAGAATTCCGTGAACGGCAGCGGGAGTTCATCACCCGACGCGCCGGACTGACGCAGGAGGAGGCAAACAAGTTTTTCCCCCTTTATTTCGAGCTCCAGGACAAAAAAAGCAGATACAACCAAGAAGCATGGGAAAAGATGAGAGAAGGGAAAAACCCGAACACAACGGAAGCGGAATACGGCCGCATCGTGGAGGATATTATCCAGGCACGTATCACCAATGACAACTTGGATCTGGAATACGTCAGAAAATACAAGAAGTTCCTTTCCGCAAAAAAAATCTATGATGTCCAGCGGGCTGAAATGCGTTTTCACCGTGAACTGCTGAAAGGTGCGCGACATAACGGAAAAAACAAATCAAAAAGCGGAGCAAGGAAATAATCTTTTTAAAGTTTTTCAGCAAAAAGTTTGCAAATTCAAAAAACATCCGTACCTTTGCAACGCTTTTGAGAAAAGGCACTCCCAGAAGGAGTTTTGGAGAGGTGGCAGAGTGGTCGATTGCGGCGGTCTTGAAAACCGTTGTACCGCGAGGTACCCGGGGTTCGAATCCCTGTCTCTCCGCCAATTTTTTACAACATTCACAAGGATGGTTCCGTAGCTCAGCTGGATAGAGCAACAGCCTTCTAAGCTGTGGGTCCCGCGTTCGAATCGCGGCGGAATCACTTGAAACCGGAGAAAATCATTAGATTTTTTCCGGTTTTTTTTATCTGCTCAAAAGACTATTGATTATCTTTGGGATGTGAAGACACTCATACTCCATGAAGATGAAACGCAAAAGAATATTCAGACTCACTGCTGCAGGAATATTGCTGCTCGCAGTGATTTATCTGTCTCTCCCATATTATGCCCGGCAGGCTCTGGTTCATTGGATGCCAGTCATTGATGACCTTGAGACTTTCTCACGCGATACGGTGCACTGTAATCCCGATAATGTATGGCACTGGCCCTTGGCCGAGAATTACAACCATCACCTCCTTTCACCCGATGACGCGGATTATATGGACGAACTGGAAACCGTCGCGTTTCTTGTCATCCGACACGACAGCATCCTGTTTGAGAGCTATCGCAACGGCTGGAGCGATACACAAACTTCAAACATTTATTCTGCAACAAAAACAATCGTAGGACTTCTGGCCGGGATTGCCCTTGATGAGGGACATATCCGCAGTCTCGATGACCCGGTAAACGCATACATTCCAGATTATACGAAAGGGAACCAGAAAAAGGTCACTGTCCGCAATCTGCTTACGATGAGTGCAGGTATGGACTGGGACGAGTCATACGCATCGCTGTTCTCCGTCACCACACACGGATATTACGGAAACGACCTCTATGATTTGGTGACCGGTCTCGGCGTGAGCGAGGAACCCGGAGTGCAGTATTCCTACCGGAGCGGAGAAACCCAGTTACTGGCTTTTGTCATAGAAGCGGCCACCGGAAAGACGCTTAGCCGGTATGCCGAAGAGAAACTGTGGAAACCAATGCAGACGGAACATGACGCCTACTGGCTTCTGGACAAGAAAGGCGGTGATGAAAAAGCATTCTGCTGCTTCCACACCACCGCCAGAGATGTCGCACGCTTCGCACGGCTGATGCTCCGCCATGGAGACTGGAACGGCCGACGAATCGTGTCGGAAAAATACCTTAATGAAGCACTTTCTCCCGCAAACTATCTGAAAGACCAATGGGGAAAGAGTCCGCTCAATTATTACGGTTTCCAGACTTGGATCATGCACTACAAAGACCAGACAAATCCTTATATGCGCGGAATGCTGGGCCAGTATGTCATTGCCATTCCGTCTCTCGATGCCATCGTGGTCCGTCTGGGACATAAACGGAGCGACGTATATGAACGGGAACTGACCACCGACATCATCCGTTACATGGACATTGCCATGAAGATACTCGACCCTTAGCCTCTGTGTCTCTCCACGAAATTCAGAAAACGGTTCAGTCCGTCTTCCACCCTTTCACGGGGACAGGCGAGATTCCAGCGCATGAAACTGTCTCCGTCCTTGCCGTACATCGCTCCCGCGTTCAACCAAAGTTTCGCTTCCTTCCGGAGCCTTTCTTCCAGCTCTTCCGAGGGGATATGAAGAGCAGAACAGTCCATCCATGCAAGATAAGTACCTTCCAGCACCGCCAGCGGAAAGTCCGGCAGATTTTCCGCACAGAAGTCTTTCATGAACTTATAGTTTTCCCATATATACCCGATGAGCTGATCCAGCCATTCCTCCCCTTCATTGTATGCCGCAATGGTGGCAATCACCCCGAACGGGTTCACGTCGCACACTTCATTGACATTGATGGCACGGTCAATCCGGCGGCGGATTTCATCGTCAGGAGCAATGATGTTGGCTATCTGGAGTCCGGCTATATTGAAGGCCTTGCTCGGAGAAATGCAGGTGACTGAATGCTTCAGAAATTCTTCCGAAATGGAAGCGAACGGCAAGTGTTTGTGTCCCGGATAGACCAGTTCGCAATGGATTTCGTCTGAGATGACCAGCACATTATGACGGATACAGATTTCCCCCAGCTTCACCAGTTCCTCACGTGTCCACACTCTTCCGGCAGGGTTGTGGGGATTGCACAGTATCAGCACCTTGACGCGCGGATCGGATGCCTTGCGCTCCAAATCTTCATAATCCATATGATAGGTGTTGTCTGCATAAACCAACGGATTGCTCACTATTTCACATCCGTTATTGCGCACGGACGAGAAAAAGCAGTTATAGACCGGAGTCTGAAGAATCACCTTGTCGCCGGGTTCTGTCATCGCCTTGACGATGGCGGAAATGGCAGGAACCACCCCTGAAGTATAGATGAACCAGTCTTTCCGCACCCTCAGTCCGTGCCGGCGGTCCAGCCAGCCGATTGCCGCCTCATAATATTCGTCAGGCACACACGTATAGCCGAATATGCCATGCGACACGCGTTTCTGCAATGCCTCCACAATGGCAGGAGCCGTACGGAAATCCATGTCGGCCACCCACATGGGCAGCATTTCGGGGTCAGCGGAATTGTCCCACTTGATGCAGTTCGTATTCCGTCGGGAAATCACTTCGTCAAAATTGAATTTCATCGCTCTAAATATGTTTTTAAGTTCGTAATGTCTGTTTGTTCATCCACCGGCCACGCTCCAGACGAATCAGGAAGATAATGCCGCGGAAACATAGTTCGATGCACATGGCAAGCCATACGCCCTGCAGTCCCATGACAGGAGCCAGCCAGAAGGCCAGTGTCAGACGGACCGCCCAGATACTGAAAAAGTTCATCAGACTAGGGACAAGTGTCCCGCCTGCCCCCACAAACACACCGTATGCTACAATGGAGGCGGCAAACATCGGTTCAGCGAAGGCTTCGATACGGAGGACAGTGACACCCAGCGTGCGAATTTCCTCCACGGGTGTCATAATTCCGATAATCTCCGGAGCGAACACATACATCAGCACCCCCATGAATGCCATCACGGCCATGCCCATATAAACGGTGATATGTGAGAATGTCCGTGTCAGTTCCCTCCTCCCAGCTCCCAGGCTCTGCCCTACCAGAGTGGTCGCCGCATCGGATATACCATACCCCGGCATGTAGCAGAGGCTTTCGGCAGTAATGGCAAACGAATTGGCGGCAATGGCTATGATGCCCAGCGGAGCCACGATGACGGTGGTCATGATTTGCGCTCCGCAGATGACAATGTGTTCAAGTCCCATCGGGAGACTGATTCCGGCGGCCTGCCTCAAGACAAACTTCCGGGGAAGAAAACGCCCCTTCTCGCCCACCAGCTTCAGTTCCGGCGAACGCGTCACAAGATAGCCCATCATCAATGCAGCCACCACCATCTCAGCCAGCACCGTTCCCAATGCAGCCCCTTCCACTCCAAGTCCGGCTCCGGGCATCTGTACCATATGCCCGAACACCTCCATCTCGCGCGTGGGAAATATCAAAAAGAAGTTGAATATGACATCCAGAATACACATCAGCACGTTCAGGATGCTGGGCACACGCATGTTTCCGCTGCACCTCAGCATTCCTCCGGCCAGAAAGTTAAGCTGGAGCATCGGCAGAAAAAGCGAAAATATAAGGAAATAGAGTGAAGAGTCGCGCCGTATCACAGAGTCTCCCCCTAACCAGCCCGGAAGCGGACCGCTGATGGCCGCACCGACCAGTCCCAGCAACAGACTGAACGCAAACACGGAAATGATGGACTGGCGCAGCACGGCTCTCGCTCCTTTCATGTCGCCCGCCCCAATGAGATGCGCCACTTGCACAGAGAAACCCGTAGCAGCGGCGGAACACACTCCCCAGAACAGCCATGTGGTTGTGGAGACCAGTCCGATGGAGGCTGAAGCGTTAGCTCCCAGACTGCCCACCATTGACGCATCGATATACTGCATGAGAATGGACGAGAGCTGTGCCACGATTGCAGGCACACTCAACTGTACGGTCAGCCACAGCTGTTGTCTCCGCGTCATGGGCCTGCCTTCACGTATCATTGCCAGCAGACTGCTGGTTTCATTCTCCATCTTGCTCACCTTGCATGTTCTTTAATCCGACGATGTAAAAATACAAGGATTGGCCGAATAACATTGTATATAAATTACGGGTTTTGACAAAGAGCTGCCAAAAAATCTCCTGCTGAATGGCGGAAAGATCGTCGGTGAAGACTGACGGACCGGGCATCTTCACACCGGAACAACGACTGGAACCGACACAGCTACAGCGTGAAACGGACGGACAAAATTCACGTGAAACGGACGGACACGAAATAAATTCCGCAAAAATCATTATCTTTGCAGCCGGAAACTCAAAGGACATTCTTGTCGTGGATGACAAAGCCCGAAATGTACAGGCGCGTGAATGTCCGCTTCCACACTAAACTAAAAAGGCTTTCTCTATGCACACCAGATTTTTTTATGCAGTGGGAATGATAGGACTTATTCTGGCCTTTTCCCCGCTGAAAATGTACGCTCAGGACTCTCTTTACCTCAGCATAAGCCAGCTTTTTGAATGGGGAATGAAGCAGAACCTGCAACTGGCCGCAGACAGACTGAAGGAACGGATGGCAGAAGAACGCACACGAACGGCCCGGACAAATCGTCTGCCGGAAATCAGCATCGGACTGAACGGGGGATATGTGGGCCAGCCTGTAATCTTTCAGCGCGGACTCTCTGACCCCACTTGCCCCGACTCGCCCGACTGGTCGCAGAACTATGCGGTGAACCTCGACCAGCCGCTTTACCATGGAGGACGAATCAAGTATGCCATCCGCCAAGCGGATATAGAAAAGGAGATAGCGGCTTTACAGACGGCCACCGACCGTGCGGACATCAAACTATCGCTGCTCCGCCAGTATCTGAACCTTTTCAGCCTTTACAAGCAGCACATGGTACTGACACGCAACATCAACGAATCGGAACGCCGTCTGAAGGACATCCGCCAGATGAAGGAGGAGGGGCTGATCACCAACAATGACGTACTGAGAAGTGAAATGCAACTCACCGACAACCGTCTTTCCCTTCTCGAAACGGAAAACGACATCCGTCTCGCCTCTCAGCAACTGGACATTCTGCTGGGACTGGAAGAGACTTTGCTTCTGTGCCCCGACACGGCTCTGCTGAACGAAACTTACCGGTTGGGAAGCTACTCTGACTATATGGAGCAGGCATATGCCAACGACCCGGCCATGCGGCTGAAGACAAAACAGACCGACCTGGCACGCAACAACATCGACGTGGTCCGTGCGGCACAGATGCCCCAACTGTCGCTTTATGCCGCCAACACGCTGGCACGGCCCGTATCCCGCACACTTGCAGACATGTACAACAACGCATGGAACATCGGGCTTTCATTCTCCTATCCCCTGTCGGCTCTCTACAAGAACAAGCACAAAATCAGCGAAGCACGCCGTCAGATGGAATTTTACAGGAATGCGGAGGAGCAACAGAAACAGCAGATACGCATCACCGTACACAATGCCTGCCTGAGACACAACGAAGCACTCGCACGGGTAGACGCACTGAAACTTTCAGTAAGGCAGGCAGAGGAAAACTACCGCATCATGCGCAACCGCTATCTGAACCAACTGGCCATTCTGACCGACCTGCTGGATGCGGACAACTTGCGGCTGGATGCCGAACTGCAGCTCACGACAGCCCGCACACAAGTGGTCTATACATATTATGAGCTTCAGAGAGCCATCGGAAAACTGAACTGACAATAACAAACACCATACAAACAGATTATGACTTCACTCGAATCAAAATACCGACGTCTGAAAAGACGCAAGCGACGCAACATCATCCTGAACACGGTCTGCCTGCTGATTGCCAGTTCGGGACTGCTATGGACCGTCAACTATTTCTGGAAATACATCAGCTATGAGATTACCAACGACGCGTTCGTAGACCAGTACATATCACCCGTAAACATCCGCGTGGCGGGCTACATACAGGATGTGCGCTTCCGCGAACACCAGTTCGTGCATAAAGGAGACACGCTTGTGGCGCTCGACAACCGGGAATATCTGATCAGACAGAAAGAGGCCGAAGCTTCCCTGATGGACGCACAGGGTTCAAAAGATGTGCTCCACTCGAACATTGAAACTTCGGAAACCCGCATCGCCGAGCAAGATGCCAGTCTGAATGAAGCAAAGGCACGGCTATGGAAAGCCGAACAGGATTTCCACCGCTATGAGCGTCTGCTCAAGGAAGAATCGGTACCGGAACAGCAGTATGACCAGGCTAAAGCCGACTATGAAGCGGCACGCGCCCGCTACGATGCGCTTCTCAAACAGAAAGATGCGGCCCGGTCGCAATACACGGAAACCAACAAGCGGAAAGTCAACGCCAGAGCCGCCATTCTCCGCGCCGAAGCGGCACTGGATATGGCCAACCTCAATCTCTCATACACTGTGGTGATCGCTCCTTATGACGGCTACATGGGCCGGCGCACACTGGAACCGGGACAATACGTTTCGGCAGGACAGACACTTTCCTATCTGGTCCGTCAGTCGGACAAGTGGATTACCGCCAATTACCGAGAGACTCAGATTTCAAACATCTACATCGGACAGCCGGTGCGCATCAAGGTAGACGGCGTGCCGAACAAGGTGTTCCACGGACATGTGACCGCCATATCCGAAGCCACCGGATCGAAATACTCGCTGGTCCCCACCGACAATTCAGCGGGAAACTTCGTGAAGGTGCAGCAGCGCATCCCCGTACGCATAGACTTCGACAACGTGACTCCGGAAGACATGGCACAGCTCCGTGCCGGAATGATGGTTGAAACAGAAGCGTTGAAAAGATGATGACCGCCCAGCAACTCGACATACCCGTGCGCCAGTGGGTTCCCGACTGGCTGGCCATCGGCCTTGTGTTTTTCATCATCTTTCCGGTAACCATGCTCAACGGAGCTTATACCGGCAGCATGGTGGAGGTTTCCAGCACATTGGGCGCATATACGGAAGACATCACCATCGGCTATTATGCGGCCTCGGCAGGTATGGCCATTGCCTATCCCATCGTGCCGAAGGTGTTGAACTCCTTTTCGAGCAAATCACTGCTGCTGGTCGACCTCACCCTCCAGTTCCTTCTGAGCTGGATATGCGCGCGCGCCGCCAACATCGACCTGCTCATCATCTTCAGTTTCGTCATCGGTTTCCTGAAAGGTTTCCTCATGCTGTGGCTCATCCGCCGCATCAAGTTCGTGTTCAGTCCCACCGACGTGAGAAGTGAGTTCTATGCCTACTTCTATCCGCTTGTGTTCAGCGGCGGACAGCTTTCCATGATTGTCACGGCCCTGCTCGCCTATCACTACGACTGGAAATACATGTACTACTTCATGATGATGCTTCTGATTCTGGCCATCCTGATGGTCATCATACTGCTGCGTCACGACCGTCCCTCGAAGGGAGTTCCTCTGAAGGAACTGCACCTGCGGGAAATGACAATCATCTCCACCGGACTTCTGATGCTCGTCTATGTGGTGACCTACGGAAAAATATCCGACTGGATGGCATCTCCCAAAATCTGCATCTACATTGTGATTGCTCCACTGCTCATCGCACTCTTCATCTGGGAACAGTTTCATGCTCCGCAGCCGTATGTCAGTCTGAAACCCCTGTTCCAATGGAAAGCCATTCTAGGCTACTTCTACATGATGCTGGTGATGTTCTTCAGTACCTCCACCACCCTGTTGAGCAATTACATGACCTCAATTCTGCGCGTGGACAACGTGCACAACTACACATTATACGTCTATCTCCTTCCCGGATACATATTAGGAGCCTTCATCTGCTTCTGGTGGTTCCGGTGGCAACGATGGCGTTTCCGCTTCCTCATCGCAGGCGGCATGGCATGTTTTGTCGTCTTCTTCGGGATACTTTATTTCACCATCTCGCCCGACAGCACCTATGAGGGACTTTTCCTTCCCCTCTTTTTCCGTGGGCTGGGCATGATGGTGCTGCTCATCGCTTTCGGTCTCTTTGTGGTAGAGGACCTGAACCCGAAGCTGTTGATATACAACGCCTTTTTTCTGATTACCTTCCGTGCCGTACTGGCCCCCGTGATGGCCTCTGCCATCTACAGCAATGTGCTTTACCGCCTGCAGCAGAAATATATGGTGCAGCTATCGGAAAACATCACCATGCTCGACCCTCTGGCCGCCTCCCGCTATTCGTCAACGCTGGAAAGCGGTCTGGCACAAGGCCACGGCATCGACGAAGCGATGCAGCTCGCCACAAACAGCCTCTACACCGTGCTGCAGCAGCAGAGCATGCTTCTTGCCCTGAAACATATGCTGGGATGGATGCTGGCCGTGACACTGGTCATTGCCGTCATCTCACGCTTCATTCCATTCCACAAAACCATACGCGTGCCGGTTGTCCGCACAGGCGAAGACATGGTGTGACGCACTGCAGCCGTCGGTCACCGCACCATCCTGTCCCGCTGTTTCAAACGGAATATCCCGTCATTCCATCTGAAGCAGCGGGATATTCCGGTTCAAACAACAGGGTGTTTTTCCGTCTGCACCTGCTGGGACACGAAAGGCCTCATCCGCCGGACAAACGAAAAAAACAATTAATCGGCGCATACAGCGCACCACTCACGTTTAATTTCACTATATTTACACATTCAAAACACCAATCAGACTACAGACATGGGACGTACCATCAAACTTTTGATTTATTACATCACCTATTCATACGGAATCGGCGCACTGCTTTATGCCGGATATATGGCTGTCCATCACACGACAGCACTTCCGTCCCTTTCGGAACCATCCTTCTTCACCTTGAACATGTGGGCGCAAGTGCTCTCCGCACTGGCCGTAAGTGCCCATCTGCTGGTCTGGAAATATGTAGATTCCGGTCAGATGCGCCTGAACTTCCCTCATACGGGGGCAGTCATGTTTGCCTCGGCACTTCTCATCGTCGGAATGGGATTCTGGACAAATTACCTGACCGAACTCGCCGGACTCCCGGACGAAAAGAAACAGCTCTTTGAACTGGCCATGAACCATCCGATGGGAATCATAGCCATCGTCATCATGGCTCCCTTCATGGAAGAGCTTCTGTTCCGCGGCGCGATGCAGGGTCATCTGCTGCGCAAATGGAAACGTCCTGTCTGGGCAATAGTGGTCCCCGCCCTGATTTTCGGAGCCGTCCACGGAAACCCCGTGCAGATTCCGTTCGCATTCGTCACCGGACTGGCATTGGGATGGATATATTATCAGACGGGGAGCCTTCTGCCCGGCATGTTGATGCACTTCATCAACAACGGCACCTCCGCACTTCTCTACCATCTTTCCGGGAAAGAAGACCAAACGATGACGGAAGCATTCGGAACGTCAGGAGCCGCGGGCATGGCCTTTGCGGGAGCGACACTGACCGTTCTGTGCATATGGTACGTCAAGCGCACGCTCCCTGCCCGGGTGTCCGGACAGGAAAATGAAAACAGTCCAACCGATTAAACCATCATAAAGCCTATGAAACCCAAAAGCAACTATTCGAAACAGATGGCGGCAGTCTACATCCTCATGGGATACCTCTCCACTTTATTCATACAGGAAATCATCTGTTTCCTTACCTTCTATCCGATGCTGGAAGACCATAAAGTCCTGCAGATACTGAGCAACGTCGTCTGGCTGTATGCCGGGACATACATATACTATAAACTGACCCGCCGCTACACCAAATGGTGGAAAAGACTGGAGAACAAAGGAAAAGACAATGCCGACGGCGACAAATCCTGATACGGTGACGGTCCGCCTCCGGCCAACGTCAATCAAAGTTTCCAAAAAAGAATTGCTCATTCCTTTTCATATTCCAACAAAAAGCCCTATCTTAGGAAATTGAAATACATTTATTATGGACATGCGCATTTTTCAAGTCAAGGCAAATAAGGCGCTTCCAGTCATGGGAAGTACTCTTATCGCTTCCCCGTTATTGTCTGATTACCAATTTACCCGTGCGGTTATTTTGATGGTTACCCATAATGAGGAAGGAAGCATGGGATTGGTCATGAACAGAAAATTCCACCACCACGTCACGCTGAACCAGCTCATTCCTGGCTTCGACTCCGTGCCGGACATTCCGGTGTTCAAAGGAGGTCCCGTAGGAAGGGACACCATCTTTTTCCTTCACACGATTGACGAGCTTGAAGGGGCATTGAAAATCAGCGACGAACTCTATCTGAACGGAGACTTTGAAGAAATGAAAGAATATATTCTGAAGGGGAATCCCCTGGAAGGCCATGTCCGTTTCTTCGCAGGATATGCGGGATGGGACAACGGACAGTTACAGAAGGAGATTCAGGAAGACTGCTGGATGGTGGGAGAAAGCCACTGCAAGCAACTGCTGGACTACCATAACCCGAAGCTGTGGAATGAAAGCATGAACGACCTAGGACAGAAATACCGCATCTGGGCAAAATATCCTGTCTACCCTTCCTTCAACTGACTGTCCATAGGATTTATTTTCTGGAACAGACAGACATCCCTATAAATGGAACCGGTCTTGACCCAATCCTTAAGCCGGGCCGTTTCTTCATATCCCGATGCCCGGAAAAGACCCAATGAAGGAGCATTGTCAGAAAGCACATATGCATAAAGCTGGTGAATCCCCAGAAGACGAAAGCAATGACGTTCCAAACGGCGGAGAGCTTCATGGGCAATGCCTTTCCTCCGCATGTCTTCACGGACCACGAGACCAATCTCCGCACGGTTGTGGCGCGGATCGAAATAACAGAGGTCAATGATTCCCACCACTCCTTCCGTCTCATGCTGAATCATCAGGCGCAACTGACGGTCGGCATAAAGATCGTTCTGTACATCCGTCAGATACCGTTTCATCTGAAAACGTGAATAAGGACCGGTCGCCGTCCCCACCTCCCAAAGACGCTCATCATTCTCTACGGCAAGCAACGCTTCCAAATCTTCAGGCTCAGGAGCACGCAATACTATCCTTTTCCCTTCACACTCATTCATATCAGTCGAGATTTTCCGTTTCATTCCGCTCCAAATCCAGTTCGGACAACAAACGTTTCCGCCCGGGCACACAGAACAAAGAAGCCAGCAGGACCATACCCGCGCACAAAACTCCCGTCGTATTCAAAGTGGTATAATAAGCCGTCATGTTGAACAAGGAAGGAACCAGAAGCATGGCTAACCGAACCTCACTCCAACGGCGGTAGCTTGCCAGCGCATCCGGGAGAGAAAGTTTCCGTACATAACGGGTAAGAGACAAGTGAAACACACGCAAAGAAAGCGGAATGAAACACACAGCAAGCAGAATCCCCGTTGTCTGCATGATATAATCCATCCGCGCATCGCCGACAAGACTTCCCTGAGGAAGTATATCAGACTCATACAACACCACAAGTGCAATGTTCAACACCCAGAGCAATGTAAATTCAAGCTGCAGGACAAGCAGCAGCCGGTTGATTTTTTCCTTCATACCAATCATTCATTATATGGTTCCGGTAAAGAGCGTACGGTTCAGAATCGAACGTCCCAAAGTCACCTCGTCAGCGTATTCCAATTCATCGCCCACAGATATGCCACGGGCGATTACGGTCAGTTTCACGTCCAGCCCTCCCAATTTGCGGGAGATATAGAAGTTGGTTGTATCCCCCTCCATGGTGGAACTGAGAGCGAAAATCACTTCCTTCACACTGCCTTCCCTCACACGCTCCACCAGACTGTCTATCTCAAGATCGGACGGTCCGATACCATCCATGGGAGAGATGACCCCTCCCAGCACGTGATACAGTCCTTTATACTGCTGGGTGTTCTCGATGGCCATCACGTCGCGAATGTTCTCCACCACACAGACGGTAGAAGCGTCACGCAAGGGATTGGCGCAGATTCCGCACACATCCGTATCGGATATGTTATGACAAATCCTGCAATATTTCACTTCATGCTTCAAGGTAGTCATCGCATTGCTGAAAGCTTCCACTGCCGCCGTATCCTGCCGGAGCAGATGAAGCACCAGACGCATGGCCGTTTTCCTTCCTATGCCGGGAAGTTTGGAAAACTCCCCCACCGCCTTTTCCAGCAATACTGACGGATATTGTTGATTCATGCTTCTTTTCCAATTTCTGTTTTTCCGAGGTGCAAAAATAAGAAAAATCTCTCTATTTTTGCGTCCCAAAACAAGATACCATGAACGGAACATTCATTTTAATCACCATAGCGGTCTATTTCGGCCTTCTTCTGCTCGTGGCACGCGTCACGGCAGCACATCATACAGACAACGATGCCTTCTTCTGCGGCAACCGGCAGTCGCCCTGGTATATCGTCTCATTCGGAATGATAGGGGCATCGCTTTCGGGAGTGACATTCGTGTCGGTTCCGGGAATGGTGGGAAGCATCGACATGACCTACATGCAGACCTGCATCGGATTCTTTTTCGGCTATCTCATCATCGCCCATGTGCTGCTTCCTCTCTATTACAGGCTGAATCTCACTTCCATTTATACCTATCTCGGAAAACGTTTCGGCAATCATGCCTACAAGACGGGAGCTTCATTCTTCCTGCTGTCGAAAATGCTGGGTGCGGCGGCAAGGCTGTATCTGGTATGCATCATCCTCCAGCATTTTGTGTTCGACGCTTACCATATACCTTTTTCCGTGACCGTGACGGGAACTGTGGCGCTCATCTGGCTCTACACACGGAAAAGCGGCATCCGCACAATCGTATGGACAGACAGTTTCCAGACACTCTGCCTGCTGCTGGCTCTCGGACTGATTCTCTTTCAGGTGGCCTCCCTGCTCCATCTTGACACGAGAGAAATAGTGGAAACCGTGTCGGCAAGCAGCCACAGCCGCATCTTCGTGTTCGACGACTGGCATTCAAAACAAAACTTCTTCAAGCAATTCTTCAGCGGCATTTTCATCACCATTGTGATGACCGGACTCGACCAGGACATGATGCAAAAGAATCTTTCGTGCCGCAGTCTGAAAGACGCACAGAAAAACATGTACTGCTACGGACTGTCGTTCGTCCCTGTCAACCTGCTTTTTCTGACACTGGGCGTACTGCTGCTGTCTGTTTCCGCACAACTGGACATCACGCTTCCGGAAAAGGGAGATGACATTCTGCCGTTCTTCGCTGCCGGAGGCTATCTGGGCTATCCGGTGCTGGTGCTGTTCACAATCGGCATCATTGCCGCAGCCTTTTCAAGTGCCGACTCCGCTCTTGCCGCACTGACCACAAGCTTCTGCATCGATCTGCTGGACATCGGACGCTATCCGGAAGAAAAGGCGCAGAAGATAAGGAGATATTCCCACCTGTTCATTTCTGCCGTATTCATCGGATGCATCCTGACAATAGAAGCCATCGGAAGCCGGAACGTCATCGACACCATTTATGTCCTCGCATCCTACACCTACGGTCCGCTGCTCGGTCTGTTCGCCTTCGGCCTGTTCACACGCTTCCGTGTCCGAGACCGTTTCGTCCCGTATGTCGCCATTTTCTCTCCCCTTGTCTGCTGGCTGACCGACTACCTTGTATCATCGGCCACCGGCTACCAGTTCGGCTATGAAATGCTGATGGTCAACGGGCTGCTGACCTTCTGCGGACTGCTGGCATTGAGCTACCGTTACAGCACGGAAAAAGCGGTGCCGGACATCCAAGAAAACAACCGCCTATTCTGACCGGAACAGGCGGGTATTTTCAACAAAACAGCCCGCTGTTTCCTAAAAAATTCCAAGCGGACAAATACCATGCGCCGCACTTGCCGGACATCCCGTTTTTTTCGCTATCTTTGCCAACAGAAATTTCATATAGAACAAACATTATTGCCTTATGAACATAACCAGTGCTGAATTTGTGATAAGCAACTCAAATGTAGACATGTGCCCTCATACCGACATGCCTGAATATGCGTTTATAGGACGCTCGAACGTGGGCAAATCCAGCCTGATCAACATGCTGACCAACCGTTCCAAACTCGCGATGACCTCCGCCACTCCCGGCAAGACATTGCTGATCAACCATTTCCTGATAAACAAGCAATGGTATCTCGTAGACTTGCCCGGATATGGATATGCCCAGAGAGGGAAAAGCATGATGGAAAAAATCAGGAAGCTCATTGAAGGCTATGTGCTGAAACGCGAGGAGATGAGCTGTCTGTTCGTGCTGGTGGACAGCCGGCTTGAACCGCAGAAGATAGACCTGCAGTTCATCGAATGGCTGGGTGAAAACGGGGTGCCGTTCGCCATCATATTCACGAAAGCGGACAAGCTGGGTACAGGCAAGCTGAAGACGAACATCAACAATTATCTGGAAAAGCTGAAGGAGCAATGGGAGGAGCTCCCCCCCTATTTCATCTCATCGGCCGAAAAGAAAACCGGACGGGAAGAAATCCTCAACTATATCGAAAAAGTCAACAAGATGCTGAAGGAGCAATGAATCTCCCGGCACAAAAGAAGATGTCGCTTTTGATAACATGCCTGACAAGTGAGCTGAAACGACTTGTCAGGCATGTTTTATGAGACAATGTACAAAATTACAAGCCCTACTGAAAAGTTTCTACCGAGGCTCATCCTTCTTCACATACTCCGTAGGCAGACAACCCATATATTTCTTGAAACTGGTAGTGAAATAAGACGGAGTGTTAAAGCCGACCATTTCGCTTATCTCCATTATATTGTAGCGTCCTTCTTCAAGCAACTTACAAGCATGGCTGAAACGGATCTTACGGATAAAGTCTGTAGTCGACGCTCCGGTTATGGCCTTCATCTTCAGATACAGATTTGACCGGCTCATGTTCATTTCCGACGCAAATCTGTCGGCCGAAAACTCTACATCGTCCAAAGAATTCTCCACCACCTTCACGGCCTTCGCAAGGAACTCTTCATCCAGAGGAGTCATTGCCATCTTTTCCGGCTTCACATCCAATGATTTGGAATAATATTCAACCGCCTGACGATAGGTACGCAACACATTGCGAATCTTGGCCAGCACCACTCCCATCACAAACGGTTTGGGTATATAATCATCCGCTCCCACATTCAGTCCGTCCAGCTGATCTTCGATTTTCCCTTTGGCTGAAAGAATGATGACCGGGATATGGCTTGTCTTCAAATTCCGTTTCACCTGCCGGCACAGCCTGATTCCATCCATAACCGGCATCATCACGTCGGTCAGAATCAGATTGACCTCCTTATCCTGCAACACGTCTAATGCTTCCTGTCCGTTACCCGCTCTCAACACATCGAAAAAGTCTCGCAATCCATCTTCCAAGTAGTCCATAATGTCTGTATTGTCTTCCACAAGCAAGACACAGTCTTTTTTCCCCGACAATTCCGCACGACTATCCCTCGCCTCTGCCAACATTTCACCATCCGCCGCATCGGTCAAGAACTCCTCCAAACGCACAGCCGGAGCAACCGAATACATATCACTCTCCTTGGCAAATTCATCCTTTCCATACACCTCCGAAGAAAGAGGAAGACACACAGAGAATACGCTTCCTTTCCCCACCGTACTATCCAAAGAAATTATTCCATGATGCAAATCAACCAGACGTTTGATCAAAGACAATCCAATCCCGCTTCCCATGTGCTCATGGTCCACCTGGTAGAAACGCTCGAACACCAACTTCTGTTTATCCGGCGGAATGCCCGGCCCCGTATCTTCTACCTGCAACAACAGATTGCTTTCTTCTTTCTTTAAACGAACCGTAACACTCCCTTTAGAAGTATATTTGAAAGCATTGGAAAGCAGGTTGTTCAGAATCAGCTCCACATAACTTTCATCACACAGCACCGTTTCTCCTTCCATCTCCGAGTCCAGACTATACACGAGACCTTTCGACTCCGCCAAATTCGCATATATAAGATATACTCTTTCAACCAGCGCATGAATGTCTGTATCACGAACTTTCAGATGGAACACACCCAACTCCGCCCGCCGGTAATCCATCAGCTGATTCACCAGATGCAAGAGACGCTTGGCATTGGAATCCACATATTTCAGCCTCGACAGCACCCAGTTGTCTGTAACTCTGGAAAGTACATCCTGCATCGGACCGACTATCAATGTAAGCGGTGTCCGCAGTTCATGAGAAATGTTGATGAAGAAACGCAATTTCATCTCATTGACTTCTTTCACCTTCTCCTTGTCCAGACGTTCCATCTCCAACTGCATTCCCATGCTTTTCCGAATCCAGAAATAACGGATAACGAATGCCACGCTTCCAGATGCCAACAAGAAAAACAGAAGTATCGCCCACCAGGTCTTGTACCATACGGGAAGTATTTCAATATCCAGCACAGTCGGCATCTCGTTCCACAACCCGTCACGGTTGGCGGCCTTTACCATAAAACGATATTCTCCGGAAGGAAGATTGGAATACACGGCAAAACGGTCCGGATTCTCCACATAAATCCATTCGTCCTCATATCCATCCAGGCGATAGGCGAACCGATTGTGTGCACCCGATATATAATCTGTCACGGCAAAACGCAGCATAAACGAAGATTGCCATGCCGACAAAGTGATACGGTCTGTCTCGCTGATATGCTTCTTGAGCACTCCGGTTCCGTCGCCGGGCCTTACTACCTTGTTCGACACTTGAAGTTCCGTAATCAACGTAGGAGGAATGTAAGGATTTTTCGTCAAAGCCTCCGGATCGAAAGAAGTGATTCCATCCACACTTCCGAAAAGCATCTTTCCTTCGGACGTAAAACAGCAGGCTCCCGAATTAAACTGATTGCTAGACAATCCGTCCACAACCGAATAGTTACGGAACACGCGTCTTTCCATATCCAGACGGGAAACACCTTTGTCTGTACTCAGCCATAACATACCGGACGCATCCTCCAATACACTCTGAACCACATTGTTCGGCAAACCGTCTTTGGTCGTATAGTGCTCCATCGACTTTTCCAACTCATCAATTCTATAAAGTCCGTTCCTTGTGCCAATCCAAAAACGTCCTTTCCCACTGTCTTCATAAATTGCATTCACCATATCATCCGGCAAGGCTTTTCCCCGCAAAACATCAGTCTCCTCAAGAAAGTTCCCCCGCAAGACATAGACTTTCAGCCCGTCCCGTCCGCCAATCCAAAGTCTTCCGTGCACATCAAGATGCATTACGGTCAGTCCTTTTGACTTATAGTTCTTTCCTCCCACACGACAAGGCACATGACGGAATTCTCCCGATGACACAAAATAACGATAAACGTCTCCATTGGATATCCCCAGCCACAAAGTCCCGTCACCTCCGGGAAGAATGGCATACACACTTCTTGCCTGCAAAGAACTGTTTGAAAGTGTATAACGCGAAATGCGTCCCGACCGGCGGTCAAGCACATTCAGTCCGCCTGCCTGAACTCCGACATACACCAGATTGTTCTTTTCGTCTATATACAGACTTTTCACGTCATTGTATTCCAATCCTTCCGCCATGGAATAACAAGTGTAACGCTCTCTGTTTTTCTCATAGAAGTTCAATCCTCCCGAATTGGTGCCAATCCACAAATTCCCTTCCGTGTCTTCTCTGATGCAATTCACCACATTGTCACTCAATGAATTGTGATAAGGGATATGCTTTATTGTCTGGAAACGTTGTTTCAGAGGATGGTAATAGTTCAGTCCGCCAAAGTAGGTACCCAGCCACATTCCTCCCTGCGCATCCCGATAGACACTCCTTACAGAAGCCTGCGACAAAGTTCCCTCCCGTACAGGATTACTGTCATACACCTGAAACCAGTCTGCCTTCTCGTTATAAATATTCAACGAATTGATAGTGCCTACCCACAGCTGCGATTCCGAATCCAATGCCAGCACACGAATATAATCGGAACTCAGACCTTTGTCGCCCGCACGATAATGAGCAACTTCCCTACTTTCCGGATTAAGCAGGAAAAGTCCGTTTCCCTCAGTCCCTATCCACAATTTATCCTTCGCCTGTCGGAAAATGGCAAGAATCCGTCCGTTTCCCTCCGAAGGCAGCCACTCCACCTCATCCAAAGAATGGTCAGAAAACGAATAGACCATCAGTTTCCTGAACACTCCCAAATAGAGCTGCTCACCGTCCCGCTCTATTGCCGTAGGGCGCAAACCTTTCAATTGAGAAGGAACTTCCTGAAAACATTGTTTTTCCTTATCAAACAAAGAAAGCCCTTCCGACGTGTTCAAAAGGAGAAATCTGCTGTCCCATTCTTCTATATGCAACACTTCCGTCTCCTTTCCCTCTGGAAGATAATAGAAATTGCGGAAAGCGTCCTTATTCATATCATAAAGCGAAAGCCCCCGGTGCGTGCCAGCCCAAACATTCCCGCCGCGGTCTGTCATTACCGTGCGGATTATATCATCCGATATGCTTGTAGAGTCCGACTCATCATACTGATATACCATAAAGCTATATCCGTCAAAACGGTTCAGTCCGTCATGCGTGGCAAACCACATATTCCCTTTCCTGTCCTGCGTAATCCCCACCACGGTACTCTGCGAAAGTCCTTGCAGAAGACCTATATGTTCAAATGAAATCTGTCCGGATACAGATAAAGGAATCACCAATAGATATAAATACAATAAAGGATAAAAGACGTTTGCGTTTTTCATGGTTCCTACCAAATTGCAAATGATTAATGCCACGACAAATATAGCAGAAATCCACCCTATATACCCTTTCATTTTTGTTGAAATTCCTGTCAATCCTGTTTTATTTCACGCAACAAGACAAAAATGATATTTTTTTATCCCAAATAAAAAGTCGGGATGTCCTGCTCCGCCTATTTTTGCCTCATAAAACAACAAGACCATGAAAAGAAATCTTTTGACCATGAAATTCCCGATGCTGGCCATTTGCATCATTCTTTCGCTTCAGACACTCCACGCAGAAGATGCAAGACGGCACACTCCCGAACGTATCCACGAGAACGAACGGGTAACCCCCTATCCGCAGGAGTTCAACGAACCGTTCATCAATCCTGCACCATTGATTGTTCCTTTGGACATGAAAAAGGGGGATTCGCTTCAATTCGCACTTTCACAAGACAAAAGCTTTGAAAACGGCCATACGCAATTGTCAGTACCTGCGACATGGAATATATTCAATCCGCACCGCATTCTCGAGCCGGGAACATGGTACTGGCGGTTCCGTTCCATTGGGAAAAACGGGGAAAGAATGCCATGGAGCGAGACTTATTCATTCAATATAAATGAAAAAACCCCTCAATTCGTTACACCTTCATTCAGGACATTCCTTAGAAACATCCCTCAAGAAGGTTCCCGCCTGTATTGTTTTCTGACCGGTACGCTTGACAAAGCACGAAAGGAGATGCGCAAGTCACCCGACTTCGAACGGATGGTAAGTGAGGCGAGAGACGCACTGGCAATGGACTATCGCACAGACAATGCTCCTTACAGCAAAATATCTCTCATGTACAAACATACCAACTATCTGAACACTGCTTATCTGATGCTCCAACGGGATGTGTACCTGGACAAAATGACACAGAACGCAAGGTGCCTGCTGGCGAAAGATGTGGATCCAAAAGTTTTGGACAATGACTTCAAGGCAGGAGAACTGGCTTTTGTCCTCGCCTGCACCTACGAGACTTGCCGTGACCAGCTCACCGCACAGGAAAAAGAACAGATTGAAAACATCTTACTGGCCGTATTGAACAGGTACATTCCGCATATCATCGGAAAAGAAGAGACGCACATTTTTGACAACCACTTCTGGCAGTTCACCTTCCGCCATCTGCTTCAAGCATCGCTAGTCATATACGACAAATATCCTGTGGCAAAGAACTATCTGGAATACAGCTACGAGCTCTGGACATCGCGCGCTCCCGCCTCCGGTTTCAACCGCGACGGGAACTGGCACAATGGCACAAGTTATTTCAGTGCAAATGCTGTTACTTTATTATACATGGCCGAACTCTTCTCTTACCTCACCGGTACGGACTTCTGGCAACACCCTTGGTATCAGAACGCAGGAATAGGGCAGACTTACAGTTGGTTTCCCGGGTCATCGGCAGCAGGATTCGGAGACGGACATGAAAAGATGAATGCCCAACCTCTCCGCATACGGAGCGCATTCGCCGATTATCTGACACGCAAGACGGGAAATCCATATGCCGCATGGTATTCCACACTCGACAAGAGGTATCTGGATGAATATGAGACCCGACTCTTCCGCCTCGCGTGTGGAAAAGAACGTATCGAAAGCAGAACTTTACCGGAAAATGCTCCCAAAGCGGTATGGTTCAAAGACAGCGGAGAAATGATAGCCAATTCCAACCTGAACGACTTGGACAACAATCTGTGCCTGAGTTTCCATTCCAGTCCCTTTGGGTCGGGAAGCCACACGCACTCCAACCAGAATGCGTTCAACCTGCACTTCCGTGGTTTTCCTGTATATCGGGCCATTGGACATTACATGAACTTCTGTGATGCGCATAACATGCTTTCCTACCGCAACACACGCGCCTACAACACTGTCCTTATAGACAGCATCGGACAGCCTTTCACCACACGGGCTTACGGGAACATCGTCCGCATGTTCAACGGAGAACACATCTCATATGCATTAGGTGACGCATCAAATGCATATTGTGGCATCAGTGAATATTCGATGTGGAAAGAGAACTTCAGAAAAGCCGGACTGGAACAATCACCCGAGAATGGCTTCGGCAAGAATCCGTTGACCAAGTTCCGCCGGCACATCTTCCTGCTCCATCCGGACATTGTGGTGATTTATGATGAACTGGAAGCTGACAAGAAGGTACATTGGGATTGGTTGCTGCACAGTCGCCAGCAGTTCCGGATAAATGGGAACAAACTAATGACAGTATGCCCGGAAGGCAAGTTCAGTTCACTGGCAGAAATATTCAGCGAACATTCTTTCAACATAACACAAACAGACAAATATCAGGCTCCGCCTAATCAGGCATTGGCCGTACGTGGAGAGAAATTCTACAAAGAATGGTCGCTTGACGCACGTTTCGAGCAATGCAAGAAAAACCGCGTACTGACAATTATCCGTGTCACTCCGGACGGAGAAAAGACTCTTTCCGCCATATGGGAAGAAGACGGCACGTTCCGTCTGGGCAATTGGGTAATCAAAGCGGAACTGGACACCGACCGCCCGGCAATGCTTCATATAAGAAATATCCAACACCAAGCGACATTCGGATACGGATTGAAAGAAATGGATGTGGACGGGAACACCTACCGCTTCAACAAGCCGACCGACTCGGTCATCCACGACCGGATAAACGGAAGCTGGAAAACGGAAGAGACGGGCGACCGTCCCGCACAACTGACGGGAGCGAAATAAATTCTATTTCAACAAATCACATAAATTGCTTTTAAACACATGAAAAGACACTCATTATTCTTCAAGGGAGCGGTGATGGCTTTGTCACTGCTCGCCTTTGCCGGAACCAATCCGATAACGGCACAAAAGACCACGCTGGAAAGAGTACACGAAAATGTACGCGAAACGGTTTATCCGCAATCGATGCACCAAGTGTATCTGAACCCCACTCCGCTGCTTCTTCCTAAGAGCGAACATTCAAAAACGG